>NZ_JAKGAP010000064.1 GCF_021532375.1 Paenibacillus alkaliterrae
GCCATGCGACTTCACTCCTTTACACGTCCATTACTATTTATCTAATAAATTCGAGGCGTGCGGGACAAAATCCTGTTTCGTCGGACAGACTCCTAGCAATTCTTTATTATATGGATGAATAATTATAATAGATACGGTATATGCCTGGACATGATTTAAAAGGCTTATCAGCTTCCATCTTTTCTTTTGCTCAGATGCTTCTCCAACAATAGTTTGTTATTTAATATGTTCGAATCGTTTGGCGCATATGAAAGAGAAATTTCATTATGCTCATAGGCTTGCTCTAATTGCCCGAGTTTGCCGTAGCATGCCACAAGCTGCAGATGGGGAAACCATGACCAAGCCATGTTATTGATGCCAAGCAGACGATTTTCCGGCTTCTCCAGCTTTAGTGCCAACAGGTACCAGTTAACAGCTTTCTCATAATCGCTGTTCTCCTGAAAATAGTAGGCGATTCGGCATACATAATCGGCACGCGGGATATCGTAGTTGAACGTTTTTAATAGGGATTGCAGTTCTTGCTCTTTATTGCCGAGCTCGTGATTGCAGTGAGCCATTCGATCACAAGATTGCAATTTATCTTCAAAATAGCTTGTTGGATCAGAAATAATCGTTTGATAGATCTCGATTGCCTTTTCGTAATAACCATTAGCGGTTAGTTCCATTGCATATTGTAATAATTGCCGATTCGAGAGGATTCCCCCCTGCGCAAGCACTCCTTCATAAATACGCAGATTACGTTCCGTGTTTTTATGCACCCGGCCATGACTCACTGCAATATCCGAAAAGATTACATTTCCCGAGACCGCTAAATGCTCATGCACCGGGTCATACCATTGAAATTGCCTGGAACGCTTCACAAGCCTGTTTCTTTTCACAACGGCTGTTGGCTGTCCAAGGGGATCAAACGCAACGTAGTAATCCATGCAAACGGAGTCTATGTTCGGATCTAACGTTTGTTTGAGCGCTTTGAACTTTACCAGGTCGTTTTCCTGCAGCCAATCATCCGCATCCAGCCATAAAATATAATCCCCAGTCGCATGACGGAAAGAGTAATTCCTTGCAGCAGAAAAATCATCGATCCAATCAAAATGATAGATATGATTCGTATAGTTAGCGGCAATTTCTTTCGTGCTATCCGTTGATCCCGTATCTACGATGACGATCTCATCTACTAGATCTTTAACGGAATTTAAGCATCTATCTAGAACTTGCTCCTCGTTTTTTACAATCATGCACAAACTAATCGTTATCACGGCTTTCACACCTCCATAACATGTTCCCTAGACATTATATGGAACCAAAACTTGCCGTGTTTGGACAAAAGAAAAAAGTTATGCGGCCTAAAGCCGTATAACTTTTTTTGAGATTTTCTAACTCACGATTGAAGCCGCGAGTTTGCGAAAACTATTTATGAATCAAATCCCTCCGAAACTCCGTAGGAGATTGTCCGCTCCATTTGTGAAATTGCTTGGTGAAAAACAGCGGGTCATTATACCCGACAGAGGCCGCGATTTGCGCGATGGTAAGCTCCCCCTCCAGCAGCTCCTCGGCCTTCTTCATCCTCACCTTGAATAAGTATTGCATAGGCGATAAGCCCGTCGCCTCCTTGAACAGTCTCGTTAAATGAGCGCGATGATAACCTAGCGTTTGCGCGATTCCTTCAATTGAAAGCTGCTGTCCGTATTGCAGCGAGAGCAGTCGAATCGCTTGATCGATTTGACGGTAAGAGCGGGACCGCGGTCCGCTAACCACCGTTTCTTCTCTTAGATGC
Source organism: Paenibacillus alkaliterrae (assembly GCF_021532375.1). Classification (GTDB taxonomy): domain Bacteria; phylum Bacillota; class Bacilli; order Paenibacillales; family Paenibacillaceae; genus Pristimantibacillus; species Pristimantibacillus alkaliterrae. The sequence goes on from NZ_JAKGAP010000064.1 coordinate 1,775, forward strand.
AGCCTGCCAAGCTCGTACAAAATAAGTCTGAGCCACCCGGAAGCCTCCATATTTCCCAGCGCCGGAAAGTCCGTTCCCTCCATACTTTTGCGCAAGCTGCGAAACATTCTCTGCATGGACGGCAGCGGGCACGCCCGAACGACCGCCCTGTCCGGCGTAATGCCGATGGAGGTCAACGACGACTCCACGATATCCCCCGAGAAGGCTACCCACATGTATGTCCATGGATTGCTCATGCTTGCTTCATACTTGACTAATATATCCGGGAAAATAACGAATGCATCACCGGCCCTGCAGGCATGCGTCTCTCCCAGCGTTTCGAATACGCCCTCTCCGTCAAGGACGATATGGATTAAATAGTAATCATGGACGGCGGGGCCGATGAAATGACCTCCCACCGGCTTGCCTTTTCCGCTAAATAAAACGGACATTTCTCCCTTTAAAGGAGCTGCATTAATACTTAACATAAAGTAATGATGCGTATCCAACCTTGCACCTCCATAAAGCCTGCTCCTATCATCATACTAAATGCTGCAACATTTCTCCATATAATGCTTCGTTCCTTCCATATTCATTTATCGTTTGCATCCGTATACTGAAGGAGTCAGCAATAAACAAATAGGAGGCTATTATCCCATGTCCAAAATTACGTTTATCGGAGCAGGAAGCACCGTATTTGCCAAAAACATTCTCGGCGACGTCATGCAGACTCCAGCGCTGCAGGGCTTTGAAATCGCTTTATTCGATATCGATGCGGAGCGTCTGAACGACTCTGAGCAAATGCTGCTCAACCTGCAGCAAACGAGCCAAAGCACCTGCCATATCAAAGCGTACACCGATCGCAAGGAAGCGCTGCGCGGAGCGAAATACGTCGTAAACGCCATACAAGTAGGCGGCTACGATCCTTGTACCATTACCGATTTTGAAATCCCGAAGAAGTACGGCTTGCGCCAAACGATTGCCGATACGGTCGGCATTGGCGGCATTTTCCGAAACCTGCGCACGATCCCGGTCATGCTGGATTTCGCTCGCGACATCAATGAGGTATGTCCGGATGCGCTCTTCTTGAACTATACGAATCCAATGGCTGTACTAACGAATGTGATGAATACTTACGGAGGCGTAAAAACCGTTGGGCTATGCCACAGCGTGCAGGTGTGCGTGCCGCACCTGTTCGAGCATTTGGATCTGGATCCTACAGGCGTCAAGTACAAAATCGCGGGCATCAACCATATGGCGTGGCTGCTTGAAGCAAGCAAGGACGGCGTAGACCTCTACCCGGAAATTAAGCGCCGCGCTGCGGAGAAGCAGAAGGAAAAGCATCATGACATGGTCCGCTACGAGCTCATGCTGAAATTCGGCTACTATATTACCGAATCGTCCGAGCATAATGCCGAATACCACCCGTACTTTATCAAGCGCAACTACCCGGAGCTGATCGAACGCTTCAACATTCCGCTTGACGAATATCCGCGGCGCTGCGTTAACCAAATCGAAGGCTGGAAATCGATGCGCGATTCCCTTGTCAACGACCGCAGCCTCGAGCACTGCCGCAGCCATGAGTATGCTTCGTATATACTCGAAGCCATTGAAACCAATAAACCGTTCAAGATCGGCGGCAACGTCATGAATACGGGCCTGATTACGAACCTGCCGAAGGAAGCTTGCGTCGAGGTCCCTTGCCTCGTTGACGCGAACGGCGTTACGCCAACTTTTGTCGGCGACCTTCCGCCGCAACTTGCCGCTCTCAACCGCACGAACATTAACACGCAATTGCTGACGATCGAAGCTGCCATTACCGGCAAGCGCGACCATATTTATCACGCCGCTCTGCTTGATCCGCATACGTCCGCCGAGCTGTCGATGGATGACATCGTTTCGCTCTGCGACGACTTGATCGAAGCCCACGGCAGCTGGCTGCCCAGCTACAAATAAGCTTCGTAACAAATTAGGGGCAGTCCTTAGTCATTAATATGTCTAAGGGACTGCCCCCTCTTATTTAGTAGTGGAATTTCAGAATATACGCCAAAATCATTATGTATCGCAGTTTCTACTATATGATACATTTTGTATCCTCCTCGTCGTAAAAGAAGACTCTATATACGTGAACTAATCAATCACGCGAGTTAAAGGCTGCACCGGCAGCACGAACTGGAAAAACGCCAGCTAATTTGTCTCAGACACGCTAAATTAAAACATTTAACGGGAAAACCGGGCGTTATTCACGGGAATAATCGCTTCTAGTCGGCAAACTGACCACATTAGCGGGACAAATTCCAGTTAGGCCAGACTAAAACGCTGATGAAGCAAGTTTAACGGGA
>NZ_JAKGAP010000065.1 GCF_021532375.1 Paenibacillus alkaliterrae
GTTGTTCCAAAAGGTCTAAGACCTTTTGGAACAACCCCTGCCAACACTGTTAGCTTCCTATTCTATCAAACAAATTTCACCCATCGGCTGTCACCAGGCAGTGGACAAGAGCGGTCTTTATACTTAGCGGCAATTCGAACGAAGCAGCCGCAGACTGCGCAGGTCGTTCCATATTGAAATTTCGGGCAGACGCTGCACTGCTCTAATCTTCGCTCATACACTTCGTCGGGCACGCTGATATCGGACTTGAACATCGGCGCCGCCAATATGCGGTCAATTTGCTCATCCGTAACCCGGTACTCGTCGCGGCAGCCCTTGCAATTACCGTTGCTGCTCATGATAGGCTTCCCTTATTCGGCGATCAATTCAAGAACGGTAACGGACATCGGTGAAAGTTTAGCTTTGACAACAGTACCCTCAACCGAGAAAGCCTGGTAAGCGGTTGGAGCTACAACACTCGGCTGCTCGAACGTATTATGCGCGTCTTTCACGGAAGCCGTCAGCTCCGTTCCTGTTACCTTCAAGCCGGCACCCGCTAAACCGCGCAGATCGATTTCAACATCCGTGCCGGACTGATTGTCCAGGTTGCACAGACTAACGTGAATGCGGCCTTCCGCATCCTTGGAAGCAGAGACGGAAACTTGTGGAATCTTCTGATCATTATGCGCGTACTCTTGACTGTCGATCGACGTCGTAAGCAGCGTGGCATCCTGATGTACCTTGTACATATCAAATACGTGATACGTCGGCGTTAGCACCATTTTCTCGCCTTCAGTCAAAATAACCGATTGCAGCACGTTGATCACCTGCGCGATGTTTGCCATCTGTACCCGGTCGCAATGATCGTGGAAAATGTTAAGAGTAACGCCGGCCACGAGCGCATCCCGTATAGTGTTCTGCTGGTATAAGAAGCCCGGATTCGTGCCTGGCTCAACGTCGAACCAGGTGCCCCACTCGTCTACGATCAGCCCTACCCGTTTGTTCGGATCGTATTTGTCCATGATCGTCGAGTGGCGCTTGATCAGCTCGTCCATCCAGAGCGCTTTCTTCATCGTCATGAACCACTCGTCCTCGGAGAAACCTGTCGCAGCCCCTTTATCCGCCCATTCACCCGGAATCGTATAGTAGTGAAGCGAGATGGAATCCATCATCCTATGCGCTTCGCGCATCAGAACGTCCATCCAGCGGTAATCGTCCACGTTTGGTCCGCAAGCGATTTTATGAATTTTGTTCTCGCCGTAATTGCGTACATAGGTTTGGTATCTTCTGTACTCATCCGCATAATATTCCGGGCGCATGTTGCCGCCGCAGCCCCAGTTCTCATTGCCGACGCCAAAATATTTCACGTTCCACGGCTTCTCCCTGCCATTTTCCTTACGCAATTCGGCCATTGGCGATACGCCGTCGAACGTCATATATTCTACCCATTCCGACATTTCCTGAACGGTACCGCTTCCTACGTTTCCGGAGATGTACGGCTCGCAATCCAGCATTTCGCAAAGCATAAGAAACTCATGCGTGCCGAAATGGTTGTTCTCGACAACGCCGCCCCAGTGCGTGTTGATCATCCGCTTGCGAGACTCGCGCGGCCCGATGCCGTCCTTCCAGTGATATTCATCAGCGAAGCAGCCGCCCGGCCAACGAAGAACGGGTATTTTAATATTTTTAAGCGCTGCTACGACATCGTTGCGGATCCCGTTTGTGTTCGGAATTGGGGAATCCTCGCCAACCCAAATGCCTTCATAAATACAGCGGCCCAAATGCTCGGAGAAATGTCCATATATGTTTCGGTTAATCGTGCCTGCCGCCAAATCGGCGTTAATCGTTATGCGGTTTGCCATTCTATAATCGCCCTCGCTTCTTTATGATGATTAACTTGATACAATAATAATCAGTTGAATTAATATATATATTTATTCTATAATATAAACATTAATCCTAAACAAATCATAATGGCAGCGGCTTCATTTTGCAAGCCTTAAATCCATTTTTTCAAGAAAAAAAAGCTACCGAGTCATTCGACTCGACAGCTTCCTTTTCACACACGATTACTCCTGCTGCGCAACCGGCAACCACCGTAAAAAATGCTGAATATGCATATCCCAATAACCCCACTCGTGGCTGCCCGGACCCTCCACGTAGGTAAGCGGATAGTCTGCTTGCCCACAAGCATCACGAAAAGCAATATTATCGTTGTATAAAAAATCCTCCGTACCGCAGCATTGATAGAGCGCCGGCTTTGGCGAACCACCTTTCGAGAGCTCCGCGACGACATGCAGTAAATCATCGTCAGTTCCTATAATCTCTTTCTCTCCATAGATCAACTTAAAGTACGGAGCCATATGCGGCATGGCTGGGTCCATCGCATGATGAGCCATATCCAGCGCCCCGGACAAGCTCCCCGCAGCTGCAAAACGATCCGGATGCCGCAGCGCCCATTTGAAGGCGCCATAGCCGCCCATCGATAAACCCGCAACAAAGTTGTCTTCTCTTGCAACCGATAGCGGAAAGAACGAACGGGCGATGACCGGAAGCTCCTCCGTCAGAAACCTCCAATACTTATTCCCGTATGCCATATCCGTATAGAAGCTCTGATGTACGTTCGGCATGACGACTGCCAGCCCAAGCTCTGCAACATAACGTTCAATAGAGGTCCTTCTCGACCAGATCGTGTCATCATCGGAGAAGCCGTGCAGCAAAAAAAGCGTTTTGTGAAGCTTGTGGCTGCTGCGATTGTTCATGCCAATTTGCGAGGTCGTTTGCTGAGGTAAAATGACCGTCATAGAAGTGCTGAGGCCTAATACTTCTGAAAAAAAGTTGCATGTGATAAAAGCCAATGGGTATTCCTCCCTTAATGTTATGTCCTCCGTAATGTAGCACCAAATTGAAACGCTTGCAAACATCTGGTTGGCTGCTCTTTTATATCCAGCCTTTGGGAACGAAGGGTAGTTAGTGAACTTTATTTCAGTCCTTATATGAATGGTAGTATAAAGGTATAATAGAATCCGTCTAAGGTTAAATCATTATTGCGGAGGTTGATAAACAATGAAAATCATGCCATTAGAACGTCGAGGGATATCGGACAGCCGTCTTGCGTTAGGCTGTATGGGACTTGGCGGAAGCTGGAACCAAACAGAGACTTATACGGCAGAGCATGTCCGTCAAGCGGAAGCCGCCATTGAGGCTGCACTGTCGATCGGCATAACGTTTTACGATCACGCAGATATTTATACACGAGGGAAAGCGGAATCTGTTTTTGGAGAAGTATTGAAAAAGCAGTCAAAGCTCCGTGAACACATCGTCATTCAATCCAAGGTTGGCATTCAGCTTGCTGACGAAGCCTTGCCTGGCCGTTTCAACTTCTCAAAGGAACATATCCTGCCTTCGGTGGACGGCATTCTGGAGCGGCTAGGAACAGAATATATAGATATTTTGTTGCTTCACCGTCCCGACCCGCTAATGGAGCCGGAAGACATTGCCGAAGCGTTTACGCAGCTGAAGCGTTCCGGAAAGGTGCGCAACTTCGGCGTATCGAACATGAGTCCCGGACAAATCCGCTTCCTGCAGCGTGAGCTGCCCGATCCGATCGTCGTGAACCAGCTGGAGATGAGCCTGCTTCGCCACGACTGGGTTGATCATGGCATCCATGTCAATCAGAAGGCTGGCCTTAAGGATAATTTCCCAGAGGGGCTAATGGAAATGATGCAAATGGAACATATTCAAATCCAAGCATGGGGACCGCTTGCGCAAGGAAGATTTTCAGGAAAAGTTACGGAGAATGCAACGGAAGCGGAAATCAAAACATCTGCTCTCGTACAGCAGCTTGCGGAAGAAAATGAAACGACGCCCGAGGCTATCGTTCTCGGCTGGTTGATGAAACATCCGGCGCGTATTCAGCCCGTTATCGGAACGGTTAATCCTGAACGAATTCTCGCATGCAGAGATGCCGTTCGCCAATCCGAGCGTATGACGAGAGAGCAATGGTATACGCTGCTCGTAAGCGCCAGAGGGGTAAATATGCCTTAGTCTGCTGCACAAGCTGAATTTTATTAATATTTTTTCATTTATTTCTCATAATGATTCAGAATCCTTCCTATTCCTAGCTTTTCTCTCTCATTAGCAAAAAATGCCGCTTTCAGGATGTGTTATAGTCATAACACATAAAACGAAACGCGGAGGGATATCCTGACAGCATGAGAAAATCTAAATTAATGAAATCGATTGCCAAAGCAAGTCTTTGCAGCGCGATCGTACTATCGGCAATCACTTTTGGCTCTTTTGCGCAGAAAGCACACGCAGCAACACCTGAAACAATTAATCTTATTTCCACAGGCAAAGAATATATCGGCACACCCTATAAGCTCGGTGCACCTGCAGGCGTTACATATGCATTCGATTGCTCGTCGTTTACGCAATTTTTGTTTAAAGGCTTTGAGGTTTCTCTCCCGCGCACTTCCGCAGCGCAAGCTTCGGTTGGCAAGAAGGTTGACAAAGGCTCGCTAAGCATGGGCGACCTTGTTTTCTTCAAGACAAACGGCAAATCGATTAGCCATGTCGCCGTCTACGCAGGCAATAATAAAATCATTCACAGCTCCAGCAGCAAAGGCGTAGCGATATCGGATATGACGATCAGCTACTGGGCCAAAAGCTATGTAACCGCAAGACGCGTAATCAACTGATACAAATAAAGCAAGAAGAAGGAGCTGCGATTGCCTAAGCGATCGCAGCTCCATTTTTAATGAGCCGTGCTGCTCTTTACAGGCCGGATAATGCTGCTGTCGGTATTTAAACGGCGTCAGAGCCCGCCTTATCGCGTACGCCTCTGCTTCTGGACCCCATGTGCAAATTTACATAATCCGCATTGAGAACCTTCAGCCAGTTTTCCGTTTTTCCTTCAAAATACAGGCTGTCCTTCCTCTTGCAGGCAACACCCTCAAGCTCGGTGCGTTTGACCAGATGAAATAACGAGGTGCCTTCTCCGTCAACAAATAACATCTTCTTATAATACGCATTATTCTCCAAAAGCTCGCCAAGCATTCTTTTCCGCTCCAGCAGCGGCTTTTGCCTTAAGTCGACACCATTGTAATGAAGGATATCAAATACAAAAAATATAACGGGAAACCGCGTTTTTGCCTCTCGAATGCACGGTTCCTTCTTCATTCTATACCGCTCAATCAGCGTGACGAATTCGATTGCCCCCGTGACAGGATTCACGTAAGCAACCTCACCGTCCAGCACGACGTCCGCCGGCTCCCGCAAAGGAACATTATGTAATTCAGGATATTGCCGCGTAACGTCATTAAAGTGCCTTGTATATAATTTCGCCTTGCCCGCAATAAAGGAAAGCTGCAGACGATGACCGTCAATGATCGGTTCGAATATAAATCGTTCATCATCAAAAGGCTCCTCGCGCTCCGTCATGAGCATCGGTTTCATAAACATAACGCCGCCCCCTCCCGTATAACCATTTTATCATGGACCTAGTCTAAAAAAAGGCGGTAAATTTAGGTGAAAATAGCGAATAATCCAATCTGCGATGATGCATAATACTGTCAAGAAGGAGGCTGAGTATAAATGGCAAACCAAACGAATCAACTCGTTGTACCGGGAGCTCGGGCAGCTCTTGAGCAAATGAAATACGAAGTTGCCCAAGAGCTGGGCATTCAACTTCCCCAAGACGGCTACTATGGTAATATGACTACTCGCGATATGGGATCCATTGGCGGTTATATTACTCGTCGTCTCATCCAAATCGCTGAACAGCAGCTTGCAGGCCGTCGTTAACGTCTGCATAAATAAGCGCCGAGATAGCAGCTTTGCTTTCTCGGCGCTTATTTGTTTGCAAAGAGAACTTCCCTTTATGAGCAAAAATCGGTAAAATGGGATAGAGTTGTCCCGCTAACTTTATACATAGGCTAATTCCATTAAAGAAAGGAATATTCTAATATGATTATTCAACCGAAAACCCGCGGCTTTATTTGTACAACCGCACATCCTGAAGGCTGCGCGCAACAGGTGCAGCGCCAAATCGATTATGTGCAAGCGCAGCCTGCAATCGCAGGACCGCGCAACGTCCTTGTTATCGGAGCTTCTACGGGCTACGGCCTAGCTTCCCGAATCGTATCTTCATTCGCCGCAGGCGCGAATACGATTGGCGTTTATTTCGACAAGGCTGCTGAAGGCGCCCGTACGGCATCAGCAGGCTGGTACAACTCCGCAGCCTTCGAAGAAGCAGCCGCAGCTGCGGGCCGCAAATCCTACAGCATCGTTGGCGACGCATTCTCCGACGAAATCAAAGCGAAAACGATCGATCTTATTCGTACCGAGCTCGGCAAGATCGATCTCGTCGTATACAGCGTAGCTTCCCCTCGCCGCACGCATCCGAAGTCGGGAGAAACCTTCTCCTCCGTCATCAAGCCGCTAGGCGGCACGTATACGAACAAAACCGTTAACTTCCATAACGGAGAAGTATCGCAAGCGACAATCGAACCTGCGACAGAGGATGAGCTTCGTCAGACGATCGCCGTGATGGGCGGAGAAGACTGGCAAATGTGGATAGACGAGCTTCAGCAAGCCGGCGTGCTGGCTGAAGGCGCGACTACCGTTGCTTATTCGTATATCGGACCTGAGATTACCCATGCCGTCTACCGCGAAGGAACGATCGGAGCAGCGAAAAATGACCTTGAAGCTACGGCTCGACGCTTGAACGATCAGCTCAGCGCTGACGGCGGCCGGGCGTTCGTATCGGTTAACAAAGCGCTCGTCACCCAATCGAGCTCGGCTATCCCTGTCGTTCCTCTCTATATTTCCGCATTATACAAGGTCATGAAGGAAAAAGGCATTCATGAGGGCTGCATCGAGCAAATGTACCGTCTCTTCTCCGAACGTCTGTACGGCGGGGGAGAAACACTTGTTGACGAGAAAGGCCTTATCCGCGTCGACGACTGGGAGATGAGACCCGAAATTCAAGCAGAGGTTGCCGACGTTTGGGCTAAACTATCTACAGAGAATGTGTACGAGCTTTCCGATTTAGAAGGCTATCGCCGCGAGTTCTTCCAGCTGTTCGGCTTCGAAACGGATAGCATCGATTATGAAGCTGATGTGAATCCTGAAGTGAACATCGTTAATCTGCGTTAAAATAAAAGCACGGCTGCTGCCCTCCATAGGAAGGTAGCAGCCGTGCTTTTATTTGTTTTGCTTATAGCGGGCCAAACAGGGCTCAGGAGCGAAGAGTTACTGTATAAATCCATCATAGCGCGCCAGACAGACCCCAGGTTGCCCCATCAAGTCCAATGACTTTACAGGTCAACCTCTTCATTATTCATAAACGTTACTATGTCCTTATCGGCCTTCGATTGATTGCAGGCATTACAGGCACAGACACAATTGTCTGGCGTCGTATGCCCGCCTTTCGCTCTCGGCAGCATATGGTCGATCGTATCACCCATTCCCCCGCAAAAATAACACATATGGTTATCCCGATCCAAAATATACTGACGGAAGTCCTTATTGCTATATAGGCGGCGAATCGTGTACCGGTTCACAAGAACGGCTGCACGCTCCTTTACGAGCGTGACTGCCAGCTCCAATTCAATTTCTTGATACCATCTTCGCCCTTTGTCGGTGCGTCCTCGCATCCATACAGTGCCTTGCCGCGTCGTTCTCAACAGTGCCGCATCATTAGCTGCCTGTATAATGGATGGCTGCAAGGGAGGAAGCGGCGGCTGTTGCTCGCTTCGCGCAGGCACATGCAGCACCGGCGCTTTCCGTACCCGTTCCGTCAATGTGGCTGCAGGAGGCTTGTCAGCAATGCCTGCTGTCGCAGCCTTCGCTTTACGGCAGTCTCTGCATGTGCCGCGGCGGGACCCGGCGCTGGAGCGCTTACCCGTGCGACGCAAAAAAGCGGATAGAGGCTTATTTTCCTTGCATATCAAACACGGTTTTTTCATTAGTCTGTTCGTTTCGTCCATGAGCATTCCGGAGCGTATCGGTGTCAACGCCCCCGCATTCATCCTCTCGCCTTTTTTACTATTGTAGCATTTAATATGCTCTGAGGAGATGCTTTTCGATGCTCACCTCGTAGAATTCGAAACAAACTTAGGATTGATGTTCAACGCATGCCCGATATTTGCAATGTGGACGACGCGATCGCATATAACCGCTGCATCCTCCTTATCATGCGTGACGAGAATACAGGTCATATTGGCCGTTCTCAGCATCCGCTTCAGCTCTTCGCGTATGCTGTGCTTCAAATCCGCATCCAGACTGCTGAACGGCTCATCCATAAGCAGGAGCTCAGGCTCCGGAGCGAGCGAGCGTGCAAAGGCTACGCGCTGCTGCTGCCCTCCGCTGAGCTCATGCGGAAACCGCTTGCGAAAATCCTGCAGTTGAATGAGCTCAAGCATCTCTTCCAAACGCTGCAAGCGTTCCTTTCTTGATAACCGGTGTAAGCCGAATAGGATGTTTTGGGCAACCGTTAGATGGGGAAATAATGCATAATCCTGAAAGATCATACCGATGCCGCGTTTCTCGGGAAGAACGAATTGCTTCCGGTCGACCAGCGTCCTGCCGTTTATGGAGATATTACCCGAGTTAGGAACCTCCAACCCGGCAATAATACGGAGCAGCGTGCTTTTCCCGCCTCCGCTTTGTCCCAGTACGCCAACGACCTCCCCTTTGTTCAATCGCATGGAGAAGTTATGCAGCACATCGCCCTTTCCTTCAGCAAAACGGAAAGAGATATCTGAAAGCTCGAAATAAGTCATGTTGATTTCCTCTCTCCCAACCAATGATAGAAAAAGACGGACACCGCGCCTACTGCGATAATGAATAAGGCGGGAACGGAGGCCTGATGGATTTGCTCATCGCTCGCATATTGATACGCCTTGGTCGCCAGCGTCTCGAAATTGAACGGCCGCAGCAGCAGCGTAAGCGGCAGCTCCTTGACGATTTCCATAAACGTTAAAATAAATCCCGTTAATACGGCACCTTTTATCATAGGCAAATCGACCTTGAAAAAAGTACGGGTCATGCCTGCTCCCAGCATGCGTGATGCCTCGGAATAGCGATTGCCTATTTTATCGAAGCCGGCCTCTACCGCATTATAACCGACGGACAGAAATCGGATCACGTAAGCGCACACAAGCATCGCCAGCGACATGCTCAGCAGCAGCTTGTTCGCTCCCCAGCCAAGCCGCTCGTAAAGTCCGCCGAGCCGTTCATCGATCGAAATAAACACGGCAAGCACACCGATCGATAACACGGCACCCGGTATGGAATACCCCATCGAGATTAGCTTCGTTAAAGCAAGCGTAAATATGGACCGTTTGGAAGCCCGGCTTACGTTGGCTACAATTACGGCAAGCAGCATGAGCAGCGAGATCGAAACGAAAGCAACGAGCAGCGTATTGCCAATCATGCCTGCAAATTTGTCATTAAATACGTCCCGATACGTCCATGTCGCCCATACGATAAGCTGCAGCACCGGAATGGCAAACGATAATGCGAATATAATGCTGCTAAAAGCGACAGCAGCCCAAGCGGGAATGCCGCATAATTTCCTTCTGGTTAACGGTTTCAGCTTGCTCGTTGAGGAATGATAGGCTCTGCGTCTGCGCACGAGCCTCTCCAAAATAAACAAACCGATTACAAAGCTCATCAGCAGCCCCGCAAGGCGGATCGCCGAATCCACGTCGTACATGCCAAACCACGTTTTGAAAATCGCCGTCGTGAAAGACGAAATGCCAAAGTGCTTCGTCACGCCAAAATCATTCAGAACCTCAAATGCGACTAAACTAACTCCCCCGATAATAGCGGCCTTAGAGATAGGAAGTACAATACGAAAAAAAACATGCAGCGGGCCTTTGCCGAGCAGCCTCGCATTCTCAATGAAAGCTGCGCTTTGTCTCTCCATAAACGTCTTCGTTATTAAATAAACATACGGAAACAAAAACAGCGTAAAAACAAAAATAGCGCCCTTCATGGACATGATATCGAAATAGGCCTGATTTGGGGTAACGCCAAGCACATTTCGCATAAAGGCTTGGACGCTTCCGGTATAGCTAAGCATAGCGCCGTAAGTATAAGCCGCGATATAAGGGGGGATTGCAAGCGGCAGTACAAACACAAAGTGAAAGAAACGGCGAAGCGGAAAATCATAGGCGGCCGTCAGCCATGCCAACGACACGCCAATGATGACAGAAAACGAACCCGTACCCAGCACCAGCCACAAAGACTGAAGTGCCGAATCCAGCAGTACGTATTGTTTAATATGAGCCCAGTTTTCGTTCGGCGCTCCGAACAGTCCGAATAAAATATAAAGAGACGGAATAAGGGCCGCGAAGGCCCCTATTACGCTTATGATCATCCAACCGTTCAGCTTTCGTTTTAAGTTTCGCAAAGCTGCAGAAGCGTACATGCTTATTTCCAGCCTGCCTTATTTAACAGCTCAACCGCTATTTTGTTATGCTCGCCGAGCTTAGCATAATCGAGCTGCTGCGTTTTAAATGTTCCCCAGCCTTTTAGAAGCTCGGGAATGTCTGCTGCTTCATTCACCGGAAACTCGAAGCTGCCTTGCGTCAGCAGCGTTTGACCGGCCTGGCCTGTCATATACTCGATCAGCTTAATCGCATTGTCTTTGTTTTTGGCATGCTTCGTCAATCCTACGCCGCTAATGTTCAGATGAGTCCCGGTCGTGTCCTGGTTCGGGAAAAACACGCCGATCTTCTCAGCTACCTTCACTTCTTCGGCATCCTTGGAGTTTAACATTTGTCCGACGTAATAAGTGTTCATGATGGCAACGTCGCCTGTACCGGCAACGATCGCTTTCGCCTGATCGCGGTCTCCGCCTTCCGGTTCGCGTGCAAAGTTAGATACAACGCCCTTCGCCCACTCTTCGGCCTGCTGCTCGCCATTCAGTTCAATAAAGGATGCAACCAACGATTGGTTGTACAAGCTGGAAGATGAACGCGCCAGCACCTTCCCTTTCCATTTATCGCTGGCTAGATCCTCATAAGTAGACAATTGCTCCGGTTTCACGCGGTCCTTCGCATAGACGATTACGCGAGCTCTTGTCGCGATGCCTACCCAGCTGTTATCTTTGTCGCGCCACTCCGCAGGAACATTGCTGTCAACCGTCGCCGATTGAATCGGCTGCAGCACGTCGTTTTGCTTCGCGTAATTCAGTACGCCGCCATCCACCGTAACGAACAGGTCCGCTTCGGAGCTTTCGCCCTCGCGCTTCAGACGCTCAACAAGCTCTTCCGCTGTACCTTTGATTTCATTGACTTTAATGCCCGTTTCCTTCGTAAAGGCATCAAACAACTGGCTGTCCACATCGTAATGTCTGGCCGTAAATACGTTAACTGCTTGATTTTTTCCGGTATCTTGAGCTGTATCCGCTGTCTCCTCGGCAGCATCAGCCGCAGGCGCCGGCGTCGTCGCATTCCCCTTATCGTTTCCAACATTGTTCGCCCCACAGCCCGCTAATACAAGCACCGTCATCATCGTTAGCAACACGATGCCAACTATGTATTTCTTAGTCATCTCGTTCCTACCTCTCATTCTCTTTATATTGTTTGTGATAATGAATATCATTACCAGTTGTTCAACAGTTCTTATTGTAACGAATCAAAATGAGAAAACGCTGTGAAAATAAAAAAAGTTTAATCTCCGATAATCATTCCCGTTCGGCTATGTTGAGTGAAACGGATACGGTCGTTCCTTCATGCTCCTTGCTGCGAATGAGCAAGTTCCCTCCGTACCTGCCAACCAGACGCTCAGCGATGGAGAGTCCAAGTCCATGGCCTCCATTCATCCCGCTCCGCACCTTATCTGCGCGATAAAAACGATTCGTTACAAAGGGCAAATCCTGTTCGGATATTCCCAGGCCAAAATCGGTTATATGAATCACTGCCGTTTTTTCCCGCATTTCGCTTTTGATACAGATCTTTTTATGCCCGCCAGAGTATTTAACCGCGTTGTCCAGCAAGATGAGCATGATTTGCTCCAAATGCTGCTCCGAAATGATTAGCAAGACGTTCGCCAACGAGCTGAGCTCAATGTCAAAATCAAACTCCGGGTGCAGTACGGTAACATTCTTGACCGTGTTCAGAATAGCTTCCTCCACATAAGACCGCTCCGTATCAACATTCGGCTGCTCCTTCTCCGCCCGCGATAATACGAGCAGCTCCTCGACAAGCCGCTTTAGGCGAGAGAGCTCCTGGACAGATGCATCCAAGGATTCCTCCAGCACGGCGCGGTCATCTTTGCCCCATCGCTGCAGCAGCGCCAAATGTCCCTCTATGATCGCAACGGGCGTTCTAAGCTCATGGGAAGCGTCTTCCACGAATTGCTTTTGCCGGTCGAATGAACGCTCTACCTGATCCATCATTTCGTTAAACAGCTTCATCAAAGACGCGATTTCATCCGATTTATTTTCATACAGCTGTACGCGCTCCTGCAGGCCCTTTTCCTTCACATTGGTCATGGTTTCATTCATCGCTTGAAGAGGCCTCAGCAGTTGACGGGCAATGAGCCTGCCTCCAATTCCGCTAATAATGACCGCCCCCAGGCAGCAAATCAGCATAATTCGGAAGAAAGCAGTGCTAAGCCTATCAAACTCCTCGATATTTTTAATGATTTCAACGGTTCCATTAAATTTGAAAATGGTCAGCGGGCTCCGCATAAGCAATAAATGATCATCCAAAAACCATAATCCCGAATGAATGAGCCTGGAGGACGGATAGGATTGCGCCCAATGGTCCGGAACTTCATCGGATACGACGATGATCGGGGCTCCTTTGTCATCCAGCACGCGGATTAACTGATTGCGCTCATTCATTTTTTCAAGATAATTGCGAATGTAAGCGAGCTCAGACTCGTTGAAGGAAAATTCCTTCTCCAACAAGAAATTCAAAATTTCCCGCATATCCCGCTGCGTGTTCTCTTCTTCCTGCTTCATCATCCATCTCTCGACGAATATGTACTGCACGATGTTATACGCGGCGAACAGCAGGAAGAGAAGCAGCGCCGACCCTATCGTCAGCTTCCATTTTACGGGCATTCGGGAAAAGGATAGCGTTAGCTTGCTCATTTTCTCATCACATATCCAATGCCCCGCTGCGTTTGAATGTAGCTGGTCTCGCCCGGGCTATCAATTTTGTTGCGTAAATACCGAACGTATACATCCACCACATTCGTATCGACCGCAGCTTCAAAACCCCACACTTTATCAAGCAGCGTCTCCCTGGCGAGGACGCGGTTCGTATTTTCCATAAAGGCAACCAATAAACTGAATTCTCTCTTGGTCAATTCGATCGTTACGTCTCCCTTCCTCACTTCTCTCGTGTCCAAATCAACACAAAGCTCATGGAACGAAAGTATCGATCGCTTCTCCTCGATTTTCTTCTCCTGCCGCCTGAATACAACCCTTATACGTGCCAGGAGCTCTTCGATCGCAAATGGCTTGGGCAAATAATCATCGGCTCCGCTATCCAATCCCAACACGCGGTCCGTAATGCTGTCCCTGGCCGTTAGCATCATAATCGGCGTGGCTTTGACCGCGCGAATTCGTCTGCAAACTTCCATCCCATTGAGGCCGGGCAGCATTAAATCAAGTAAAATAACATCCCAATCCTCTCGCAGAGCGAGTTCGAGTCCGTAATCTCCGTCAAAAGCTGTGACGATCGCAAATGACTCATGGCGAAGCTCCAGTTCAATAAAACGAGCTAAATTTCTTTCATCCTCAATGAGCAGGATTCTTTTCATAGGTTGACCCGCCTTTTATAGGTTAAGCATGCTTGTGCAAATAGATCTCGTTCCCATTGTAGTTGATAATCGTTCTCACCGTCAATCGTAATAAATAAAGAGACAACCTAACCTTAGTTAGATTGTCTCTTTGCAACATGTTTTATTTAAGGCTTGGCTACCTAGAAGCCTATCGCCGCTTTCTCCGCTTGGGCGATACCGTTCGAAATGATCGTTTCCGCTTGATCCGGAAGCTGGTTATGGCCTTCCACGATGACGTTCTCGAAGTTCGTGACGCCGAAGAAGCTCATAATGTTGCGGACATAGCTGAAGGACATTTCGGCAGCTGCTGCCGGACCTTCCGAATAAATGCCGCCGCGGGCGTTGATGAGAGCGACTTTTTTGTCGGGAATCAGGCCAACGGGACCTTCAGCCGTATAACTAAATGTTTTGCCCGCCTGGTAAATATAATCGATATAAGTATGAAGCACGGCTGGAATCGTCAAGTTCCATAGCGGGAAACCGAATACGACCTTGTCAGCAGCGAGAAACTGATCGATATACTTGCCGGATACCTCGACAGCCGCTTTCTCTTCAGGCGTAAGATCAAAGCCGCGAGCCGCTTTGAAGTTTCCGTTAATCATATCGGCATTCATATAGGGCAATTCTTCCTGGAACAAATCCAACTCCATGATTGTATCTTCAGGGTGGCTTTTTTTGTAGCTATCCAGAAATGCATGATACAGCTTTACGCTAACCGCTTGTTCGATTGGGCGATCATTAGCTTTTACAAATAATACGGTACTCATTTTATTTTCCCTCCACAGAATCTATTATTTACTTTTTGTAAGCACCTTTATTATATTAAGTTTTTCTCCGTTTATCATCGGCAAATAGACCGAAAAAAGACATAAAAAAAACCGCCAAAGGCGGAGGACTAGTCTTACGTCTTTCGGCTTACGCCTTACGGCTCGCTAACGTGCAGCGTCTTTACCGCATACAAAGCAGCTTGCGTGCGGTCAGATAAATTCAGCTTGCTCAGTATGCTGCTCACATGCGTCTTCACGGTCTTCTCGGCAACCGTCAGCGATTTCGCAATTTCTTTGTTGCTCATCCCTTTCGCCAGCAGCAGTACCACCTCGCGCTCCCTCGGCGTGAGAGAATCCTTTATTTCGCGGGCAGACTGCCCGTTTACGGGTTCCGTATGCGGATCCGCCTGGGCTACTAACGCGTTCGCGATGTCCGGATGCAGCTGAACGTTTCCTTTGAAAGCACTGCGTATCGCTTCCGCCAGCTGATCCGGCTCCACATCCTTCAGCATATAGCCGATAGCGCCCGACTGCAGCGCCGGCACAATATGACTCCGATCGGAGAAGCTGGTTAATACAAGTATCTTCGTCTCTGGATTTTGCTGAACGATGAGCTGGCTTGCCTCGATCCCGTCCATAATCGGCATGTTTAAATCCATGAGAATAATGTCCGGCTGCAATTCCGCTGCTTTCTCTACCGCTTCCTTCCCGTTACAGGCTTCGCCTGCCAGCTCGAAATCAGGCTGCATCCTTAAGAAAAACGATATCCCTTTCAATACGATTTGATGATCATCCACCAGCAAAATTTTTATTTTCACGGCTGCTCCTCATTCCTTGTCCCACAATGGCTGCCCTGCTGCGATGGGAATCGTAGCTTTGACGGTCGTAGGCATTCCCGGTCCGCTCTGAATAGACAGCTCGCCGCCTAACGTCTCGGCTCTTTCCCTCATCGAGATCATCCCCATCGTAAGCTGCCCCTTTCGCTTCCCGGCCGAGAAGCCGGTTCCTTGATCGGTAATTTCCAAACTCGCCATTTGCTCGGACTTCACTAAATGGATATTTACGGTATTCGTTCCGGCATGCTTCTTCACATTATTCAATGCTTCCTGACCGATACGCCAAAGCGCTTCCTCTACTTGACGCGGAAGCTCCCTTAAGCCTTCCGCCTGTTCATTGACAATCAAATCCATGCTTTGCCCGTATTGCTTCAGTGCGGTAAGCAGCCCATGCTCGAGTCCTGCCGGACGGAGCTGCCAGATGAGCGTTCTCATTTCCTTGAGCGCCTCCTGCGACAGCTGTCTTATTTCCTGGAGCGAACGCTCGACGATTGGATCTTTGCCGGCCAGAACGGTCTCCGCCCCTTTCGCCAGAAAGCTGAGCGAGAATACCTTCTGGATGACCGAGTCATGCAAATCGCGCGCCATCCGGTTCCGTTCCTCCATGCGGGCAAGCTCGCGCTGCTGTTCGTATACGCGTAAATTTTCAACGCTTATCGTAAAATGATCCCCCAACGAATACATGAAGTCCTGTTGGTAACCGTCGAATTGCTTTCTGGTCTGACTGCTGATGAATAGCACGCCGAACGGACGATTTCTGATCCGCAATGGTATGGCTGCCGCCGAGGCAAATGGAGGGATGCCAATGCGGGATAAAGATGGGCACGGCTCCTTATCGCTATCCGAGATCATGACAAGACGATTGTCGCGAAAGGCTGTGCTAACGGGCCCTGCTTGATCGGACCCGAGCAATTGCCACTCCTTCTTCACTTGGTTATCCGTATAATGTGCGCGCAAGGATAGCTGGCGCTGTTCATAAATAAATAACGATACATGCTGCCAGTTGAACGTATCCCCGATACATTTGACGGCGAGCAGCGGCAGCTGATTAATATCCTGTATCGCATGGATCTGCTGAATGACATCGCCTAGCTTCGCATAATGTACCGCATTAAGCTCTTGAGCCTGATAGAGACGAATTCTCTTGA
This sequence comes from Paenibacillus alkaliterrae, assembly GCF_021532375.1. Lineage (GTDB taxonomy): Bacteria > Bacillota > Bacilli > Paenibacillales > Paenibacillaceae > Pristimantibacillus > Pristimantibacillus alkaliterrae. The sequence goes on from NZ_JAKGAP010000065.1 coordinate 16,540, forward strand.
TCGCCGTTCCGATTTGGTAAGCAACTGCCTGCAGCAGCGCCAGCTCCTCCCCGGAGAAGCTCTCTTTGCCGGCCTCCGCCACGTTAAGGAGCCCAAAGCGGTCCTTGCCTGCCGTGAGCGGAACGGTCGCATGATGAGAGATTCCTTCGCTATCGCCAAGGTGATGGGCTACGGCATATGTGATTCGCGAGCATTCGATAATATTAACGGCCCGATTCAGCTTATTTTGCTTAAAGCTATCGACACACCAGCATTCGGAGCCGCACATGACAGCTTGGTTCCGCGCGTTAAGCGCCTGCGGGAGATTATGAGCGGCAACGCATAAATTGTCGCTTGTATCGTCCATCATAAATATCCAGCCGGTTGAAAAGCCCGTCACTTGAAGCAGCTTCGCGAGCACGTCACCGAGCATTTGGTCCATATCATTCGTGCTGTTCAGCATTTCCGCGATTTCCTTGAGAGCGGTCAGCTCGCAGGCTCTGATCTCCCGGGACATGCTCCCACTTCCCTTCTCAGCATACATTATACACCTAATGATTCCAGTTTTCATTTGTTCTCCTCTGGTATGTTTGTTATGATGATGTCAAGAGAAAAACCGCGTATTTATTAGGGAGGATACCATGCAAAAGGTTAAAATATTTTCAGGCTCATCCAATATAAGGCTCGCCGAGGAGCTTTGCAAGCAGCTGGAGCTGCCGCTTGGCGATATCGCGATTTCTAGACAACAGAGCGGAGAAATCCATGTTTCCTACCGGGAACCGATCAGAACCTGCCATGTATTTATCGTGCAATCCTTGTCTCATCCCGTTAATGAGCATCTGATCGAGCTGCTCGTCATGATCGATGCTGCGAAACGGGCTTCGGCCAAAACGATCAATATCGTCATGCCTTATTACGGGTATGCCCGTCAGGAACGGAAGACCGCGCCGCGCGAGCCGATTTCAGCCAAAATGGTAGCGGATGTACTGACTACCGTCGGCGCGAACCGGATCATTACGGTAGACCTGCATGCCGACCCGATTCAAGGCTTCTTTACAATCCCCGTCGATCATTTGACGGCGCTTAAACTAATTATTGATTATTTGAAAAGTAAAAACATTACTAATCCGGTCGTCGTGTCCCCTGATGCCGGACGAGCTACAACAGCCGAGAAATTAGCCGGGCTGCTCGATTGTCCGTTCGCAATCATGATTAAAAATCGCCCTGCCCACAATCAGTCGGAGATTACGCATATTATCGGTGAAGTAGAGGGCATGACGCCGATCATAATCGAAGATCTCATCGACACGGGGAGCACAATCGTTAACGTCGTAGAGGCGCTCAAGAAAAAAGGGGCTCACGACGCTTTTATTTGCGCAACGCATGGCTTGTTCTCCGCCAATGCGCTCGAGAAGCTGAATCATCCCAACATTCTCGAGGTCGTCATTACCGATACGATCGCATTAGAAGAAGAAAATCCGGAGAAATTTATCGTCCTGCCAATGGCGCCGCTGCTCGGCACAGCGATCAAGATCATAAGCGAAGGCGGCTCGCTTGACTCGCTGTTGCTTTCGGATCGCAAAAAAACGATTTAGAGTGATTATGTGCATTTTCTCGCCAAAAAAACACCGCCCGGCTGCAGGCTGCAGCTATGGGCGGTGTTTTCATGCGAGCGTTAATTTTTCCGGCGAAAGGTAAGCTTGTGTTCCCGTAAAGTCTCTCGCTCGTAAGCCTTCGAAATGCCGTATTTCGCAATATCGTCTTTGCTCACTTTCTTATAAGGAAGCGATGACTCCACCTCGCGGCTGAACGGAAACGGCTCCAATTCAATCGTCCGTTCATCTGCCCAATCGGCGATGAGCGTCGATGGACCGGAGCGGCCGAACCAATATTGAAAGCCTTCCGCAAACCATTCATACCTTTCTCTTGGCGTACCGGGCTGCTCCATACAAACGAACAGGGACAGCTCATCGCACAGAATGAGAGCTTTCGCATGCATCTGAAGCAGCTTCACATCCACCTGAAGCCTTTCAATTATCGAGCTTTGTCTGGCAAACTCTCTCTCAACGAATGGAACGGTATCCTCATTTCTGATTTTCTCCGCTAACGCCGTATATAATACGCTTCCTAACAGCGCAGCATACTCGCTACTGCTTTGTAATTGGTCCAGCGCCTTCGAATAAAAGAAAAATCGAATGTTTCCAGGATAATCACGGAACGAAAAGGGACTGTTCACGGCATCATTCCATATGGGAATGCGATCAAGATCGATCCAGCTTCTGTCATGTTCATAAGCCGCATAAATTAATTCTTCTCTTAGCCCGCAGTTTATGAATAGCTCATCTCGCCAAGCCGATACAAGATCGCCAGATACGCGGGCATGGTCATGCTGGGCAATGAGAATGAAGGCATTCTCTGTTTCATATACGATCATCGTTATCATCCCTCTTCATGCCAAAATCGAACTTTATCAAGCTTCTATTTGACTAATCAGGTTATTTGGACCGTAAGCCTCCATGCGCCTCTCCTTTTATTGCAAGTTTTCTTATAATTATACCACTTCAATAATGAAGTGTGAACATTGATAAATGATTAAATAAAGCCGCCAAGTCGGCAGCTTCAATCATGATTTCGTCAGTTGTTTTCTATCTTCTATTTGCGGTGGTTCCTCCATCCAACTGTTTTTGATCATTATTTCTCCACCTTCTTTGACAAAGGGAACAATTTTCAGAGCAAGCCGAGCCATCGTAACCGGTAAATCGCCTCGCAAACTAAAAGCTCCGCCAAGCGCATTGCTCCCAAGGCCAAAAGATCCTAACAAATTGGTGATATACATCATTAACTTATCCGTAAAGGGAGCAACAGTTGAATTGGTGGCTTTACCTGCATGAGTAGCCGGTGGCTCTATATAATCCTGACGTAAATATTCACCTAATGTGGTTTCAACATCCTTCGACAATTTCATTCCTTTAACAAAATATTGTTGTACTTGTTTATCATGAGCTACTTGGGCGAATCCAATCATTAATTGCATGCCTGTCAGATTTGTCTCAATGGCATGATGGATAAGGGAAATTTCAATAGCATTTAATGATCTGGTATCCCCTAGCAAATTAAATCCCGATAAATAATGATTATCCTTAATAAAGGTAACTTCTTTTGGCATTGACATATAAGGCGGGCGGACAAGAACCCCTTTTTCTAAAAGCAATTCCGTGCATTGGTCAAACATTTGTTGTGAGTTTGCAGTTAAATCGATAAATAATTTTCTTATATCTTTGCGATAGGCCATCGTTGAGTACAACGCAAAAAGACTAGCCTCTATCTTGCCCATCATGTGTAAAAACATGGATTCATACAGATAATCAAATAATTTAGGAACTCCTTTATTGACGTCGTTTACAGTGAAGCCAATCGGAATAACAGCTCCTTCTTGTTGGAAAATATTTTTTATGGTTTCTACAAATTGTCCCGACAAATCGTAAGTTGACTTTAAGATTTGTTGTATTTCTTGATCTTCCGCATGTTCAAGGAAATACTCTAAGAACCTTAATAACATTGTTTTTTCTTGATAAGTCATCCACAAGTTTCCTAATTCCGTTGATGTCAATGGTATTGGGTTCGAATTCATTTGTTTTACTCCCTTGTTTTATTTTTTATTTTATCCATTAATTCAAATACAATTCCCTGCTCCTGTACAGGTCAATACGACAGCTAGCATACACAAATAAGGCTGAAGCATGTCAAGATCGCCTCAGCCCTGTCTCTTTTTATTGTTTTATGATAAATAAGCCCCAAGGAGCAAGCTCCAGCTTCTGTCCGCCCGCAACCTTATGACCGGACAATAACTCCTGTCCATCCGGATGCGGATAAACAAATGCCGCAGGCTCGTTTGAATAGTTAAAATAATAATGGATTCGTTTACCGGCTGCATTCGTGCCTGATCTCGCTATAACGTGAAAGACAAGCTCCTGATCGGACCCCCATAGCCCAGCCTCCTTCACCGCTCCCGCAAGCACCTTTCTTACGATAGCCGCACTCGGCATGCAGCCGATATAAGTTGCTGTTCCGTTGCCATGCCGGTTACGGGTAATGGCGGCATACTCGCCCCATTGCTTATGATCATAGTAAGCTAGCACTTCCGCTGAAGTCGGCGTAAGAAGCTCCATCCAAGCCTCTACCTCGCTGCCTTCATCGGCGGTTTCAATCAGTTTGCCCTTCAGGCCAACCTGGTTCGGCGTCACGAACATACTGTAAGATATGCCGCAGGCCTCATGAATAATACCTGGCTGCTGCGAGTCGCGGACCTTAACAACTTCATCTGCAAAGCCGCTTTTAAATGAATAGACGACATGTCCGCCGTCGCGAACAAACTCATTTAATTTCTCCAAGCTCTCATCCGATACCGCATAAAGCGCCGGAACGATAATCAGCTTGTATTCACTCAACCTGGGACTGGACGGTTGAATAAAGTCGCATTCCACATTCAGCTTGTACAATTCATCATATAGCGAACGAACAACGTCATTATAAGTCTTCCCATCCGGCAGCTTGAACCATTGCATCGCGGTCAAAGCTTCGTTGCTGACCATTATCGCAACCTGATTTTTTTTGCTTAGATTAACGAGCTCATGACTTAGCCGCCGGAAATCTGCTCCAATTGTTTTGGCTTCGTTATAAACCGGATTCGGTTTAAAATCGTGGCTAAGCAGCCCCTTCCAATACGTTTCGAACGAATTATGAATGGAATGCCAATGCCAGTAAGCGACCATGTTCGCGCCAGAGGCAAGATGGCTGAAAGCCTGCAGCCGCAATTGGCCCGGATACGGCGTCCAATGCGGAAAGGCTTGCGCCTGCGTCTCAAGCACCAAGTAGCTGCCGCCCTTCAAGGATCGCGTCATGTCGCCGCCGAAAGCAATTTCGATGCCGGTCAAATCATCCTGCGAAGGGTGGTAAATATCAACGCCGGCAATATCAAACGGCTCCGATGCGGCAAAATGGTCGACGGACGGCTGCACGCCGAATGAATAGCCGCGCCATTCGAAATCGAAATTTTGCGTCACGAATTGTCCCGGGCGCTTATATTCGTTCACGATCGATACTTGCCATGCCAAAAAGTCGTTGACGAGCATACGCTGGAATTTAGCGAACTCCGCCCCTAAGCTGCCATTTATCGTACCGATGACAGAAGGGAAGTCCTCCCAGCTGTTAATGCGATTGCTCCAATAGTCGAGTCCGAACATCGCATTTATGCGATCCAACGATTCATAGGTATCCCGCATATATTTCACGAACTGCAGTTGAACGTTCGGACCTGCCGTATCATAATGCTTCGTCTCATTATCTGTCTGGTAGCCGATAACGGCCGGATGACTGCTGACGCGGCTGATCAGCTTGCGAATGATACGCTCCGAGTAGAATAGATAAGCCGGATTCGTAATATCCATAATTTGACGCGCTCCGTATTTGCCGGGACCGTTCGCCGTAACCGCCAATACGTCCGGATGCTCCTTCACCATCCAGGCCGGCACCGCATAGGTCGGCGTTCCGACGATGACATGGATGCCAGCCTGATACATCGCATCCAGCACCCTGTCAACGGAGCTAAAATCAAACACGCCGTTTTGCGGCTCATGCGTGCTCCAGGTTGACTCTGCAATACGGACCGCGTTGATGTCCGCTTCCTTCATCATCCGGATGTCCTCATCAAGCCGCTCATGAGGCATATATTCATCGTAATAGGCAACGCCATACAATAATTTGTTCATAGGTAAGCTCCTTTTCTCAGCCTTTGACCGCACCCTCGGCGATGCCGTGCATAATGAACCTTTGGAAGAAAGAGTAAATAATAATGACCGGAATGGCCGTCAACACGAGTGCTGCCAATATAAGCGACCAGTCCTTATTATATTCCCCGAACAGTGTGTTCGTGGACAAAATCAGCGTGAAGCTCTCCGAATCCGTCAGCATAAGCAGCGGAAGCAGAAAGTCATTCCAAATCCACAGGAAATCAAGAATTGCAATCGTTACCGTAATCGGAACCAGCAGCGGAAAAATAATACGGAAGAAGGTCTGATACTCATTGCAGCCATCAATTTGCGCCGCTTCCTCCAGCTCTCTCGGTATGGACTTCACGAAGCCGTGGTACAGAAAGATCGCCATATTGACGCCTAACCCGATATATATGATCGCCAATCCATAGGTGCTGCCTTGCACCGACAAGGATTTGGCCATTCTTGTCAACGGAATCATAATCGAATGGAACGGAACGAGCATAGAGGCAATGAATAGAAAGAAAATGAGGTTGCTTAATTTGCCGCTGGTCCGGGAAAGCTTATAGCCGGCCAAAGATGCGCATAACACAATCCCTCCGATTCCGAGCAGCGAAATAATAACCGAATTGAGCGTGCTGTTTAGCAGATTGATTTTCTGAAACGCATCGATATAGTTGCCGAAATGAATTTTCGCAGGCAAAGAAACGAATGAGCGGAACATTTCACCTTGCGACTTGAAGGAATTGATTACGGCTAAATAAATCGGGAAGAAAGAAACCGCCGCCCCGATTGACAGCATAATCGTAATAAGCAGGGACGTTGATTTTTTCTGAATCATGCTTCCACCTCCCGTTTCTTCATAACACGAATTTGAATGAATGTAAAAATAAGAATAATTACGAATAAAATAACCGATTTAGCGCTTGCATAACCATAACGGAAATTGTTGGAGAACGCTTCCTCATAAATGTTCATCGTAATAACCTGCGTACTCCGTCCCGGACCGCCGCCGGTCAGGCCGTATACAACCTCGAACACCTTAAAGGCTCCGTTTAACGTTAAGAAGAAACAGATCGTAATCGCATGCGTAATCATCGGAAGCGTCACGTTGCGGAACGTCTGAAAAGGAGTCGCGCCGTCAATGAGAGCCGCTTCCTTCAAGCTTTGCGGCACTCCCTGCAGTCCGGCCAAATAGATGATCATCATGTATCCTACGCCGTTCCATAGCGATACGGTCAAGATGGAGAAAAAGGAAACGTTCGGATCTCCGATCCAAGCTTGGTCCAGAAACGCAAACGCTGTTTTCTCGGCAAGCTGCGGCAGCACCTGTGCAAATACGAATGTCCACATAAATGCGCTGATGATCGTACTGATCATGTTTGGCATAAAAAATATGGTACGGAAGAACCCCTTGCTTCTCGATCGGGATTCAATGAAAACCGCCAGCCCTAAAGCAAATAGATTTTGCAATACGATCATGAACAGCACGTATTTTAAAGTAAACCATAAGGAATTTACAAAATCCGGATCCTCGGCAAGCGCTTCAACAAAATTGCCGAAGCCGATAAAATCATAGCTTCGATTCAGACCGTTCCAATCGGTAAAGCTGTAGAACATCCCGCCCAGCGTCGGAATAAGCAGAAAGATAGCATATAAAACAAAAGCGGGCGCTACGAACGTAAATAACGAGAAGTATTTTTTGAAGCTTCTGACAGGCATTGGTTTCGCCCCTCTCCTTATGTGTATCTGCTAAGACCGGAAGGAAGACGAGCGAAGCGCTCGTTCTCCCTCTTCCCGTCATCGTTTTATTACTTGTTCACCTTGTTAAAGGATTTCCACGCTTTATCAAGCGCCTTCAGCACGTCGTCCTGCGACAGCTGTCCGGCATAGTAAGCTTGAAGTCCTTTGCCCACCTCGTCTTTAACGGATTGTGGTATGGCCGGATCCTGATACGATTTGCCTTCCTTTACATAAGCAGTTGCATCGTTAACCCAAGGATAACTCTCGTACGTATGAACGGTAGCAATCGGATTAAATTTCAGCGCTTGGAAGAAATCGTTCGAAGCCTTGTCGTCCAGCACATAGTTGATGAAATCAAGCGCAACCTCTTTGTTTTTGCTGCTCTTCGATACGGCAAGCGATGTTGAAGCGCTTAGATTGATTAAGGTTGCATCAGAGTTATCATTGATCGGCAGCGGTGCTACACCGAAATCCAGCTCCGGATTCGACTTCAGAATCGTTTCCGCATACCATGGTCCTTGCAGCCACATGGCTCCTTTGCCTGTAGCGAATGCCGCAGCGCCATCGTCGCCGCCAATCTCCGTCGCTTTATCCGTTCCGTTAGCATTGATCAGATCGAAGATGTCGAACATGCTCTTCATTTCGGTGAATGAGCCTTCATCCTTGTTCATGCGATCGATAAAGTCAGCGTTTTCCGTATTGATGAGCGCTCCTGCCGCAAGCGGAAGCACAAGCTGTGGAATCCACGATTCTTTGTAAGAAAGAACGAATGGCGTAATGTTATTCGACTTCAGTTTCTCAACAACCGCTTTCATTTCTGTCAGCGTCGTTGGCGGCGTCAGCCCTTGCTCGGTAAATATCGTTTTGTTATAGAGGTAACCCCAAGACAGCGTCTCCAAAGGAACGGCAACCACTTTGCCATCCGTTGTCGTTACAGAAGGCTTAACGCTATCCAGCAGCTTGCCTACAAACGGCTGACTGGACAAATCCTCCAGATATCCTGCTTTGTAATAAGAAGGAATTTCATTAATCGCATGAAGGGCAAAGATGTCTGGCGCATCATTCGATGCAAGGCGCGTCTTCAAAATTTGAGCTGCGTTATCCGCCGTAGGCATTTCAAGCTGGACGGACACATCGATGTTTTTCTCCGCTTTTTCCTTGGCCACGAAATCTGCAATATACTTATCATAGTGCTCCTTCAATCGCGGCTGGGCGATAAACATTTTAAGCTTTACGCTTTTTGCTTCACCGCTGTTAGATGCGCCATCCGCTTCTCCCGCTTGGTTTGCGTTGTTTCCGCAGCCTGCAAGGAGCGTTGTTGCCAATACCGTAACGAGCAAACCTTTTATCATCTTTTTCATTTCTTTGTGACCTCCCAATGACTTGTTTTGTTGACGCTTTCATTGTACCTAAAAAATGAAAGCGTTTAATTGGACGGAATTAGACCATTTGTTTGGACAATTTTAAACCTCGCCGCTTTTCCTCATTTCGCCCGGTGCAACTCCAAAATGCTTTTTAAACACACGATAAAAATAAGTCACATCCTCGTAACCCGCCATTTCGGCCACGGTCTTGATCGGAATGCTCTCGTCGGACAGCCATTCCTTTGCTTTGACCATGCGCAAATGCAGCATATAATCGGTTACATTCCGACCAAATTCTTGCTTGAACATCTTGCTCAAATATTCCTTGCTCACGAAAAAAGCTCTTGCCAATTGTTCTAATGTGATTGGCTCGGCATAATGCTTCTCCATAAATAAGCGAACTTCTTCCAGGTTCAGCTTGTTTTTAAACTTTCTATGCTGGATGAGCAGCTCAATTGTCTCGATATAATGATGTGTAATGAATAAAACGGTATTCGCAGGCGCTGCAAAAGTTTCTTGACCATAAGCGGCTTTGAGGTTGTCCATGTCAATGGAGTTAGCGAACATGAGCTCTTTTAACAGCAGCAGCATTTCCTGCACGACCTGCTCAAGCATGCCCGCTTTCATAATCCCGCTTCGTTCCAGCTCCTCCGACATTTGATGCAAAGTCGCAGCAATGCCCTCCTTGTTCAATTCATTAAAATGGGATCTAAGTACCTGCTTATAAGAAGATAATAGATAAGATAAATCGATATCTAACTCCAAGGCAGGGCGATCCGGCTGAGCCGCTGCCTCAAGCTCGTTCTTGCATTTTTGCAGAGCGGCATTCAGCTCCTTAGGATCAACGGGTTTCAATAGGTAATCCACCGCACGGTAACGAAGCGCATGCTTCGCATATTGAAAGTCATCGTAGCCGCTGACCACGATCGTTTTTATATCGGGATATTGATCATTTAAAGATTCAAGCAGCCTAACCCCGTCAACGCCGGGCATGCGCATGTCAGTAATAACGATTTGAGGCGACAAAGCTTCCATAAGCCGGAGTGCCTCCAAGCCGTCATCCGCTTCTCCTGCAATTTCCATTTCGAATTGTTCCCAGTCCCCGAATGCTTTGACAATATCCCTTGTCCAGCTCTCGTCATCGACGAGCAGCACTTTAATCATCTCGATCTCTCCCAGCCTCCATTGGTATTCGTACGGTAACCGCCGTTCCTCTATCAAGCTCGCTATCGACCCAAATGCCATATTCCGTACCGAAATGCAAATGAATGCGGGAAGCTACGTTTTGGATGCCGATCCGTTGTCCATGCGTCCACACTTGACCGCTTTGGTTGCTAAGTCTCTTGCGCAGTTCTGCCAGCTTATCGCTCCTAATACCAACACCGTTGTCGCGGATTTGAATATGAACCATGCTCTGCTCGCGATATAACGCAACATCAAGCTTCCAATTGCCGGATTTCGTATCTAAGCCATGGAAAAAAGCATTTTCCACGATCGGCTGCAGCGTCAGCTTTGGGATGGCGCATGTCAGCAAAGTCTCATCAACTTCAATCGTATATGTCAGTCTGGACGAGAACCGCTGCTGTTGAATGAGCATATAATTGTTCAAATGATCCAGCTCCGATTTTAACGACGCCAGATCGTCCGGATCACGTATGACGTATCGGAACATTTCGCTGAGCGACCGGATAATTTCATAGCTTTCTGCCGGTTTTTTAGTAAATAGCATACTACCGATCATTTGAAGTGTGTTTTGCAAAAAATGCGGATTGATTTGCGCCTGCAGCGCTTTAAGTTCCGCCGTTTTTTTTTCGAGACTGATGCTGTATTCCGTTTTAATATGTTCCTTAATGCGGGAAGACATGTTATTCAGCTTCGTTTCAAGCAGGCCGATCTCGTCCAGCCGGTTGCTAACCTGAACCTCCGTTTCCCTAATCAGGCCTAAACCTTGCATTGATCTGGCCAGTCTTACGATCGGCGTTGCCGTTCTCCACGCTAACAAAATCGCGATGAGAATCGATACCGCGACGGAAATCGCACCTACGATAATACCGAAGCGCATCGTAGCCAGAGCGCTCTGATTGATAAAGCTGGTGGGAATGATCTTGATAAGCTTTAAGCCAACCGGATCGATCGTATTATAGAAGACATATTGGTCCGGCAGCCGGAAATAGCCTTGTCCATCACCCGCATGGTTAATCCGCTTCATCGTCTCCTCTGTTGGTGCCTCGCCTTCGGGCTGGTAGAGAATACGGCCGTCAGGTCCGGCTATAAGCACCTTATGCTGCACTCCGCGACCGATCAAATCAAGCGTCTGATCTAACATGGACCATCGTATGTTTAAGGAAATGCCGCCGAGCTTCTCCTGATTCTCGAAGCGATTGATGCTCCTGACCAACTGAAATTCATCGCCTTCCGATCCATCCGATTGAATAATAAAATCTTTGTTATGCTCGAATAATGGTTTATAAAGAGAAGGAATGCCAGGGACGGATTCGATATCGCTTTGAGTAGCATTAATCGTGAACAGCTTGTTTGGGTCATCCAAATACATCTGGGCGCCTATGACATGATTGCCGGCCGAATAAAATAAGCTGGTAAGCGTATCGATAATGTTTTTTTGCGCCGCGAACTGGATAGATAGACTGGCCTCCTCCGTATTTGCTAAATAATCGCTTATATGAGGGCTGATCAGTACCGTATAGATCAAATTGTTTAATTGCGCGAATTGCTCTCCTAAGTAAATGCCGGTCCATTTCATATTGGACAGATTTGTGCTAATTACCTCAGACTCCATCGTTTTACGGTTATTTTCAGCAGCGAGCCCTGTGACCGCGATTATCGGAACGACCGACAAAATTATCATCGTAAAAATGAGTTTGTTGCGGATGCTTCTTCTGAAGGGCTCCATCACCTTGCACATAAGCTTGGTTAACATAGATTCCCGCCCCTCCCGACTGTCTTCTGTAAAGATGTATTTTACCCTATTTCCGTTAGATTCATATGAGCAAAAAACTAACGCCTCACAGGATGGAAGGCGTTAGTCGTTTGAAGTCGTCAATGGCCGGGGATGACGATCGTATGGAAGGATTCCGGTTCGAGCTTAAATTCATAATTCAAGGTGCCGATGGATAATCGCAGCTCACGTTTATCCGCGAAAGGATTAGCGAGTACCAGGACCCGTGTTCCGTCCGGCTTCTCGAAGGCAACCGCATTACCGGCCCACGGACCTTTCAGCCCAATTCGCAGGTCACCCGGCGCCGTAAAATGAGCAAAATGCTTCATCACATAAAACTCGGGATTATGCGTCACCTGCTTAGCAGCGGGGTCGACGGTCAGCATCGCGTTCTGCTCCCATCCCCAAGTGCTCCTGCCCTTCGGCTCAAGCACCATATTCCAGTAAATATAAGCATTTACGCCGTTCGTGAAGTAATGCTGGTATAGATTAAATACATATCGGGCATGAATACTCCCACCACTTACCGATGCTGTCGCTTCGGCTGAAGTGGGGGTTTCTGATGTATCGTCCTTACTTATTTCAGGATGCTTAACACCAGTGGAGTTGACACGTTGACGGACTGTTTACCGTCCAACCCCTCTATCCCATCGGTTCCTTTGGCGGATACGTTTGGGAATACTTTGCGCAAAATGTTGGCGGCGCCGTTCACATCGGCATGAATCAAGCCCTTCGTGTTCGTATACAGCGCGCGACATATTCGCTTGCCGGAGAAGGTCCATGCCCCCTTTTCGTCATAACGCGGCAATGGGTCTTGATCTATGAAGCTGGCTTTCGAGGTGTATGCTTCTTCGGTCAGGAGGACCGTTATCCCCTGTTCAGCCGCCTTATACTGGATCATCGCGATGAGCATCCGGTGTGGGATGTGGCAGAAGAACTAATTGTTTCGCCGTCCCATAGCAGACGGTTGCTTCCATCCATCGTTATGCGCGGGTGACGATTGTGCCGATATGTTGCTCCACGGCCAGCTTGACGATGTGATGACTTGCTTTGTGGAACAAGTCTTTGATCCGGCGATGGCGCTTCAGATGCAATCGTTCCAATCGTCTGGACGTATGCGCCCCTTTGTGCGGTTCATTGCCTTGACGAAGAATACGGGTATAATGCGCTTTCATCTTGTTGTAATACTGATTGAATGCTTTGACGATCTTGCCCTTCACGATCATCGGTTTCGAACCGGTAGTCGTGACGATGGTTGCAAGATTGTCAACGCCAAGATCAACCGCGAGCGTGTTTTCTTTCGCTGCTTCCTTCTTTTCTATCGGATAAGCGAAGACCATTTCAACGACATAGTGTCCATGCCTTGGCACCACGCGCACCTGCATCAGCTGTCCGCCGGAACAGCCTAACTTGCCGATATTAAGCAGCAGCTTGGTCTTGGGAAGCTTGAGAAACTTCCGTCCTTTGATCACGCAATCCTGATTGGAGAATTCGACTTCTTTCAACTTGCTCCGAGCATATCCCGGAATATTAGGCTTTCCGGTGTATTTCTCAGGATGCATGCGGTAGTCCTTCATACTGGCGAAGAAGGCTGTCCAGTTTTGGAACACAGCCTTCATGACCCCCTGACTGCTCTGCGCAGGAAGTGCGCGATAATCGGTTTGCTCCATCACTTTGAACAAAGCATCCAAGAAGTAGTAAGGCACAAATGACTTCTCCTGAGAAGGCAGCATGAATGGACGGGAACGATTCTTCTCGCTCAGCCGTTCATTCATCGTATCGATATGTACTTCCAATGAGTTCATCACTTGTTGAAACGGCTGCAATGACTCATTCCGCCCAAAAGAGGTAAACACCTGTCGGAGTAGAGTAAAGGGCTGGGAGTACCAGCCCCTCCTCATCAAACCGTACGTGCGGTTTTCCCGCATACGGCTTTCCGACATT
>NZ_JAKGAP010000066.1 GCF_021532375.1 Paenibacillus alkaliterrae
GTAAACACCTGTCGGAGTAGAGTAAAGGGCTGGGAGTACCAGCCCCTCCTCATCAAACCGTACGTGCGGTTTTCCCGCATACGGCTTTCCGACATTCTTCACCTTGGGCATTATAGCTATCCCCATGTCGAGACGGTTTTCAAGCCTGCCTGCTTTAAGATTTGGAAGAAGTCAACCCTTCCACTCTTTCTCTTCTTGTGCTTCTTGTTCCAGAAGATCATAAGTCGTCGGCGAATAAACCAGTCAATTTTCCGTAGGAACTTATTGGAAATCCCCGTATCAATATCCTTGTAGTGAGTACTCCATCCTTGAATGATCGGATTGATCTTACGGATCATGTCGTTGATGGATAGGAGAAGGAGATGGCGAGGTGACGTCATATCTTTTATTTTATCCCTCATCTTCTTCATCACCTTCTTGGATGGGAAACTTCGCAGGATATGCGCTATATTTCCTCCCTTTCTCCACACCGGCATTCTCCGATGGTGGTATCCGAGAAAATCAAATCCCTTTTCATCCTTCCATAAGTTCACAACCTTTGACTTGGTTTGGTTCACCGTCAATTCTAGCTTCTGAAACACCGCTTTAAGCACTTGTATCGTCTCTTTTGCGTGCTCTTTCTTGTGGCATAGTACAACTAGGTCATCCGCATAACGCACCAATGTTCCCAGATGCGTGAATTGGTTTTCCCATATTGTATCCAGATAATGCAAATATAGGTTTGAAAGGAGTGGACTGATGACCCCGCCTTGAGGGCTTCCTAGATCCGTTTCCTTGTACTCCCCGTCTTTCATTACCCCTGCCGTGAGCCATTGCCGGATGAGTTTGAGTATTCGTCGGTCACTTATCCGTTGTTCAACCATTTTCATCAGCTTATCATGCGGAATATTATCGAAGTATGCGGTAATGTCTATATCTACCACCCAGTAAATCGACCCCTTGTTGACGGTGTCTCTTATTCGTTCGATCGCTTTCTTCAAGTCTCGTTTTGGTCGAAACCCAAACGAGGAATCTTTGAAATCTGCTTCGAACACAGGCTCAGTCACAATTTTGGCCGCCATTTGCACCAATCGATCTCGGACAGTGGGTATACCTAACGGGCGAACTTTTCCGTCACCCTTGGGTATCTCTTTCCTTCTCACTGGCTGTGGGCGGTATGTGCCTTCCTTCAGGATGTGTTGTGTCTCTTGTATGAACCGCTCTTCTCCATATTTCTTGAGGATATAGTCGATGGTCATCTGGTCGACTCCGGCGCTTCCGCCGTTTGCTTTTACTCGCTTCCATGCGATAGTGAGCACATCGAGCCGATACACCTTGTCATACAGAGCATGAAACCTTCGCTTGGTACTTGCCTTGGCCGCAAGGTAGAGGGTGATCTGGAGTTCTCGAACTTTTGCTTTGGTGTAGTTAGCAGGGATTCCTGCATTCACTCGCTCTTACCTCCTTTTCTTCCCGCGAACGAAGTGGGGTATTGCCTTTCGGCACTCTTCCCTCCGCAAGGTTATGTTGTCCTTGCTTCATTGGTACTATAGTCCCCTCCGACTCCCTTCCCGCAGCTTACCACTTCACCCTTTGGGCTTATAGGTTCACTCTTTACGACGTATGCCGTGCGGGGGAGGGTCTCCCTAGTTCCAGATATAACTTTCCTTGCATGCCGATCCCCTTACACCGGAGGATTCTTCCGCGCAGCCCATCCAAGTTCTTCACGCGTTCCATGGCCTTCATCGTTCTACACGCGACTCGGCTTCCTCTTGTCCCATTCGGGTCACCTTATCGATGCGGCAGGATTCACTTTATGTTACGGCCTGCAAGTTTGCTTACCCTCATCTTCTGTTGAGGTTTTCATAGGGCTTCAGCCGC
>NZ_JAKGAP010000067.1 GCF_021532375.1 Paenibacillus alkaliterrae
GTCACCTTATCGATGCGGCAGGATTCACTTTATGTTACGGCCTGCAAGTTTGCTTACCCTCATCTTCTGTTGAGGTTTTCATAGGGCTTCAGCCGCGTCCGGTATGCCGCAAGCCATTATTATGGAAAAAATGGAGAAGGCATGTGACGAAATTCATAATTTTAGAGCGAAACGGCACTATGGACGCCCGTTGGTCGATATCGATGAAGCATTGGAATGGAAACAGTAAAAACTGTTAGAACTTATTGTAATGGCTTCTAACTCTTTCATAGGGTTAGAAGCGGCAGGCCGATATATAAAAAGGAAACGGTCACAAGTTGAAGTTAGTCCTTAAGCTCCCACTCTGGATTCCAGACTACTTCCCACAAATGGCCATCGGGGTCTTGGAAGTGACCGGAGTATCCACCCCAAAAGGCGTCGTGAGCCGGGTCTGTTATACTTGCACCGGCCTTTTTTGCCTGTTCCATCACCTTATCCACTTCTTCTTTACTGCCTACATTGTGACCAATAGTAAATTCGGTAGGGCTTGATGCAGTCTGAAGAACCTTTGCCTCATGGGCAATATCTTTGCGATTCCAAATGGCAAGCTTTAAGCCTGATTGCAAGTCGAAAAAGGCAACGGCGCCATGCTCGAATTCTTTGCCAACTATACCTTGTGTCGGCAGCCCCAGTCCGTCGCGATAGAATTCCAAAGATCTTTCCAAATCATCTACACCCAATGTAATGACTGTAATTCGCGGTTTCATAATTTAAATACCTCCGTAAAATAATGTACTTGTCTCAGTCGATCTTTCTACTTTAACTGTATACGATCCCTTTTAGATTGTAAAAAACGGACATAATAAGGAGTGATATTGAGAAAGGTTCATCCACTCAGCTGCTTGCTTTATGTCATTAGCCGTTAGGCTTCCGGCTCCATGATGGTATTGTCCTGATGAGCCTCAATAAACGCTCGTGCATCGTACAAAATGGCTGCCGCCTCCGCGCGTGTCAGCACATGTGCCGGATCGAAGTTGCCTTCCTCGTTTAAGGAGACGATTTTGTACAGCAGCGCTCGCTGAATCGTGCCTTGACACGTTACATTGATATCCTGCTCATCTTCGATAGGAATGAACAATTTCACCAATGGGTATTGTCCCGTCAGCTCGATCACTTGCACCAAGTAATGAACAAATTGCTCTTTGGACAGCACCGCGTTCGGATCGAAATCCGCCGGAATGTCCAGACCGTTTTGATGCGCGATAACAAAATCCTCCGCATACCATGCATCGTTACTCACCTTCGTGAAATAACCGTCCGCTGTAGGAGCGGTCGTAAAGCTAATGGCTGCAAGACTGATTTGCGTCGTTCTTACGATTAGCGAAATGCCTTGCACGCTTGCTCACCGCAAAAGGTTTCACCTGAATGGTCCCAACTGCTTCAGCTTGCAGTCTGCGCTTCGTCCTTGCCGCTGTCAGCCTTCTTGCGAAGCCGCATATACAGCAGCGTGAAGCCCACGACGCCGATTGCGGCCAGTATGCCTCCGAGCCGGTACATGGCCTGCGGACCAGCTGTCTCGAACATCCAGCCGCCGACTACGCCTGCGGCAATGCCTGACAATCCGCCATACGTAAGCGCGTAAACGGCTTGGCCGGAGGCTCTGAATTCTGCAGGAACAAGAAGTACCGTTAGCTGCGTTCCAATATAGTAGTAGCCGCCGAAGGTCAGGCAATGGAGCGCCTGAATGTAAATAATCTGCTCAGCGCTGTCCGCCTCCGCCATGAGGAACCATCGCAGCGCGTACAACAGGCTGATAGCTACTACGCACAGCACCATCGTCTTGACATTTCTCTTCAAATAACGATCCATCAGCAGAAACACGGGAATCTCGAATATTGACGACCAAAAAGCCGACCAGCCGATTAACGAGGCGTGGCCTCCCAGCTCGGTTATATACAAAGAGATAAACGTCGTGTTCATCGAGTTTGGTATCGAGATGACGAGCCCAATGATGAGAAACAGCAGGAAGGAGCGGTTAACGAACATCGATCGGTAATTGACCTTTCCCTTCCGGGCCGCTCCCTTTACCTCTCCTTTTGGCAGTGAAAAAGCAAAACCAAGCGAGATCAGCATCATGACCGTATAAACCAGCCACAGCCGGTCTATGCCAAGATGTCCGATAACAGGCCCCGCCGCGACAGCCATCAACGCCCAGCCAAGCGAGCCGAACAGCCGAAACGCCCCGAACTTATGGCCCGTACCTTCTATGCTGTTAAGGATCAAGCTATTGCTCTGCGAAAACAACGGCATTTGAAAGAAGAAAAAGCACAGCATGCTTGCATAAATGATTGTGTACGATTGAAACAGAAAGACGAGCTGCATAATGAGCATGCTGCCGATGAGCATGATGATGAGGATCATCCGCACATTACGGAACCGGTCGCTCAAATAGCCCCATAACGGATTCGCAATGATAGATACGACCGGCCCGCCCGCCATTAATGCGCCAATTTCCAGCGTCGACATGCCGATCGATTGCAAATACAAAGCGAAAAAAGTGCTGTAAACGGCAAGCGCTCCGTAAACGAAGAAGTTAAAAGCTTTAATAATATGAAATGGTCCATTATTTTTCATAGTTATACCATATAACGTAGCCTGCGCTGAATGCAACCGTTTTCCATCTTTGGAACTTCCAATATTGTAGTTCCCCCTTCTCTTGCTTTTTCTGATAGAATGGAGAACACACGCTATTTAACGGAGGTAACGATTTTGGACTATATCGTATTGGACATCGAATTTAACGGGCGAAAGTTTGCGAGCGAGCTCCCTATGGAGGTTATTGAAATCGGCGCTGTTCGATTGAACGGCTCTTTAGAACATATAGATGAATTTTCCGCTTTGGTCAAACCGGTTTATTTCTCCAAGTTGAACAGCTTTATTAAGAAGAAAACCGGCATTCCGCAAGAGGATATCGACGGGGCGAGCCGATTTCCGAAGGTCATTGCCGATTTTGTCGCCTGGCTGAAGCAAAGCGAGAGCTTTATGCTCCTTACTTGGGGCGGCGAGGATTTGAAGCGAATCGTATTTGATACGCGGATGCATAAGCTCGATGACAGCTTTTGGATGGCGGCGGATTATTTCGACCTGCTAAAGGGCTACATTCGTTATAAGAACGTTACGAACGACGTGAGCGTCGAGGCCGCTCTGCTTGAGCTTGAAATTGCTGCTGAAGGCTCGGCGCATCGCGCATTGGACGATGCCCGGATGACGGCCGAGGTATTTCGGAAGATCTTTTCGGAGCTGGACTTTGAACTCAAGCAGCAGTTTAAAGATACCTATACGAATGCCAAGGAAAGAAGAATGGTTAAAAATGCGATTCGATCGATGAACGCGCAGAAGATTGTGCCCCAGTGGGAAGTTTTCGCGGAAAAGTATTTGGCCGGCAAGGCATCATTCGAGGATGTCCGGAAGGTTGCAGAGCTTCAGCAGTATTTCGAAGCCGAAACGGCGAAAGCCGGGAAGCCTTCGGCTGGACAAGCGGGCTAGGATTAGCGTTAGAAAAACGTCCCGTTTCCACACGTCGATATTGGAACGGGACGTTCTTCGTCTATTGCTGCATGCAAAGCATAAGTCTTACCTCGGCCATCTCCGACTAGCCGGGAGCAGCGCAGGGAATGGTGCATGGGGCTCCATCTGATACCAATACGCCACGGAAGAGATGTCGTCGGAGCGTTCGAACAGCTTGGTATGGTCATGCCCGATTTGCTGAATCGTTACACGCAGATCGCTTTCGAAACGGATCGGGTCGGGCAGATGCCAGCGGTACATGCCATGCATCGGTACATTATGGCCATACCAGGCGTCGATTTCGGTCGTTTCCTTGTAAAACTTATAGCCCAAATACGGCGTGGAGTACGATTCCGGTTCATTCGTCCTCATATTGTTGAAGCACCATGCACCTCCCACGTAATCCTCCGTACCCGTTCCGCATAGGGTCGGCCAATCCTGGTCGCCATCCATATAGAACTTGATCTCGCCTTCGCCCCACCAGTTTCTCTCCAATGCGGCCCATGCGAGGTATGTGCCGATATATTGCCCCGTACCTTTGACATTGTCCAGAATCGTGTAGTCTTTGCCGATTTCGGTGACGCTTTCGCGGCGCCACTGCGCGTGGAAGTACGCTGCATTCTCCGGCAGCTGGTCAACAAGCATATAATTGAACGTATAGAAAAATCCATCAATGTTAGCGGCATGCTGATTCTCGATCGTGATTTTCGCCGATTGCCGAAACGGCATCGGAATATAACAGTTCATGCCGCCCGTCGGGACGACGGAGATCGGAAGCGAATTGACGTTGGTTCGCACACCGAAGCCATTGCAGAAAAAATCGCCGAGGGGAACTTCGACCGAAGGGGTCGTTTCATCATCCCAGTACATGCGGAGAACAAGATCGCGGAGAACGTATTGCGCCGCATGCCCTTTTCCTGTTTTATCTGCGACGGTGATCCAGAAATGCTGGATGACACCGGTCCCTTGAATATGGGCAAGCGTGACCTCTTCGCCCTGATTAAGCGTAATTGCAGGCCTTCCTTTTCTTCCCACGCCCAAGTTGCTCGTTTCTTTGCCGCCTTGTCCCTTTTCGCCGTTCGGATTTTCTGCCGAAATCGAGCGGGTGCGTGCTTTCGTGACGAGCGGAGCGGAGGATAAGCCGAATCCTAGTCCTTGTTGCTGCAGCATGATCCATCACCTCGTGTACCATATATTGTGTATTTACGAACTTATTATATAATGATAATTACGATTATCCATTACCTTTTATTGTTGAGTTGTTTATCATAAATTGCTGAGGTGACTGGAATGAAGATCGAAAATCTGTCCCCGTATATTCGGGTGGCGATCGACAGTGTGCTGGAATCTTCGTGGAAGATGGACGAGCGGGTCATTTGGGATTATGAGTTGCTGTACCTGATGGAAGGCCAGTTTTTGGTGACCGTGGAGGACGAGGTTTACTACGGGAAGGCTGGCGACTGCTTCTTCTTTAAACCGGGGCAAAGACACTCTATTCAAATTATCGGCGGTGCGCGCGTTCGCCAGCCTCATGTTCATTTCGATCTGTATGTCCAGCCTGACAGCAAAGAAATCGGCGTGTCCTTTAAACCGCTCGACCAGATGAATGCGAAGGAACGGGGATGGTTTCGGGAGAACGAGTTGTCCGCCCCGCCATTTTTCATGCCAAGTCACTTTCGTCCGGGCGACCCTCTTCCCTTGGAACAAGCGTTATTCGAGCTGATTCGCGAATTCGAAACAAAGCCTCCCTTTTATGAGCTCCGTATCAAAGGCTGTCTGCTCGCGATTTTGTCCCAAATTATGAGAGAGCAATATTGGGGAAGCAAGATGAAAATTGATGGACATATGGAGCTGCTTTCGGAGGTTCGGACTTATATCGATCATAACGTACACCGCAGCGTCAAGCTGGATGAGCTATCTGAGCGGTTCCATATCAGCAAGTTTCACTTGATTCATCTGTTCAAAAAAATGTTTCAAATGACGCCTATCCAATATCACCAGCAGATCCGGATGGAAAAAGCCAAAATGATGATCCAATATACTTACTTGTCCTTGAAGGATATCGCCGAGCAGCTCGGGTATTCGAACATCCATGCGTTCAGCCGCGCATTCAAAGCGAATGCGGGCTGCTGCCCTTCCAAATACCGTCTGCAAAAATAAAGGTTGGACGTATGTAACTTCGCTATTTCTTTTTACTGTTGCGCATGCCTGCAAGAACCTTTACCTTCCCGCTATCGCCTTCAACAAATTGAAGGTATTCAGCGGATTCTCTAGGCACAAGCTTCATTTTGCCTTCCTCGTTGAAATGAATGCCCCATCCGTATTTCTTTGGAAGCATAGATGCACGCAGGCATGCTGTCGGCTTAGCGAAAAATTGCTCCCGAGTTTCTGTTCCTCTCTCCGCCAATTCCTCAGCCGTTAACTCCTTATGCCGAACATGCACCTCGTACATCAGCTCCTCCTGCGTGTAACCGTATGGCTGGCCGGCGGCCAGCTCATATTCCAGGCTTGGTTTCGTGCGTCCGTCCTTCTTGTCCGGCGGCACCGTACCAAACTCCGCCGGACAATCCGGCGAGACCGTAATGAACGTATTATAGTAGTTCCATTCCATAGCCTATACCTCCCGCATATCGATAGCCGTATTATACCTTTTAACTTGTAAGGTTCAAAAGAAAGCCACGCAAATAATCATAGGCAGGTCTCCAACCCATCTTCGCATAAAAGCGCAGGCCGTCCAGCCCCTTGTAATGGCGGGCGCCGAGCAGACGCTCCTTGAAATGAGGCATGGCGATGCCCTGCCGTTCCTGATAATCCCGAAAGGCCTGAATAACGTCATGCCCGGGAATCGCGCTTTCCGCTATGGACAGGTCGATCAGAAAGTCGCCGTATATGCAGTTAGCGTCAATAATTCCCGTAATGGTCCGTCCGTCGGTCAACAGGTTCCAAGCATGGCAATCATTATGGACAAAATGCCGATGAGGCGCATTGTACGGCGCATAAGCCATCAGCCGCGCATAACATTCCTCGAACACATCCTTCTCGAGAAAGGTCGTATGATAAAGCTCCGTCCAATTTTCCCAAAAGGTTCCGTTCTGCTCTTCCTTATAAACGTCGGCCGCAAACTGCTCCCACGTCTCATACGTTCCGCCGCCGCTTCCATCAAGCCAGCCGTAGCCGCGGGTCGAGCTGACGTCAACGCGGTTCATCGCGGAAATATGCTTAACCAGATCGGGCATAAGCCCGCCTCTTTGTTCCTCCGGCACATCTGCAAGCATTCCTCCCTCCAGCTTCTCGGAGATCGAATAAGAAAGGCTGCCAAGCTTTCCGTCATCCAGCACTCTCGGATAAGGAACTCCCTGCGAAGCCAGCAGTCTCGAGATATACCGTTCTCTATCATAGGAACCGGCAAGGTCGCTGAACCGGATGACGAACTCCTTACCGCCCTGCTTAAAGAAAAATACGCTGCTTAAGTTGCCTCCGCTAACCGGAGCTATATCCTCCGCCTCTATACGGCTCCGCTGCTCGAGCAGCCGCTTAACAGCACCGATGTCCAAGCTTGGTTTTTCATAGGCTGTCATACGATTTCCCCCCTGCCTTTTTCAATGATTGGTTCTATGAAAAAGGCCCGAAATGATCAAAGCTCATTCCCGGCTATAGTTGAATTTATTATACGGTTGAGGATGATAGCGCACAACCTATATTTTTCTCATTTTTTTACAAATGAATATTTTCCCTCCCTGCGTCCACGTAGTTAGTTTTATGCAAGTTTCGCTTAGTTTCGTGTATGTAGTATCAGCCGCGCATCTCCTATAATCGGTGTAGAAATTCAAATCGCCATTTACCAGGAGGTTACCGATTATATGAGCAGCTCACCTATCTTACTCAATGATGAACAAATGAGACGATTTATTACGGAAGGTTTTCTGATTTTAAACGCCGATTTCCCCGAGGCCTTTCACCGCGCCATGACAGATGAGCTCAGCCGTGTGTACGAGGAAGAAGGAAACCCGGGCAACAATTTGCTGCCGCGCATCCGCGAGATTCAGCAAGTGTTCGATCATCCCGTTATTACGGGCGCGTTAACAAGCGTTCTTGGTCCGGACTATATGCTGCATGCTCACCGCCATGGTCACTACAATGCTCAGCCCGTTGCCGGCGGTTGGCATAAGGACAGCTACTGGGGCTATTCGAAAATGCGCAACCATCATCCATGGTGGGCGATGGTCATGTATTTTCCGCAGGATACTCCGCTTGAGCTCGGACCGACAGGCGTCATGCCGGGCACGCAAAATTATGAAACACGCGCCTTCGTCCCCGACGAAACGCCCGGCGAAGCCTGCGCCAGCGGGAAGGCCGGCACGTTCGCGCTCATTCATTACGATATTTGGCACCGCTCTACGCCAAATGTGCTGGGCAATGCCCGCTACATGCTGAAATTTGAGTTTATGCGTACCGCCGCTCCCACCGCGCCATCCTGGAATAATCAGGCTGCGACTTGGACGGAGCCAGCCGGCCTCAAACTTCCGATTGCCCGTCATGAGACCATGTGGGAGGAAACGTGGAACTGGCTGTCAGGCAGCATCGGCAGCCTGGCCGACTCGGCGACTGCAGACGGAGACCAGGTCGAAGAACATGCGAAGGCATTAGAAGATACATTCGAGCCGAACGCGCTGAATGCGGCGTATGAATTAGCGAGGTATGGCGAGCGAGGAATCGAAGAGCTGTTGAAAGGACTCCATCATGACCGGGTGGACGTATCGCGCTTATCCGCTTACGGCCTATCCGCTGCGGGTCCCGCGGCAATCGACGGATTGACTGAAGCCCTATTAAGCGAGCGCGAGGAAACCGTCAAACATGCGGCGTTTGCGCTTGGGGAGCTGCGTCACCTGGCCGAAAGCGCTCTTCCGGAGCTTGGCCGTCTCTTGTCTCACTCCTCCGCTTCGGTGCGAAGCACGGTGGCTGAAGCCTTTGGCATGATTGGCGGTTCCAGCCAAGGAAGTGTCGATGAATTGATTCGATGCTTGCAGGATGAGGATACTCAGGTTCGTTTTACCGCTGGCCTTTCGTTATCCCGCTTAGGCTCCGCTGCGGCTTCGGCCGTTCCCGCTTTAGCGGACGCGCTTGAAGATGACAATCGCTACGTTCGGGCACATGCGCTCGAAGCGCTTCGTTACATCGGCACGGAAGAAGCCAAGGACATTTTGATCAAATCGTTGTTTAATGCCCGTTGGTGCACGACCACCACGAAGGCTAACGCTTTTTATCCTTAATGCATAGAGGCTGTCCCACTTCGGGGATAGCCTCTATTTTGTTGAAATTTCTCTATACTCGCTCGGCGACAGCGCCGTATATTCCTTGAACAGACGCGAGAAGTACGTCGCATCCATACCAAGCGACTCGGCGATGCCCGATATGCTGTTCGATGTAAACGAGAGAAGCTGTCTCGCTTTGTCCATGCGTTTGCGATTGACATACTGGATGGGAGAAAGTCCAGTCGTATTTTTGAACATGCGTATGAAATAGTTGGGGTGAAAATGTACCAGCTGCGCCAGCAAATCCACTGTCATATTGTCGGATAGATGCTCCTCGATGTAAGCGAGTACGACATTCATCTTCTCGAACGAGCCCGATGCCGGCGTATGGATCCCCACCTGCTCGGATTGCTCCAGGAACAGGGCCAGGATTTCCAGAAAAGCAGCCTGCACATGCAGGTCTGCGGTCCACTCCTCACTCCTGTGATGATGGATGAGGCGCTCGAATTTACTTTTTAACGACTGATGGTCGCTCACTGATATAATAGTCGGCGTTTCAAGCACTTGAAATAGATTGAGATTATTCAGTTTCGCTGTAAAGTGGCACCAGTATTTGCCGTACGTGCTGGCGCCCACCGTTCCATAGGACTGAACGACATCGGCAGGCATCAGGCAGAGGTCGCCGGGCTTCGGGTAAAGCTTGCGATTGCCGACCTTAATATACCCTTCGCCCTCCTGGATATAATAAAGCTTGTTCACATCCGGCGTATAATCATCGTCATTCCACGTAACGGGCACTTTCGTATATTCAGCGATGGCGACATGCAACTGCAAACCTGTCAGATACGACCTCCAAAAGGTTTTCATACCAGCATCCATCGTTATTCACCCGCCAAAATCCGGCGCAGCGCCGCTACAAGAAGATCATGGTCCTCTTGATTCGGAAGTCCGGATACCGTGACGGTTCCTACCTGCCCCTCATCATCGACAAAGAGCGGAAACCCTCCTCCTGCTCCCACATAATCGGTGATTGGAAGCCCATGCTTCACCTCCAGCGTTGTCCCTTCACTTCGAAGCCTGCAGGCGACATGCCATGAGCTCGAGCCGAAACGATTCACGACATTGTTTTTGCGGCGAATCCAATCCTCGTTTTCGGGCGACGTTCCCTCCATGGCATGAAGAAACAGCCTGTGGCCTTCTCTGGTCACATCAACCGTAATTCGCTTGTCGTTCTTCCGGGTTTCATCCACGATCATTAAACCCAGCTTCAAGGCTGTCTCATTCGTGAACGACTTGAAACGAAGCTCTTGCTCTTCCCTCTCCATCCGCTCCAGAGCCTTATCCGATTGTGCCGTATCGATAAAATACCGGATAATTTGCGGGTTGATCAGCTGTAGACCAATGGAGCCAATGAGAAGCGCCGCAAGTACCGTAAACGCCTTCCTCTGGGGTAGCAAATAGCGGCTTAGCATCGCATAATATTGACCTATGGAATGACTGCTCTTTGTCTTGCTCATATAGAACCCCTTTCTGCCAATAACGGTAAGTAAAGCTACTCTATCCGAATCGGCTGGGGGCGTCAATCCATATTTTCCAGTCATCTCGTTCTCTCTGCATGGTAAATCCTCTTAGCTGTTAAGTTTCTGCTATAATTGAGGGTGCCGTTACGGCACCTTCTGTAGAACGAAGCGAATTCAATCGGCAAGGAGATAAATGATCATGAAGCTGGTATCGTGGAATGTTAACGGCCTTAGGGCTTGCGTCAACAAAGGATTTATTGATTATTTTAATGAAGCGGATGCAGATTTGTTTTGTATTCAAGAATCGAAGCTGCAGGAAGGGCAAATCTGCCTTGAAATAGGCGAGGAATATCATCAGTTTTGGAATTATGCCGTTAAGAAGGGTTATTCCGGTACCGCCGTTTATTCGCGGTTAAAGCCCATCACGGTACGATACGGAATCGAGGAGGATGAGGAGCCTGAAGGCAGAATCCTCACGCTGGAGTTTGAGACATTCTATCTCGTCAACGTCTATACGCCAAATGCGAAGCGCGATTTAACGAGGCTGGCGTACAGGCTGGAATGGGAGGATCGGTTCCGCAGTTATCTGCAGCAGTTGGACAAGCTGAAGCCTGTTATTGTTTGCGGGGATTTGAATGTGGCTCATCAAGAGATCGATCTCAAAAATCCGAAATCCAATATCGGCAACTCCGGCTTTACGCTTGAGGAACGCGGTAAAATGACAGAGCTGCTGGACGCCGGCTTTATCGATACATTCAGACATTTCTACCCGGACCGGACGGATGCTTATTCCTGGTGGTCCTACATGCCAAAGATTAGAGAGCGGAACGTGGGTTGGAGAATCGACTACTTCCTCGTTTCCTCCAGACTAAGCGCCTCCTTGGCCGGCACTCATATTGACGCCCATGTGCTGGGCAGCGATCATTGTCCCGTTATTCTTGAGATTGCAGGTTTAAACGAGTAGCGAAATGGCGGCAGCCTGGGACGGAAAAATATAGTCCTAGACTGCCGCCGCCATTATTGCAGCATCTTACGTGTTAATGTCCATGCCTCCGTTTAAATTCGTAATGGTTGTCTTTATAATTCCGTCATGAAAAATCTCAATCACATCTTGAGATTCCACCAAACTAATAGCGACTCTGGTGTCCGATACATCCCCTCTATAGCTGCTTTTAAAGGGAATAAGCGCTCTAGTGTCCTTTAGCCTGCATTTTTATGTGAGAGACTTACTGAATTAACCTGCTATTTAGCTGAACAGGCTGCCGAAATTATCGGCAGCTTGTTGTCATCGCACTATCGTTCACTGTTTGTTCAGCGCATCCATCACTTGGATACTATAGAAAATCGTCGATCAACGATAGTCCCTTGATGATCCGCATTCGACTGTCTCGCAGAAAATCGCGGGTCCAATCGTCCGGTTGATGTAAATCCCAGCTCCGGTATATTCCGACGAATACAATAATTTCGCGAAGCCTAAGGAAGAGCGACAACTTCTCCTTCCAGCCGGCGGGCATCTGGCGGCCATCCTCTGTATAGCCTCGTACGAAATGCTCAATAAACATTTCGTACTGCACTTTCCGTTCGGACTTCGAATCTTCCCCGAATACGTAAAGCAAATAATAGAGTTGAATGGCAATATCCTCGGCAAACCAACTGTATTGGCATTCGTCGAAGTCGAAGAGCGTTATTTCACCGGTTTCATCGACCGTAAAATTGCCTACATTGATATCCCCGTGAATCAGACCGAAATTATCCGGGGTAACAGGCAGACTAGCCAAAAGTTCATTAAGTTCATCAAGGGCATGAAGGATTAATTCATGCTCTGGTGGTATATACTTTCTGGCTCGTAAGAGGTATTCGTTACGCTCCCACGTGTGTCTTCTGGCCAAAGGTTCGTAACGTTTCGCCAGTTCATGCAGTTGGCCGGTCGTGCGTCCGCATTGTTTATAAAGTAAAGGATTACCTAGGCATTCAGGGTATCCGATTTTACGGCCGGGAGCGTGTCTGAAGGAGGTCGCATAAAAATCGATTATCTTTCCTGGGACTCGTTCGATGTCTATGCCATGAACCGAAGGTATCGGCTCTGAGACTGACATACCATTCTCCGCCAGATAACGAATCCATTCTAATTCGGCTTCAAGTCCTTCCTGCATGCGAAGGGTGCTAGGTGTGAAACGGAGAATATATTTGCATTCTTCGCGAGTGTAGGAATAGATAAAGTTTTGAAATCCTCCAATGAAGGACAGTTCCTCTTGGCTTACACCGAAACGCGCGGCACCTTCCATGGCGTGCTCGTCAAGGAACAATAATTTAATTTGTGGGTCCATGGGTTCTCCTTGGATTATTGTGTTAAAGTTGTCAGTTAGCGTAATGCCTTGTGATACGGTTCTCCGCGCTGTCTGACGAAAAATGGCCACCCCTCATGGATTGCCATTCTCCTTTCATAAGTGTAAATACAACTCTCATTGATTCAGGTTCTCTCGACCTTATATTTGTTTGCAACAAGCGTAAAGCTTCCAGGAAGGAAATGATTCCCATCACTTCACGGTTCTTCAGCCAGTTGATCGATCACTAACCCGGGGGCAGCTACTGCGCTTACAATCTCTCCCAAGTTCCAGTACCGCAGTAAACAGTCAGGGAAATTCTCTTGTTCGCTCAATGCAAACATGCTTTTATAAGCAACAGCCGCAGCCCTCGTTATCCGTCCCTCGGTTGATCATTTTAGCTTGCCATATAAGTCTGTACTCGTTTGGCAAACAGAATGAAATCACTCAGATGCTTATCAATAATCGCTTTTACAATTTCGATTTGTATCGCTTGGTAATCATGAACGGCAATATTGCGGAAGCCTACCATCGCCTTCAAGCTTTGATTTAGGCTGTCATCGATGACGCCATTCTGATGTAAGTATGTAAAGGCGTCACGACTGTTCTGCGGGATTCCGAACTTCTTCGCTGCAACGATGTGCATAGCCAAATCAATAGAAGCCTCGCAAGCTCTTTGTAAATTCAAAATAATAGAATCTTGTTTTGTGAAATTGAGTAAGTTCTCTTCATTATTGGCATATTCCTCATGTATTCTTCGAATGCACCGCTCAATCGTATCGGTTTTGTTCAGAATAATTTCACTTGCCATTGTTCAACCCTCCTGGATATCCCTTATTTTCTAATATTTCATGACGTTCATCGTTTAGGTACGCATATTCTTTCAAGGCTTGCATGAAGGCATATTGTCGTTCGAGCGGCTCGTTATCGTACAAGAGAACGCCTCCGCCGATGATTTGAGATTTAAAAACTGAACTGGCTTTCCGAAAATCGATCAAATCAACTTCACGGTGAAGCAGCTCCGCCAGACGTTGGGCCGCCATAAAGAGGTCATAGGATGAAAAACTGTTCTTTGATAGGAATGCGATATCCGCATCGCTATCTTGACGGAGCGAGTTCTTGGCAGCTGACCCGAATAAAATGATGGCATAAGCCTGCAGCTCATCCATTAAAAAACGGACAATTTCTGTCTTGTGCTCATCGCTTAAACCGTTGCTTACCATGCATTCATTCTCCTCTCATATAGATCTAAAAAAGTACCTTATTATATCATGGCAGCTTGTGTATAAGAAATGTGAATATGCCTCACGAATCCCGTTTGTGCCAATGGAACAAAAAAACAGCTGCCGAGTAGCGAATGTCGGCAGCCTGCTGTATTGTAATTAAGTTCTCATCTCTCGTTTCTGGAGATAGAATAGTTATATTCATCCTACATGCAGGGGCATATGCAGCTTTGGAATCGGAACCTTCGCCCAATCGATGTCGGATGCAAAATAAAAGCTGGGGTAGCACGGCTGATTGTATACGACATTTTGCCAGGCTACGCCGGTTCTGTATTGAACGTCGTGCATCAGCGTATACAATTTGCGGTCGGTTACCTCCGTGCTTAAGTAGATCCGAATCGCCGAGCTGTCTGCCGTTCGTACCAGCAGTTCTTCTCTCCAGTCCCCGAATATATCTGCAACAAGGCATGGATTCCCTTTCGTTCCATTATTAGAGCTTGTCCCTTCTGCTGTAAGCAGCCGGCCTCTCTTCCAATCGTCAATAACGACAGGCTGATCGAAAGTGCCACTGACGATTTGGGTCGTCATGTCAGCCGACCATTTGATGCTCATGTTGGTACCGGGAGCTTTTCTATCCACTTGCTGTCCCTTTGCCGTCATCAAACCGAACGTATCTTGGCTTAAAATGTCTTCGCTCGACCAGGTTTGCAAGCCGCGGTACACAGGGTCGACCTGGCCGATCATGCCGCGTCCCACATCATCAGCGGCGAAACCGCCATACAGCACTTCGCCGGTTGCGGCATCTCGAAGCGTATAGCCGTATGGCCCCCATACGCCGCTCTCGTGAACCATGAAAATTTCCAATCCCGGCCGGTCCGGGTCGATGTTCGCTACATGAAGAGCATCGCCGTGACCGAGCTTGGCAATCGTGCCCGGCGCTGCACTTTCAGACGGGAGAATAGCTCTCGAGCTATACAAAATCGTTCCATCATGGTCGATTGTAGCCGCCCCGTAAATAATCTCATGACAGCCATCGCCGTCTACGTCCGCTATGCTCAAGGAGTGTGCGCCCTGCCCCGCAAGGCTGCCGAATTGCTCATTTCGTCCATCCTCCAAATGAAGCGAATCGTTGAACGGATTATTCATGGTGACCCAACCGCTGTCGACAAACCACATCTCCTTCAGATGTTTCCCGTCCCAGAAGTAAGAGACGACCGCGGCTCTAGTGTAGTAGCCTCGTGCAATTATGGCGTACGGCCTCTTGCCGTCCAAATACGCCACGCCGGCGAGGAAACGATCCACCCGGTTGCCCGGTTCAATGCGGTTCCACGAATAATCGCCCCACATGAGACCGTCATCATGGCGGCATGGTTTATAGCGGATTGTCTCGAGCTCTTCTCCCGTCTGGCCATGAAATACGGTCAAGTATTCCGGGCCCTTCAGGATGAAGCCCTCGAAGGAGCGCAGATCGTTACGTCCGTTCCTGCTCGGCGCGTAAACGTCGATGAAGTAATCGGCGAGCCGTTCCGCATCTTCCCGAGACAACGGATAACGGAATGAGCCGTCGATCCCGAAAATCTGCTCCAAAGCCGCAGGCCAACGTCCGGCCGTTACTTCCTCATGCTTGTGCCATCCCATAAACATCTGCACGACATGCTCATAGTAATCCGCACTGCTCATCCGGTAATCGTCATTATGACTGTATCCGGCCGACGCATCTTCCTGAAGCATGGTAATATAAGTTTCGGAGGCGGGGGTTCCGTCTCGATCGTAGTGAATAACTTTCGTTCCGGGTGCCGTCTTGAATATCAGTTCCGCCTTGCCGTCTCCGTCGAAATCGTACGCCAAGAACTGCGTATAGTGAGCTCCTGCCCGAATGTTGACACCGAGGTCAATTCGGTAAAGCAGGGTTCCGTCAAGCTTATAGCAGTCGATATAAACGGGACCGGTATATCCGGAATGCGACACATCCTTGGAGTTGGAAGGATCCCATTTGACAAAGTACTCATACTGGCCGTCCCCATCCACATCAGCGACGCTCATATCATTAGCGGAGTAGGTATAGGTCTCTCCGGCAGGCGTGACGCCGCTCGCGGGCTTCCGCAGCGGAATTTCATAATACGGGTTCTCCCAAGGGGTTACCTCCGCGCATCGGTCGACTTCTATTCCATCGATGACAGCGCAAACAAAATAGGTGGATGTACGAGTCCCGCTGCGATCCAAATAATTACTGCTGTCAAATATGGCGGCGATACGGACCCCGTCGCGATATAGGTTGAAATCGGCGCCGCTCAGCCCGTTGTCCGCATAACCGTTCACTTCGTTCCCGAGCAATCTCCAGCTTAGAAACACTCCTTCGGAAGTAACGGCGCCTACCAATCCTCGATCCAGATATTCAAGCTGCACCATAGCTCCATCCGTCGCTTGAAGCTTATGCTTTTCTTCTATCGGTTTCAATTGATCACCCTCCCCTTGCTTTAACATAAGGGAACAGCTTCTTAAGGGCAATCATACTTTCTTGTTTTCTCAGCGATTCGGGATAGTACTTTTTTGCCGCACTGCGACTTATTTGACATTCGCCACTTGACATACCGCCGTGATAAAAAAAAGACAAACTTCCCGAAGGGAGAAGTTTGTCCAAACCGGACACATTGACATCCGCTTTTACACGACTAGGCTTAAAAAATGCTTTAAAAACCGGTCTGCATCCACTTCGATGCAGACATCCATATTCGGGCCCGAGCCCGGAATGCTTCTAAGATCGCCTACTGTTCGGCCGAGCGAATGCACCCCTTCTACATCAACCTGCACATGCATCGGAACGGTTTTCACAAATTCCGGGTTGATGGCTACGCCTACCGCCAAAGGATCGTGCAGCGCGCATCCGCCTATTCCGGGATAGAAATCTTCGTAGGCGCCAATGTAGAATTCCGTCATATCGGCCAGCAAATGACCGATCCGGGTATTTTTATCACGCCAGCTTTGCAGCACCTCAAGCGGAAGCAACGTCTTCATTGTCACGTCGAGACCGACAAGCGTAATCGGAATGCCGGAGCGGAACACGTACTCGGCCGCTTCCGGATCGGCATAGATGTTTGCTTCGGCTGAAGGGGTAATATTCCCATGTACCGTTACCGCTCCACCCATGATGACGACCTTATCGACAAGACTGACAATCTCCGGCGCCTTCATAATGGCAAGAGCCAGATTGGTGAGTGTTCCAACCGTAATGATCGTAACTTGCCCCGGCAGTATTCTCACTTGTTCAACGATAAAATTAGCGGCATGCTCGCTTAAAGCCTGACGCTGCGGTTCTGCGGAAAGCGTATTCCCGATTCCGTCTTCACCATGAATATATGTCGTATTTCCTTTCGTCGGATCCCGAAACAGCGGCTTAGCCGCACCCGGAATAACCGGCACGTTGCTGTCTAAGTGTTCCAGCACGACGAGCGTATTGCGGGTCGCTTCCTCCACCGTTACGTTCCCGAAGCAGGTTGTCACACCGAGTACCTCAAGCTCGGGAGAATGAACCGCGTAGGCAATCGCCAGCGAATCGTCAATTCCCGTATCTACATCCAGAACAATCTTCTTCAATTCGTTTCCTCCTCTGATTACGTCAAGCTTATAATGAAATGCGCCGGCCTTTAGCAGGTCCTCCGGCAAGCGGAATGTTTCGTGCACGCTTTTGCCGAATGAGCAGTTCCGGCAGCGCTACACCAATTAATATGACAACAACACCTATCCATTGGAGCAAGGTTACGCGCTCATGCAGAACGATACCCGACATGATCACCGCTACCGGCAGCTCCGCCGCACTTAGGATGGAGGCAAGTCCTCCCCCTGATTTAGGCACTCCTATCGCAAAACAAATCGGAGGGATGACGGCTCCGAACAAAGCAAGCAAAAATCCCCATAACAACAATCCTTCACCCAAAGCACCGTTAGAGAAAAATTTCGGAGGATATATTAACGTGATCATGACGGCTGAAATAAAAATAATGATCGTGCTTCTTGTAAGAGGAGCTACTTGAAGAGCGGCTTTTCCGCTTAACGTAATAAATAACGCGTAAGAAAACGCGGATAACAGCCCAAGAATGACACCTGCCAGCGTAAATTGCTTCCATCCCCCGTCAATCAGCCCGCCGGCCATGACCGTTCCGGCCAGCACCAGCACCAAGGCGACCATCTTCTCTTTCCCCGGGCGTTTGCGCTCTACGACCGCTTCGATCAGCACCCCCATCCATGTGAATTGAAATAACAAGACGATCGCGATGGATGCGGGAATGTATTGCAAGGCGCTGTAATATAAAATGCTTGTCGCTCCCACCGTAATACCGGTAGGAAGAAGCGCGATCAACGCCCTAACCGAAACACCCTTCATCACCGGAACATTTTTTATCCGGCCGACAACCAGCAGCAGCAGCGACATCATGGCGATTCCGAATATCAGCTGGCTGCCTACTACATCATTCGTCGAAAATCCCGAACGATAAGCTAATTTCACAAAAGTTGACAGAAGCCCATAACTGATTGCCCCGAGCAATATAATAACAATCGAACGCATCTTTATCTCCTAACTTTATTTCTGCGTTTGCAAAGAAGGGTTCCCTGCAAGAACATCAATGAATTTATTTATGAAGCGTTCCGAATCGACACGCACGCATACGGAAGCATTGGTTACTGCCCGGGCTCTTCTCAAATCGCCTAACGTAGCTCCCGCGCTTAATGCACCTTTGGTTTCGATCTTAATCAAATGATCTTCCGTTTCTACAAGCGACGGATCGACTGCAACCGCAACGGCCATCGGATCATGAAGCGGAGAGCCGTAGAATCCGTTATGCTCCTCATACGCCTTGAAATAATATTCCAGTATCTGTTCCACAAATGAAACCATTGGTTCATCGTCAGCCGATGCCTGCCGCTTCATTTGCTCCACATGCTCTTCCCGCAAAATCGTTTTCATCGTTACGTCGAGTCCGACCATCGTAATCGGCATGCCCGACTCAAACACGCGATGGGCCGCTTCAGGATCTCCCCATATATTCGCTTCCGAAACCGGGGTTACATTCCCTGGCACCCGCAAAGCGCCGCCCATCAGCACGAGACGTTTGACTTTTTGAGCGATGGACGGATCTTTGGCAAGAGCGATCGCCAAATTAGTCAGTCTACCAACGAACACAAGCGTTAATTCCTGTTTATGCTCGTTCACTTTACGTACGATAAAATCGGCAGCGTGCTCTTCGATCGGCTTACGTTTTGGCGCAGGCAGTTTATAGCCGCCTATTCCATTGTCGCCGTGAATATGTTCAACCGGGCCGAGCCATTCGCGAAAAAGCGGGCGTCCCGCGCCAACGGCAACCGGAATATCGGCAGGCGCTCCCGCAAGCTCCAGAACCTGCAGCGTGTTCTGAGTCGCTTGCTCCACACTTACATTACCGAAGACCGTGGTGATTCCTTCAAGCTGAATATCGCCCGATTTTACTGCAAACAGTAAAGCTAATGCGTCGTCGATACCTGTATCAACGTCCATAATCATTCGGGATTTGGTCATCGCTTCCACCTTCTATGCGTAGTTTTTAAAAAAAGTATTTATAAGCCTGTACGAATTCTTTATCCTTGAGCTAGCACAATCCGCCTTCTTTTTTTGCGAACGGCGAAGAAGACTAGCGCAATAATCGTAACGACATATGGAATCATTTGAATGAACTGGCTCGGAATCGGACTTCCAGGCGTTGTCTGTACAAGAGTCGTTACAGCGCTGGCCAATCCGAAAATGATCGCTCCGAAGAAGATGCCTGCCGGGTTCCGATTACCGAGCAGCACAACGGCTAGTGCCAAAAATCCTGTGCCGGCTGTCATATCTTTGACAAACATGCTCGTCATGCCCATCGATAAATAAGCCCCGGCCAATCCGGCAAATACGCCGCTCCAAGCGAGCGCGGAATACTGTATACGGTTTACCGGAATGCCTAACGATTTAGCCGCTTCAGGCGCTTCGCCCACCGAACGCAAATGCACACCGTAAGGCGTCCGGTATATCAATAGCATACAGAAAATGACAGAAATCAAGGCTATCCATACCATCAAGCTATGTCCGCTTAGCAGCTTGCCCAAAACCGGTATATGCTGAATAAATGGAATGTTGATGGCAGGAATGTTATTCAAACCGCTCGGAGAATAGTTGCCTGAGACTCCGTAAATTCTGCTCATCATAAAGATCGTAAAGCCTGATCCGAAAATGTTTACAGCAAAACCTGCTATGATAATATCTACTTTCAGCTTTATCGAGAAAAAACCCATCCCGTAACAAATCATGACGGAGGCTGCCACACCGGCAAGCGTTCCAAGCACCCAGCTTCCCGTAGCGGAACCGACCGCGATAGAGGTGAAAGCCGAAATCAGCATCAAGCCTTCCAAACCGATATTGATAACGCCAGCGATTTCGGAAATAAGCCCTCCTAAAGCGGATAATAGAATCGGCGTCATAAAACGCAGCATCACGACGACAAGGGTTAAATCCATGATCTGTGACCAAAGCGATTGCCACATTTTACTTCACCGCCTTTTGTCCGTATTTTTGCTTCAGGTAGACGAAAATGGCTTGGGAAGACACGAGCAGCACCAGCATAACCTGCATGATAACCGCCACCTCGCGGGGCATGTCGCTGCCGACCTGCATCGTTTGCGCCCCAACCTGAATATACGCGTAAAACAAGGCTGCAATCAGAACACCGATAGGATGGTTCCGCGCGAGCAAGGCAATAATGATGCCGTCAAAGCCGAGTCCGGCGGAAAAGTTATCCTTATAAGTGCCATGGACGCCTAGTATTTCAACAATGCCGGCCAGTCCCGCGAATGCGCCGCTGATCATAATGCTCGTTAAGACCACTCTGTTCGTGGCGATACCCCCGTAATGGGCAAAACGGCTGCTTTTCCCGACAAGACGAAGCTCATATCCGACATTCGTTTTGTACAGCATAAGATAAACAACAACGACCGCAAGCAAGGCGAGTACGATACCCGCGTGCGCAGGAAATCCGGGAAACAGCTTGCCTAGCAGGATCTCGGGATTTACATACGGCATACGCGCAAAGCCGCCGCTGTTCGGATCCTTGAACATATTATTGACAAAATAGGAGGTCGTCAGGATCGCCACGAAATTCAACATAAGCGTCGTTACAATTTCATTGGCATTCGCATATGTTTTCAATAAACCGGCAATAGCTGCGAACAAAGCACCGCCTACCATTGCACAGATCAGAACGAGCGGAAGATGCAGCCATGGCGTAAGACCGTGAATATAGACACCGGCAAGGGCTCCCAAAAATCCGCCGGCATAAAGCTGCCCTTCCGCACCCATGCTGAATACACCCGATTGAAATACGACGGCAAGCGCCAAACCTGTAAAAATGAGCGGAACCGCTTTATTAAGCACCGTCCCGATATTGAATAGATTGGAAACGGGGCCTAGCAGCAGTGACGCAAGGGCGTTAAGCGGTTCGTCGCTTGTAACCAATATGACCGCAAAACCGCAAAGGAGCGCAAGTATGACAGCTACAGCAATGCCGGCAAACTCCAAAATCGTTGCGTTTCCCGTTTTCATTGAGCCGCAACCTCCTCTTTTTGTTTCTTGATGCCCAGTCCCAGCATGTAATAACCGATTTCTTCCTCTGTCAACTCGCTCGAATTTTCCAGTACCGCAACGATTTCGCCTTCATACACAACGGCAATTCGGTCGCTTAAAGCCATAACTTCCGATAATTCGGCTGAAACGAGCAGCACTGCCGCTCCTCCATCCCTTTTTTTGATAATCTCGCGATGGATGAATTCAATGGCTCCGATATCTACGCCCCGAGTTGGCTGCGAAGCGATCAGAAGCTTCGGATTTTTCGAAAGCTCGCGGGCGATCACCACCTTCTGCAAGTTGCCCCCGGATAACGAGCCGGCCATCACATCTTCGTTTTGAGCACGTACATCGTAAACATCCATCATAATTTTCGTAAATTGCTTGATTTTCTTTTTGCTCTGGAAAGGGCCCCATTTGAATTCCGGATTCCGGTAATGGTCAAGAATTAAGTTTTCAGCAATGGTAGACGTTAAGCTGGACCCTGTCGTTTGCCGGTCTTCCGGGACGTGTCCAATTTTCATCGCGCGGATTTGGGCAATGCTTTTTCCAATCAATTCCTCGTTGAAATAGCGTATTTCACCGGATATTGCTTTCCGCAAGCCTGTGATCGTTTCGACCAGCTCCGTTTGTCCGTTTCCTTCTACGCCGGCGATTCCCACAACCTCGCCAGCCCGAATGTCGAGCGTAATGCCGCATAGCGCCGGTGCGCCTTTGTCATCGGAGGCGCAAAGCTCCTTTATGGACAATACGATATCTTGGGGTACGGATGGCTGCTTGTCGACGCGGAATAATATTTCCCTGCCCACCATGAGTCTCGATATTTCTTCAGGATTTGTATCCTTGGTCAACAAAGTGGCAATCGTTTTCCCAGCCTTAAGCACAGTAACCCGGTTTGATATTTCCATCACTTCGCGTAGTTTATGGGTAATGAAAATAATGGTATAGCCTTGCTTGATCAGCGCCTTGATCGAGTCAAACAGCTCGTCCGTTTCTTGCGGAGTTAATACGGCCGTCGGCTCGTCCAAAATTAGCAGCCTTGCTCCCTTATAGAGCACTTTCAATATTTCCACGCGCTGTTTCTGACCGACCGGAATGGTTTCCACTTTCGCCTGCGGATCGACCTTAAGTCCATAAGTCTGAATCAGTTTTTCAATTTCCTGGCTTTCCTTATTGCGGTCTCTGAACAACGACAACGGGCCTTTTCTCGGCTCCTCGCCAAGAACGATATTTTCCGATACGGTAAGCGACGGAGCGAGCATAAAGTGCTGATGAACCATGCCCATCCCGTGCCTGATAGCATCCTTTGGCCCATGAAAAGTAACCGGAGCGCCCTTATATTCGATTGTCCCGCTTGTAGGCGCTTCCAATCCGAACATGATTTTCATGAGCGTCGATTTGCCCGCCCCATTTTCACCGACTAATGCATGAATTTCGCCTTCGTGTATCGTGAGGTCAACCCCGCGATTGGCTGCTGTTCCATTCGGATATACTTTATGAATATCTTTCATCTGAAGTAAGATTGACATGATGCCCT
Source organism: Paenibacillus alkaliterrae (assembly GCF_021532375.1). Taxonomy (GTDB): domain Bacteria; phylum Bacillota; class Bacilli; order Paenibacillales; family Paenibacillaceae; genus Pristimantibacillus; species Pristimantibacillus alkaliterrae. The sequence goes on from NZ_JAKGAP010000067.1 coordinate 23,027, forward strand.
CCATTATTTCAAGATCGATTTCACCTGAATCTCTCCGCTCTCCATTTTCTTTTCGATTTCGATCATTTTGTCCTGGATTGCTTGGGGAACATGGCTGTTATACAGGTCGTCTTTGGCGATCCCAACCCCGCCTTCTTTAATGCCAAGCACCTCGTTTGTGCCAAAAGGCAATTTGCCCTGTTTGTACAAATCAAGCGCGCGGAAAACGGACGCATCGATATTTTTCAACATCGAAGTCAGGACGCTTCCGGGATAAAGCGGATTTTGGTTGGCATCGACGCCAATCGTGTACTTCCCTAATGCGTTGCCCGCTTCAAGCACGCCAAGTCCGCCGCCGCCGGCAACCTGATAAACAATGTCGACTTTTTGCGCATTATATTGCGAAAGCGTAAGCTCTTTCCCTTTCGGTGCGTTGGCAAAATCGCCAATGTAAGAAGCGACGACTTCCACGTCCGGATCAACGTATTGAGCGCCCTGCTCGTACCCCGCTTTAAAGTCATTGATGATGGGAACATCCATTCCGCCTACAAATCCGATCACTTTATCAGCGTTCGCCGCTTTCAACTCCTTGCTTGTCGTTACTAGCGCTGCAAATGCGCCCGCCAAAAAGGATCCTTCGCTTTGGGAGTAAAGCATCGAGTAAATATTCGGAACATCGGTAACGATCTCATCGAAAAAGATGAACTTTTGATCCGGATACCTATTGGCAATATCTTTGGCGATATCCACCATTTGGCTCGTACCGGCAACGACTACATCATATTTTTTGCTGGAAACGAGCGATTCCACGCCTGCTGCCCAGTCGGCCTGGTTAGTTCCGCCTTCTACTGTCTTCACTTCGATGCCGAGTTCTTTGCCTGCCTTCTGCATGCCTCTTTCCGTGGAATCGAAGAAACCTTTGTCTCCTAATGTACCGTTAACATAAAAGACAGCTTTGATTTTTTCCGGCTCATTAGCCGCACTTGTTTGGGTATCCGACACCTTTCCGCAGGCTGCCAAAACGAGCAGCAAAGAGAACAGCAATACGCCAATCGACCACCGTTTATTATTCTTCATACAAAATTCCCCCTCTGGATTTTTGTTAAACTCTATCGCGTACCGTTTAAGGTAGACTTCACCACGATTTCCCCGCTGGCGATCTTGCTCTCGATATCTTTCATCTTTTCCTTAATGTCATTTGGGACGTACTTCTCATACAGCTCGTCCCGGGCAATCCCGATCCCGCTATCCTTCACGCCCAGCACCTCCGTCGTACCGAAGGGCAGTGAACCGCCGCGGATTTTGCTTAAAGCGCGGAATACGGACTCGTCCAGATTTTTGAGCATCGAGGTGAGCACGCTGCCCGGATACAGCGGATTTTGGTTGATATCGACACCGATCGTGTATTTGCCGGCTTCTTTCCCTGCTTTCAGAAGCCCCAATCCCGCGGCACCGGCTACGTTGTAAATGATGTCGACCTGCGACAAGTACTGCTTCGCCGCTAATTCCTCCGCCTTGCGTTGATTCACAAAATCGCCGACATAAGACGCAACCACTTGCACCTCCGGATCGATATACAAAGCGCCCTGCTCGTAACCGGACTTGAAATCATTAATGATATCGATGTCCTCGCCCCCGATGAAGCCGATTTTTTTCTCGGAATTTGCCCCGCTCAGCTCCGGACTTGCGGTGACCATCGCTGCGAATGCGCCAGCGAGGAACGAACCCTCGCTTTGCGAGCAGAGCATCGCGTACACATTCGGTATTCCATGAATCGTATCGTCGTAGAACACAAACTGCTGCTCGGGATAACGACCCGCCAACTCCTTAACCACTTCCCTCAATTTCGACGTGCCGGCTATGATGACGTCATATAATCCGGAGGCAGCCAGCTTCTCGAGACCTGGCTCCCAGGCAGTAGAATCCTCGCCTCCTTCGACGCTTGACGTTTCGTAGCCGAATACGTACTCGGCTTTTTTAAGTCCCCGGTCGGCCGAATCGAAGAAGCCCTTGTCTCCCAGGTTGCCGCTGACATAATGCACGACCTTGAGGTGCTCATTATGAGCGGGCGTCTTGTAAGGCGTCTCCGCTTTTGCCGGCTCCTGCCGCTCGGGCGAATCGGCGCCGCTGCAGCCGGCCAGTCCCCATAATAAAAGGGTTGCCATCATGACCCATAGTCCTCTTTTCCGTCTCATTACCGCTTCCCCCTGCTCTGTTGAATGGTTGGTTTCGTTTATCAGTTTGTGCTTTGCAAACGATTACAATACAAATTTATCATGCTTCCCCTGTCAGAAAAACAGACAGACCGTCGAATTAGGGTGTAAAAATCGTGCATTTTTTTCGGGTTGCCTGAATCGAGCATGTTTTGCTAAGGTATACTTACATTACTACTTAAGCCTTGAGGCAGGAGGTATCGCAACCGATGTTCAGGAACTCGATTTTCGCTAAGCTGCTTCTATCGTTCCTGCTGCTCTCGACCATACCGCTTATGCTATCGGGCTTGTTTTTGCTAAAAGGCTCCGAACGTACGCTGAATGAGAAGCTCCAAAGGGAAACGACCAATATACTCGATCAAAAGCTGAAAACGTTATCTTTCTTTATTGCCGACATGCGGCGCATGGGTGATGCGATCGCCTTGGACAAGGACGTCTCGGAATTCATAATCGCGCCGGACGCCGCGGCCGGACAAGCCCTTATCCCCGAACTGAATCGGTTGTTGTCGGCTACCCAAGCGATTCGCCCGGAAAATATCGGAATGACGCTGATTAATGACCGCGGCCTCATCCATGCTTACGGCTATGAATTACGTCCCGATGCCACACCGCAAAGCGACTTTCATTGGCTTTCTGCAAGCGAGGACAAGGCGGACTTGTATACGATTTCCCAAATGCACGACCGATCCTATAGCGCTCGCGAGCCGACTCAACCCGTGTTTTCATTCATCCGTAACATCGGTAACCCCGAGTCCGGAGCTCGCGGCGTTTTGATCATCGATTTTAAAATCGAGATGCTGCGGGATTTGTTGAAAAACATTTTCCTGATGGGCGACATTTACAACGATTATGCTTCCGGTGTTATTATTACCGACCGGGCCGGAGAAATCTTATACCCGTATCCCGCCGGACTCTTTGTAGACGAAGATTATAAACGTCTGGAGCAAAACTACTTTCTCATCCAACGCTACGACAAAACGACGGATTGGAATTTTACAGCCTATTTTTTAAAAAGCGAGCTCTACAAGCCGATTTACGGCATCCGCCAGATCGCGCTCTCGATTACAATCGGCAGCATTATCATTTGTGTGATCGCTTCGCTTATTTTTTCGGACAGAATTTCCAAGCCTATTCTGCAGCTCCGCAATCTGATGATGAAAGTTGGCCGAGGCGACTTCGACGTGCATTACAAAGGCAAGTCCCAGGATGAGATCGGCGCACTCGGTCACGGCTTCAATACGATGGTGCGCCGTATTCAAGATTTGGTTCTGCAAGTATACGAAGAGCAGGATCAGAAGCGCCGCGCCGAGGTGACCGCGATGCAATCACAGATTAATCCGCATTTTCTGTACAACACTCTCGAATCGATTAATTCGCTAGCCCGCAAAACAAAGCAGCGGGAAATCAGCCGGATGATCGTTCTGCTCGGCAAGCTGCTGCGGATGAGTATCAGCACCTTCGAGGATATGATTCCGATTGAGAAAGAGGTCGCTTACGTACGCCAATATCTCGAAATTCACAAGCTGCGGATGAAGGAAGACTTCCGGTACGACATCCAGCTCGATCCGCAGCTGCTTCAGCTGTATACGATCAAATGGATTTTGCAGCCTGTCATCGAGAACGCCGTCATTCACGGACTATATCCGAAGCAGCATGCCGGGAATATCGAGGTGAAGGGTTGGCTGGGCGGCGAGGACGTCTACATCAGTGTCAGCGACCAAGGCGTCGGCATGGAGGCGAAAGCGCTGCTGCAGCTAAACGAAGATCTGGAACACCGGGCAATCGAACTGGCCAAGCATCATGGCAAGGTAGGCTTATTCAATGTACAATCACGCATTAAGCTGTATTTTGGGCCGAATTACGGTATACACGTGGAGAGCGTCGGAGGACAAGGCATGACCGTGATCTTCAAGCTGCCAAGGAAGGAGTCGACATGAAGAAAACAAAGCTATTGATCGTCGACGACGAATGGATCATCGCGGACAGTTTAAGCTCGATGGAGGAGTGGGACGAGCGGCACATCGAAGTCGTCGGCATCGCCCACAATGGATACGACGCCATCCGTTATCTGGAGGCGGAGCCGATCAGTCTCGTCATATCAGACATCCGCATGCCGGATATGGACGGACTGCAGCTGCTTCAATACATTTACGAAGAAATGCCGAATACTGAGGTCATCCTGATCAGCGGTTATGAAGATTTCACCTATGTGAGAACAGCGCTGAGATACGGGGCCAAAGGGTACATCTTGAAGCCCATCGACACCGATGAGCTTCTCGAGACCGTAGATCGTCTCTTAGCACCGGTCAATCCAAAAAACGGAGCCGACGACGACGCCATTCAACCCGAGGTCCCACTGACGTATCATAAGGAAATCGTTCGCAAAGCGATGCTTTATATTCAGGACCACCTGCATACTCCGCTCTCGCTCTCCGATGTGGCAGCGACCGTCCATTTGACGGCACACTACTTCGGACAAATTTTTAAAAGTGAGAGCGGTCTGCTCTTCAACTCCTATTTGACTCAGGTCCGGATGGAGAAAGCGTGCGAGCTGCTGAAGCATTCGGGACTGAAAATATACGAAATCTGTGAGCAGGTTGGCTATGTCGACCCGAAATATTTCGCCAAAGTATTTCAGAAGCAATTCGGCATGACCCCTAACGAATTCCGGTTAAAGAAGTGACCGTCAGACGGTGACCGGTGCTCTTCTTAGGTTTGATGGCAGGAACGATATCCAGCTCGCTGACCATGCTGGTCACGTTCACCTTCGTGAAGGCTGCCCCTGGCGCGATCGAGATTACGCGATCATCCGGAATATCCTGCTTCGCGGTGTCCCAAATCGTCCCTTTTCGGAGAATGAACCCAATGCCTGTCGTCTCCGGAGAAATCTCGATCATCACCGTCGCTATGCCGTTTTCGACCTTGTCGAAGCGGATTTGGTCATTCCTGACTCCGGTGTTCCAAACCCATAGATTCCAATCGGTATAAACGTTGTCCGGTCTAATGTAATTCAACTGCACGCAGCGCTTTATTAACTCCGTTGTGGCGGTTAAGTTAACGCTCGCTATCAAGCTCTCATACGTTACGGTAATGACGGAATCACCCTCGCTGACTGCGGTTACCAGTCCTCCAGCTGTGACAGATGCAATAAGCGGATTATCCGTGGAATAGGAAGCCTTCGCCGTCACATTCCTCCTGCTGCCGTCGTTGTACTTCGCGTATACCTTCGTTTGGTGCATCGTCCCTGCCTGCAGGGTGTAGTCCTCGCTGTCCAGATCCAACGATTCGAGAACTGGGGCCGCGGCATCCAGCTTAATAATGACGGCTGTCAAAGGCTCCAGCGTAATCGAGTTTTGCGTCAGAGTAAAGCCAGACTGAGATTGGGCGCTTATAGCTTCAATACCTGCTTCATCGTTATCCGCCAAAACTTTACCGCCCGTCAAATCCTCGGCAAGCGTTAACGTTCTTTCTCTGCTGTCCGAATTCACGAACACGCAATAATGGCCCGTGCCATCCATCGCTCTGTTTTTGTAGCCGATCACAAGATCCGTCGCCCCGATTTCCGGTGCGTTAATCAATGTGACGTTGGAATTCACAAGCTCCTTATCCCCTAGCCGGAAAGCATCGGTATGCTTTCTAAGCTCGATCAATCCCTTGGTGTACGCTTTCGTCATGCTGTTCACCGGGTACTGGTCCTCATCGGTCGCCTTAACCCAGTCGAATTTGTTGATTGCATCGGAGGAGTCGTAGGAGTCATATATGAAATAAGGCTTCTCGAACGGATTCCCGTCTTGATCCTCAAGCTCATGGTACTTTTGCTCCGGCGTACCAACTGACAGCCACTGCTTCGTACGTCCATATTCCTGGCCCGCGTGCAGGAAGGCCGTTCCTTGGGAAGTTAGTATAAGCAGGTTTCCAAGCCGGATTCGTTTATGAATTTCAAGATCATTGGCTGCGATTGCCGGGTCCTTCTTAATCGATTGAGCGATCACATCGTACAAAGGCAAATTATCATGCGACTCGATGTATTGGACTATATCGCCCGGATCATCGACCGGCGTATTTCCAGGCTGAGCTTTAATGTTGTTAAAGATCGTTTGGATATTTCTTGCTCCGCCTGTTATGAACATGGGAACGCCTTCGTTGCCGAAGCCAGACTTCAATTCGTTGCGAATCTCGTCAGAGAAGACGCCGACGCTGTCCGTAGCATCCATCCAATCCTGATCTGCGCCTTTGCCTGCAAGCGAAGGATCGGCTAGATGCCCGCCGAACGTTCTCCAGCCTTCTCCAATGAAGAGCGCGTCAGGATTAATGCCCGCCGCTGCGGCATACGCTCTTTGTACTGCATCGTAAGTGGCGTCGCCCATCATATCCAAGCGCATGCCGTCGATTTTGTACTCCTCGAACCAATATTTAACGGAATCAATCATAAGTTTTTCTGCCATTTTACGATTGGTAGCCAGATTGTTGCCGAATCCGCCGATGAAGCTTCCATCCGGCTTTTGAAACGCATAATAGTTAGGTACGATGTCGTTCAGGAAATCGGCTTTAGCCATATGGGTGTAGACAACATCGAGCACAACGCCCATTCCTTCTTGATGAATAGCATTAATTAATCCCTTTAATTCTTTAATTCTAAGCTCGGGATCGGCTGCATCCTGAGAATAAGCGCCATCGGGTGAGAAATAGCTGTGCGGGTCATAGCCCCAGTTGTATTCGTTATCCTTCGCCGAATAATCCAGCTCCCGCTCTCCCATTTTCAATTCATCGCCGTAATACCATGCCATAACAGGCAGCAGTTGAATATGGGTAACGCCGAGGGATTTAATATAATCGAGCTTGTCGATAAATGCGCTGAAGGTGCCCCATCTCGCGTTCTCGCTCAATTCTCCGGCAATGGAAGGATCGGACGTGAAGTCACGGATATGCGCCTCCCAAATGATCGCATCCACCCTTTGCCCGTAGCCGTCAATTTGGGCAAAGCTAAACCCATCCGGATCCGTTCCGCTCAAATCGACGATAGCCGCTTTCCCGACTGCATCGCCGTCGACCCCGACTTCGCCTCTGGTGTTCACTCGGAACGGCGCCATCGATTTGGCATACGGGTCAAGCACCTTTTTCATAACGCCGTCATTCGTCACTTCATATTGATAGTAATAACCTTTGAGGTCCGTTACGCCTGGAATGGCCGCATCGCCTGGCGCAATCGTCGTCGACCAAACGCCATGGTCGCCCTTGGCTAAATCCACGCTGCCCGCAAGCTGTGTAGAATCATTCTTATCGTAGATTTTAACCGTAACCGCGCTTGCTTTCGGAGCCCACAGCTTAAGCGCCGCGCTCCCCGCGTCCGCGTTATACGTGGCCCCGAGGTCATCACCATCGTAGGCGTACATTTCATCGAGCATTCTCCAGCCTGCAGCGGCTTGAACTGTCTCCGATAACATTTCCGCAGCTGCGATGCAGGAATTTGCCGGAAGCTCCGCCGGCTCATAAGGTGACACCGTATCAGATCCCTCCTGAATCCATACCTCACTCATCTGCGGAGAAGTTAGTTGTCTTGCGGCAGCTCCTTCGAAATCGTATATTCGCCCCTAATGGTATCGTTTGCACTTATTCTATGCAAAAAAAGCTCCGAAAGTCGAGATTATCGATTTTCGGAGCTTTTTAATTTCGTTATAAATGCATCTATTACTACCGTTTCGGAAGTAAACCGACATAAGCATCCGACAGCTTCATCAGCTCAAGGATATAATCGTAATCCTCACGGTATTGACTAAAGTCAGCGACCGGCTCCATCGTGCGTATATCGACGGCGGCACCATCCTCGAACCCTTTACCCGGCACGAATAAAATCTCATTGTTGAAGAACGAACCGGTCGGGAGATAATACCTCATCCCCACCACATTCTTTGTAATATTGAGCAAGTCATGGCCGAATACGGTATAACCTCTATCTTTTAACGAGATGCCGAGCACATTCGCAATGGTTGGCATGATGTCGACTTGCCCGCCCACATGCTCCAAGGTTTTGCCTTCCGTTCCGGGCACATGCATAATAAACGGAATGTTAAAACGGCTGATTCGATCGTTATACTTGATCCCAAGCTGCTCGCTGACCCAGGCCGGATCATTATCCTTGGACTGCATGCCAAAGTGATCGCCGTATACGACCAGCACGGTATTCTCCAAAATGCCTTTTGCTTTAAGCCCCTCGATAAATTGACCGAGCGCATAATCCGTATAATTAAGCGACGTTAAATAATGGCCAAGCTGCGTTCCATTCAGTGATTCCGGCATCTTAATCCGCTGATGCTCGACCGGTATTTTGAACGGATGGTGGCTTGAGGTCGTCACGAATTGCGCGTAAAACGGTGTCTTTTGCTCATGCAGCGCCTGAAGCTTCTCTAAGCCCACACGGTACATTTCCGTATCCGAAGCTCCAAATGCATTGAATTTATCATTAATAAAGGATGGCCTTTCATAGTAGTTCGTAAAGCCAAGCGCCGGATACATCTTGTCCCGGTCCCAGAAAGTAACATCGTTAACATGGAACGTGTTGGACTCATAGTTTTCCTGCTGCAGAAGTCTCGGCATACTCGGTATTACCCGATCGCTGTAGCCGGTCGACATGGCAATGACGCCAGTCGGATAGATGGAAGTATTAGACAGAAACTCCGCATCGGACGTGTTGCCCTGCCCGATCTGTTGAAAGAAATGCGGGAAGTAGAAGCTCTCCCCGGCAAGCCGATTCAACACAGGAGTAACCTCCTTGCCATCGACAGACAGATTAATGCCTAAATTCTGAAACGCCTCCAGTTGCACGACGATTACGTTCTTGCCCTTCGCGACTCCGAAGTAATTAGGCGTCCCCGCTGCCGTCGCTTCTCCTTCCTGGTAGGAGTAAGACGCCTGCAGGTCTTCTGCAAATACAGCGGTCTGCTCAATGCTTCCGTCCTTTACTGCTCTTTCTTTCTCACTGGCCTTTATCGCGGCTGCCACTTGATAATCAAGAAAGCCAAGACTCTCCGCCTGCACGACCTCGTTCGGAATCAAGCTTCCGTTCCAAATATATCCTCCCGATACAGCCGCGCAAAGGATGGCGGCAATAGCGACGTACAGCGGCTTGGCCACCCGTTTGCTTCCGGCGCTTCGACCGTCTTTAAAGCGATTCACGGCAAACAGAACAACAAATACAACTAGATCAAGGAAGAACAAATAATACACAGGCAGAAGAATAGAGCCTACGCTTTCTCCGATCTGCGGCACCTGATCAAGCCCATACAGCGCGGTATAGGTAGGGACGGTCCCATAATAGCTGAAATATATCGTAGACGCGAACAGAAGCAGCGACAAGATCGCATTGTACGCTCCGAACACGAAGCCCTTCCATTTCAATGAGGTTATCAACTCAAATACGCAAAGCAAGGTCAAAGCTGCAGCTGCATCCGCAAGCAGCCGATCCACTTGAATACCTTGAAAGACGAATTGGCGGAACAGAATCATTTTCAACATCAATAATATAAATACGAGAAAAAACGGTGATCTCTTGTAAGAATTAGCTGTAAGCTCCAATCCATTTCACTCCTCTAATCATGGCACTTCTATATAAAAAGGCATATTAATTTTATGTTAAGACAATGTTAAGACAATATTAAGCCATAAACAACAATTATGAAATAGGGAAATGTAAGCAACTGGCTATTTTAACGCAGGAAAGCACGCCGCGGCCTCTTTTATCTTCGAAAATACGTACAAAAACAGCGCTCTAACGAGCGCTGCATAACCTTCTTGATTTATTCTTATTTGTTATGTGGAATTCCGAGCAGCTGCGAAACGGTGACGAACGTGAGACCTTTCTTCTTCAAAGCGGGGATCAGCTCATCCACCGCTTCAACCATGCCCGACAGATCCTGGGTCCAATGACCGCCGCTGTGCATCAGTATGATGGCGCCGGGATGGATTTTGCTCATCACATTTTTCTGCACCGCGGCAGAATCGATTTGTTTCCAATCCATCGAATCAACCGACCAGCCAATGACGCTGAAGTTCATTGCCCCCAGCCCCTCCACTCTGCTTTCGTTCAAGCCGCCGTAAGGAGCACGAAACAGCTTGGGGGAATACCCGACAATGTCCCGGATAACCTTATCTGTTTCATTCGCTTCCCATTTCATACGCCCGATGCTCTCCGCAAAAATCTTCGGATGCCAATACGTATGATTACCAATGATATGGCCTTCTTTATGAATACGCTGAGTTACATCCGGATGACCGGTTACCCTGGAGCCGACCAAGAAAAATGTCGCTTTCACCCCATGCTTCTTCAAAACGTCAAGCACCTGCGGCGTGAACCGCCGATCGGGGCCGTCATCGAACGTAAGCGCGACCTGATTGGTTTTTCCTGACGCATGAAGCGCCATAATTTTCGGATATTTATTGACGAGAGTACGATTGTCGGACAACTCCTTGGGCCGTCCAAGCTTCTCGGCCCCCCCTTCCAAAGGTGGAGTCGTGCCTTTGACGATCGTTCCGGAAGTACCGGATTGGGATTGGTCTTTTGAATAGATATTGATTTCGGAAGGCGTCTGCTGGGCTCTTTGACGCTGCTCCGGCTCCATTCCTCTACTGCAGGAGGAAACAAGTATCGCTATCAGAAGAACAGACAAACAGCGTTTAAGGGAATACATCATTCGAAATACCTCCTGGACGGAATGTTATGCATATATTATTTGAATACTCCGCACAAAAATATTCCTCCAACACAAATAAAGACCGATGGTCCTGTAGTTGTATCTCCAACCCATCCAAGATTAGCTGAGATCGGCATCAAATGCATCAATCCGGCGGCGAAAAAGCAGTCGGCAGCGTCAGGGTGAACGAGCTTCCTTCTTCCGAGCTTTCCAGCAAAACAAGTTCGCCGCCTTGGGCCTGAGCGAGCAGCCTGCTGAACGCCAGGCCGAGACCGAGGCCCCGTACGGTCTGTTTTTTGCTCTCCCCGCGAAAGAACCGCTCGAATACAAAGTTCCGTTCGCGCAATTCGATCCGGATGCATATAGGACGGTCGGATTGCCGCGACTGTATGCTGTTATTGAGCAGATTGACGACAATTTGCTGAATGCGAAGCGGATCTCCTTCCGCCTCTACCAGCCGTCCGGACGTCAACAGCTCAGGCTCGCTGACGCCCTCGTCCTGATGCAGCGCCCATTGATAGGCGATTTCGGACAGCAGGCGGCCATGATTCTTATGTCGTTAATTAAAGGGGTTAGTTTCCATTCATTATGATCAGCTCCACGATGAACCCACTCAATCAAGTTATCTGGACCTTCAAAATCATAATCATCGAAAAACAAAGCTGTTGAATTGGCTAATTCTTTATTAAGAAGTTGAACTACAGAAGTCTTTCCCCCACCTGAAACTGCTGCAATAGCAATAATAAAAGGTATCTTCAAGTTATCCTCCCAACAATATTCTTACAGCCTTCTTAACTTCATATGTTATCATTTGCCCAGCTTTTGAAGGTCTCTCATTAAACTTATAATCAGCTGATTTACTAATCTCTTGATAACCTGTTCTTTCGAGTAATAAGACAAACTCATAATTCCCATACCAGCTTAAAGGAAACCGTTGAAGTTCTGTCTGTATAAGAGTTCCATTCTTCCACTTCTCGTATTTCAATAAAGACACTATTCTCTGTTCAAGTAAATTAAGTTCAATTCGCTTTTCTTCTAAAATAATTACTTCGTTATTTGAGGTATTCCACTCCTATTCGATACCGAGCTTGTATTTAAATCAGTCGGAATAAATAAATCCAATATTAACCTACCGCCAGGCTGCAAATAGTTGTAGAAATGATTTAATGCGGTTAGCGTTTGTTCTCGTCCTTCTATTAATTGAAATGATCCCCCAGGTATGATTATGCTTTCATATTTGTCCCTCAAGGAAAAATTATGCATTTCGGCATTGAAAAGCATTGGATTAAGATTTAATGCACTAAATCTTCTTCTAGATGAATCCAACATTGCACTTGAATTATCCAATCCATCAATTTGCAATCCTGCTTGCAGTAATGGGATAAGTACACGCCCAGAACCACAACCTACTTCAAGTACTTTACCTTTTACGTCTGATAGGCGTTCTTTATAATATTCAACATCACCAAAAGAAAATCCTAATGGTTTACTAATGTCATAAAATTCTGTACAAAGTTCTCCGTATGAAATATACATGTCAATCTCTCCGTTTTGGTTGTAATTTCAGGGTATTTCGCCTAACGTTCTTGTATTCACGAACCCTCACTGCCTTAAGGTCCGTTAGGACCGGTCGCGACGCGGTTAGGCAGTACAGAGTTGACTGCTGAGTTCGCTTCTCTGCCTATTGCATCTGCAGACCAAGAGCCGTCAGGCTCGCCGCGTGAATATGGTGTTGAACTAAACCGCTACGCGGTAGCTTTTCCATCAAATCCCTGCTGATATCTTATCATACCTTCCTTATTCTCAACAGTAGA
>NZ_JAKGAP010000068.1 GCF_021532375.1 Paenibacillus alkaliterrae
CGTACTGTTTCTTCGTCATATTGTGTTCCCCTCCGCTTGATTTCATTGTATCTAAGTAAGGGGTGTTCTGTCCAAGTCTAAATAGGGGCTAAAAAGGTACAGTTTTCTGATATCCTGTACTTGGGTCATTGTGAGCAACCTCCATTCCTCCCTGTAACCTTCTAATTCCCAGTTACAAGGATAAATTTAATGGGTGTTTGCCTGCAATGGCCTTTTGCAAAAGTGGGGAATTTGGGGCTGCAAAAGTGGGGAATTTGGGGCTGCAAAAGTGGGGAATTTCTTTTGCAACTTTGTCCTATTTCATTATGCAATAAACACGATGAGGAAGATGCGTTTGTTGTTATTCAGCTTGAAGAGCCAGAGAAGCTTGGATATACATACACTAACATCGACGACAAACATCCAATCGCATTGTTTAAGGCGTTGATTTCTGCAAGAGATGATATTTACCCATTGGAATATTTGCTAAAGCCACAGTTTCTATTACGCAAAGATGAACGATATCTCTTGATTGAAAAGGGGTTATGGTGCTCAATCAATGCGAACATCGTTTTGTAAAGGAGGTGGAATGGGATTGAATATTTCGCATACAAGCGTATGTTCACATGAAAAAACCTCCACCGCGATGTTTATGAGGGGAGGTTTTCGTATTAGCTATGCAATTCCGTTGGAACGATTGGATTCAGGCATTTCAATTCCTCTATATTTTTAAAATCATCAATATCATTGGTAATCAGCATGGCATTTTGTACCAAAGATGTAGCAGCCACACAAGCATCTGCTATTTTTAGATTTTTACCTGTCACTTTTTTTCTTGCTGCTCTCAAATCAGCGGCAACACGCGAAATGCGTTCGTCCAATTCCACTAATTTACCTAGACTAAGCAACTGTTCAAATACTCGCCGTTTTTCACTATCAAGATTAGGGTATGAATATATCTCGATGTAAGTCACAGCAGAGTAGAGAATTTCAGTCTCTTGTTGTTCGATTAGCTGAGTCAAGTATCTTACTGCACTAGGAATACCTGCAATAACATATAGCCAGATATTTGTATCAATGACGACTTTATTTTTATGCATCCCGATCCTCTTCAGCTTTTCTTGAACGTAATACTTCTTGCATGAATGGATCTGTTAACGGGATTTTACCTGCCACTTGTTTAATGATATCGGTTTTATTAAGTGTCGGTAATGCAATGATGGCTTTACCTTCAGAGAATTGAATCTCCACTTCATCATTAGATGATGCATGTAAGCCTTCCATCAAGAAATCCCTTAATGACGTAATATCGTTTAATGTCATTTTCGTTACTTCTCCACCATTCATCTACGTTCACTCCCCTCTATATTGCGGTTGAATCAATGAAGCACTACGTTCATTATACATTACAAACCGAATTTTTTCATATAACAAAAAAGCTTGTCACATGTTAGATTCAATCCCGATATAGCCTTACCACGCACTCCACATGGCTTGTGTAGCAGTCGCAGACATTTGATGTAGTGGTGTTTACCTTAAATCATCTCAGAATTAGTGTATTTCATTGTATGATTGGTTTGTGAGACCTAATCCTTACATCGGTATTACCGTGGCTATTTGATGTTACCTGTTGCATTTCATTTTACAATGAAGCGTTTTTGATAAGTAATAATCAGTTCTCCTTATCAATATTGTTGTTGTCCTCAATATCATCATTTAGTTTCATTCTATCTTGGATTGCATCTAGCAGTTCTGCCGCAAAATCACTTAGTTTAATCAAATCCATTTTGTTGCAGACCTTACCAGTATCATGCGAGAATTCATTTGCAAGATTGATCATCTCTTGCTTTAAATATTGAACCATTAAATCATCATTTTTTAGATTTTTCTTCAACTTACCTAAAAGATTATTGCCATAATGGTCTTCAGGGAGAGAGTATCCGTGATAGATACTGTAATATTTCACTAATGACTCTAGGATCGTTCTGATAATATTACCTGATGCTCGAATCTCATCAAAGTCATACTGTGCAACAAATTTGATTTTTGATTTTACTTTCTGAAGACGATCATTCACATAATCAAGTGTGGCGTACATTAGGATAATCTGCGAAAAACCTGCATCTCTTTCTTTCTCTTTAGGTTGAAGTAAGAAACTAAAAAAAGGTAGACTATGCAGTATACATTCATGAATTTTGTTATCTTTTATATATCGAATAGTTGTAAAAAGCTTCTCTAGGTTTTCATCAACCCGAACTTTATTAGAATCCAACTTATCTATACCCAAATACTTCTTAACTTCTTTAATCTCTGCAATAATTGGCATAACTAAAACATAAATATGACCATTTAAATCAAAAAAAATGGTTTTTTGAATGTTACAAAGTGAAAAAATATAATGAGCATTATAAACCTCCATAATCGTCTCTTCAAATCCTCTTGGTGGAGGATCTTTCTCAAAATCCTTCCAAATAAAATGAATGTAATCACCATGATGCTCAATATTAAAAATATTATCGTAATTATATAGTGAAAAGTGGTCTACAATAAATAATCCACCTGTGTTTTCATGTAAGTCTTTAAGAAAAGAGTAGGAATTTTCATTTCCATAAAGTTCATTCGGAGAACCATGCTTCTTCCAAGTATCCAAGAATGCTTTCTCGCTCATTTGGTAACCTCTACTTGACTTGTAGAACTCTTCATTAGGTTGTCCAAATAACAAATTAAATAAATTTTCCACAAAATCCCCCCATATAGTGTTAAAAATATAAAAGCTTCATTGTAAAATGAAATGCAACAGGTAACATCAACAAAAGCCACGGTAATACCGATGTAAGGATTAGGTTGCGCAAACCAATCCATAACAGGAGGTATTACCAATGGCTCGCTCCCATCATAACACCTCTTATTTCATAAGAAGGAAGTTCTCTTGCGTGGCCAAGGCGCTGTCGGTTACATACGTAAGGCCATCCCATTCTTCTTGGGTCAGCAAGAAATCGAGCGGTTGTCAGCCTCTCTCTACGAGGTTACTGCGTTGGGTGCTTTGTTTTTAATTGGGCAAAACACCTAACACTTACATACTTTCATTCTTTTTGCCACGTGTATATGGCTCCTTTTCTTTCCAAATCGGCCCTTCTCTGGTGTTATAATGTTGTCCATGTTTTTTTACAATATGTTCAATAGAGGAATCAACTTGTGATCTTTCACTCGTACTGTTTTTCACATCATTTGTGTCGTTGGAAGTTCTTGCATTCCTCTTATTATCAGATAAACTCTGATTTGAACCCGAACTACTATGAATCATCTTGCCAGCTATTGCTCTTCCGCCCTCTACGGCTAATGCTGTAACGGCTTTTACTGCGACTTCAGCAAACATTTCAGTGGGTCTGTCATATCCAAAAAATTTAGCTATATTGGTCATTATTCCTTTTTGTTTTGGCTTACTGACATTATTAATTCCATGTGCCCTATTACTTTTTTCAATATAATTTTCGGATGTTTTTTTTCTATCCTCCCTTAAAGTCTCTCCTAAAAGCTTTGTTTTTTCTTGAATCTCTTTATCCCTTTTTTTCTGTTCTAATTTTGCTATTGTCATAGGATTTAAATAATTCTCTTGTATGCTGAACAATTCAGATGACCTATTGCAGAAATCACCCCAATTACTCTGTGAAATTGGTTTTTGCGGTAAATTAAATATTTTATCTTTTATTCTCTCCCTATTGTCTTTATTGGCAACAAACGGCTTGTCATCTGAATCAAATGGAGTAATACCATCGCTTACATATTTCAGATAATCTATCATCAGCCTGTTAATGTCTTGCTTGTTCCACTTAGACTTGATGGGTTTTTTCTTCGGATATGATTGTTTGAGTTGTTCAAACTCCATTCTTTGCTTTTCCGTAAGCATATTTAGACCTTCTTCGGTTGTAAGAACATCATCCATGTCAACCATTGGAATATCATATCGATTGGTAACAATCTTCTTCCATTGGTTAAAAACATAAGAACTCCCACCACATTTAATGTCTGGTCCGGGGATAGCTTCATATTTATCGCCTTTTTTTATGATATGTAATAAATCAGCCTTAGAAGTTGAATCTGGGTTGATTATTGTCATTAACACAATCCCCTTATTTTTTAGGGCATTATATTCGATACAAGCAAGCCATTCCGCAAATTTACCTCTAAAAAGGCTCAAATTGTTATCCCGAATCGCACCGATACTTACTGCCATACTTTGAGGTTTTCTTAACATTGAATCAATAGCTTCCTCAGAATAATGGCTATTAGTTGCATTTTTTTTCAATGCATCTTTAACACACGTATGGAATTCATCGGGTATAACATACTCATAATTAAGGATCTCTAATAGATATTCCCGTTGACCCAGGTTTATTTTCAATTCATACACCAACCTTTTTAGCACACTTAATTCCTCGCTCAATAATGCTTACTGGTATTTGAAGTCTAAATAGTGGCGGGACCCTTTCCGAGTGAGACAACTGTATCTACAATTTTTTTTGCCTTTTTATCATTTCCGTAATATTCGGAATGCGATCCTTCTATTTCATCCACTAAAACCATTGGTCTTAACTCAGTAAACTTATACTCGGAGCTTAACTTCGGTACTTCATAAATATCCCCCTTCAATTATAAGTTCATGCTATTCATTGCTGTACAATATAGCTACCATGTAAGAGCCAAAGTATTTATCGGTCCATTAGCTATTATTTTTTTACTAGCCCATTGTTAATCTTTTCGTACCGCATCTTACAAGCTAGGTTTCACAGTCAAGAAAGATTAATTCCATTATAAACCACCCCCATGCAATTGGTCACTCATATGACCTTACTTACTGAACACATCCAAACCATTACGGAAAAAGTTGGGTCATGGTAAAATAAGACTATACTTTAGTTTTAATTTGAGGATAGTACTCAATGAAATTACCTCTTGTTTAAAATATTGACCTCATAATTAGGAAGGACATTACATGATATCTATAGAAATTGTCATATTGGAGTAATTTCCCACAGTTTTATGGTATTGAAATGTCTATTTTAATTTTATTTAGATAAAGGAGGGGTTCTATGACTTCACAATTTATTAGAGTAACTTATCAAGATATTGAGCAATTAAGCGATGTTAACTTAACAAATTTACTTCAAATACTCCTTAGTCTCGAAGCTAATGCCACTGGTATCCCACTTGCCGCTATAAACGTTTCATTAAAAATAACTGTGAGTGATGAGGGGGAAGATGGAAGGATTGAATGGCAGGAAGGATTAGAAAGAACAAATTGGATTCCGAACCGGTTTACTTTGTTTCAATGTAAAGCAACTAATATGTCTCCGGCTGATTGTAAAAGCGAAATTTCACAAAATACCAATGCATTAAAGCCAAAAGTAAAAGAGGTGTTTGATGCCAACGGTACATATGTATTATTTTATGGAAAAAACTGTGGACCTTCAATGAAATCCAGAAGAATTGAAGCATTTCGTGAAGGTATTAAATCAACAGGAGAAGGCTATGCAGACACTGCGTCAATAGAATTGTATGACGCTAATTTAATTGCTTCATGGGTCAATCAATACATTTCTGCCACCGCCTTTGTTTGGAATATTCTTGGAAAGACAGCACCCTTAGGTTTTAGAACTTGGAGTAAGTGGCAAGGGTACCAAGATAACAGATATGCGTACATTTCCGACGAGAAGATAACTCAATGGATTGAGCAAATACGATCACACTTATGTAACCCTAAACAAGTAGCACGTATTGTTGGTTTATCTGGATTGGGGAAAACACGATTAGCATTTGAGGCATTTCGCCCACCAACAAATAACGAAGATATCTTGCAACATAATATTAGTAACCAAATGATTTATGTAGATGCTGCAAGTTCCCCATTAACATTACCTGGAATGGTTTCGTCATGGGTAGATAGCAACATTAAAGGTATACTTGTAGTTGATAATTGTGAGCCTTCGTTGCATAAACGTTTACGAGATGAAGTACAACATACTAACAGTAAATTATCTTTGTTAACGTTAGATTTTAATCCGGACAAACAAGATAATTGTCCATATATAGAACTTGAACCCGTTTCTGACGCAGTAATAAAGGGGATACTAGAACAGGCTTATCACGGCCTTCCTAAACCAGATATTGATAGGATAACCGATTTTGCCCAAGGCTTTCCACAAATGGCAGTCTTGCTTGCAGAGGCACGTATTAATTTTTCCTCCCAACTTGGAAGCCTACAAGATGATGAAATAATTAGAAAGTTACTTTGGGGTAGAAACTCTGAGGATCCCATTGCTTACAAAGTAATTACCACTTGTTCACTTTTTGAAATATTAGGTTATAGCGAGGATATGACTGAACAAAGAGTATTTGCAGCTGAAAAAATCTGTGGCATTGATAAAGATGAGTTTTATGAAAAAACACGGTACTTTATTCAGCGTGGAATTTTAGATGTTCGTGGACGATTTGTACGCGTTACTCCTAGACCTCTCGCAATTAGACTTGCGGCTGATTGGTGGACAAATTGTTCGCCTGAAAGAGCCAAGACAGTAGTTTTAGAAAACTACCCTAACGGTCTAGACGATGCACTATGTAAACAGTTGGCTAAATTAGACTTCTTACCGGAAGCACAAAAATTGACAGAAGATCTTTGTGGTGCTCAGGCCCCTTTTGGCCAAGCGGAAGTTTTAACTACTGAAAAGGGTTTACGGCTCTTCCGCTCTTTTGTTGAAGTGAACCCTAAAGCTGCAATTGAAGCCTTGAATAGAGTATTCGGAGAAATGTCTAGAGAAGAACTATTGAAAATTGATTATAACATGCGAAGGGATCTCGTTCGTTCATTAGAACTATTATGTTTCTGGGAGGACACCTTTCTCGTTGCAGCTTCTTTGTTATGCTCATTGGCTGCTGCTGAAAATGAGACGTGGGCAAATAATGCAACAGGACAATTCAAGCAATTATTTCACTATACTCTGTCAGGTACACAAGCAAACTTAAAATCTAGAATAATACTTATAGATAAAAATATAAAAACTGAATGTGTCGAGAAAAGAAAGGTTTGCATTCAGGCATTAAGTTGCGCCTTACAAAATGGACACTTTTCCAGAATGGTTGGTCCAGAACTTCAAGGGAGTAGACCTGCTCAAGAAGAATACAGACCTAGCACTTGGGAGGAAATATTTGAATACTGGACGGAATGTTTGGAGAGATTAGTGCAACTAGTCTGTTCAGATGATGAGTTAGCTGATTATGCTCAGAATCTTGTCGCAAGTCGAATAAGGGGACTATTGGGAGCAGGTAGGATCAGTGAAATTGAAAATTGTATAAAGACAATCGTTTCCTGTCGGGGGCCACTCTGGCCCGAAGCATTGAGTGCAGTTCAGGATAGCTTACGTTATGAAGGCAGTAAGATGCCACAAGAGATTGTAGAACGTATTAGGAGTTGGTTCGCTCTTCTCCAACCGGACGATATTGTTAACCAACTAAAGTTGATCGTTAGTATTCCACCTTGGAATCATGAAAAGAATGACCAAGGGAAATATGAAGATTTATCCGCACTTGCTGCTATTGACTTTGCTAAAAAGATTGCAACGGATGTCGAGAGTCTCGTCACAAACGTTGATATAATACTTCATGGAGAACAACGACAAGGATTAGTATTTGGTCAAACTCTCGGAGAATACATTGACTCTCCATCTTTATTTATAGAAGCCGCTTGTAAAAGCATTGCTAGAACTCCAAGTACCGCGAATTCTAGTGTGTTAGGTGGCTTTCTAGTATCTATGAAAATGAGAGATCCTCAAATGGTTGATAATGCATTAATGAGGCTTGAGGAATTATCCATGTTTTCAGAAATCCTCAATGTTATGCGTTACTTGAAACCTACGAGAACTCAGTTAGATCTGTTATTGAGATATGTTTACCAGAACAATATTTCAGTGCATGAATTACTTATATTAAAATATGGTGGTGCATTGGATCATCTTTGTCATGATGATATGGAGTGGTTTATGGAACAACTACTTAAATATGACTTAGACGGACATGCAGTAGCATTTGATCTTCTATATATGCACACGTTTCAAGATCATGAACTCCAAAAATCTTGGATTAGTTTGTTCAAACAAATTATCTCATCACCAAAATTATTAATTAATAATTATCTTGATCTTCATATCTGGGAAAGTGTATGTGTCCTTATTCTTAATAGTGAAGTCTGTGACGATGATTTTATAAGATTTGTTACTAATGAAATTATATCTGCCCTTGCAGAAAGCAAACGATATCTAGATCTAAATGTAACCATAAAAGATGTACTAGTAATTTTATTTAAATATCATTACACATTAACATGGCCGCTTATCAGTGAAATATTGATTGAGGATCGTGATTACAAAATCAGTTATGAAATCTCTCACCTATTAGAATCAAGTGTGGAATTCGATGTTGGAAGTAATGGATATGTATCATTAATTCCTGAAGATTACTTAATTGAATGGTGTGACACTCTGGATAAAGCATTAGTACTTTCAAACATTGCACCGGTTTATAGTTCTGGTGAACATTTTTCATCTATTGCTACACACTTATTTAATAGTTATGGTGCCAATAGAAAAGTTCTGATGAATATTTATCGAAACCTAACCCCAAATAGTTGGTCAGGTTCAATTATTCCATATTATGAACAAGCAATTGAAGTTTTAAAACAATTACGCGAACACCATATAGCCGAAGTATCTTTATGGTCCAAGGAAGTAATAGAATATTTTAATAAATCAATACAAACAGAAAAACGTAGAGAAGATGAGCATGATATTGGTGTTTACTAATGCGACATAGGTATTTGGACCAAACCCAAACTTCCGATAACATTACATTATCGGAAGTTTGGGTTCGTTAAATAATGATGAATATTTGACTGTACTTTAATAAGCAGATGGCTGTCGAGATCCTTTGTTAGATCAATTACTTCATTGTGTACCCATTAGTAAATTAGTTAACCAAACAATAAGTACTGCGTCATTTTAGTTCGAGCTCCTTCTTAACCGTAAACGTACCGAAAGCACGAGTAATATCAGGAATCATTATTTTCTACAATGCAATTTTAAATGATCGTCTCGACAGGTACTATTTCCCGATTATTTCTTTCCTATCTGAATCATATTTGTAATTTATTATTTCTCCATTAATTATAAATTGTATCGCTTGTTCAATGATAGGAAGAGGGGCAATAAACCACTCTCTTGGAGTATGTCTAAGACCCTTATTGTCATAAACATCAATATTTAAACAAGTATTACCGAAGAAGTTATGCAGTAGTTGCTCTAACTTTTGAGGATTCATATTATAACATTGGTAAACTGAAACAATTGATACTGGTGCCATAAGATATGTCGGTTCTTGTTCAGCTTTTTTTATTCTTTCTTCCACTCTTATTTTGGAGTATCCTATTTTAAATAAATTATTAATTGATTGAATTTCTGAATTTCTACTTTTAGACTCTAAAATATAAATATATCCAGTTTCTTCATCTTCTTCGGAAATATTATTGAACTCATTAAGAAGTTTACCAACGTGTTCTGTAACTCGTCTTCCATGTTTGTATAATTCAGCAGATAGGGATCGCAGCAACATATCCGATTCAGTTCCATTCTCAAATATGCAACGTAGACGAGCATTTACTTTCCCTTTTTCCATTTTTCTCTTACCAACATCAGCTACATAAAGAAGTACACCTTTGAGAACATAATAACAATTTCTTTCAATTTGTTGTTCGTTTTTAAATGGTAGTAATTTTCTTTCCCCTGATGCTAAATCTACTTGGCATTGTATAAATAGATGCTCATATTTTTCAAAGTCTTTACATGACTTTCTACTTGCCACATAATCTGGCATTGTAGTTTCTTTAGGAACATGTTCTATAGTGAATATGTTTTCGGCTCCACTTTCTAAGATTCCAAAATCATCATCATTTAAGATATCGTTTATCGTTTTCATTTCTTTATTTATCTGAAAGGTTTTTTCTGTTTCAACAAATGATTTCTCATCATCTTCAATTTTTAATAAATCATAAGCATCAAACTCAGTTAAAGTATTTTTCTTAGCTTCGTTATCGCGAATACCCTTTAACCTGTAATAAAGCGATGCTTCTTTTACACTACTTCCTAGTTCGGGTTCTCGATTGTTTATCTTATAGAAATCTACAATTTCTTGAAAGGATACAACCAAGCGATCATCTTCATTAGTAACCGATGATTTCGGTTTTACATCGAGTAATCCCAACTCATCATCTTCAAATATATCTAGTAGCTTTTTATTATTATTCTTATCCATTTTGTTTCATTTTCCTTTTCTGCTCTTTTAGAAAGATAATTGCTTCTGCCATTCTTCTTTCTAATGGATCAGAAGAATGAATATTTGGTTGGACACGTTTTGATTCAACGAACTCTTTAATTTTTGGCCAAAGTAATATCGCTTCTTCTTCAGTCATCTGGATACGTGTTGCTTCAATGGTCTCTTGTATTACTTTTAAAACTTGAGCTGTTACAGATTTAGAGAGTATCTCAAAAGCATCTTGAAAAGGGTTGATACGATCAATCAAATCGATGTGCAAGTCATCGATATTTACAAACTGACCTGCCATTCTAATAAATCGTTTATCACCTGTTTCTTTGATTTCCCCATTCTTAACAACTGAATCAACCACAATGTGTTGACGTACTTCTTCAACTTCTTCCACAGTCAAATCCGGGTATTTAATTTGAATTATTTTAGGAATCAATACTTTATTGATCACTTCAGGATCAACATTACCAGGCATAGCTTTAAGCATTGTGTCATCTTGTAGAATAGTTGCTTTGAGATCGTTCAGATCTGATTCAATGATTTCTTTCACTCGCTTTGAACTTGGCTCTTTCAATCCACGTATTTTAATTTCGCCTGGTTTTGCTTCATCATCATCCGATAATTTGGTTTTAAACTTAAAGTTAGGCGCAAGTACTTGCTCCATTAAGAGGGAAGCCGTAATGGCCTTTAGCATATTATTCACTGAGAGTTTTACTAAATCGTCAGCAGCATCCGGTTGAGCTATTAGATTGGTAAATTGAGCATGTGTTTTATTGCTGCTGTCTCTAGTGCATCTTCCAATAATTTGAATAATCTCCGTTAAAGAGCCTCTATAGCCAACCGTTAAGGCATGCTCGCAATATGGCCAGTCAAAACCTTCTTTTGCCATTCCTAATGCAATTATTAAATCCAATTCATCAGGTGATTTTATGTTTCTTAAGTAGCCTACTATTCGATCTCTTTCCTTAGGACGATCATCAACAAGATCAGCAATCTTAAGAATCTTTCCATCTTTATGACGCTTTACGAATAAAATACCAGTATCGTTGTCCTGATGAGTCACATCTCCAATAGCATCTAATATGAAGTCAACTTCTTGGTGTTTTTCCTTTGTAGACTCACCCGAATTTACATTGGGAATATGAAGAATAGTTTTTTTATCTGTATCTAGCACTTCCATTATGGCTGATGTATAACGTCTTTGATAAAAGTGATATCCTATTCCTAAGGATTTAAGATAAGTATACCCATTCAGTTGCTCATAATAATTGTAAGTAACCTTAGTGAATTTTGATTCATCTTCAGGCTCTAGAACAGGAACACTATCTCCACGAAAGTAGGAACCTGTCATTGCAACAATATGAGCACTTGATTTCTGCATAATAGAACGGAGGAGTACACCTAGTTTGTTATCTCCTTCAGCCGATACGTGGTGAAATTCGTCAATAGCTAAAAGTGAGTTGTTAAATTTTGTTTCTTCTAATTCTTCAAAAGCAAAACGAAGGGTGGCATGTGTACATATTAGAATCCGCTCGTCGTTATCTAAGAAATTTTTGAATACTTGTACCTTACTTTTTTCACCACCAGGTGTACAAAGGTTGTAAAGTGGGTTAGGTTCCCAATCTGCATAAAAACCAAATTTTTTTAAATTAGTTTGGCTAAATGAACCTCCAATAGACTTTTCAGGCACAGCAACAATAACTTTCTTTAATCCCTGATTAATGAGTTTATCTAACGCTACAAACATTAATGCACGCGATTTCCCTGATGCAGGTGGAGCTTTAAGAAGTAAGTATTGCGAGTCCCTGTGCTCATAGGCACGTTCTTGCATTTCACGCATACCAAATTTATTAACCTTTGAACTCTGACCAGTTTGTGCATAAGTTACCTCAACTATATTAGGCATATCATTTCCTCTTTTCTACACTTGTCATTTGCTCGTAAAGTTCAAATAAATACTCTAAACGTTCTTCATCTGACTCGAACGGCTTAGAACGATAACACCGTTCAACTACAAAGTCTAATTGCTTATGAGCTTGACTTAGCCCTTCAGGCATTTTTTCAGGATCGTATAAAGTTGCAATAGTTTTTTCAGAATGTTTTTCTCTTTCTTCTAACACAGAAAACAACGCATTGTTTATCTCGTTTTTCTGGTTATTGCTTATTTTAGGGAAAGGGAAGGTGTTATATGTTAAATTTACTGAATATCTCAAATCTGATTTTAATCTACCTGATGTTATATTTGCCCAAACCATATGCATTTTCGAAGATAGTATTCCAAACATGTATGCTTCTGCACCATAAATAACAAATACGCCATTGCTAAATACAGTATTGCCTTCGTAGAACCCAACAGTAAGATACTCTCGTCTTTCAGAACTAGTCATTGGTAATATGATAGCATCTTCATTTTTATACTTTCTATAAAAGAATCTGTGCGGTACACTTGCAGCTTTCCTTGCATCTCGTCCAGCTGTTTCTCTGTATTTTCTGCAACTTTCAATCCGGTCGCTAATTCCTTGTATTTTTAGAGCATCACTTAAATCACTGTCATCAATCCAAAGACAATATCTTTCTATTCCACTTAAAAAATCCTTTCCTCCGATGAAAGGTTTGATAAATTTAGCTGAGTTTATGCTTTCAGCAGTTAACTTTTCTTTATCTATAGGACTCAACATCAAATTACCACCATCAATACCACTACTCCCCAATATCATTTCAGGAAAACTGGAGATTGGTGATGTTCTTTGATGCATGACAATTGAGTCACCCTCAAATAAATATGGATTGATATTCTTGACAGTTTTAATAGAATCACTTGAAAAAATTTTTTTCAGGGTATCACATTTATTTTGAACACCAACAATAACACATATTACTGCGGCTTTACCTTTAGCGTTATTTGTCCACTTAAAAGATTGGTAAGCGAAGAATATTTCCAAACCATTTGAGAATACATAAGGCCAAAGCAAACTCACTTGTTCACCTTGACTGATAGAATTTGTTGACACAAAAGCATATTTAGCAGTTGATTGTTTAATATAGTCGCTTGCTTTCACAAACCAACAACCAATATAATCTAGCCGTTGAATTCCATTAATTTTACCAAGAGCAAAATCCATGTCATTTTTTTGCTCTTTTCCCCTCTCATTAAAACCAAGATACGGTGGATTCCCTAAAATAAATACTTCTGTTTCCTTTTCTTTTGGGCAAAATTCTTCCCAATTCAAACGTGTAGCATTGCCCCGAAAAATATTACCTGAGTTTTGCAACGGCAAAGTGGGTTTTGTACGGCCAAATTCTTTATAAAACTCAACATTCATTTGGTGCTCTGCTAACCATAAAGAGAGAATTGCGATTTCATGGGCAAAATCATCAATTTCAATTCCATAAAATTGGGAAAGGCTTATCTCAGGGAAGTAAATGTTTTGCTGTTTAGAGATATTATTCAACCGCTTGAAAATCTCCATTTCCAATTTACGTAGTTCTTTGTAAGCAATAATAAGAAAATTACCCGATCCACACGCTGGATCAAATATTTTCATTTTAGTTAATCGTACATGTATATTTTTAAGCTTTGTTTCACTCTCATAACTACTGTAAAAGTCTTCGTATAGTTCATCTAAAAATAAAGGTTTAATAACCTTCAAAATATTAGGAACAGAGGTGTAGTGCATTCCCAGACTGCTGCGATATTCTGGCTTTATCACGGCTTGAATCATTGAACCAAAAATATCCGGGTTTATTGCAGACCAGTCCAGTTCACCGCTCTCAATAATAGCTTGTCGTGAACGTTTGGTGAAAATTAATTCTTTATGTTTGTCATTAAACAAACCACCATTTACATATGGAAATTCCTCTAAATAGGTAGGAAGATTAATTCTTTCCTTCTCGTTTGTGTCCAGAAAATTAAACAAATTATCCAGGTATCGGTTTAAATCACTGCC
Source organism: Paenibacillus alkaliterrae (assembly GCF_021532375.1). GTDB lineage: Bacteria > Bacillota > Bacilli > Paenibacillales > Paenibacillaceae > Pristimantibacillus > Pristimantibacillus alkaliterrae. The sequence goes on from NZ_JAKGAP010000068.1 coordinate 14,295, forward strand.
ATCTGTCTGAGTATGTGATGCTATGGACTTGGTGAAGAGTCCTTCTTCAAAAATCCCTGTGTCTTCTGCAAAGAAGCAAAACAACAAGCGAGCTAAGAAGACATTCAGACTATGAACTTCTGTTTCTGTTTTCGTTGGATTATCCTTTTTTATTTCATCATATAACTTAGCCATACGTTCCGCTGCTTTAACATCAGCAGGATTTTCAATTTGTAATTGGGCCTTTTCTAAACCTGCCCATGGTAAGAAAAAATCGAAACGCTTACCAATATTTTTTATTTCAATATCTAGCGTGTCACCTGTTTTGGTATCAACTGCAAGTATGGTTTTGTAATCAGTGACGATAATAAATCTAGGGTCATGTGTTAATGCCTTCGGAACATTCCTTAACGAATCAATTGTGTCATGAAGATCTATATCGCTACTGGTCTCTTTGAACAAAAGCTTTTTTTTCCAGGCTATTTCTCCTTCTTTTTTAGAAAGATTCAAATTTCCCTTTTGAAGCCTAGTTATAGAGGCTTTAGGGTTTCCATAGGCAAGTAGTAAATCAAAAATAAAGGTGTCATTGTTAAAGGTTTTAATGATATTTTGAACATTATTCTCTATTTCAGCAATATTCATTGTGATTCTCCTCGTATATCTTTTTGATGATAAATGTTGGTATTTAAAATCAAGTTTATACATTCCCTCTATACTAAACCATTCTCAGAAAAGTCTCTTCAGAATTGAATCCTCATACTTGAATAAGAATCTTTTTAGATTAGTCTGCATTATTAATGCCTTCCCTTTCAGTTAATTGCAAAGCAAGTTGTTTTAGCATGTTATTATAGCTATATTAGATTACTACAATTTTATCCTTTCGCTTTGACACTACACTGTCAGGGAATATATGTTCTTTATCAAAGCAAAAAACACACTGGGCCAGCAGCGTGCTAAATACTATATACCAACGTTGGTGGCCACTCTTTGACACAATGATTGGATAGGTATATTCCAATATTTATTTCGATAAAAAACAATCGATTCCTTCTTTCTAGGCTCAAGCAACAATATAGCTAGCTTCGGATAATTATTTTCGGAAGTTACACTATCAATTCTATATATTATAGTCATCTGTTTGACATTTTGCTCCCCTTGTGTTTTTAATATTAATAAGGAAAGATTCTTTCACAAATTACTAGAGTTGAACAATATAATCAAAAAATACTTTTAGCAGTAGATATATCACGGGAGGACCGGATTATCTTATGTGCTTTCAATGTTATTGAAGCACATGGGATATCCGGTCCTTTTTTCGTTCTCTAAATTACAGTCTATCTTTCCAATAACGATCATCGTATAGGAGGGTAAAACTTGAAACGTCAAACAAACAAAGTTTCAAAGCTCACAATTAGGCAAGCTCTATGCAGATGTGCCAGACACAGCGAAAAGTACCACATTTCAAGACACATATTTATGCACAGACTTAGAGCTTTGAGGGGGATGCAGAATGAACGAGGCGTTTGAAAGGTATCAGTTCCCATATTCAAGCCTGAAGAAAATATTCATCCCTCGTGTAACTGAGAAAGATACCGATCATCAATTCGTTATTCAATTACAACTAGACCTTCCCCAAGCGGATGAAAAAGGCCAACTAGAGGAACAGAAGGTATAATCCCGACCTCCTCTGTCAAGTATGGTTATAAGCATAAACTTGACGGGAGAGATCTAAATGTCAAAATCACGAATTACAAAAATCACGTATGCGCAAGACCTTCCGGCAGAATCAGCAGTGTGGATTCAAAAGCTGATGACCAAATTATTATTGAACGAGTTGGACATCGATTTCTCGGTTAAAACGAAACTTTTGGAGTCAGCCGACAGAAGATTCAGATTGAAAGGAGGTTTGTAGAATTGCAAAAAAAGCTAGTTGTTGTTTACACACGCGTTAGTTCCGGATCACAAAACCTAAGAGAACAGAGAGCCGCGGCCAAAAACGTCTTAGAGATGAGAAATATCAATGAGGATGATGTTCTCTTTCTTGAAGATTTTAATGTTTCGGCGACGAAGAATGACATGAAAAATCGCCCGGAATTTTACAGGCTACTACGATTGGTAAGTGAAGATAAAGTGGCTACAATTATCATCTATGCGCGAGATAGAGCATATCGGAATTTTTACGAGGGTTCACAGTTCAATGATCTCGTGAATCTCCATAATGTTGAAGTCGTTTATACAGCTTCAAACTCCATTCCATTCCATAAAAACTCTAGCATCGAAAGTTTTTACGGGATCTTTGCCCAACAAGAAGGTAAAAACATTGGAAGACGTACGGATGATGCAAGAAAGAGATACCCCGGGGAAACCATTGGTTATCAGCGCATTGAACAGAAGCCAAGTGACGGCAAAAAGAAGGTGAATTTCATTAGAGATGATGATCGAAGCCATATGATCAAATCGCTTTTCGAAGAATTTAGCCGAATTCAAACGAAAACAGAATTTGTAGATATATTATGTACGCATGGGAAGAAGCTAAGTGGTCACGCAAAAGTAATGAAAATATTACAAAGACCATTTTATGCAGCTCATTGCATCACAGATTACGGCTATGACGAGCTCAACCATGTTGAACCGATTATCACTCTTGAACTTTTTGAAAAAGTACAAGTAACTCTTCAAAAATTTGTTCAAGAGTATGAGGATGAGGTCGCGCGGGTCAAAGAACGAATCATCTTTCAACCTATTTGCGGAATTTGCAACAACGAAATGAAATTCAAAAAGATGTTAAATAAGCCTTCCTACTTTGTTTGCAGTCAACGGCATAAACAAATAGCAATTGAATTGGATAAACTTAACCAATTCATCGAAGAAACGATTTTGAAAGAGATTAACAGCTTTACCCTCTCATTGTATGAGCCTATGTTTCGAACCCATCTTAAGGGTGTACAGGATAAGCTTCTTCATCAAAAGCAACATAATAAGCATTTATGGGAAAAATCCCTCTTGTTGTTAGCAAGCACCGATTTAATTCATTCTGGTACGGTGCGCAAAAACTCAGAATCTAAAATTCAGCATATAGAGGATAAGATTGATACGATTGATCAAGAACTAGTGGAACTACGATCCTTAGAAAATAAAATGACATCCATTACAAGTATCGTACCTCGAGCCATACGGAATTTGACAAGATCGGATTTGGAAATATTAATTGAACTTCTGATCAAAGACATCAATATACATCAAGATTGTCTGGAATTTAACATGTATAGCTTTGCTTCAGATCAGAAAGGAGTTGGTTAATCAGTGGTGGTCAAGTTGAAAGGCGTGGGCTATCTCCGAATTTCAGACAACAAACAAACGGACAATCATTCGGAAGAAATCCAAAAGAGAATGATCCGCGAGAGAGCCCGACAAGAAGGAATCGAGATCATTAAATGGAGATTCGACGAAGCGGAAAGTGCTTATCGTAAACGTGCAGCTAAGAGAGAAAACTTGAGAGAATTGATTAACGACGCAAATGAAGCCGATGCAATCATCTTCTACGATGAAAGTCGGCTGACCCGCAGAATATCTGACTTTTATGAGGAAATATATTGCCCGATCAAGGAGAGATATCCTCATGTTAAATTTATTAGTACTCAGTCACCGGGCGAATGGGATCCTAACGATCCTATCGTCCAAGCAAAATTTGTGTTTGCCGCCGAAGAATCTCACATTAAATCGATTCGTGCAATAGATGCTCAATCTAGCCTACTGGAAAACAAGGTTAGACCTGGAGCTCGTTCTCCTATCGGCTACGATTTAATTGGAGGTGTGCTAATCGCCAATGATGAGGCCCCGATTGTGGTAACGATTTTCGATTTAGCTTCCTGGGGAAATTCGAATGACAAGATTGCTGAATTTCTCAATGCTAATCATGTGACCACGAAATATATTAGCAAATGGCACAGCAGTACGATTGACTATATCCTTCATAACTATGCGTATGCAGATGAACTCCGCTGGAATGTAAAACATTCAAACTCGTTCATGAACGCAAGTGACACTGGTGATTTCGGCCTTTTTGATTCCGTACATGAGGCTATCATATCGCCCGTCATGTTCGCAATCGTCAATCAAGTGAAAGATTATAAGAAAAAATACGGTAAGCTAGATACACCTTTCTTTTTGCGTAACCTTCTCCATTGCGGTAACTGCAATTCCATTCTAGTCGCAAAAGATAATTCACCTAAGACAAAAAGCAAGCAATATCAGGTGTACCGATGCCCTACATGCAAAGAAACGATTCGTGCCGATGAAGTTCATGATGAAGTTCTCGCTGACCTAGCAAAAAAGTGGACCTCAAACCTCAATGAGATGATCAACGAAAGTAAAAAGATCCTATCCAAGTGGCTTAAAACGTTGCAAGCTTTGAAAAAATCAGTTGATCAAACAGAAGATCGCATTTTATTGAATGAACGATTGCTAAACCAACAAGACAACTCTGAAGATTTGTCTAATACCATCAATCGCATCAAACAATCATTAGAGGTCATTCGGAAAGAGAAGCTAAAGCTAATCCAAGCAATTGAAAAGGTAAATCTGCTGAACGACGATAAGGCCCTATATGAAGTTTACTCGCACTTCAAACATGCAGATATAACTTCCCTATTCAATACTGAGCTAAGAACGCTGTGCCTGACCTTCATCGACCGTATTAAATTAACACCCAAAGAAGTTAACGGGTTTTCACTTTCAATCATTTACAGGCTTAACCCATTTGTTGAATTGGAATACTCGACTGGTCAAATAACCGAACAATTACTAAACCAACTGCCTGGAAAACCGAATGAGATCAAGAAGTAGTAATCCACCGCGCTTGGCCGATCTCAAGAATCCCTTGATATCAATGAATTTTGGTGTTAGTTTATCGGTTTTCCAACCGGTAAAGGATACTTTTCTGGTTGAATAATCGAATCGCTTATTAACTTTATGGTCAAAAAACCGAAAGTTTAAACCATTTTTGTAGTACTTTAAAAATTATCACTTTTGTTCGCCATCCCGTTTTCGGTTGGTTATGATGAACTTATAAATGTACTACTTAGCTAAATATTTTTACGGGAGCACCGTTTCCATCGTCTTGGAGAACTTCTTACTTCAGACGATTGTTAACGGTGCTTTTTTTATCTTGATTTACAAACATCAAGGAGTGATTACATTGAAATGCGCGGTTGGAAGTGTAGCACAATTAGGCATTGTAAAGAAAGAGAACCTCTCCCAGCCACCAGTCCGGCAAGTTGCAAGCCAAACTTCCGACAAAATTGAACTGCTTGTCCGGTGGCGGAATCCAAGAGAAGCAAAACAAATGATATGGCTCAGGTGGCTGTTACACATGGTTGAAGTTAGTCTGATGAAAACTGTCATTGTTGACTCACTATTCAGAATTAGACGCAATTCTGTGAACTTAATTCATCATAAATCGTTTCTCGACAAATACGGTGCAAAGCTAATTGTCCTCGAGCTCTTGATGGAGGTGGACTAAATGGCTAACAAACATGAAGGCATCGTTGAACGTGTTTTCTCCATAGAGAATGACTTTGATTTCAAAAGCGTGATGAAACTAATCGTTGCAAATAAAATTGAAGATCTTGTCAATAATGTTGATAAGGTAAACACTGCTACATCTCAACAAAATGAGGAAGGATTTGAACACTCATGAGATGTGCGGTATATGTTCGTGTCTCAACTGACAAAGAGGAACAAAAGGCATCGCTTAAGTATCAAAAGGAGCTGTTTTACAGATACATTGCAGAGAAAGGATGGGATTTTCACAAATTTTACGTGGATGTCCAATCCGGAACAACCGCCAAAAGGAAAATGCTTCAGAAGATGATCGAGGATGCTGAAGCAAAAAAGTTCGATGTTATCTTGGCAAAAGAACTTTCGCGGTTGGCCAGGAATGGAGAACTATCGTATAAGATCAAGAACCTTTGCGAATCTCAGGGCATCCATATCATCACTTTGGATAACGCGATTAATACCTTGGAAGGGAATACCCACATGTTTGGCCTGTATGCGTGGATATACGAAAACGAATCTCAAAGTACAAGCAATCGTGTTAAAGCCACTCTTCGCTCCAGGGCAAATAAAGGGTTATTCAAAGGTTCTGTTCCTCCATACGGTTACGAGGTAAGAAACGGACAACTGCAAATTCGGGGCGATAACACACCGGATGTCGTTAGACGGATCTTTAATGAATACCTAAGTGGAAGTGGAAGAGAAAGCATTGGACGGCGGCTGTACAAAGAGGGGATTCCTACTCCTGCTGAAGTGGCCGAAAAGAAAAATGCTGGGGACAAATGGAACGATTCTACCATCAAGCTGATCCTCACGAATCCGCATTACACTGGTGATTTGGTACAAGGTCGAACCACAACCATAAGCGTGACGAATAAAAAACGAAAAAAGATTGATAAGGAAAACTTAATTGTCCATAAAGATAGGCATGAGGCAATTATTTCAAGGGAAGTTTTCAACGCTGTTCAGCAGCAGTTGAAAATCAGAACCAAGCACATAACAGCGCCCAAAAAGCATCTTTTCACTAATACCCTGTTTTGCGCTGATTGCGGTACCGGAATGTGGTATCGGCATAACAGAGCAGGTTATATTTGCGGCTCTTATGCTCGTCATGGAAGTAAAGCCTGCAGCAATCATGCTGTCAAAGAGGAGTTTCTGATAAGAACAATTCTGTCTGACATCAAAATGTGGTTGGATCAAATCGATAAGGAAGCATATGTTAAGGAGCTGGAGGCAAAGTCTATAAAATCGAAACTTCAACTCCAAAAACAACTCGAAAAATTAACCAAAGACATCGATACATTGAAGAAACGAAAAAAGAATTTTGTCAACCTTTTAGCTGATGAGCTCCTAACACATGAGGAGTATCGCGAAAATGTTGAAGCCACCAATACTGAAATCAATGAGTTAGTCTTGAAGAAAACCGAGTTGGCATCCGAATTCGAACACGAAAATGTTACAGAAAACCTTAGTCAGCTAAAGTCAGAGTTGCTTAGCTTCCTTAATTTCGATGAGTTAACTCCTGAGATGCTACATCGTTTAGTAACTCGAATTGAAGTTCGAGAAGACGGAATGCCGCGGATCCATTACCGCTTCTCTGCCCCAAACAATTGATTAAGAAGCAGGCTATCCCTTATCGAGAGCCTGCTTTCTCCTGTAAGACGATCTGCGAGACGCACTCAACATGTGTCGTCCAAGGGAACATGTCCACAGGCGTTACCTCTATCGTCCGATACCCGCCATCCTCCAGCACTCTCAAATCCCTGGCCAGGGTGGACGGGTTACAGCTCACATAAACCACTCTCTCCGGCTGCATCGCGAGAATCGTATCGAGCAGCGCCGGATCGCAGCCCTTCCGCGGTGGATCGACGACAATCACGTCCGCCGTAATTCCTTCCTCGCGCCAGCGCGGTATAACAACCTCCGCCGGCCCAGCCTCAAACGTTGCATTCTCGATACCGTTCAGCTTAGCGTTCCGGGCGGCATCCTCAATAGCTTCCTGCACAATCTCAACGCCGTACACGCGGCCGGCCTTCCGAGCGAGAAATAACGAGATTGTCCCGATGCCGCAATAAGCATCGATCACATCCTCAGTACCGCTCAAGCCCGCATACTCGACCGCCTTGCGATAAAGCGCCACCGTCTGCGCAGGGTTTACCTGATAGAACGATCTCGCCGAGATAGCGAAGCGTATGCCGTCAAGCTCATCATAGATAACTTCACTGCCCCAAAGCACGCGAGTCTCATCGCCGAAAATAACGTTTGTATTCCGTTCATTCACGTTTTGAACGATGCTTTTTACGTCTGGCAGCTCCTCGCGGATACGCTCAACCCAGCGGTCTGCAGAAGGCAATTTTCGCCCATTCGTCACTAACACGACCATGATCTCGCCTGTCACCACGCCAGTCCGCGCCATCACATGGCGCAGCACGCCGCGTCCTGAAGCTTCATCGTACGGCGATACCTCGAGCTCGCGTCCGATTCGCTTCACGATGCGAATAACATCGTCGTTATGCCCATGCTGGATGAGGCATTCGTCCATATCGATAATCCGGTGGCTGCCGCGGGCATAGAAGCCTGCGAGCAGTTCCCCCCCGTCCGCGCTCGACCCGACAGGCACAGCCGCTTTATTGCGATACCGCCAAGGCTCGTCCATCCCAACAGTCGGATGTACGATAATGCCGTCTCGCAACCCTTTATCATCGCCGGCTGCATTCCCGGCATTCGGGTCCATCCCAGCTCCGCGACTGCCTTCCCCCGCAACCGCCAGCTTCCCGATCCTCACCAAATTGTCCACGACATGCTGCCGCTTCCACTCCAGCTGCGCGGGATAGTCGAAATGCTGCAGCTGACAGCCGCCGCATTCCTTATGAATGCTGCACAGCGGCTCCACGCGCGATGGACTCGATACGAGCAGCTCTTCCATGCGAGCATATCCGTACTGCTTCTTTACTTTCATTACCTTCGCGCGAACGCGTTCGCCCGGCAGCGCACCCTGAATAAAAAGGGTAAAGCCGTCAGCGCGGCCCACCCCTTCTCCGTCATGCGTCAGGCCGATAATATCGACGGTGACTTCTTCGTTTTTTTGAAAAGGGGCATCGATTGAAGCCGCCGCCGCACCTGATGAGCCGCGCGGTCTGCCTCTTTTGCTGCCGCCTCTGCTTTTTCCTTTATGCATAAGCTCTCTCCGCTCTTCTTTCCTGTAGGCTTTCAACTAATCGAACTTCCATGCTCTTTCCTGCATGCTACGGTTCATTATTCCCTTAATTCGCCATTCATCCGCATTCTTATTGGTACGTCGACTCGCCCGTTTCATCGGCAAAAATACGCAAATGCGACGGCAGCACGGAAAATCTGCACGGCAGCACGCCGCCATATTCGCCATCCAGATTAATCTGTACATAGTCCGGCGTCGTCACCTTCAGTTCATTCGTCCGGAAATGAATGACATGAGGGTCATTCAAATGCTCTCCCCGCAGCGCCAGCGTCACCAGCTTGATGAACTCCGGCAGGTTGCACTTGCGGATCAGGATCACGTCTAGCAAGCCGTCATCCAGCTTGGAATCCGGCGCAAGCCGCTCGAAGCCGCCGACCGAGTTGCTGTTGCAAATGAGAAACAACATGAACTCATCGTGGAATTCCCCTACGCCAGCCGCTTGAAAGGTCAATTCGGTCGGACGCAGGCGTGTCATTTTCTCCAAACCCTTCATATAATAAGCGAGCTGTCCGATCATCGTCTTCAGCTTGCTCGGCACGTCATAGGTCAGCTCCGTCAAGGAGCCGCCCCCGGCAATGTTGATAAAATAACGCTCATTCGCCTTCCCGACATCAATCGGCCGCGTATACTGCTGAATAATCAGGTCGACTGCGTACTCCCAGGCCTTCGGTATACCCATCGCCCGCGCAAAATCATTCGTTGTGCCTACGGGCAAAATGCCAAGCGGAGGACGGTTCGGCTTCCCCGTCAAGCCGTTGATCACTTCATACAGCGTGCCATCGCCGCCCGCTGCAATAATCAGATCATAACCTCGTTCCGACGCTTCCGCCGCAGCTATCGTAGCGTCGCCCTCGCCGATCGTCATATGACAGCTCGTTTCAATGCCGCCCCGCTCGAGCCGCTGCAAAATATCCGGCAGACGCTTTCTCATTTCTTCTCTGCCCGAAGTCGGGTTATAAATAAGTCTCGCTCGTTTGATTGCCATCATCTTTCACTCCTAAACAACCATTCCGTCATTTGCCGCTCCAGCCAACGCTCGATCGCAGGATGAGGCAGCATCGCTCTGCCGTTGTACCGGTAATCGAGCCCTTCAAGCCGAGACGGAATGACATGTTTCGTAAAATAACCCTGACTTAGGAACAGCGGCACTACAAGGACCGCTTCCTGCGGGTTCGCGGCCTGCATCGATTTGAGCTTCGCCGCCGCCTGATCCGGCAGCAGCATCGCGTACTCTGCCCTCGCATAGCCGCCTAGCTCACGCAGCCGCTCGCCGAGCAGCGTCAAGCCTTCCTGCCAGCGCTCGTGGAACACCTTCTCCTTGCTTCCGTGTCCGATCAACAGCAAGGCTTCCTTCTCAGGCTCCTTGGACAGCTCAGCAAGGTTCGCTGCAAGCAGCTCCGCGATTTCCGGATCGTCATCGATCGGCTGTCCATAGGTTACATTCGCCGCCACGCGAAACGTACCGAGATCCCCCTCCAGATCCGATACCCATGGAAGCCCGAAAGCTTGCCCGATCTCATCTACATGCGTACTGCCAGAGGAAATGAACAGCGGTACGACGAGCATCTCCGTTACTCCCTGCTGTTCAAGCAGGTTGATGCCGTCCTGAATGAGCCGTCCCTCGACGATTTCCAGAAAGGACGACACGACCGGAATGACGGCCAAACGCGGAGAAGCCATCGCTGCCTTTACGGCATCATCGACCAGCTTCACCCATTCGGCCTCTCTCGAGCCGTGACTAATGACAAGAATTCCGGGCTTCATCGCGCCGTCCTACCTTCCAAGGCGTTCTAACGCCATTTTATATCCGTCGTTTCCGTAATTCAAACAGCGCTTTACGCGCGATATCGTGGCCGTGCTCGCACCCGTCTCTGCTTCGATCGCGTTGTACGTGCTGCCTTTGCCGAGCATCCGCGCCACTTCGAGACGCTGCGAGAGCGACTGGATTTCGTTCACCGTACACAAGTCGTCAAAAAAAACATAACATTCCTCGACCGATTTCAATGTCAGAACCGCCTCGAATAGTTGATCTATCGCTTTATCGTTCAGCTTCTTAAGCTGCATGCGCATTCACTCCCAGTAAGAACTAATGCTATTATTGTAGCTTTTTTAGCCGATTTTTTCAAACATTACCGTATTCACGCTTTACAGGACGGAAGAGCCTCGCAGCCCATTTGTAACCTATCGAAACATACAAGCACAGGGCATTTATCTATAAAATGTTCCGCAATCGGGACATTCGTCCAATCCTTATGTTCGCCTATCCCATAGACTAATAAAAAAAAGGGTTGTGATCCGTGTGAATTATCGCAATAACCCCGGTACCGGCAACCACCAATACGATTGGCATGGAACAAACCGTCAAGGTCATGGCCAGCCTGGCAAATCGTTTGGCGCCAAGTCGGGCGGCTTCGGCTTTGGCGGAGATCTGCCGACGATGCCTCCGGCAGCACCCCAATATCCCGCGCAGGATATCCTGCCCGCCGTCTTACCGGAAACAGCTTCACAAGTAGTCGAAACCGCCGCCAACGGCAAAGCAGGCGGCTTCTCCCTCGCCAGCCTAGGCGAGATTAAAGGGTTTGTCGACCGCATGGGCGGTATCGACGGCATTCTTACAACCGTCACGAAGGTTCAGAAGGTAATGTCCACCGTCTCCCAAATGGCACCGCTCGTGAAGGTGCTCTTTGGCTCCTTCGGCAAAAAATCCGCTACTGTATCGGAGGACAAAGACGACGACGGAGAATGGAAGCCGAAGCGCCGTAAGCGCCGCAAGCCAAGCTCCGGCTCCGGCAGCGGCAATGGCGGTACCCGTCGCCGTATGCCGAAGCGCCGCAGGCAGTAAATAAAGACCGGGTTAAGGGCCTTGCCCGCAGGATAGCAAGGTTTCCATTCACTTCGATGCTTTAAAACTTTGCGGGACGAAGCAGAGCTTGCACGACAGCCTTCTTTTCGATATGAAGAGCATATATCTGTTGGAGTGAAGCACACCCCGATTGCAGCGCCTGGCGCCGCGGTCGGGGTGTTTTCGCTTCCGCTATTTTATTTTCATTCCCGCTATAATAAGGAGGAATCTTCATGCATCCTAATCTCATTCGTTTTATTGAAGCTTTTGATCGCACTATCCACAGCTAAATGGAGATCCTTCAGCATTTTGTGAGTCACGCATGTGCACAAGTGCAACCTTCGACACTCTTCGTCAGCCTTCACACACAATGGATACACAGCTGTGATTAGATTTGTGTACAGACGCAATTTTCGCGGTTATTCGACACATGTTGTCCACAACACATGGGCTACTATACCTTCATGCAGCCAGATTCTAAGGCTAATTTCACAATTAACGAGACACTCCTCAACCGTCGATTTAAAAGAGCACAAAAAAATAGTGAAGTAAATCTCATTCCCCATGAACCCAGGTTCATGGCGCACTGAGGTTTTCCTCACTATCTCGCAGGGCAGTTAACAGTATTTCCAATGAGCTACGATTGTACCCACGTCACATGGCCTTCAAAGGCGGGATTGTTCGGTACGATATGAAAAAAGGTTTTGCCGGGCACCAATGGAAGCTCGGTTCCGTTCTGCACGATTCGAATCATGCCGTCCGAAGCGCGCACCCATTCCGCTTCGATCGCTTTGCCCTTCTGAAACAATATCGCAGAGCCGCCGTCCGTCAAATTTACGGCAAGCCGCCCTTCATTATCCAGCGTCTTATGATTCGCCCCAAGCACAACCAGGTTAGCGCCCGTTAGCTGCTCGTTATTGTTTAGGTCGATATGCGGCTTGTCGTTAATCGAGCGCTTGTACAAGCCGGTAACGGCATCGTAAACGTAGCCGACCTTATAATTTTCGAGCAAGAAAGATATCGAAATATCCGTTGCCGGAACGCCGGCCTCCGATGCGCCGCCTTCAGCAAACGTATAAGTCGGAACCGTCACCTCCGTCTTATATTTCTTCTTGTCCGCACCCTCGCGAAGCTTCTCAAGGCTCGAATAGAGATTATGCGGCGCCTTCCGCTCCTTGCTTCTCCAGAAGGCTCCGCCCGCATTCGAAATTTCGTCCAAATAAGGCTTGCCCTCTTTCTTCAAAATCGCATAGCCTTCCATGCTTGCCCCCGCATGTGCTAATACGGCTCCGTAACTGTCTCCGATATCAATTAAATAAGGCCTGATGCTGCGAATCGGCCCGATCGTGTCGGCCTGCGCGCCCGTGCTCTGAAACACCGCAATTAACCGCGTAATGCCGCCCTCTGCAAGCACTTCCCATATGACATCCGCATTCGTAAGTCCGGACTGCGGGCGAGCCGCCGCAAAATTATTGATCATAACGACGATCGGCCTGGCTGATGCAGCCGTTTCCTGCTTGATTCCGGTGAGCGGCGCCGTATATGGAAGCGGCGTCGGTTCCGGCGCAGGCGCCTCGCTGACGATCGGCTCGCTTGTTGCCGACGTGTCCTGAGGTGCATCGACCGTCTCTTTTCCCCCGCTGCATGCCGTGATCAAAAGGATGAGCGACATGAGCCATGCAGCGGCTGTTATTCGCATTCGTTTATCCATGAGCAACCCTGCCTTTATCCGTTATGTGCTGCTTGTATTCGTTTTCAACTAGTTTCCATTTAAACACATTTCATAACGGATGTCTCGACAAAAAAGTTGCTCATTCGGTTAAATGCTCCAGTCATGCCATTCCTCCTGCTGCTTTGCAAGGCCGTTCAGCCATTCCGAGGTCACGCGAATCGCTTCCTCCTGGTGATTGCGGGTCGAATAGGTATGGTTCGCTTGGAAAATAATTTCCTTATCGCATAAGCCCTCGCTGCGGGTCCAGAACACTTTTTGATACAGAAAGCTGTAATCCACCGGGATGAGCTCGTCGCCCGTGCCGTGAACGAGCAGCACCTCGCCGCCGAATCTCGTCGCCGCTTGGAACGGCTGATGCTGCAGCAGCGATTCGAAGAACGCCGGCTGAAGGGTATAGCCTTGATGATCGGAGCTTCCTGACGTCACCGCCTCATCGTAGCTGCTGCGTCCGACAATGCGTACGATATCGTTAAAGGGATAAGCGACCGGCGACCAAAGCACAAGCCGCTTCGCCCGTTTGTCCTTCACCGCGGTCATGATCGCGACCGCTCCCCCAAGGCTGTGGCCCAGCAGGACCACTCGGCGCGGATCGACGCATTCCATGCCCGCGATATAATCGATTGCAGTTCTTGTCTGATCGACCATCGAATCAAAGCCCAGCGCGCCATAATCGCCGCTGCTTTCTCCGCAGCCTGCATAATCAAAGCGTAATACGTAGGAACCTTGTGCAGCCAATGCGCGCGCCGTCTTCACGAAAAGACGGTCTACACCGACGCGGGAGCCGATAAATCCATGGCATATAATAATCGCTTGCTTCTTCTCTGAATCGTTCTTGCTTCCGTCCGCAGGGTAATGCAGCGTTGCCGCAAGCTCAAGCCCCTCGTGCCGCAGCGTCAAATGCTTTTCCATCCCGAAAACCTCCCGCTCATTCATATACAATAATTCCTACCCGTATACTATGTTTTAATGTAAAAATATAATACCACCGTTGCTCCATATCTGTCAATCAACCTGTCTTCTGTATTGTTGTTCTTCTGTATAAGAAAAGCAAACGGTTATCCCAAAGGTTCTTAACCTGGATAACCGTTTGCTCCATTTTAGTTGTCATATCCGGATGGCTTAATCTTCCGGCGCTTCAATAACAAACTATCATTTTTCTATTCGCCATCCTATCTACCTCTAGGCGGCAGTGGCAGCTTCCGAATGATTTCTTCCAAGGCTTCATCCAAATTGGCTGCGGATACGGTTATTCTTTCTTTCTCATACTGCTCAGTCGCATATTGATACCGGGGATCATAGTAATGCAACAGCAATAACCTGGCAGCTTCGTTATACCTGTCATCCTGCAGCGAATGGCGGATTTCAGCGGCAACCGGCGTATGAATCCGCTTCTCGATTCGTTCAAAGGAGCGAATAAATTCATCTTTATTCTCCTGAGGCTTGTAGTCACTCAAAATATTCCCGACTCTTTCCCCGACTGGCATTTCAAGAAATAGGGCTGTTCCTCTTTCCTTCGCTTTCACGAGAAATTCGGGTAAAACCACCTTTCCCACCCGTTTGCTTTCCGCTTCCAGGATTAGATACGGCGCATTTTTCAAACGGATCAGATTATGCACTAACCGCGTCTCGAACGACTTTTGATTGCTGGGCGTTTTTCCGATATGCCCAAAGATAGAGCCCCGGTGGCCTGCCATCTCCTCTAGATTGATTACAGGATATCCCCGTTCCTGCAACCGGCTCAGCAGCTCTGTTTTTCCTGTACCGGTATACCCGTTAATGACATAACAGGGCGGAAGCTCCGGATATCCTTCCAACGTTTCCACTACCCATTTGCGGTAAGCGCGGAAACCTCCGTTCAGGCGATACATCTTTAGGCCTATTAGGGAAGCTAGGGTGGCCGATGTTCTGCTCCTCATTCCACCGCGCCAGCAAAACACGATCTTATGGGGAGGCCCGTTTTCCCCGATTGCTTTAATAAAGGCCGGCAGCTTGCCGGACACAATTTCAAGTCCTTTTTCTTTGGCCGCTTCCACGCTTTCCTGCTTATACAACGTACCCACTACCGCTCTCTCTACATCATCAAAGAGCGGAATATTTATGCTGCCAGGAATCGTAGACTCTGCAAATTCGGACTGCGAGCGGACATCGATTAGCTGTGCTGTGCCTTTGAGTTGAAGATCGAGGAGTTCCGCTACGGTGATATCTTGAAACATGTCATTACAGCTCCTTTAATAGGGTCCTATGCCGTTACGTGAATATGTCCAGGCTGTTCGGCTGTTACTTCTCCGATGAGATGCGCGTCCACACCCTCAGCGCGAAGCTTATCCAGCAGGATTTCAGCCTGTTCCGATTGTACCGAAATTAGTAAACCGCCCGAGGTAACCGCGTCGCAAAGAATCCATTGGTCAATTTGATCCAGCTGTTCGGAGAATGTAACCGAGCCCTCTAAATGCGCATAATTATTTTTAGTGCCGCCAGGCACGAAGCCCGCTTCCGCCAATTCACGCACCCGCGGCAAAACGGGTACCTGTCCCTTGGCTATGTGAATGCCAACGCCGCTGCCCTTTGCCATTTCCGAAGCATGCCCCAGAAGGCCAAATCCGGTTACATCCGTGCATGCATGAATATCGTAGGGCTCCATCGTTTCGGCTGCTGCCTTGTTCAGCGTGGCCATCACCCCGATAACGCGGGTAATCTCCTCCTCGCTTAACTGATCCTTCTTAATGGAAGTTGTGAGAATGCCGACGCCGATCGGCTTGGTCAGAATCAGCTTATCGCCCGGCTTCGCTCCCGCGTTGGTCCGTACCTTCCCCGGATGGACCAGACCTGTAACCGCCAGCCCGAACTTGGGCTCTTTGTCATCGATCGAATGCCCGCCTACAAGCGTTGCGCCCGCTTCCTTCACCTTATCCGCAGCGCCTCGCAAAATATCGGTCAGAACCTGCTTGTCCAGCGTATGAATCGGAAAAGCGACGATATTTAATACGGTGAGAGGCTTGCCGCCCATGGCGTAAATATCGCTGATCGCGTTGGCCGCCGCAACCTGCCCGAAAGCATAAGGATCATCTACGATCGGAGTGAAAAAATCAAGCGTTTGTACAAGCGCAAGCTCGTCGTTCAGCTTATAAACACCGGCGTCATCGCTCGTATCCAGTCCGACCAGCAAGTTAGGGTTTGGATCGGATAGCGGCAGCTTCCGAAGCACCTCAGAGAGATCGGCGGGTCCGATTTTACAGCCGCAGCCCCCTTTGCTGGATAGACTCGTCAACTTGATGGGATTTGCTTGAGACACGTGAATCATTCCCTTCTATATTTTTACTGCTAATGGCGTCCTCTTCGTCGGGCGGATAGATGATACGCAGCTCTTTATCGCCCAATTGTTCCGGTGTCCCGTCAAATGTTATGCGGCCTGCGGTAACCCCGATGATTCGCGTAGCATACGCGCGGGCCATGGCTACATCATGCAGATTGAGCACGACTGTCATTCCCCGTTCCCGATGCAAGGCTGCGATAAATGTCATAACCCGCTTCGCCGTAACCGCGTCCAGACTTGAAATCGGCTCGTCTCCAAGCAGAAGAGTTGGCTGCTGCATTAACACGCGCGCGATCGCCACGCGCTGTTTTTGCCCGCCGCTTAATTCCTCCACCCGCCGCCTCGCCAGCGCTTCCAGTCCAACCTCCCGGAGCGCCGAAAGCGCATGCATCCGGTCTTCCTTTGAAAATACGCCTACAAGGCTGCGCAAGCGATGCATACGCGCAAACCGCCCGGCAATGACATTCGTCCATACAGACAGTCTCGGCAGCAAATTAAAGTGCTGGAAAACCATTCCGATCTCACCCCGGATGCTGCGCAATTGCTGCGGATTCATTCCGGTTATGGAACGGTCATTCCAAACAATCTCTCCCTCGTCCGGCTCAACAATCCGGTTGATACAGCGGATCAAGGTCGATTTCCCCGCTCCGCTGCGGCCAAGCACAGCCACAAACTCTCCATGCTTAATACGGAGATCGATCCCGGCAAGGGCAGCTTTCTTTTCTCCATTATATCTTTTTCTAACACCTTTTAATTCCAGCAGCTTACATCACCCGCTTTCGGATCAACGCACCCAGGTAATCCACGGCCGTGATCAGCGCCATTATGAGCAGAACTTCAAAAGTCACCTTCTGATACATGAACTGTTTGAAATCATTATACAGCATCTGCCCTATACCGCCTGCACCGACGATGCCTAGAATCAAGGTCGTACGAATAGCCACTTCAAGCCGATAAAAATATTGCGATAAGACCAGCGGCAGCATTTGCGGAATAATTCCGTAAAGCGCCACAAGAAGCCTTGTGCCGCCAACTGCTTTTACTGCTTCCTGCGGCCCGTCGTCCGTCGCTTCGATCGTTTCGGATATTAATTTGCCGAACACGCCGATATTATGAATGATTAATGCCATGACTGCCGGCATCGGCCCTAGTCCCAATGTCGGAATAAAAACCAGGGCCAACACAAGCTCCGGAACCGAACGGAATAAATTAAACAAAAATCGGGTGAAATCGTACAGCCATCGATACGGCACCCAATTCCGGGCCGCAAGAAAGCTCAAGGGGAATGCGATCAATAAGGCGGCAAGCGTACTGAACACGGCGATTTCAAGCGTGTCAATCATCGCTTTCAGCGCTGCGCGCCAATCCGTCAGGTCCATCGGGAACCAATGCTCGGCAATGAAGCGGAACGTATTGCCGAGATCGCCGAACGATCCTTCTTTAAGGCTCACTCCCGCACCTGACCAGAGAAGAAGGACAACAACCAGTATGGCAACAGCTGCTTTTTTCACGTTTATTGCCGCGGCTTGATGCGTCCGTCAGCTATCGCCGCCTGCCGGATTGACGCATAGTCCTCGTTGCTCGCATACGTAAAAGCGCTTGCCCCTCCGAAAGCGCTCAAGATGTCAGCATCCGTAATCGCAAGCATCGTCTCCTGTATGATTTTAATGTCATCTTCGGACATGCTGTTCACAACGGCCCACGGATATTGGAAAAGCTCTTCCGATTGCCATAGGATTTTAATTTTGGAACCGTCGATCTTCCCCTGCTTCACCAGGTTGTTGTAATAAGCGCTGTCGATAGCTCCTGCATCCTGCATTCCGTTTTGAATGGAAAGGGCGGTCGCCGTATGGTCTCCCGTATAGGTAACGCTTTTGAACTCGTGCTCCTGCTGCGTTTTAAACACACCGGCGTCTTTAAGAGCTATGCCGGGAATGAGGCTGCCCGAGGTCGAGCTAATGTCGCCAAACGCAAACCGAATATTTTTCGATTGTTTCACGACATCATCAAGCGACTGGTAAGGGGAATCCGCAGACGCAATGAGATACGAGTAATAAAAAGGCTTCCCTTCGATAAGCTGCGTTACAATCGCTTTGACATCATACCGCTCATGGGCTTCCACATAAGTGAGCGGCCCAAGGTACGACATTTGCACCTTGCCTGCGCCCATCGCCTCCACTACGCCGTTATAATCCGGATATACCTCGGCGCGTACGCTATAACCCAGTTTCTCCTGCAATAGGCTGGCAAGCTTGTCCGCACCCAGTTCCATCTGATTGCTGCCTTGTGCGGGAATGACACCGATTAGCAATTCATCGTGTTCTCCGCCATTTTGTTCGGTTTGATCCGCCGGCTTTTCTGCATCCTTCTTGTCCGTAATACCGCAAGCGGCCACGAGCATGCAAGAGATCAGAAGAATTGTTAATACCAAAAAGGATTGTCTTTTTCGGAACATTTCTCTTTTCTCCTCCTATCAATTATTTGATTCCAATAATTGAGGTTAACATAATTTCGTGCGAAAAAGAAGGAAAGCTTCAAGCAAGCAGGTTTTCGATCAATATTTTGGAACGTTACCGGGGCATACTAAGCACATAGATCCTTTCAACTCTAGGAGGTGCTGAATCATGCCGTTATGGATTGAATGGCTGCGCGATCACTGGCTGTCCTTCATGCTTGCCGCCGGTACAATCGTTGCGATCATTTATGTAGTTGCAAACCGTAAATTGCTGTTTTATAAAGAATGACGACCGAGCGTTGCCTTCGTTTTAGGCTTCATGCATAAGCGGCACTCGAAACGCCACAACCGTACCGGCTCCACGCTCGCTGTCAACGATGAGCTGACCGCCGTGGAGCTCAATAATTTCTTTGCAAATGGCGAGGCCGAGACCGCATCGCCTCTGCCCTCCCATGCATACATAATTTCTTAATCATTTTCCGCATATCGTTAGAGCTTGTTCCCGCTACCGATTCCTATCGAATATTTATTTGTGTATTGGACAAATTATAATGGGTTTAAAATTCATGAGTTTCTATTAGGAGGAAATGAATTGGCAGCGCATTTGGGAGCACATGAAACAATGGAAGTCCATGAAATATTGACAGCTACGATAGACGGAATTAATTTATTCCAGTTATATCGACCGTTCGCAAAGGATCAGCAGCTAATTCAAATGCTGGATAAACAGCTTCATTTCACGATTAACGAGTATAATCAAACCGTCCAATCCCTAAACCAGCAAGGTATGAGCGAAGCGGTGCCATATCGTTCGATAAGAAACGTCGCACCGATATACGGCCTTGACAATCCTGTTCCTCAAAGCCCGAACGTTTCGATGAACCAGATGGATGACCGGGATGTTGCAAGCGGCATGCTTGGGTTTCATAAAACATCAGCGACGATGAAAATAATTGCTTCACTTGAATGTGCCAATCCTCAGCTTCGCAGAATGATGCAGCAAGGAGCGGTAAATTGCTCCGAACAAGCCTACGAAGTGTGGCAATATATGAATCAAGCCGGCTACTATCAAGTACCGACAATGAAAGAAATGACAACGAATACCGTGCTTAACAGCTATCAGCCTGCAGGCTATGCGGCAAATCAAACGAGCTTATACCAACCGCAGCAAAATATAAATTCTCAAATGAATATCACGCAATAGTCTACTTGCCAGAACTGGTAACGATTCGGCAGTTTAAAAACGACGGTATTCCAATACAATAACTACGTTTTGAAAACAACTGACGACTGACAAGGAGCGTATTATGAAATGGGTATTTTAAGCGGTAATCCTAAAAATGAGCCATTGCATTATGGAGAGATATATGATGTTTGGCAATTTTCGATGATAGCCAAAGGCTGTATTTCATCAAATAAAGCCTTGAAATTTCATGCTGGGGATACGGAATTAAAAAAAATGTTTGATCAGCTAATCGAACAAGCCGAATTGGAAGCCCGCGAATGCGATACAATTTTGAACCGTAACGGAATAGTACCTCCCCCTGCTCTACCGGACCGGCCGGAAGCTAAATTGGAGGATATTCCAATCGGAGCCAGATATAATGATGTGGAGATTGCCCCGATGTTATCTGTTGACCTTGCGGCTGGATTAGTAGCATGCAGCCAAATAATGGGGACATCGATAAGAGAAGACGTCATTGCATTATTCACGAAATACCATGCTGCTAAAGCGGAAATGGGACTGAAAGTATTGCGCATGAGTAAAGATAAAGGTTGGTTGGTTCCGCCGCCATTGCAAATCAAAAGACCTGAACTCGTGGAAGCATAGAATTCTACAAAAACAGCCCTTAACAATAGTTAAGGGCTGCTTATATTATGAAATATTAATAAACTCAAAAAAACCACCATCAGTGGCTTTCAGTTTATGCGATTTACACGCTGAAAACTGGATGCAAAGCAAGCATAGTATTCTTTAGCTGTTGTCTGCCGGATGTATGGGTCCAGGCAAACGGTTTTAGGATAAGCCCTCGACCGATTAGTATTCGTCAGCTGCACACATTGCTGTGCT
>NZ_JAKGAP010000069.1 GCF_021532375.1 Paenibacillus alkaliterrae
TCATTCCCATCCTCGGTTGTAAAGTTAAGATTAATGTTTTAATCTCCTGCATTTCACGCTGTTAGGCGCTTATAGCAGAACTTGTCGTACATATCCGTTAGTCGATGATACACTTTCCCTTCATGCCGCGTATCCTTTAAATCACTAAAATACTCAAAAAAGCTCCCTTGATATCTTTCGTTGCTCATCAGTATCCCTCCGAAAATGCTTCTGAGCAATATCTTACTTCACAAGAGGCTCTTTATGAAAGAGGGTTAGATATTATTTTGATATAGCCTGCTGTTATCAGCAGAATGCCACATTCCGTGACCGCATTCAAAAGTTCCAATATTTGCTAATATCTCCTATTATGTTTCTTCATGAATTCGCCGTGATCATTCATCCCCCACCTAAGGAGGAAGGGGACTTCTGACCGATATAGTTAAAGTTACTTCTATATTTTGCCGGGGAAATCCGGTTCCATTTGCGAAACATTTTACCGAAATGATGCTCATCGGAAAATCCGCAAGCTTCAGCAATGGATCTCATCGGCTCGACAGTGAGCGTCAAGTACTTCTTCGCATGTTCATTACGAACTCGGTTCAAGTACTCCTTGGGCGGAATACCCAGTTCCTTTAGAAACCAACTGCGAAGATGCGAGGGAGAGATACCGAACCGGTCGGCAAGCTCTACGATTTTCAATTCCTCGCTATAGTGTATATCTATCCATTTCCGAACACCGGTATAGGCCTCTTGGAAGTTGTCCGTTTTTTGAATGAAGCCCGACATCCTTGCGATAAGGGATGCTAATTCGTATTGGATTTCAATTCGATGAACCGATTGATCTTGTGTCCAATTTAGGGCAATGTATCGGATTCTTTCATTAATTTGCTTTTCTTGCTCCTGGGAAAACATTTGGATAAACGGCAGTTCTAAAATTTCAACCATCTCCGTTTGATGATTCGTGCCGTTATCCATGAAAGATATCCTCGCGACGTCGAGTAGAAGCATCATGACGTGAAGGGGTTGTGCGAAATCAGACTTCATCCTTAATTTGAGCTCCGGCTTCAGGTATACCATCATTCCTTTATGCACCTCGTAGGAGCCTTCCTCCGTCGTGAATGTCCCTTGGCCTCCATAGATCCAATATAAACTATGCACGTTCAATTTATGCCGAATATCCTCCCATCCCGGAAGAGGGGGTTTATCATATACAAAATGAATATGGTAGATGGTGTAATCCGTACTGTCCATTGTCCTGCTTGCACTCCACTCAAATTGATTTTGACCAAATTACGATGGTTTTTTCCCTATAAAATGAGGATTAGTCGTGTTAAACTGATTTTAAAATGACCACTAAGGAACTGTCAATCATGACTTGGACGACGCTACTGGCTCGATTTGGTGGATGAGTGCGGTTTTGCTTTCCGGGAAGAGATGACTATTCGCGATTATCACAGCCCCAGCGTCTTATTGTTGGGAGCCCGCCGGCAGCATGAACCGGAAAAACTCCTGCTAATTGGTCTCAGACACGCTCTAATTATGCATGTAACGGGAAAACAAGGCGGTATTCACGGGAATCATCGCTTCGGATTCAAATTAACGGGGAAGACGTTGTGCTGAAGGGATTTAACCGGCATGAGGATCATCCCATCGTCGGCGCATCGTTTCCGTACCAGCTGATGGTTCATGATATCGAGCTGATGGTTGAGGCAGGCGCGAATGCGGTCCGGACGAGCCATTATCCGAATGACGAGCGTTTTTTGGATCTATGCGACGAACGCGGCATTCTCGTATGGGAGGAAAATCACGCGCGCGGATTCAGCTTGGAGCAGATGCAAAACCCGAACTTCGAGCGGCAGTGCGAGGACTGTAACCGCGAGATGGTCGAGAGTCATTTTAATCACCCTAGCATTATGATATGGGCGATTCTAAACGAGTGCGCGAGCAATACGCCGGAGGGCCGCGTCATGTATAAGAAGCAGTTGGAGCAAATCCGCAGCTTGGACGGCTCAAGGCCGCTTACATTCGCCAGCCATCATCGCGAGAAGGAGCTTTGCTTCGATCTGGCCGATATTGTATCGTTTAACCTATACCCGCTGTGGTATGGCGATGAGGATCCGGGCGAGCTAAGCGATCAGGCGAGAAAATGGGCCGATGAGCTCGGCGGTCAGGGAAAGCCGATGATTATGAGCGAGTTTGGCGGAGACGGCCATTACGGGCTTCGTGATCCGAACCGTATGAAGGGGACCGAGGAGCGCCATGCCGATATTATCGGGAGCAATCTGGACGCTTATACGAAACGGCCGTTCATCTCCGGCATGTTCATTTGGCAGTTTTGCGATTGCCGTGTGTCGGAAGGCAACGGCTGGCTGCTGTCTCGCGCAGGTACGCAAAACAGCAAAGGGATCGTAGACCGTTACCGCAGACCTAAGCTTGCCTTCGATATCGTCAAGAAGTATTTTCGGCGGGATGAAGGGAAATAACAAATCGCAGCAAGATGCGCCTGCGGAATGAAAAAGCCTCTTACAAGTTCAAGTGAACTCGTGAGAGGCTGTCTCGTTCAAGCGGCATGTTCTTTCGTATGCGATGCTTTCTTGAGCATCAGATTAATAATCTTGGATACCGAAACGCCGGCCATTATAATGAAGATTCCTAACCATTGAAGCCAGGACGTGCTTTCGTGAAGAAATAATCCCGAACAAACGATCACGACAGGCAGCTCGACGGCACAGAGCATAGCGGCGGCGCCGGTGCCGATTCGCGGAGCGCCGATCGCGAGTAAATACGGCGGAACGATATTTCCTAATACGCTTAGCAGAAGCGCCCATAGCCATAATCCGCTGCCGAGGCTGCCATTCCATAGAAACTGCGGCGGATAGATAAGCATTACCGTCACTGCGGCTCCCGTCAACATCCATGAGCTGCGCTGCACCGCTGGAAGATTCACGGCCACATGGCCGCTGAAATAAATGAACGCCGTGCAGCAGACCGCCGCCAGCAAACCCAGCGCGATGCCTGCTAGCCGCACGGATACCGGTGAATGCTCCGCCATGCCTGAAGCAAGCAGCGTTCCGGACAAGATTATCGCAACGGAGAGCCACTGCGTAGCGCCAGGACGCCGTTTATAAAACACCCAATCTACCGCCATCCCCATCCAAATAAATTGAAACAAGAGTAGAATGGCAAGTGACGCATCCAGCATCTGCAGGCTGTAATAGTAGACGACTCCGGTTAATCCGGTAAATGTACCGCTGCCTAGCAGCTTCAAGCGCATGGCCCAATTGATCTCCGCTTTATCGCTGATGAATAGCCGCAGCAGCCACATAATCAAGCAGCCGGCGGCCGCTTGACTGCCGGTAATCTCAGCCGCCGTAAAACCATCCTGGTAACCCAGCTTTACAATCGTCGACAGGACGCCGTAAGAAGCCGCGCCAATCAGCACGAGCAGACTTGCTTTTCCTTTTGTAATCATCCTGTCTTATCAACCTTTCAGCCCATTTCTCGGCAGGTCTGCAGGAAGCGCGGCCGGTCGTTTGCAATCGCTCTTGAGCTCGTAGTGCATGCCCCGTTCGGAGGACAAATGGAAGCCGTGCATCAATTCAAGCACATGAAGGGCCATATCGCCGTTTGCACGGTGTTCTCTTCCATCCCTAATCGCGTAAGCCATATCCACAACGCCCAGTCCGCGGCTGTTCTCCGTGAATCCGTGCGTTAACGGCATTTCCATAAAATCGGTTTGGTTATGCCGTTTGATATAGACAGGTCCGCCGAACGTGTTCGGGTCAGGGACAATCAAAGTGCCGGCAGAGCCGTAAATCTCCATATGCGGAAGCTTGGAGCCCTGCACGTCAACGCTCGTGATAATCGTGCCTACCGCGCCGTTAGCGAAGTCGATCGTTCCGGCAATATGAGTCGGAACCTCCACCGGAATTTTTTTGCCGTAATCCAACTCATTCGTGATGGTCCTCTCCGGGAACGTCATTTGAGCCGAACCGGAAACCCGCCGAACCGGAGCGATCAGATTAATGAGCGCCGTCAAATAGTAAGGCCCCATGTCAAACATCGGACCCGCCCCGACTTGATACAGAAAGCCCGGATTCGGATGCCAGCTTTCCGGCCCTGAACCCATCATAAATGCGGTTGCCGCAACCGGCTTGCCGATCCAGCCTTCATCGATCAATTTGCGGCAGGTTTGAATGCCTCCACCGAGGAAGGTGTCCGGCGCCGAACCGATAAGCAGATTTTTCTCTTTGGCCAATGCGAGAATCCTTTGTCCGTCTTCGAGGCTAATGGCAAGCGGTTTTTCGCCGTACGTATGCTTTCCTGCTTCAAGAGCCCGGATATGGAGCTCCGCATGCGCGCTCGGAATGGTTAAATTTATAACGACTTCAATCTCTGGATCAGCCAACAGCTCATCGACCTCGCAAGCTTTAGGGATGCCGTATTCTGCCGCCCTGGCTCTCGCCTTCTCCATATCCAAATCGGAGCATGCGACAATGTCGAGAATATCGAACTTTCGGCCCGCTTCGAAATAAATGGGACTTATCACGCCGCAGCCGATAATGCCAACCTTTACTTTTCTCATGATCATTCCTCCTGGTCTAGTTTGCAAAGAGCTTGGAAATATTCCGATAGCTGATCTCAACGCTCTCCAGCTGGTTTCGCGCCGTCATATCCTGCTCGACGAAAATGTATTTCGCCGCGCCAATTTCCTTCACCGCGTTTATAATGCCTGCAATATCCAACGTTCCTTCGCCGACTTCGGAAAAGTGGTCCTCCTGCAGCACACCGATAAATCGTTCAAACGTAATGTCTGCGTCTTCGCCGACCACCTCCAGAAGATTGACCGGCTGCGCGGCTGCCGTCAGATCCTTCTGATGAACCAAATCGCAACGGTCGCCAAGCTTATGCAGGTAAGCGATTGGATCGACTCCGCCTCTTACGGTCCAGTACGTGTCGAGCTCAACTTTGACAAGATCCTTATCCGTGTTCTCCAGGATGATGTCCATGATGTATTGTCCGTCGAACTTCTGGAATTCCTGAAAGTGATTATGGTAGTAGAAATCTATGCCGGCTTTCTTGTAGACTTCGCCATGCCGGTTGAATTGCTTGCACATATCAAGAACCTCCTGCTTGTTCTTGAAAAATGCGATTCCGAGAGCAACAGCCGAACTTCCGAGCTCCTTATTATAAGCGATAATGTCCTCGTAACGGTCAATCGGGTCGATATGGGTGGACACGACCTTCATACCCAAAGCGTCCAGTCGTTTTCTAAGCTCAGTGGCGTCCGGCTCCAAGCCCTCTTCGGCATTGTGGTTCGCTATTTCAAGATTTTTGTAACCGATAGCAGCCAATTTTTCAAGCGTTCCCCAGTAATCCTTTTTCAGTTCGTCTCTGACGGAATAAAGCTGAAGTCCGAATTGTAAGCTCATGAAAGTTTGCCTCCTGTATAATGGTTGATGGTTTAATTAACGCGTATTCATTTTTTCCCAAGCAGCTTGGAACTCGCTGAGCAATTCATCGCCAGTAACTTTTTTGGCAATATATTTCTGCATGGAAGCCCCAAACTCTTGCGCGGCCCCGTCCGGGAACTTCGACCAGTGCCACCCGAGCGCCTTGTCTTGCTCGATGTATTTCATAACTTCCGCGCCAAGCGTCCCGATGTCGTCCGGATTGACCTCGATGTTAGAGAACGCCGGTATAAATTTGAACTCCTTGGTCAAATATTTCTGGCCGGCTTCAGAGGTGACGAGCCAGTTCAGAAACTCCTTCGCCTCCTTCTTGACCGGAGATTTATTGTAAATGACCCAGTTGTTAGCCGGACCGACGAACAATTTATCGTTCATCGCGGCATCTTCGCTGATCGGCATCGGCAGCAATCCTACCTTCATATCCGGAGCGAGCTTATCCAGCACAGGCTGCAGCCAGTTGCCGCTTTGATAAATGGCGCCTTGGCCGGTGGCGAACATCGTGGATGCATTGTTGTAATCCGTCGTTAAGCTGTTTTTGTTTCCGTATTTGATATTCAGGTCAAACAACTTGACCCAATCCTTAAAGACCGCATTATCGGTGATCCGGGCTGTGCCGTCATTTAAACCGTTAATGAAAGCGTTAGGATCGGATTGCTTCGCAAACGGATTGTTCACATTGTGGAATCCAAGCCCGAACCAGTTGTCGAACGAGTTAACAAATGGCTGTATTCCTGCCGCCTCGAGCTTCACAACAGCGTCCTCCAATTGCGAAATCGTCCTCGGCAGCTCGGTAATGCCAGCCTTCTCGAACATGTCCTTGTTGTACAAAAATCCGAGACCTTCAATTCCGACCGGCATACCGTATACTTTGCCGTCTCTGGTCATGGGCTCTTTGGCGATTTCGATTTCGTTTTTGACCCAAGGCTGATCGGATAGGTCCTCCAAATATTCGACCCAGGCGTCCAGCTGCTTGTAGCCTTCGTTGTTAAAAATATCGGGCATATTGCCGGAAGCGAATCGTGCCTTCAGCTGCGTGTTGTAGTTGTCTCCGCCAAGAAGCGTATCAATTTGAAGCTTGACCCCTGGATGCGTTTGTTCATACTCTTCCTTAAGCTTGTTGAATTGTTCGGCAATTTCAACCTTGAAATTCATAATGGTGATCGTCACTTCCCCGGGCGGCGCTTCATTCCCATTGGCAACGTTCTCCGGCTCCTCCTTTCCGCCGCCTGCACAGCCGGCTAACAAAGCACACGAAAGCAATACAACGCTTAAGACCGTAATCCATTTTTTCATGGCGTCCTGCTCCCCCTTCAATTTTCGTAGCGCTACAATGCAATAGTAGGACACTTTCTGAATGACCTACACTCATGGCATTGACTGTTTAGGTGGACAAAATTGCTCACCCTCGCAATTACCCCTTTACGGCGCCCGCCGTAATACCCTGAATAATATACCGCTGCAAAGCGAGGAAAAAGACGAGAATCGGCATAATTCCCATGACCAGCGCCGCAAGCGCCAAATCCCATTGCTGCATATATTGGCCGAACAACGAATTCATAGCCACTTGAATGGTCTGCAGTTCCGGCTTCTGCAGGACAAGCAGCGGAAGCAGGAAGTCGTTCCACATCCACAAGCTTTGAAGCACAATGACGGTAACGGTCATCGGCTTTAAGAGCGGAAACACAATCCGCCAGAAAATGCCGTAAGGGTTGCAGCCATCAATAAGCGCTGCTTCCTCGATTTCAAGAGGGATCGATTTCATAAACCCGTGGTACAGGAAGATCGTGAAGGAAGCGCCGAGTCCCGTATAAAAAAACACAATACCCGGCATGCTGTTTAGGAGATTAAGCCAATTGCCGACTTTGACGAGCGGAATCATGATCGTTTGAAACGGGACGACCATGGCCGCGATAAACATAGCAAACAAGAATCGGTTCCCTTTGCTCGGATGGCGCAGCAGCCTATAGGCGGCCATCGACGATATTATGACCATGCAAATGTCGCTGAAAACCGTAATCAGAAACGAATTTCGCAGCGCCCGGGGAAAGCTTAATACTTCCCAAGCGCGTGCATAGTTTTCCCAATTCAGGCTCTTGGGCAAGCTGGACGTATTCATAAGCAGCTCCGAGAAGCCTTTGAACGAATTGGCAATGACAAAATAAAACGGCGTGAGAAATATCAGGGCTGCAAGCAACATCATGATTTCAAAGGAGAACAATTTCAAGCCGTACGGTTTCGTATTCATTACATCTCCACCTCCCTCTTCTTCGTAATCGATACTTGGATCATAGTGATAACGGTTACAACGATGAAGAAAATAACGGCTTTAGCCGTTCCGAGTCCGTAACGGTTGTTCTTGAACGCTTCGTAGTATATATTCATCGCAACTGATTCGGTTGATTTGAAAGGTCCGCCCTGCGTTAAGGAGAAGTTAAGATCGAACGACTTGAAGGTCCATGAGATGCTTAGAAACAAGCAGATGGTCACGGCCGGCATAATGAGTGGCAATACGATATTCCTCAAAATCTGGAAGCCTGAAGCACCGTCAATCGCCGCAGCTTCCAACATGTCGCTCGGAACGTTCGTCAAGCCGGCAATATAGATGACCATAAGGTAACCGGCCCCTTGCCATACGCTGACAAGAACAATCCCCCAGAACGCCGACGCCTCCGTGCTTAGCCATGGCAATTCAAAAAATCCAATATGGGTTGATTCACCAATTGCCGCGAAGCCTTCTGTAAAAATAAACCGCCATATAAATCCTAATAAAAGACCGCCGAGCACATTCGGCATAAAGAAAATCGTACGCAGCATATTGCGGGATTTCATCGGTTTCGATAATAAATAAGCGATCAAGAAACCAAGCAGGTTGCTAATTAGGACAACGGTAAACGTAAACCGGGCCGTAAACCATAACGATGATCCAAAATCCGGGTCATCTGTCAAGATCGTCACGTAATTTTTAAGCCCTAACCAATCAATCTGGCTGGATACGCCGTTCCAATTGGTAAACGAATAATAAAGACCGAGCAAGAACGGCAGCACCATAACAATAGCATAAGCAAACAGTGCAGGTCCTACAAAGACCGTCTGCTGCATAAGCTGCGATGTCGACCACCTTCTCATAACAGGTTCCCCCCTATCCAAGATGTTTATGATACATCCTTATTTTATCGACGGCATTCAACAATTCCCACTCAGAAATTTGAGAAGATTGGTGGACGATTTTGACTGAGTGATGCTAGAATGAAAGCGTTGACAAGAGGGGGCGGGACAACGAGCATGCGATTGATGCAAACCAGTGTACGCTACAAATTAATATTCTTAATGCTGATTTCTATCGTAATCCCCATTGTCGCATCGATTATCGTCACCTATTTTTACACCAAAGAATCCGTGAAGGACCGAACGATTGCAGAAAATACGCGGCTTATTTCCGAGGGAAAAACGAACATCTCTAATTACCTTGAGGTCATCAACAACGCTTCCCTAATTCTTTATTCCAATATTACCCTGGAAGGCATTCTGTCGAACGGCGTTACAGACAACAAGGAACGCTCTTACGTGTACACGGCGCTGCAGCTCGTTTCTCAGGCATCCGGACATATCTATCAGGTTTTCCTTTATTTAGATAAAGGGCAGGACGCTTACTTAATGTATCAGGGCGACTTCAAGGGCGGGCAGATCGCCCCCCTGCGAATGGATAAGGATATCGTCCCTTATGCCGCCAAAACGTTGCCGACACATTGGAGCGGCGATTACGGCATTAACCTGTTCCCGCCTAAGCGGCAAGAGCTGGTCTTTTCGATTTACCGCCCTTTGTTTCGCGTGCCGACAACGGAGCGTATCGGCCTTCTGTCCATTGATGTGCGAGTGGAGGCTTTGCGGGAACTGAGTGCGCAATTGTACGATGCGAATAACGAGGATATTTATATTTTGGCCAGCGACGGCACCGTCATTTATGCTTCGGATGAATCGGAAATCGGGCAAAAACCACAGCAAACGTGGGTCCGAACTATTCTCGGCGGCACCGAATCTGCAGGCAGTTTGGAAACAAGCGAATCCGGCTACGACGGCCTTATTTTGTTCGATAAAATCAAGTTGGACTATTTGGAATGGACGGTCGTCAAGCGAATTCCCGGTCATTATTTATACGAGCCTGCCCGTAAATTGACAATGATCAATGCGGCAATCGCTGTCCTTTTCCTATCCGTTGCAACCGCGGCCGTCTTAGCGGTCTCTATCCGATTCACCTATCCGATCAAGAAGCTGATCCGCAGCATCAATAAAATACAAACCGGACAGCTGGAGGAGCCGATCGACATCTCCCGAAACGATGAATTCGGCCTGCTTGCCAAACGGTTTCGCACGATGATGAATACGATCAACGAGCTGATCCTGCAGGAGTACAAGCTAAAGCTCGCCAACAAGACGATTCAGCTAAAAGCGCTGCAAGCGCAAATCAATCCGCATTTCATCAACAATGCTTTGCAATCCATCGGCGCTTCCGCGCTCGATCATGATGCTCCCGAAGTCTACGGGCTCGTCTCTTCACTTGGCCAAATGATGCATTACAGCATGAACATGAAAGAAACGATTGTCCCTTTATCGCAAGAGCTGGAATACGTCAATCATTATTTATTGCTGCAGCAGAAGCGCTTTGAAGAGAAACTGAAGATTGAATATGCTTTAGACGAACGAGCAGGATCGGTTCCCATTCCGAAAATGATTGTCCAACCGCTTGTCGAAAACTATTTTAAGCACGGCTTTCACCAATCGCCTCAAACCGGCTTACTCAAGATCAGTACGCAATTGCATAACGAAATGCTGCAAATCATCATCGAGGATAACGGATCCGGCATTACGGAAGACAGACTTTCGATCATCCAGAATGAATTATCCTATCAGAATCACGAGCCTGGCGGAGATCGAATCGGACTGATTAATGTGATGTTCCGCCTGCGCCTTTATTACGGAGAACAAGCCGTCCTTATCCTGGAGAAAAACCATCCGCATGGATTGAAGATCACAATAACGATACCTATCTTGGAGCAGGAGGAGATCATAAGATGAAGGCGCTAATCGTCGATGATGAGAGACATGTCCGCAAATCCATTCACAAGCTGATCGATTGGGAGGCTCTTGGTTATGAAGAGATATTTGAAGCGGAGAATGGCTCAGATGCGGAAAAAATCATCCTTGAACAACAGCCCCAGCTCGTCATTACAGATATTATGATGCCAAAGACGACGGGGATCGAATTGATGGAATGGATGGAAACAAACGCTGCAGATTGCAAGAAGATCGTCATTAGCGGTTACAATGACTTCGAATTTGTGCGTCATACCGTGAAATACGGGGGTATCGATTATTTGCTGAAGCCGATCGACCGGAACCAATTGCAGCAAGCGGTCGGAAAAGCGGCGGCAAGCTGGAACGAGACCAAGCGGGAGAGGCTTCAGCTTCAAACTAAAAATATGGAGGTCAATGAGCTTAAGCCGATGTACCGGGATAAATTATTATCCCGGTTGCTCATGGATTCGGCTTCCGGCCTCGCCCCCGTACCGGGAGAGTCTTATCTTCGCGAATTTCCCGAGCTGGCGGGCATCCGCTCCTGCCGGCTTGCCATACTCGATTTGAAGACGCTTCATCCGACGATTCGCGACAAATACGCTGCGGACTCGGATTTGCTTTTCTTTTCACTGCTTAATATTTGCAATGATTTTCTGCAGCCGGCTAAGCAAGGAACCGCTTTTCGCCATTGGAACAATCCTTTTGAAATCGTGCTGTTGATCTGGGATGCGCCGGACCAGGCTCTGAAATGGCTCCGGAAGGTTTTACATGGGATAGACCGCTATTTAAAAGGCCCGGTCGAGTTCGGCATCAGCCTGGCATCCGCTTTTCCAACCGAAATTCATAAAGCATATTTGCAAGCCCAAGAAGCTCTGATCCGGCGCAATCTTCTCGATCCCGCTTCCCATATACACGAATATCATCCCTCGACACCGAAGCCAATAGGAACGCTGCGTTTCGGCAAAGTTGAAGAAAGGATTCGTCTGGCAATCAGAAGCGGTAATCCGGATCTCATTCGAAGCACCATTAGCGCATGGTTTCATCTCGTTTCCGCTATGGATCATATTACGATGGAGCAATTGAAGATGTGGTGGGAACAATTAAATGCGGCGAAGACAAGCTGGGTGGAGGAATTTTTCCATGAATATGACGCCGTGCCTCGGATACCTGTGGAAAACAACCATTTTGTCGTCCCTTTAGACGAAGAGGGCAAGCTATCCTTATCCGCTCTGCAAGAGCAGTTGACGAGTCATTTGATCGAGTTATCTCAAATTTTAGTTTCCCTGCAAACCAACAAGAGCAATCCGATGCGTGAAATCGCCCGTTATATTGAAATGAACTATAAAGAGGACATCACTTTGCATGATATATCCGCGAAGTTTCACTTAAACCGGGAATACATTTCCAGAAAATTCAAACATGAGTTTCAAGAAACGATTGTCGATTTCGTCAACCGCAACCGGGTTGAAAAAGCGAAAATGCTGCTCTTAAGCCCTCATCTCAAAATAGCGCAAATAGCCCAAATGGTAGGCTATCAGGATGAAAAGTATTTCAGCCGCGTCTTCAAAAAATGGGAGAACATGACACCCAACGAGTATCGAAAGCTGCAATCAACATGATATACGACTTTTGCGGCGATCTCATACATCTTGCTGCCAAAAGAAACATGAAGAGTTATAAGCTTAGAAACACCGCAGAAAGAAACCTTGATAATATCAAGTATTTGGTATATCAAGGTTTAAATACTGACTCCATATTTTTCCTCTGATCAGAATCTGGCACAAAATTGCTTTAAATCATCTATTAATTCTTGGGAATAGTCTTTATTATCTTCCGTGTCCTTGTCTTCCGTGCCCCCATCGCCATTTTCCGATGCTTGCTCAAACTGTTGGATGAGAGCAATGGAAATATACTCTGCGTTAACCCCGTGATGTTTGATGATGGCAAATAATTGATCTAAGTTTTGATGGTTTTCAATAATGTCAGCCAGTCGACTCATTTCATTCTCCCCGACCCAATATTATCATTTCATTTTATTTCTCTACTAATGTATCCATAATCCGTTGGAGTATCCACAAAGCATTAACAACCATAATTTGGCGTTGTTGATGTCTTGGATTTAAGGATAGCCCATGTGGATTTTAACCATAATACCTATTATCAACTTTATATCGCAGCGGAAAACGCAAAAGTCTTCAGGTTAAATAATTGCATATTTAAATTTAGGAGCTAAAAGGAGCCTGCACAGAATGGAAAAAGGTACAGTTAAATGGTTTAATGCAGAAAAAGGTTTCGGTTTTATCGAAAGAGAAGGTGAAGAGGATGTATTCGTTCATTTCTCCGCAATTCAAGTAGACGGCTTCAAAACGCTTGATGAAGGCCAACAAGTTGAGTTCACGGTTACTCAAGGCAATCGCGGACCACAAGCTGAGAACGTTGTTAAACTTTAAATGGGCTGCTATGAATGAGGCCTTGATTCTCTATTCACATAGAGATTCGAGGCCTTTTTCTTTAAATATCATATGCACAGGACTGATTTAAGTTTGATACCGGGAACGACTATTCCCGGGTAATCTACTATTATAGCCTTACTGACGCCTTCGTTTCGCTTGCCCTGACAATGGCATCCAATATCTCTTGGTTGCGGTAGCCGTCCATAAAACCGGGAATGCCATCCGGGACGTTCCCCTCAAGCAATGCCGTGAAATCGGTGTATTGCGTTACTTTACAATGCTTAGGCACATCGATCACGGTCTTCGCGAGCTGTCCAGGCGCTTCTTCGCGGATCCAAATCAGCTGATCCGGATTCAGCGTAGAAGCATGAATCGTACCGGAATCTCCGTAGATGGACACTTCATGCTGATTGCCCGATCCGATGGCATTGCGCGTCGTCTGGAAGACGCCCATAACATCGCCCGTCATCCGGGCCTGGAAACTCGCAAAGTCGTCGACCTCGATTTTGACCATTTTCCCGCTCGCGGGATCGTGGCGTTCGGGGATAATCGTATGCAGCTGTGCCGACAGCTCTTCGAATTCACCAAAGAGGAAGCGCGCCATATCGATCATATGCGAGCCCAGATCGCCAAGGGTCCCCGTACCGGTAATCTCTTTATTGAACCGCCACAGATAGGGAACATTGTTTGGCAACGCGCCCCATCCCTGTAAGTACTGAATCGAGAAGCTGCGTACGGTGCCGATTTTCCCTTCGCGTACGAGCTCCCGCGCGTAACGGAAAGCTGGCGTGTAGCGGTAGGTAAAGGCGATCATCGCCGGAACCGGCTGCCGTTCATACAATTCCAGCAGCGGTATCGCTTCCTCGAACTCGCGGGTGAACGGTTTTTCTGCCATAAACGGCTTCCGCGAATGCAGGCACGCATGGACAATATCCGCATGGACGTTGTTCGGCGTGACGGAAATTACC
Source organism: Paenibacillus alkaliterrae (assembly GCF_021532375.1). Taxonomy (GTDB): domain Bacteria; phylum Bacillota; class Bacilli; order Paenibacillales; family Paenibacillaceae; genus Pristimantibacillus; species Pristimantibacillus alkaliterrae. The sequence goes on from NZ_JAKGAP010000069.1 coordinate 13,948, forward strand.
GCCTCGACGTCCGGGTCTTCAATCAAGCGGGCAAAATCGGAATACCGCTTATCGGGAGCGATACCGAGCTGTTCCCCGACTTTAGCCAGCGCTTCCTCAGATACATCGCTCACGGCAACGATTTCGAAGCGGTCCTCCGCTTTCATCCAGCGGATATGCTCCCCGGCCATCCCTCCCAAACCAATCAAACCGATCCGGAACTTTCTCATTATTCGTGCTCTCCTCCCGATTAATCGCCCTCATCTTTGAGCTGTTTATTCGTTTACTTTTACCGTTATTTTTTCTAATGGCTGTGCATTCCCATAGACTGGACGTTTGCGGTCTACAGGCTGTGCCCATTTCACGGCGTTCACAATGACGCGTTGAATGTCTTTGTTATAATACGTTGGATAGGTTTCATGGCCCGGTCTGAAATAAAACACTTTGCCGTTTCCGCGTATAAAGGTGCATCCGCTGCGGAACACTTCTCCGCCTTCAAACCAGCTTGTAAAAATAAGCTCGTCCGGTGCAGGGATATCAAAATGCTCGCCGTACATTTCTTCTTTTTCAAGTTCGATATATTCCCCAATTCCTTCCGCGATCGGATGGCTTGGCGCCACAACCCAAAGACGTTCTTTTTCGTCAGCTTCACGCCATTTCAAATCGCAGGATGTACCCATTAATGTTTTAAAGATTTTTGAAAAATGACCCGAGTGAAGGACAATCAAACCCATTCCGTCAAGCACACGCTGCTTTACTTTTTGGACAACTTCATCCTTTACTTCTCCATGCGCAAGGTGTCCCCACCAAATTAATACATCCGAATTGTTTAATACGTCATCTGTTAAACCGTGTTCTGGCTCATCCAAAGTAGCCGTCCCGGCTTCAAATCCTGCTTCCGTTAAAAATCCTGCAATCGCGCCATGAATGCCATTTGGATATATTTCACCTACGAGCGGGTTTTTTTGCTCATGACGATTTTCATTCCATACCGTTACCTTTACCATTATATGAACACTCCTTCTTGTTTTAACTATTCTCAGTATAGAAAATCCGAGCCGCCAGGGAAATACTAAATCATGCCGATTTTATATTCAAAAGTGATATACTCCAAAAAGGAGGTAATGCTCATGCCCTTCATAGAAACCAATATTGATACGCATTCCGAAGCGATTAATGAAGAAGTCATCTATCAGAATCCGCTGCTGTTTCTAAAAATATGGGAGATCTGCTTAGAGGCTCAGCATTGCAGCGTTGTGGAGAATCACCCATGGCACTACCATAAAGAAGTAGAATTTATTGCTGTCATAGAAGGCCATTTAGGTGTACAAAGCAAACACAATTACGTTGTCCTCGGGCCGGGCGACGTTATGGTTTTGGGGGCCTCCCAGCCGCACCGTTCCCATAAACCTCTTACAGATATACTGCACTATGTGGTGTTTCAAATCGATCTGGGCAAACATTTTGACCAGAGCACCATGCCGTATCTGTACTGCTTTTCTGAACTGACTGAGCCGCTGGATAAATTAAACTATATTTTTGACGTAAATGAGTCGGCAAAACGGGAAACGTATGCGTTCATTATGGAAATCTTCAACGAATCCCAAACACGGATGAGAGGCTACGAAATGGCCATCAGCTCTACGATCAAGAGACTGATGCTGTTACTGTTAAGAAGCGATAGCCGCAACGTACTGAACTATACAGAGGAAACCGAATTAAATCGATTAAGACCGGTTCTTGATTATATAAACGACCATTTGAACGATAAACTGTGCGTAGAGGACGCTTGTACTTTGCTTAATTTGAGCTATCACTATTTTATAAAATATTTCAAAAAAACCATGGGTGTCTCATTCGTAGAATACATCAACTATAAACGAATCAAGAGATCCGAGCTTTTATTACTGACGAGTGAACTTAGTATTATGGATGTGAGCTACGAGGTCGGCATCTCCAACATGGCCCAGTTCTATAAGCTTTTCAAGCGGCATAATCAATGCTCGCCCAGGGAATTCAAACAGCGCATGCGAAGCGAGTCCACGAGAGCAGCTACCCTTTCCAGTGTTAGTGTTAGTGATAAGTGATTTGGTTATCTTATATTCTAATTCCTATTTACTTCACGCTCGTGTAACGTTTATACGCATCCGTACGAATCTCGACCAATCGTTTAAGTCCCTCTGGAATTAAAAAAACAGATTTTTTCCTATGTGCAGGATAAAAATCTGTTTGAAAAGTTTTATTCCAATTGGTCGCCTATTCTGATCAACGATCAATATTTCATCATCAATATCGTGCCTTATTATGAAAGCTACCTGATTTGCCTCATCTCCGCCGAAAATCGAGCAATACAACATTCAAACCATATTCCTGACCAATTACGCCGATTTCAACTATGCGCAAAAAGCGATCGAATTGCAAAGCTTTGACTACTTTTTAAAACCGATCGAGTTCGACAAGCTCACGCTTATTATCCAAAAAGCGGTCGTCAAAGCAAATGAACAGCAAGATCACGCAAAAGCGGTACAAGAAGGCTACTACTGGAAAAAAACCGGAAAAACGTGCAAGAGCATTTCTGGCGCAAGCTGATGACGGGGAAAACCTCCTATTCCAATCCCGCCAACATTACCCATTTGATAGCGGAGCAAAATCTTTCTTACGCCTTGACGGACAGGGTGCTGCCCCTGCTCATTCATATATTCCCTTACGATGAAAGCTTGGGAAAAAAAGATAAGGACCTGTTTGATTTTGCGCTGCTGAATGTTCTGCATGAGTTGTTCCAGGACTCCCGGTTTACGGTCGAATCGATATTGGAGCTCAAGGAATACAATTGGATGGCCGTGCTGAAATGGACGGATCAGGATCAGCCTGATTCCGCAATCGCCCAAGCCATTTGCGCTACGTTCATTCAAAGGGCGAATAAATACCTTAAATGCGACACATGCTGCATTCTTGCCGCCACGGGAAAGCTGGAAGACATCAATCAGGTCATGAAAGACCTGCTAAGCATGAATGATATGATCATCAAGTACCGCAATCAGACCTTTTTGCTGGAGCATTACCATCAATCGGAAGCCTCATATGCGCCGCCAGATTTGACGCTTTTGGAACAACTGCTGGAGCAAAATAAACCGGACGCCTTTCTTGAGGAAACGAGCGGCTATTTGCACAATATATCCCATACCCAGATGTTGAATGCGTCTGTCTTAAGCCTGTTTCGGCTCGATATGGTTCAGCTTGTTTACGCTTATCTCAAAAGCAAAGAAATACTGGCGCACAAAATGTATACGGGAAGAACGAACGACCAATTGTTTATGCAATCTTTGAACTCGATCGAGGATATGGAAAACTATCTCCGGTATTTGGTGAACACCGCAACGGAATACCGCAATTTCACGGAACAGCCCAACTCGGTCGTCGAAGAAATCAAGCATCACATCCGCACCCATTGCGGCGATGATCTGTCAAGAACGAGTCTCGCGGAAATCGTCTATCTCAATCCCGATTACTTGGCGCGGCTGTTTAAGAAAGAAACGGGCATTCCACTCGGAAACTATATCATTCAAGCCCGCATTAAGGTTGCAAAGCATTTGCTCGAAACCACTCCATTATCCGTGAATACCATTGCCAGTAAAGTCGGCTACACGAACTACTCCTACTTTACGAAGCTGTTCAAGCAGGAGACGGGGTGTACTCCTGTTGATTATCGGAAAAACCGGTAAGGTCAACGCTCATACCAGTAACCGGGAATCCGGCTGTCCAGCCGCATCAGCGCTTCAAGGAAGAAATAATCGCCCCAAATGACGAAATCATCGGGAGACGCGCCGCCTCTAACGGAATAAGAACCATGTCTCAGGAAGCCTTCCTCGGCTTCGTCTCCGGCTGTGAAGTAATGATCGACCAAGGAAGTCATGGACTGCTGTACAGCACTAAGGAAAAATTCCCGTTCCGGATCTTCATCTGACAAATGTTCAATAAGCTCCAGCAGGCCGCAGGCGGTAATCGCGGAAGCAGAACTGTCTCTTGGCGTGCCTTCAATCTGTGGAGCATCAAAATCCCAATAGGCTACATGATCTTCAGGCAAATGAGAGATGAAATATCGCGCCAGCCGTTTTGACGTATCCAGAAATTGCGGGTCTTTAAAATAGCGGTAAGCGAGTGCGAAACCATAAATCCCCCAGGCTTGCCCGCGGGTCCAAGTCGATCCGTCTTTGAAGCCTTGATGCGTTCCGCCGCGTACGGAATCGCCCGTTTCCGGGATAAAGTAAAACGTATGATAAGAAGAGTCATCCCCCCGCACCAGGAAACGCCTGCTCTTCTCGGCATGAATGCGGGCTGCATCCGCATATTTCCGGTCACCGGTCTGCTCGGTTGCCCAGTAGAGCAGCGGAAGGTTCATCAGGCAATCTATAATGATGCGGCCGCCGTTCTCCGGATCTCCTTCCGGCCCCCAAGCCTGGAGAAGCTGCGAGCCTGATCTCCACCGCTTCATCAGAACATCTGCAGCTAGAAGAGCAGCTTCCCTGGCAGACTCGTTTTTTTCCAAAATCCACTGTGCTTTGGCGGACAGGGAATACAGAAATCCGATATCGTGATGCTCCAGATGGCTTTCCTGCTCCAGTCTCCTTTTGAAAGAAGCAACGCTTTGCACGGCGGCCTCGCGAATGGACGGATCTTTGCTGTACTCATAACTTAGCCATAAGATTCCTGACCAGAATCCTTCCGTCCAGTCCGTCTGATTCACTAGCTGATACTTGCCGTCCCCATTGCTTACGTGCGGAAACTTGTCCTTGAAGCGGTTCATATTTGCGGTTGTTGTGAGAATGGATTTTTCGATTGCGGCTGTCCAGTTCATGAATGCCTCCTATTGTGTTCTTTTGCTTTCAGTAACTATTATAGGGGCAATCTATCGTTGATTTGTTGTGTTATTATATAGGTAAATTGCGAATTAGAGAGGAAATGACCTTATGGTTTTTTTTGATCGGATCGAATTTCAATTAGACTCATTCTTCTGCAAATATAAACAGAAGTCGGAACAATCCCACTGGTTTCATGCCCATCGGGGAATTGAAATGCTGTATATTTACGAAGGCGAAGGCGAAGTTATGCTGGAAGGCAAGTATTATCCTTTGTCCAGTGGGACATTGGTCTGGATTCAGCCCTATCAGCTGCATCTCGTAGATGTGCCTTCCAATCCTAATTCGGTATATGTGCGTACCAATCTGACATTCGATCCTCATTTGCTGTCCGCTTATCTGGCTCCTTTTCCCGGGCTTCAACGGTTTTATGAAAGACTTTGGAAAGGCAATTTGCAAAAACAGGTATTTTCGCTTCAGGAGGAGTGTCCTCTGCCCGGTATTTTGGAAGAATTGCAACAGACACGTCACGAGCTGCCTACAGAACGTGAGGAAAGCTTCGGCCTGAGCATGCTGAGATTGCTTCGCTTTCTGCAACAACATGTATTTACGGAAAGTCTGCCCGGTACAAATGCAAGTCTGCGCGCTTTAAAGCATGTTGAGAACATAACGGAATGGCTGGAAAACAATTATCACCGTCCCTTCCGCTTGGAAGAAATGGCTGATGAACTGTTCCTTTCCCCGTATCATCTGTCACACGTATTCAAAGATTCCACAGGCATAACCTTGTCGGAACATATTACGTTTCGCCGGATCAGGGAAGCTTGCTCGCTGCTCGCAAACACCTCCAAAACCATTCGGGAAATTGCTTTGGAGGTCGGTGGACTCAGTTCATCCTACTTTTGCCAGATGTTCAAGAAAAATAAAGGCATCACACCTGAAAATTATAGAAAAACCATTCGTGACAGGCAGAGGACGGAGTATTTGCGGGGCAAAGACAACAAAATTTAGGTTTGTGCCCGGGACCGGACAAACCTATCCACGGCGGAGGAGCGCTGTCGTACAGGTCGCGGACTTCCGTTTCGGTCATGACATTTCGATAAATCTGCAGGTCATCAACCTGTGCCGTCAGCGTAGAACCGTATTTCCCTGTACCATCCTGACCAATGTGGTAATCCAACCGACTGCTCTGTCGAGAAACGTTCTCGACAGCCTGAACCCGTCCATTCACGACGAAGAACAGGCATTAACCCGCGCTTCGTAGTGCGGAGACACGATATACGGCTTTCCGGCTTGACAGACCAAATCGGCCCCGTCCGTAAGCCCTGCGTTTCGCTTCGCCAGTATGTCGACTAACCGCCGTCTCCAGTGCAGCAATCGCTGCCGCTCATCCGGCCGATTCGCCAGGTCCCGGCATTCTCCCGGATCCGACTCCAGATCGAATAACTGCTCGCTATGAAGCCGCGGGAACCAAATATACTTGGTTCTGCCGTCAGTCAAGTAGTGCATCTCCTGCTCGTCCGAATAGCAGGCGCAATGCTCGCCATGCACGTATTTCCGCCAGTCCGCGGCGGCGGTTCCTTGCATCAGCCCTGCCATGCTTCTGCCGTCGAGCGCCTCCGGTATGTCCAAGCCCGCGATGTCCAATATCGTCGGCATTACATCCTGAATCGTGACCGGCTCCGTCACCCTGGCTTTCGTTCTGCCACAGGAGCGCGGGAGCTTGACGATCATCGGAATATGAGCGGATCCCTCATAGGCGCAGGTTTTACGCCAAAGATTGTGATCCCCCAGCATATCCCCGTGATCGGACAGAAACGCGATCATCGTGTTCTCGTACAGCCCTTCGCGCTGCAGGCATTGGATCAACCTGCCGATCTGGTGGTCGATATGATGAATGAGGCCGTAGTATCCCGCACGGGCCCGCCGGATTTCCTCCGGCTTGCGTACTCCCCGCCAAGCGACGGGACTGACCGCGTCCTCCGGTTTGTCATGAATATGCGCCCAATCGCCGACGAACGGATCGGGGAGCCTCTTTCTCTCGTACAGATCGAAATAGACCGGGGGCGCATCGTATGGAGAATGCGGCCTTGCGAAAGACGTTTTCAGAAATAACGGTTTGCGCGGATCTCTTCGTTGGATGAACGCGATCGATTCGTTCACCGTCCAGTTCGTCGGATGCAAATATTCGGGCGCGTGATAAGGCCTTGCCATCCATGAATTCCAATGGATGCCGTGATCGACGAAGTCGTACGGGCCAGACTTGTTCCGATCGAACCATGCACGGTAATCGGAGATGAAATGGCGGTCCTCCACTCGGCCGGATTCGTCCAATAAGGTATGATGAAAGCCGTTTAACGACCGTTGAGGATAAAAATGCATTTTGCCGATCCCTTGGGTATGGTAGCCCGCATCGGCCAGAACGCCGGGAAGCGTATGGGCGAACCCGGTTTCCATCGGGCCTTGGCCGGCGCCCATGCCCAATATTCCCGTATGCCACGGATCCATGCCCGTCAGCAGGCTTGCCCGGGCGGGAACGCACGAAGGAGACGGCGTATACGCATGCTCGAATACCGTTCCTTCCGAGGCCAGCGCGTCCAGGTTGACGGTTTCGATGATCTCGTTTCCATAACTGCCCAACGTGTCCCATCGCTGTTGATCGGTCATGATCATGACGATGTTCGGTTGCTTCGATGACATGCCTATTCCTCCTCCTGTTCCATTGCTTCTACCAGTGGGCCGACTTGCCGAGCGAAGGGCGGTCCGTTAGACAATGCAGCTCCAGAAGGTCGCAGCGCATTTGCCGCTCCACGTCCGCAGCCTGCGGCGTTCCTGCGATGTTGTTCGTTTCATAAGGGTCCGTCTCATGGTCGTACAGCTCGCATTCCCCCGTTGCCGGGTACCAGGTGTATCGATAACGATCGTTCCATAGGCTGAAATTATGTCCGGCCGGGTCATCGTCGTAACAGGTCACCTGCACCGGCAGCGAGCCCGCTTCTCCGAGCAGCAGCGGAATGACGCTGCGCCCCTGCACCCCGTCCGGCATCGGAACGCCGGCCAAATCGCCAAGCGTCGGCATCACGTCCGTATTGCTCATCGCCGCATGGCATTCTTTCGGCAGTTCGGCGAGCTTCTTCGGCACCTTCATAATGAACGGCACGTGATTGAGCGCTTTGCAGCCGTAATTCGCCTTGAACACCAGCCCGTAGTCGCCGAGATAATCGCCGTGGTCGCTCGTATAGACGAGAATCGTATCTTCTTCCAGCTCCGATTGCCGCAGCGCGTCTTGAATCCTCCCCACGGAGACATCGATCAGATGGATCATGGCATCCGTGTACCGCCGGGCCTCACGGACAAAAGCGTCCCCGTAACGTGCGGCGTTCTGAAGCGCTTCTTCTTGATACAGCTTCCGCAGCGGGGACGGTATCCCGCCGCCGCTGCCGCCCGCCCGCTCCTGCCAAGCCATCGTGTCGCGGTCTTGAAACCGTTCGGCCAGCTCCGCCGGCGGCGTAAACGGGAAGTGCGGATCCGGAAAGCCGAGGAAGAGGAAGAATGGCTCGTCCCTATCCGCCGCGCTGTTCAAATAGGCGATCGCGCGGTCGGCGATCCATGTCGAGCTATGCGCTTCCACCGGCACGACGCTGGGATACAGCGTCCATTTCGTCGGACCGCTGCCTCGGAAGCTTCCCGATCGGACCTTCTCCGCCACCTCCGGATACGTCTTCCGCAGCCAGCACCCGTAATGGCCCGTATAATCCTCCCCGTGTCCGATCGTCAGCTCGGCCTGATCGAAGCCGTAATACGGGCCGCTCCATGCGGTCATATCCTCCTCGGACCAGCGGATGCGGGATTCCTCGTACCGGCTGCTCCGAGGCCCGTTCGTGCACGTGAAGTGCAGTTTGCCGATCGCCGCGGTCCGGTAACCCGCATCCGAGAACGCATCCGGCATCGTGGGCACATGGCTGATCGCCTCCGTCTGAACATGCTGTCCGTCATTCATCGGATGGTCCGTCATATGCATCCTTCTCGGCAGCGCGATGCCGTTCGCATAGACGCCGCTGGCGTTCGGGTAGCGACCGGTGAAGAACGAGGCGCGGGAAGGCATGCAGACCGGATGGGCCGTAACGTGCCGGTGAAACAGCGTTCCCTCCGTAGCGAGCCGGTCGATGTGCGGCGTCAAGGCATGACGGTTGCCCGTGCAGCCGAGACTGTCGTACCGCTGCTGATCCGTATGGATGATCAACACGTTCGGCCGCTTGCGGCAGTTATTCCGGGCCGATTTCATTGCGTGCTCCCCTCCGTTCATGCATGATGAAGCCGCGGCATCGGCATCGGCTCCTTGCCCATCTCCGCCCATAGGAAGTCGAGCAGCAGCTGCCCCTTCACTTCGCTATGACCGGGATCGTCCCATAGGTTGCGAATCTCGCCCGGATCTTCCTGCAGGTCGAATAACTCCCCGTAAGGGCGTTCATAGTAGACGGTCAACTTGTACCGTTCGCCCACATACGTTTTGACGTGCATCAAGGTCGGCTCGTTGCGATTCTCGCAGATGACATGATCCCTCGCGGCGGATTGCTCCCCGCGCCATACCCGGCTTTGATCCACGCCCGTCATCGTCCGCGGAACCGGCGTTCCGGAGAAGCCAAGAAACGTCGGCGCCAAATCGACCAGCGACTGCATCGACGAATCAACCCGTCCGGCCGGAACGTTGCCGGGGTACCTTACGATAAACGGCAGCTTCAACAAATCCTCATAATGGAAAGCGCCTTTATACTGCAGGCCGTGCTGTCCGAAGAAATGCCCGTGATCCGTCGTGTAGACGACGATCGTGTCTTCAGCGAGTCCAAGCTCGTCCAGCTTATCGAGAATCCGCCCGACATACTTGTCCATGAAGCTGACCATGCCGTAGTAGACCGCTATGTTCTTCCGCCGCTTCTCCAGCGGAATCCGGTGGGTGTACAGACCGTGCACGCCCTTCCCGGTTTCCTGATAAGCCGAGAAGTCGGGCCGCTCTTGTTGGGTCATGCCGAAGTGAGGCGGGTTGGCCTCATGCTCCCCGGGCGTCGCCTCCGGCAGCGTCAGCTTCTCGGGGTCGTACATCGTATCCCAAGGCACGGATACGAGATACGGCGGATGCGGATCGGGGAAGCTCGCCCATAGGAAAAAAGGCGCTTCATCTGCGGTATAGCGCTCCAGCAAGGCATTCGTCCGTTCCGCGATCCACGCATTGTAGTGATAGTCCTCCGGAAGCGACCATCGATGCTCCGCCGAATAGGAAAGACTTCCGGTCGGTTCGGCGAAATGAGCCTTCCAGTTGAACCCTTGCTCCTCCATCCAGATCGCGTAATGCTGTCCGACCAAATGCTCGTGCGCATGATTTCGCAGCATCTCCGCATGCCCGAAGCCGTAGAACGGTCCGGTAAAATCCCGCCAATAGTCCAAGTCCTGCAGCAGCGGCACAACCTCCACGGACGGATGCTCGTCGGTCGAAGCAAGCGGTTGAAAATGCGCTTTGCCGATCAACGCGGTCCGATAGCCTTCCGCCTGCAGCTCTTCCCCTACGGTGCGGACGTCCTCGGACAGCTTGGTCCCGAGCGCCCAGGCGCCGTGCTGGCTCGGATACATCCCCGTAATGATCGACGACCGGCTTGGCGTGCATGTCGGATTCGGGCAATAGGCGCGCGTGAATGCGGTACCCTCCCGCACCAGACGGTCGAGATTCGGCGTCGAGATTTCATCGTTGAACGCGCCAATCGTATTCCAATGCTGTTGATCGCTCGTAATCAATAGAATGTTCGGTTTTTTGGCCATCATCAACCTGCCTCCCCATTAAAAAGCTCGCCCCAATATCGGAAGATCAATATCGGGGACGATTGACTTCCGGTTATTTCAAGGACTGGTAACGCTCGTAATTCGATTGGAGAATGTCCAGCATTTCTTTCAATCCCATATCGTCAAGCTTCTTGATAAAGCCGTCCCACTCTTTGTCTACCGTTCCGTTCATGATCCAGTTCGGCTGCATCTGCAGCACGTAGCTCATTATGTCCGCTTTCAGAATCGCCATTCGTTCCGTGTCTTCCGCGGAAAACAGTATGTTCGGATACGTCGTGTTTTCCATGAACGGCTCGTAAACCTTCAAATATTCCATCCGCTCCAGCTTTGCTTCATTGCTCTCCAGCTTGTCGGCCGTGTCCATCAGAATCGCCGTCGCCGTCGTGTTGCCCGGCGCTTCGCTATGCCTGAATTCGTCGAAGTTCATTCCTTCCGGCGTCGGCAGGAACGAATAGCCGCCGTCCGGGTTTTCCTTCAATGTCGTGCCGATAGGGCCGTATGCCCATTGCAGCGCATTTTTCTCCTTGTACAGCTCGTCCACCCAGCGCAGCGAAACCTCCGGATGCCGATTCTCCGACGTAATCGCGAATCCGGCGCGGGTAAAGTAATGCGGATTATATTCGTTCCATAGCTGCGAACCGCCCGTGCCCTTCAGCGGCGGAAGCGGAACGTACTGTGCCATATGCTCGGCGCCGACCACGTTGACCGCGCGGAATCCGCTGAACACGCCGTAGAGGGCGACGCCTTCGTTCTTCCCTTTGGCGAAATAAACGTTGCGGTCATGCGTGAACACTTCCTTGTCGATCAGCCCTTGCGTAAACAGCTTGCCCAGATACGCCGTCGCTTCTTTGTATTCCGTTTGCGCCGGATTAAATACGACCTTGTCATCTTTAACCGAAATATGCGCCGGCGTGTCCAGCAATCCGAATGCGCCGTGGAAGGACGAAATGCCGTTCAACGTATTCCCGTACAGGAAACTCAGCGGAATTTCGTCCGCTTTGTTGTTCCCGTTCGGATCCTTCTCTTTAAACGCCTTCAACGTCTGTTCAAATTCTTCCGTCGTGGCCGGCACCGGCAGACCGAGCTTGTCGAGCCACGCCTTGTTGATGAACATGACTTCGCCCAGCGCCTGCTCCGGGCCTTCCTGGATTTGCGGAATGGAATAGATGTGTCCGTCCGGCGCCGTGATCATCTTCTTGATCTCCGGGTTCGCCTCCAGTATCTCGTGGATATGCGGCGCGAATTTCGGAATCAAATCTTCCAGCGCGATCAGCATCCCCTGCGGACCGTATTTCATCAGATCGTCATCCGTCAGACTTTCCGCGCCGAAGAAGACGTCGGGCAATTCGCCGCCCGCAAACATCAGGTTTTTCTTCTCCGCATACCCTTCCACGGCCGCATCCCATTCGATATGAACGTTGGTCTCCGTTTCGAAATCTTTGACGACCTTCATCTCCTCATGCGGTTTCTTCTGTTGGGCGGCCTTCGTCGTCATGAATTTCAACGTCACTTGATCCGACACGATCGGCAGCCCGGTCAGATTGACACCCGAAGCGTCCTCCCCGCTAGCCGGGCCCTTCTTATTTTCACCGCCTTCGTTATTTTTCTTGTCCGAAGAGCAGGCCGATAAAAGAAGCGTGAAGGCGAGCACGAGGATGAACCCGATTTTAGTCCATTTTTTTGACTGCATGGCAACAAGATCCCCTTTCGAATTGTCTTTCGTTTGCATTACCCTTTGATGGATCCGATCATGACCCCTTTGACGAAATAGCGCTGCAAGAACGGGTATAAGACGAGCATCGGCAAGCATGCGACGATGATGATGCCGTACTTCATGACGTCGACGATCCGCAGCGTCTCGGAATCTGATTGCGCGATCGTCAGCGTATTCTCTTGCGTTTCATTCACGATCAATATTTCCCGCAATACGATTTGCAGCGGCTGCAGCGCTTCCTCCCGCAAATAGATCAACGCTTGAAAATACGAATTCCAGTGGCCGACCGCGCTGAACAACACCATCACCGCAATGATCGGCGTCGACAGGGGCAGGACGATTTTCCAGAAAAATTTCGCGTCCGAGCAGCCGTCCATTTCCGCCGCCTCCTGCAGCTCATTCGGAATCGTCATTTGAAAGAATGTTCGCGTCATAATGATGTTCCACGCGCCGACGGCCGTCGGAATCACCTGCGACCAAATCGTATTGTACATCCCGAGCTCTTTGATCAACAGGTAAGACGGAATGAGGCCGCCGCCGAAAAACATCGTAAAGACGATCAGAAACATAAATCCGCCTCGTCCGACCAGATTCCGGGATAACGCGTATCCGGCCGTGAGCGTCAGCACGACGTTAATACATGTGCCCAGCGTCGTATAGAGCAAGGAATTGCGGTAGCCCGTCCAAATCCGCTCGTCTTGGAAGATGCGTTCGTAGCCTTCGAACGTTAACCCTTTGGGAAGCAGCCAGACTTGGCCGGCATTGACGCTGTTCGGATCGCTGACGGACGAAATGACGATCACGTACAGAGGGTACAGGACGATTAACATGAGCAGCGTTAGAAAGCCGTAGTTAAGAACGTCGAACCATCGGTCTGCCGCGTTTGATTTAATTGGCACTTTGCATTCAACTCCTCTACCATAAGCTTGCCTGTTTCATTGATTTCGCCAGTTGGTTGAATCCGACAAGCAAAACGAAGTTAATGACGGAATTGAACAAACCGACCGCCGCCGAATAGCTGTATTGGGCGCTTAACAAACCGGTTTGGTACACGTAGGTCTGGATAACCTCCGACGATCCGATATTGAGCGGATTTTGCATCAGATAGATTTTCTCGAACCCGACCGCCATGAAGCTCCCGATATTCAAGATAAGAAGAATCATGATCGTCGGCAATATGGAAGGCAGGTCGATATGCCAGATGCGTTGAAATTTGCTCGCCCCGTCGACGATCGCCGCTTCATGGAGATCCAGGCTGACAGCGGTCAAGGCGGCCAAGTAAATGATCATCGACCAGCCCGCGTTCTGCCAGACGCCGGAGAAGACAAAGATCGTCTTGAACCATTCCGCACTGGCCATGAAGAACACGGGTTCGCCGCCGAACCACGCGAACAGCTGATTGAGCAATCCGTTTCTCGGGGAGAGAAACAAGTAGAGCATGCCGACGATGACTACGACCGATATGAAATGCGGCGCGTACGTAACGGTCTGCACCAGCTTCTTGAATCTGGCATTATTCACCTGATTGAGCAGCAGCGCCAGTATGATCGGAATCGGGAACGCGATCAGCAGCTCGTACAAATTGATGATCAGCGTGTTCCACATGACGATCGAAAATTTGTACGAAGAGAAGAACCGTTCGAAATGGTCGAATCCGACCCACGGGCTCCCTATAATCCCTTTGCTGGCAATGAAGTTTTTGAACGCAATGGTGACGCCGTACATCGGAATATAGTGAAAGACAAGAAAGAACAGAATCGTCGGAAACAGAAAAAGATACAATTGATAATGTTTGCGTATCCGCTTCCATTTGGACAACAGGATCGCCGATTGCGATGTATTCGTTTTCACAACCCCCTTTAGTCAACATCATGAACGCCGCGGCTCCTTTAACGATAGAGGGTCAGGCCGTAATCGTAAATATGCGGAACGTATTCCCGGTTGTCAAAACGGATTCGGCCCGGTATGGCATATGAAAAGACCTCCCGCATGCCTTATACAAGCCGGCGGAGGTCTTGGATCAAGCTATTCGCTTCGGTGCTCCTTCGTTTCGTAGAGCTTCCGGTAATCGCCCGGGGTGACCTTGAAGGCTTGCTTGAACTTGCGGATAAAACTCGGCACGTCGAAATAACCGATCCTTGGCACGATGTCCTTCAGCTTCATGTCCGTCGTCCGAAGCAGATGCTTCGCCTGTTCCATCCGATAATGATTAAGAAAGTCGGTAATCGTTTTGCCGGTCTGCTCCTTGAATTGGCGCTTCAAGTACGATGCGGATATCGCGAAGTGGTCGGCCATGTTCTGAACCGAGAACTGCTGGTCATCGTAATTTGCTTGTATATAGTCCAACATCTCCTGCTTCTGTCCGCCCGATTTCGATTCCGACTGGGAACGGACGATGTCCGCGCACAATTGCCCGCACATCACCTCGATCACATCGGCCAGCTCCTGGATCGTATCGAATTTCGTCAAGCTGAACACGTCGGGGTACGACTCGTCCGCCGTCTCGAGCGTCCCCTTCAACCGGTACGTTTCCTTAACGATGCAATTGATCATGTCGTAACAAATGCATCTCACCATATGAAGCGGCATGGCGCTCGACTCGATAAAGGATAGAATGCCCCTGACGACCTTCGTCAGCGACTCCGTATCCCCTTGCCGGATCAATACTTCCATCGTTTCGATATCCTGTCTCGGATAGTTGCAGCCGAGATTCGTCTGATCGGCGATATCGGCATAGAGGATCACTTCGTTATAACCCTTCAACAGCCTGAAATCGAGCGCCGTCGAAGCTTCGATGAACGACTTGCCGAGCTGCCGGATATCTTGACGGCGGTTGCCTGCGCCTACCGTAACATCGATGCCGTAACGTTCCCGGATAGCGCCGTGCAACTCCTTCATTTCTCTCGGCCATTCTCCGTCTTCGGGGCCGACGGCGCAAATGAAATTAACGATCGGCCCCTCCAGCCCTTCAACTCTGTAGCATTCGAACCGATCGCGCATCATGGCTTCCATTCCGTCCAGTATTCCGATTTGCTGTTGTCTTGGCAGGTTCTCCATATAGCGAACGGCAAGACGGACAACGAACAGCCCTGACTTCGTAAATCTGATGCCGGCTTCCCCGGCCTTCTCGAGGAACGGTTCCGGATCGGTGACCCGTCCCGTCATTAACGCGAGCAGCATATGCTCGTGAACGGCTATGCGGCTGTCGTTCAAAGCGCGCCCCAACATCTGCTTCTCTTCCGTTATTTTGTGGACGGCATGAAGGACCTCGTTCAAATTCCGGTAGGATTCGCCCCATTGCTTGCCTGTAAACAACAAAAACCGTCTGAGCGGGTGATAATTGAAATGCAGCATCGCATAGATGAGCGCGCAGCCGATGACAAGAACCATGCCGAGCGACAGCAGCGCTCTCGATTTCACTTCGCCCACGCGCTGCATGAATTGCTCGATCGGCAGCATCGTTATATATGTCCAATTGAAATCATCGGACCTGACTTTAGAGAATGCATATTCCTTGCCGTCCAACATACCCGTGCTCGTTCCGATAGGCAGCCGCTCTGCCTGTCGATGAAAGCCGGACTGCTCCAAATAGGCTTCATCGCGCAAGGAAACGACCCGATTGCCTTTTTCGTCGAGAATGACCGTATTCCCGTCGCTGTTATCCAGAAGGCCCTGCAGCATCTTGCGGACCGTCTTCTCCTCGATCACGAACATGACGCTTCCATAGGGCGATGCGGCGTTCAGAGGAAGCGGCACCAAATACGTCAGCACGCGATCGTCGGTCAACCTTGCCGAAGCGATCGGTTCCGAATGACGCAAGACGGGGCGATCGAGTTCACTCATGTCTTTCGTGAATTGCTCGAAGCTCCAGTTCTCGTACCGGTAGAACGTATCAATAAACAATGCCGTCGGGTAGGTACTGGAGCCGGAGTAAACGTACGGCTGATCCTTTATATAGAGAAACACTTCTTTAATGAAAATGTTGGCGGATGTGTACGTAAGGAACAAATTTTTCGCTTTTACCGCATTGTACATATTCTGTTTCAATTGATACGGGGTAAGCTCCGGCTTGGAAGCGATTTCAGCGGAAATCTTGTTCATTTCCTTGATTTTCGAATCGAACGAATCCTGGATTTGCTCGAGCATCCGCTGATGGTTGGACGTTATCTCATCCTTCAAGATCGCTACGTAATGCTGATAGACAAGCAACCCGATTAGCAGCAGCGGAATGATGAGCAGCGCGAGGTATGAAATCAAATATTTATAAAATAGCGGCATCTTCTTCAACTTCTCATCCCCCAGGTGCCTTTTCTTTCTCTCATGATGACTTATTCATCATATCATAGGTTGGCCGATTGTGAATCCGGAGGTCTGCGCCATACGCCAATATGCGAAACTCTCCATTAATGAGATACCAACTATACTGTAAACGCTTTCAATTGTAAAGTTGCGAAAAAAATTTTCCGTATGCGAAACGGATTATTCAAGGGGGGACAGAGCGATGCGCATACTCGATCCGGATACACTCCCCCTCGGAGCATTGGCTTCGTTGTCTGCCGAGACATGAAATTATCGCTTGCGGCCATCGTTTCGCCCGGATGCTCCGCACTCCGGGTGAGCAATTTTAAACAAATCTCTCCAACACTTTTGCTACTCCATCATCAACGTTTGTATCCGTTATCTCATCTGCCAGTTCTTTTAGTTCCTGTACGGCATTTAACATTGCAACCGAATATCCAAACACTCTGAACTTCTCAATATCATTAAAATCATCGCCAAAACTCATGACTTCCGATGATTCCACACCAAAATGACTGCATAATTTTAAAATCCCAGTTTCCTTCGAAACACTTTTATTCATGATTTGAATCAACTTTCCATTATTGTCCAAAGAAAATAAAGTGTTGGACTGAAAAATAAAGCGTTAGACTCGGAAAATAAAGTTGTAGACTGAGAAAATAAAGTATTAGACTATAAAGCCCCATTAAGCTAACGGCAGTTTAGCTTAATTATAAGTATTCTTTACGGCCCGAAATCTGGGGTTTAATGGTAAACTAAAGCTATTATCTATAGCTTGGTTGAGGGAGTGTTCTGCGTGGAATTACAAATATGTGACGAGACGAATAATACCGACAAGTCTTATGTCGTAAACAAAATGATTGAATTTAATCTAAAGCATTTCCCTGATGATTTGAAGGGCAGATACCAGGTCGTTAACTTATATTTGAAAGATCTTGATGGAAATATTTACGGCGGGTTGGTCGGTGAAATATGCTGGAATTGGTTAGAGGTACAGTATCTTTTCGTAGATGCTGCTTACCGGAAATTCGGATACGGAAAGAAACTACTGTCAGAAGCCGAAAAGATTGCTAAAGAGAAGAAGTGTGATTTTATAAAATTAGATACCTTGAGCTTTCAAGCGTTAGATTTCTACAAAAAACAAGGATTTGAAGTGTTTGGAACGATACATAACGCTGGCAGGCACACTCATTATTATTTGAAAAAAGAAATCACTTAGAAAAGTTATTTCATTACGCTAACGGGGTTACATACCATTACCATTTACACGGAGGGACACACATTGATTAATGATACAAAAATCAACATAAGAGCAGAACAACCGACTGATGCGGAAAGCGTGTTTCGTATACATTATGAAGCATTTGGAGAACGGGAAGAGGAATCCAAGATGGCGGAGCGTGTTCGCACATCAGAGGGATATATTCCCGAACTGTCACTTATTGCAACTGAAGGAGACGGTAGTTTAATCGGTCATGCATTGTTCAGTAAAGCGGAAGTTGTGGACGAAGACCTTCGGTACGAAGTGATCGTTTTAGCACCGATTGCAGTTAAACCGAGCCATCAGAAACAGGGCATCGGGGGAGCGCTTATCCGCGAAGGTTTACGTCTTGCAGCGAAGCACGGTAACTCGCATGTGTTTCTCATCGGGCACCCGTCGTATTACCCAAAATTCGGATTCGAACCAGCGCGACCACACGGCTTTGACTTAAAGCAGTTCGAGGTGCCGAACGAGGTGTTTATGGTGAACATCCTTTGTCAAAACTCTGGAATCAAAGGTGAGTTACGTTATCCGCAAGCTTTTTTCGATTAGAGTTACAGACAGCAAAGAGAAAAGAAATGACGGTAATTGCGCTAACGGCGAACGATAGCACCACGACATGACGGCAGCCGGTCACGTGATTGGTTGCCGTTGCTAATTGAAGTAACTGGAAGTAAGGCTCAATGTTTTTATACATCGGATTTGTGGGGATCGGTCTTCAGGGGATGCGAACGATGCTGACAATTTGGTGCAGGAAATGCACGGAAAGTCATTTTTATTTGCGATAGTATTTAACTCGAAGGGAGGGAGAACGATGGATTGGTTGGAGAGGATGAAAAGCGCCATGGATTATATCGAAATGAATTTGGCGGACAATATCTCATATGATGACATAGCGTGTAATTGTCAACTGAAAATTCCCCCACATGAGCATTTAAAACTCCCCCACCTGTGAAAAATAGCACATACCATCTGAGGGTTATCCACAGGCGGGTTCATTAGGAACAAGCGCGTCGTTGTACCAGAACCGGCTTCGCTTCTTCAGAAGGGCACATCATCTTCCAATCCTATTCTAACGCGAAGATCATGGTTCTCTCGGCTGAGCTCAGAATTTATTCGCTCCAAACTTTTCACCTTCGCGAATAGGCGCTTAATGCGTGTGGACTCATCAATCCCCTCCTCATAGATCGTCCCTTCATACTGAAGTGAATCCCAATATCGGAAAACTTCATGTCCCGGAATCGTCCAGCCTACTTTGCGGTTGGCAGGGCGAACACCTGCGATCTTGCCTTGTCGCAAGTATCGCCGAATCATTTGTTCACTGACCCCAATATGGTGATCTTGTAATAGACCGCTCATTTCCTTGACCGTATACATGGTATTTAACATCTCTTTGAAGACCACTGCTCGTTCTCCTCTCATTATGTTACTCTGCGTAAACAATAGTAACATAACGAATGAAACATCGGTTAACCTAACTGCTGTTTCGAGAGCCACTCCTTGGTCTCTTTCATGCGATACGAATTTCCATTCATATTGACAATGTAGGATTGATGCGTCAAACGGTCAATCATGGCTGCTGTCATGACGGGATCTTGAAAGATTTCCCCCCAACGCTCAAAGGAGAGGTTGGTTGTAATAATCGTAGATTTTCGGCCGGCACGAAGGGACAGGTGAGTAAATAAGAGCTCCGATCCCTCTTTGTCAAAAGAGATATAGCCCATTTCGTCGGCGATGACCAAATCGTACTTCTCAAAACGATTCTGGAAGGCACGTAGCGTTTGCTGAGCACGGCATTCCTTGATCTGGTTAATGAGCAAAGGGACGGTGGTAAACCACACCTTGTAGCCCTCCAAACATGCTTTGATCCCAAGACCCAAACCCATGTGGGTCTTACCCGTGCCTGGATTTCCAGACAGGATGACGTTGCGCCCCTCTCTAATAAAGTCCAAGCTTTTCAACTGCTTCAGCTTCTTCTGCGCATCCTCGGGCAGATCACTGACGGATAGGTCTTCCAAATATTTCTTGTGTGTAAACTTCGCCAAGCGAATCCGGTTATACCGAGAGGCTTCAAGCCTCGCATCACATTCTTTCTGCAGCAGGTGTGCTAAAAATTCCTCATAACTCATCTCTCTCTGGTTGGCTTCCTGGATAAGGGCTTCGGCATGCTGCCGAATCATCGAAAGCTTTAATTCCGTGCTGGATGTGATTACCGACTCCATCCAAGCCTTGCGTGGGGATTGACTCATGCAATCGCCTCCTTCATTTGTATCGTGTGGGTTCCAAACATTTCGTCATACTGACGCAATTGTGCCTCGGCCTGCTGTAAAATGGCTTGTGACGCCTGTGAATGCAGCAGGGGAGTGGCCCCCATTTCCCGTCCTTTGGCGCAGAGTGCCTTCACTTTATCCGTCGTTACATGGCTAGGGTGCAGGTTGTCCAATTGCTTAATGCTGCGCTGTACTTCCTCTAAATTGGCATCATCCCGAATGTATTGCAGCAGCTCTACAAAATCTTTCTCACGTCTGCTATAATAAGTCTCGTATATGTTTTTGATGTGGGATTGTGCCTGGGCAAGTGCCGTGCTACCGGCTAATGCGCCAGGCTTTTTCTTTAGTGTTTCGAGATAGTGAAGCAGTTCTAGTCTCCATTCATGGCATCCAACCAGTCGGTTATGTTCGGCGATCTTCATCTCTTCGTAGAAGCACTGAATCCGCCCTGAGTAGATCTTAACCATGACAAGCTTGCCGACCAGATGATCGGGAACAGAGTAATGGTTTTGATCTACAACCACCGTTGCATATTTATCCACTCTGGCGTGTACGACTCGCGCAGCGTCAAACATGGGTAAACCCTCGAATAGGAACGGGCGCTCCTCTTCAAGACAAGCTGCCGCTGACTTCCCTTCCCGTCGATCTTGGGGCTTGTTGTTTAGTCTTTCGCACACTTCTAGCAGGTAGGCGTTAGCCTCCTCCAAGGTTTCAAACGTATCCCGAAAAGCGAATGCTTTACGCCGGGCGACTTCAACGGTCCGCTCGACGTGCCCTTTTAAATGAAAAGCTTTTCATTTAAAAGGGAATGGAAAGTGCATGGAAATGTAAAGTGAGTTGCCATAAGGCCTTGTTTTAACTGGTATGTTTACAGATTTACTTTACATTATAATGCC
>NZ_JAKGAP010000007.1 GCF_021532375.1 Paenibacillus alkaliterrae
CACTGCGTAAACTAGGGAACCGCCGTATACCGAACGGTACGTACGGTGGTGTGGGAGGTCGGCTACTCAAATAATGAGTAGCCTCCTACCCGATTTGGGTTATGAGGAAAAAGCTTCTTGCTGCAAGAGATTAATGAAACATTTTTAATTTTTGCACGTAGTAGGGTACAATACATGAAAAAGAGGAGGGCCTTCTTGCACATGAACCGATGGCGAAGAAGATTGTTCGGAGCACCAATGCTGCTGGCTGCATTGTTGCTCGTGACAATTGCAGGATTGTTAGGTGCTCCGTCGGAGCCCGCGAAAGCTACGGCCAATATAGGTCCAGCTGTCTATATTGTACCGGTGAAGCAAACGGTTGAATCAGGGCTTCAATCATTTTTGGAACGCGCTTTTAAGGAAGCAAAAGAAGCAAATGCAGAGCATGTCGTGCTCGTCATTAATACGCTCGGCGGACGAGTGGACAGTGCGGAACGGATTGGTCATCTTGTCCGGTCAAGCGGCATTCCGACGACCGCATTCGTAGAAGGGAAAGCTGTTTCGGCTGGAACGTATATTGCATTAAATGCCGGCAAGATTGTGATGCAGCCAGGCAGCACGATCGGCGCGGCAGCGGTTGTCGACGGCTCGGGTACGCTAATCGATAATCCCAAAACGGTTTCCTTCTGGGTGAAGCAAATGATGGAGGCTGCAGCTTTGAACGGACGGGACGATCAAATTGCCGCAGCAATGGTCGATCCGAAGGTCTCCTTAACGCTGCAGGATAAGATTGGCCGTGATAAGAAGGTTGGTGATATACTTACGTTATCCGCGAGTGAAGCGGAAAAAGTCGGATATTCGGACCATACTGCCAATACCGTAGATGAAGTTATTGCATGGCTTGGTTTGGAAGAGCGCGAACGGGTGGAGCTCAATCCGTCGCCTGCTGAGGCTGTTGCTAGGTGGCTGATTAACCCTGTCGTAGCAACGGTGCTTCTTATTCTCGGCATAGCAGGCGTAGCCATAGAGCTGCTTGTTCCGGGCTTCGGCGCTCCGGGAATTGTAGGAATACTGTCGTTTGGCTTATATTTCTTCGGTCACTATATCGCAGGATTCGCCGGAATGGAATCCGTCGTGCTGTTTGTACTCGGGATCGCTCTTCTTATCGTTGAGGTATTCGTCCCTAGCTTCGGCATATTGGGGATTCTTGGAAGCATTTCGTTAATTACGGGAGTGGTCATAGCGGCGCCTAACCCGATGACTGCTTTCATTTCGATTGTAATTGCGTTCGTCGCAGCGGTCTTCATTATCGTGTTCGCCGCCAGAAAGTATAAAAACCGCGGCATATGGAATAAGTTTATCCTTCGCGAGAAGCTGACGACGGAGCAAGGTTATTTGTCTGCGGATGTAAAGGACTCGCTGCTTGGCCAAGAGGGTTTAACTATAACGCCGTTAAGGCCTGCCGGCACAGTCCGAATCGGAGACAGCAGGATCGATGTCGTAACCTCCGGCGAGTTCGTAGATGCGAACAGGGCCGTAAAAGTAGTTAAAGCTGAAGGCACATGGGTAGTTGTGAAAGAAGTAGTAAAATAGGTGCAGGTCATTACAAAATATGGAGGTTATCTTACATGGATCCATTAATATCGGTTTTAATTTTAGTAGTCGTAGCTATCGTCGTTTTGTCAATATTTCTAAGCTTTTTCCCAATCATGCTGTGGATTTCCGCATTGGCTTCAGGTGTAAGGGTAGGTATCATTACACTCGTAGCGATGCGGTTGCGTCGAGTGGTCCCAAGCAGAATCGTTAATCCATTGATTAAAGCAACAAAAGCAGGGCTCGGTCTTAACATTAATCAGCTCGAAAGCCATTTCCTCGCAGGCGGTAACGTTGACCGCGTTGTGAATGCGCTGATTGCCGCTCAACGGGCGAACATTCCGCTTATATTCGAGCGTGCCGCAGCAATCGACCTTGCCGGTCGCGACGTGCTCCAGGCGGTACAAATGAGCGTTAATCCCCGCGTTATAGAAACACCGACCGTTGCGGCAGTTGCGAAAGACGGTATTGAAGTTAAAGTAAAAGCCCGCGTAACGGTTAGAGCGAATATCGACCGCCTTGTCGGGGGCGCCGGTGAAGAAACGATCATTGCCCGCGTCGGTGAAGGCATCGTAACGACTGTTGGATCCGCGAACTCCCATAAGGACGTGTTAGAAAATCCGGATATGATTTCGCGAACCGTTCTCGGTAAAGGGCTCGATGCCGGAACGGCATTTGAAATTTTATCGATCGATATTGCGGACGTTGATGTAGGCAAGAACATCGGTGCACATTTGCAAACCGAGCAAGCGGAGGCAGATAAGAAAATTGCCCAAGCCAAAGCAGAGGAACGCCGTGCAATGGCCGTTGCTCAAGAGCAAGAGAATAAAGCGAAGGTTGTAGAGATGAAAGCACGGGTTGTAGAATCCGAGTCTCAGGTGCCACTTGCCATGGCAGAAGCGCTCAAGAGCGGAAAAATCGGAGTAATGGACTACATGAGCCTGAAAAATATTGAAGCAGACACACAAATGCGAAGCTCTATCGGCAAGCCGGATGACTCCGCTGATAACAAAGAAGGTCGTTAATGCAAGCGTTCATTCAAGGGGAAATCGTTAGGCGCCGCCGAGCCTTGGAGGTGAAGGCATGATGAGAATTATTGAGTTTTTGTTAAATAACATCTTCATTGTAGTTATCATTTTTGGAGCTTTGGCTTCGTTATTCGGCAAAGCGGGTTCGAAGAAGAAACCAAGTCAAATGCCGAACTTCGGCGGGGGAGGATTGCCTCGCATTCCATCGCCGATGACGGATGAAAGGACGCATAGGGAAGAAAGGCCTCTGCAAGAACGCACAGATGTGCAGCCGCTCTATCGAAGCGCGAGTGAGCAGGAGCGTCAGCAAGCAAAGATGAGCGGGCCTTTAGCGGGCTCCCAAGAGGTCGGAAATGCTTACAGCACTTCACAAGCGGCCTCGCGCGAACGCTCGCCGCAAATAGTCGTCGCAGCGAATGTAACGAAGGAGGCACAGGGAGCTAGTGCCGCGCCCGTCAACAAAAGCTTCAGTGCAACCGCTGTACAAGCAAATGATCTGCGGCGAGCGGTGGTGTGGGCCGAGATTTTAGGACCGCCGCGCTCCAAAAGACCTTATCGCAGATAATAAACGAACCGTCGAAGCATCCAGCCTCGGCGGTTTTTGTTTTTTCGTCAAACTCGGCTGCATGTCCGCTACATTAATCTCATATTTAGCCGACAGTTTGCATATTTTGGTATAGTACATGAAAAATCTCATGCATTCGCTTACGAAGTAGGTTTGCTCCGCAAACCTTTAAGGAGGCAATGATTCGTCCATGCGTCGTATAAAAAGAAAATTTCGGAAAGTAACCGCTGAGCTATTGGATATGCCGCATGACGTCGTATATGATTTGCCGCGCTTAACGATGATAGGAGATCGACAATTATATATCGAAAATCACCGGGGAGTCGTACATTTTTCAAGCGAGCGTCTGCGACTTGCCTTAAGTAAGGGACAGCTGGAAGTAACGGGCAGCGATCTCGTCATCCGCACGATATGGACGGAGGAAGTATTTGTCGAAGGCCTCATTGAAAACATAAAATTTTTTCCTTGAATTCGCTTTTTCAAAAATAGCATTCATCTTTAGATTTTATGGGAGGGGAACCGTTTGAGCGTACAGGGCAGCACACAATGGTTGAAGGGGATCGTTACCGTTCAGATTCGCGGGGGACAACCTGAACAGCTTGTTAATCAGGCTCTTTCCGGCGGGCTTGAGCTGTCTTCCATCAGGTGGACAAGCAAAGGCTTGCTCGAATTCGAGCTGTCGGTTAGTGACTTTTTCCGGCTTCGCGCATACTTAAAGGAGACAGGCTGCCGTTCGCATGTGAGCAAACGGAAGGGCTTGCCTTTTTGGCTGGCGAAGGCCGAGCGGCGGAAGCTGTTTGCGGGCGGACTCGTCTTGTTTATTGCGCTTATTTTCATGCTTTCTTCACTTGTGTGGAGTGTCGAGGTTGAGGGGAACGTAAAACTCTCGGAGGAACAGATTCGCGAGGCAGCCAGGCAAGAGGGGCTCTACCCTATGCAATGGTCATTCCGGCTGGCGAATGCCGATGTGCTCTCCAAACAGCTTGTTCAGAAGCTCCCAGGCTCTTCATGGATCGGAGTGGAGAAGAAAGGGACAAAAGTCATCATTCAAGTTGTCGAGCAAACGATACCGGAACAGAGCCCCCTGCAAAATCCGCGGGACTTTGTCGCATCCGCCGATGCGGTAGTCACGGAGATTATTGCCGAGGCGGGCAGGCCTGTCGTCAAGAAGAACATGAGGGTCAAGAAGGGCGATACGCTTATCTCGGGAACAATCGGCGGAGAGGAATATTCGCGAACGGTCGTTGCGAAAGGGAAAGTGAGAGGGCTTGTATGGTATGAATTTGACATAGCAGCACCGCTGGTCCAGCATGTAAAAGTGTACACGGGCGAGAAGAAAACGAAGTGGTACGCTGTTATAGGTTCCAGGACTCTACAAGTTAGCGGGTACGGAGACCATCCATATGCGGCTTCGGAAACGATCCGACATGAGGAACAGGCGGCTTGGCGCAAATGGGCATTGCCGATCGGGCGAATGAAAGAGACGATTATGGAGATGAGAGTAGAGGATCGAACGTTAACGGAAGCCGAGGCGAAGAGTGTCGGCATTTTGCAGGCCAAAGCGGATGTGCTTATAAAAGCAGGCTCTGATTCCATCATCAGGAATGAAATTGTTTTGCATGAAAAGGCGGAGAATGGTAAAGTTTATATGAAAGTTCTTTTTGAGGTCGAGCAATCAATCGTTAAGGAAATGCCACTAGTCCAGATGCAAGGAGATTGAGAATTGTTGCAAATAGAGACGAAAGTAATTAAGATACCGCTCGGCAACGCAGTGGAAGGATTGGCTGTATTCGGACCGCAGGACAAGTACTTGCGCCAAGTACAGGAGCAGGTAGAAGCCTCAATTACGTCGCGTGACGCGGAGATCGTCATTTCGGGCCCGGCGGAGGAGGTTGAATCACTGGAGCAGCTCTATACCGTGCTGCTGCAGCTCGTTCGAGGGGGGTATACACCATCGGAGAGGGATGTATTTTACGCGCTTGAATTGGCAAGGTCTATGCAGGCCGAGGAGTTGCTAGACTTATTTAAAAAGGAAATTACGACGACCTTTCGCGGCAAGCCCATCCGTGTAAAGACGATTGGTCAGCGTCATTATGTGAAGACAATCCGCAAGCGGGATATCGTTTTCGGGATAGGGCCTGCCGGAACAGGCAAAACCTATCTAGCTGTCGTTCTCGCGGTGGCTGCTTTGAAAGAAGGCTCGATCAAACGGATCGTCCTTACGAGGCCGGCGGTCGAAGCGGGCGAGAACTTAGGCTTCCTGCCGGGTGACCTTCAGGAAAAAGTAGATCCATATTTGCGCCCGTTATACGATGCGCTGCATGACGTGCTTGGGCCCGAGCAAACGGTTAAGGCGATCGAACGCGGCATGATCGAAATCGCTCCGCTTGCTTATATGCGCGGACGTACACTGGACGATGCCTTTATTATTTTGGATGAAGCACAAAATACGACGCCCGAGCAAATGAAAATGTTTCTAACAAGACTCGGCTTCGGTTCGAAAATGGTTATTACGGGTGACGTCACGCAGATCGACTTGCCTCGAGGAAAAAACTCGGGTCTAATCGAAGCGCAGCGCATTTTAAAGGATATTGAGGAAATTGGTATCATTCTTTTCTCTGAACAGGATGTCGTTCGACATTCTTTAGTTCAGAAGATTATTGTGGCCTATAATTGGGATGCTGATAACAAAGCCTAGAGAGGAATGTCTGCTGCATGAACCAAAATCAGACCGGAAAACAGGGGAGCTTGCGGCCATCTAAGACGGCGGGTTGGAAGCATAGTGCAGCCGTTCGATGGGCGCTGATGTTTATGTTTGTGCTGCTGTTCTATTTCAGTTTAGCACCGCATGTAGTACCCGAAACGTACGATATTGAAGAGGGCGCCGTAAGCGAAAAAGACATTAAGGCGCCCTTCCAAATTAAAGACGACAAGGCGACGAGGCAAGCGGAGGAGGAGGCGGCCGAGAAGATCGATTTCATATATTCAATCGTTCCTCTTCGCAACGAAACGCTTGTCGACCAGATATTTGTGCGAATTGAGCAGCTGAATTTGGATGATCAAGTGACCGTACAAAATAAAATCGATATATACCGCAATGAAATTCCGGGCAGGTATTCTGAATATATCGATAATTTCGTTAAAGTTAACAAGGGCACGGGCACGTATAATGATGCGCTCCTGGAGGAAATGGCTATCATTGCGAAGGAGCAGCAATACACCATACCCGAAGAAACGTTTTACAAAATGCCGAACCTTACATCCGAAACGTTGACGGAAATGCGAAGCGTCGCGCGCGATATTGTTCGAAAGCTGACAGGCGAGCAGCTTCGTGAAGCGGAAACGGCAAGGACCCAAGTTGCCGAGCTCGTTAATGCAAGCTCGCTTTCGAGCCGGACAAGCCGTGAAATCGTACAGGAGCTGGCGAGGTTCGCCATTTCACCAAACAAATTTTTGGACAAGACAGCTACCGATGAGGCGAAGGAGCAGGCGAAGCAAAATACGCCTCCTGTCATCATCAAGGAAGGCGAATTGATCGTGAAGCGCGGCCAAACGATCACTCCTGACTTGTACAAGCTGTTAGCCGATTCCTCTTTGCTGCAAGATAAACAGAACTACTGGCCGCAGCTTGGACTGTTGATTATGTCGATTATGTTTATTGTTGTGCTGTATGCATATTTGCATCAATCAGGCAGCATTAACGGCTTAAAGCCAAAATATAACAACGCTTCACTCCTTATGCTATGGTTGATCTTTCTTATTAACATCATTACCATACAAATTATATCCCTGACGCAGACCGATGCTGCTCCCTATGCCGGATATCTTGCGCCAGCCGCGCTGGGAGCCATGCTTATCACCTTGCTGCTCGATATGCATCTAGCCATGATCAGCTCTATATTATTCGCGATTATGGGCAGTATTATATTAAATACAGGCCAGCATCAAATATTTGATTTTCAATATGGCTTTGTCATTATCGTCGTTTCAATTGCCGCGATCTTCTCCATACATCGGGCAAGTCAGCGATCCACCATACTCAAAGCAGGCATCATGGTCAGCTTATTCGGATCTTTGTCGGTCTTAACGATTTTGCTGCTATCTGAACAGCTTGAGCGAGTGTCCTTTATTTATTCGATTGCCTTCGCCTTTGCAAGCGGTTTGGTTACCGCGGTGCTGGTCATCGGGTTAATGCCGTTTTTTGAAGTGACGTTCGGCATCTTGTCTGCCCTGAAGCTCGTGGAGCTGTCCAATCCGAACCATCCGCTTCTGCGCAAACTGCTTACGGAAACGCCGGGAACCTATCACCATAGCGTGATGGTAGGAAATTTATCTGAAGCAGCGGCTGAAGCAATTGGAGCGGACGGGCTGCTTTGCCGGGTAGGCTCGTTTTACCATGATATCGGGAAGACGAAGCGGCCGAATTATTTTATCGAAAATCAGACAAACATCGAGAATCCGCATGATACGATTGATCCGAAGCTTAGCAAATCCATTATTGTCGCCCATGCAAGGGATGGTGTGGATATGCTTCGGGGGCATAATATACCTAAGCCGATCCGCGACATTGCAGAGCAGCATCACGGCACAACGTCGCTTAAGTTCTTTTATTACAAAGCGATTAAGCAACTGGAGGAGCAGGGTGTAGAGCCAACGTTTACGGAGGATGATTTCCGCTATCCCGGCCCGAAAGCCCAATCGAAGGAGGCTGCCGTCGTCGGAATCGCCGATTGCGTGGAAGCAGCGGTACGAAGCCTGCGGAATCCAACCGTAGAGCAGGTAGAAGCGATGATTAACAAGATCATCAAGTACAGGCTCGACGATAATCAATATAATGAATGCGATTTGACATTGAAGGAACTTGATAAAATTGCGCAATCGCTTAAAGAAAGCGTTATAGGTATCTTCCACTCACGCATTGAATACCCGGAAGATGTAAAAACAAAGGAGCGTATGGGATGAGCATACAATTGGATTGGAGCAATGAACAACAAAAGATGGAAATTCCGGATAGCTGGATAGTGAAGCTGGAACAATTGCTGCAATTAGCCGCTGAGGCGGAGGGCGTTACGGAAGGCGAGGTATCGCTGACATTTACGGACGATGAGGAAATTCATCAGCTAAACCGTGAATATCGCGGCATCGATAGGCCAACCGACGTATTATCATTTGCCATGCAGGAAGACGGTACGGAAGAGCTTGATATCATTTTTGAGGTGGAGAGCGAGAACGAATCCGATCCTATATCCGGCATGCTCGGAGACATCATCATTTCCGTGGAGACAGCGGCGGCACAAAGCGAAGAATACGGACATTCTTTAGAACGTGAAATAGGTTTTTTGTTTGTTCACGGCTTTTTACATTTGATTGGTTATGATCATCAGGACGATGCTGCTGAGGCGGAAATGACCGCAAAGCAGGAAGCCATCCTGCAGCAAGCGGGTCTTTCTCGTTAATGCGAAAACTTTTTCGCAGCTATTTAGTTGCATTGTCAGGCATAAGCTTTGCAATACGAACACAAGGACATATGCGTATTCACTTATTTGCGGCAATAGTTGCTTGCGGTTTAGGATGGTATGTGGCACTTAAACCATTGGAATGGGCGATTCTATTGCTGACAATTGCCGTTGTCCTCAGCGCGGAAATGATAAACACCGCTGTTGAACAAGCGGTAAATCTTGCAAGTCCGGACATTCATCCTGTCGCAAAGATAGCGAAGGATGTCGCTGCCGGTGCGGTTTTGATTGCGGCAACCATCTCTGCTGTTATTGGGCTGCTCATTATTGGGCCGCCCTTCTGGCATTTATTGTTCAAATGAGCCTGATTGAATTTGGGGGATCGTGAAATGGTGTTTGATGGTTTATCAGAGCCTTATACAAAGCTGCTATCCGCAGCAAGAGATGCAATGCCGAATGCGTATGTTCCCTATTCGAATTTTCAGGTAGGAGCCGCGTTGCTTGATGATGAAGGTCATATCCACCATGGTTGCAATGTAGAGAATGCCGCATACGGCCCTACGAATTGCGCTGAACGCACTGCGTTGTTTCGCGCGATTGCAGACGGAAAGCGAGCAGGACAGTTTAAGGCTATCGCGGTAATTGGCGACACGAAAGGTCCTATAGCGCCTTGCGGTATTTGCAGACAGGTCTTAGTTGAGCTTTGTGCACCTGATATGCCTGTTGTTATGGGAAATTTAAACGGACAGTGGACGATTTCGACCGTGTCCGATATATTGCCGGGAGCTTTTACTCCGGCATCATTAGATAATGGGGAGCGTTAATTAAAGGATGAGCAAAACAACATCGAAGGAACGCGATAATAAAAAATTTAAATCGGGCTTCGTAGCTATTATTGGCAGACCGAATGTCGGAAAATCAACGTTGATGAATCATTTGATTGGTCAGAAGATTGCCATTATGTCAGACAAGCCCCAAACGACACGAAACAAAATACACGGCGTTTACACAACAAACGATACACAGATCGTATTTTTGGATACGCCCGGTATTCATAAGCCGCAGTCGAAGCTTGGCAATTACATGATGCAAACGGCAGAAAGCGCCCTAAAGGAAGTGGAGGCCGCGTTGTTTTTGATCGATGCGTCTGAAGGCCTCGGTGGCGGCGACCGCTTTATAATCGAACAGCTAAAGAAGGTCAAAACACCCGTTTTCCTTGTTATGAACAAAATCGATAAGGTGGAGCCGGAGCAATTGCTGCCCATGATTACACAATATAACGAACTGCATGAATTTGCGGAAATTATTCCGATTTCTGCGCTTAAAGGCAATAATATCGAAACGCTGCTCGAGCAAATTTCCCGTTATTTGCCAGAAGGTCCGCAATACTACCCCGCTGATCAAATTACGGATCATCCTGAGCAATTCGTATGCTCGGAGCTTATTCGCGAGAAAATATTGCATATGACCCGCGATGAAATTCCGCATTCCATTGCGGTCACGATAGAAGATATGCGCGTAAAGGAAAACGGAGTTGTGTATATTGGAGCGGTCATCTTCGTCGAAAGGGACTCCCAGAAAGGGATCATAATCGGCAAAAAAGGGGAGCTGCTGAAGGAAGTCGGCAAGCAGGCCCGCAAGGATATCGAGGCATTGCTTGGCTCCCGCATTTTTCTGGAGCTTTGGGTCAAGGTTAAGAAGGATTGGCGTAATCAAGAGCGCGTGCTGAAGGATCTTGGCTTTCGACATGATTGAACCTATTTGACGAATTTTGTTAAGGATAGATGACGGTCGATTATCACATCCTAATAACGTCTGAAGCAGCATTTCAGGGGGACGAAAGGGATGAATACGAATGCGAGATTTTTCGTGGAAGTATTTTACGTTGACCGGGGATGTCGAATCCTTCATGCTTTACAAGGAGATGAATCAGTTTGGAGCGGAGGGTCCTGCTGATTCAATAGCTGGAGCCGAAGACGAGTTTGAAAAGATGGAATTGGAAGCTGAATCAAACTAACGGTTCCAATGAATTTATCGTATAGGCTGATTATCGAAAGAACGTTTAAAGAATATAAGCAAGCATAGCTTTTGATCGTATACTTGGCTTATATGTCGTCGCGCAGCGGAAGCGCGCCTCCATGGGAAGGCATGCTTCCGCTTTCGCGTTCAGGGGAGAGTTTGCGTTATGTTGTATCGTGTCGAAGGTATTGTTATTCGGAGCATGGATTATGGGGAAAACAACAAAATTGTAACGCTGCTTACAAAGACAAACGGCAAGGCAGGCGTACTTATACGCGGAGCAAAAAAAGTAAAAAGTAAGCACTCATCGCTTGCGCAGCCATTTACATACGGAGAGTTCGTTTATTTTCGAAGCAATGGTCTGGGAACGCTTAATCATGGTGAGATTATAGAATCTCACCATCTTTTGCGTGAACAGCTGGATATGGCAGCCTATGCGTCGTATGCGGTCGAGCTTACGGATCGCTCCTTACAGGACGAAGAGGCGACAGGTTTTCATTTTGAACAGTTAAATGCCTGCCTATCGGCACTTGAGCAAGGTAAGGATGCACAAATAGTCATTCATTTGTACGAGATGCGTATTCTGGATTTATCCGGCTATGCGCCAGAGCTTGAGGAATGTGTAAGCTGTGGCAATAGGTTGGGCCCTTTTAAATTATCGCCGCATGCAGGCGGTATTTTATGCTCTCGATGTTCAGGCAAGGATTCGAGTGCCATACCGCTGGGAGAAGGGGCGTATAAACTGCTCCGGTTATTTCGCATGATGGATATGCGAAGGCTGGGCAACATTCAAGTAAAGCTAGAAACGAAAGAGCAGTTAAAGGTGTGCATGCGCAAGCTGATTGATACTCATTTGGGGTTCCAGTTAAAGTCGCGCAGCTTTCTGGATCAGCTGGATAAGCTATTATAGGCAAACGGTTTGACATTTGGCATAAAAAAGCATAAAATAGTGCATTATGAATATGGGGCAGTGATGGAGAAAGTAATCGTTCGATGTCGTCTGAAATAGCGAGCCGGGAATAGTGAGAGCCTGGACGGACACGACGAAGAAAAGGCACTCCGGAGTCGTAATAAACTAAGAGGGTATACTCCAGAAGAGTAAACCAAGTAGGGTGGAACCGCGGGATAATAACTCTCGTCCCTACGTCTGGCAGCAGGCGTAGAGACGGGAGTTTTTTTGCATATCTGCCTTCGCTGATCCAGAAATAGTCCGCAAGCGGACATAAAACAGAGGAAGAAGGAGAGGATCGATTATGAATTTTCAAGGAATGATTTTGACGCTGCAGAAATTTTGGGCCGAACAAAACTGCATTCTGGTTCAGCCCTATGATGTAGAGAAAGGTGCGGGAACGATGAACCCTATGACGTTCCTGAGGTCAATCGGGCCTGAGCCTTGGAATGTTGCGTACGTGGAGCCGTCTCGTCGTCCTGCTGATGGCCGTTATGGCGAAAATCCTAACCGTCTATATCAGCATCATCAGTTTCAGGTCATTTTGAAGCCTTCACCGGACAATATTCAAGAGCTATATTTGGAGAGCCTGAAGCAGCTCGGAATCGATGCGAATGACCATGATATTCGCTTTGTTGAGGATAACTGGGAATCACCGACTCTAGGCGCATGGGGCTTAGGCTGGGAGGTGTGGCTGGATGGCATGGAAATTACGCAGTTTACTTATTTCCAGCAGGTTGGCGGTATCGATGCTAATCCTGTTGCCGTTGAAATTACCTATGGCATGGAGCGGCTTGCTTCTTATATTCAACAAAAAGAAAATGTGTTCGATCTGGAATGGGTGGATGGCGTAACGTATGGTGATGTCTTCAAGCAGCCCGAATATGAGCATTCGAAATATACGTTTGAAACGTCTGATTCGGCTATGCTGTTCACCTTGTTCAACATGTATGAGGAAGAAGCGAAAAAAACGATGGATCATAACCTCGTATTTCCTGCCTACGACTATGTGTTGAAATGTTCGCATACGTTCAATTTGCTTGATGCGCGCGGAGCAATCAGCGTGACGGAGAGAACGGGCTATATAACGAGGGTAAGGAATTTGGCACGTGCCTGCGCATCAACTTACTACGAGGAAAGGGAACGTCTTGGATTCCCGCTGCTGAACAAAGGAGTGAAGCAAAATGACTAGAGATTTGCTGCTGGAAATCGGTCTGGAGGAAGTGCCGGCAAGGTTTGTGCGCGGAGCAATGAACCAGCTGAAGGAAAAAACGGTTAAATGGCTATCCGATTCCCGCATTGAGCACGGCGGTGTGGATGCGTTCGCAACTCCGCGCCGACTCGCTGTGCTAGTGCGCGATGTGGCTGAGAAGCAGACTGATATGAACGAGGAGGCAAAGGGTCCAGCTCGAAAAATCGCTCAGGATGAGCAAGAAAATTGGAGTAAAGCGGCGCTTGGATTTGCGCGCAGTCAAGGCGTTGAGACAGATCAGTTGTATTTCCAAGAGTTGTCTGGCGTAGAGTACGTCTATGCAAAGAAAAACAGCATTGGAGCGGATACGACAAGCCTATTGCCAGAGGGACTGCTCTCCATCATTACTTCAATGTCTTTTCCAAAAAATATGCGATGGGGAACCCATGAGCTTCGTTTCGTAAGACCCATTCGCTGGCTTGTCGCGCTGTTTGGCAAAGAGGTTATTCCTTTTGAGATAACGAATGTAAAGACAAGCAACGTTTCTCGCGGTCACCGTTTCCTTGGCAGCGACGCAACGGTGCATGAACCGTCCCATTACATTGAGCGTCTGCGCGAGCAGCATGTCATTGTTGACGTAAGCGAACGCGAACAGCTAATCATCACTCAGATTAAGGAGTTGGTGAAGGAAAAGGGCTGGGAAATTGCGGTCAAGGAAGACTTGCTTGAAGAAGTGCTGTTCTTGGTTGAATATCCTAACGTATTGTTTGGCGGCTTTGAACCTGAATTCCTTCACATTCCGCAAGAAGTGCTCATTACCTCAATGCGCGAGCATCAGCGGTATTTCCCGGTGTTTAACGGGGAGGGCCAGCTTCAACCTTACTTCGTAACGGTACGGAACGGCGATCTTAAATCGATCGAGCTTGTTGCGAAAGGAAATGAGAAAGTGCTTCGGGCAAGACTTTCCGACGCGAAATTTTTCTATGAAGAGGATCATAAGCTAACGATTGAGCATGCGCTTTCGAAGCTTGAGAATATCGTTTATCACGAAGAGCTTGGTTCAGTTGCGGACAAAGTGAGACGCATCCGCGAAACGGCGGATTTGATTAGCAAGCATTTGCTTATTGATGGGCAGACTGCTCAGGATATTAGCCGTGCAGCGGATATTTGCAAATTCGATCTTGTATCGCAAATGGTATATGAGTTCCCTGAGCTTCAGGGAATTATGGGCGAGGATTATGCCCGCAAAGCGGGCGAGCGCGAAGCTGTGGCGAGAGCCATTAACGAACACTATCAGCCACGCTTTGCCGGCGACTTGGCTCCTTCCGATTCGACAGGAACAATCGTAAGCCTAGCGGATAAAATAGATACAATTGTCGGATGTTTCTCGATTGGCATTATTCCGACGGGCTCACAGGATCCATATGCGCTTAGAAGACAAGCTGCAGGCATCGTGCAAATCATTTTGGCACATGGCTTGAGGCTGCAATTGCACGATTTATATGATGCTGCATTGGCGGTTCATGAGAACCGCGGTTTGAAACGGAATGCAACGGATATTCGCAAGGATCTCTCGGATTTCTTTGCTCTTCGCGTGAAAAACGTGCTTTCCGAGCAGGGCGTACGCTACGACGTCATCGATGCGGTAATGGCTTTCGGATTTGCTGATTTGCGCTCCACGATCGAGCGCGCAGCAGTTGTTCAACTGCTTGCGGCCGGCGAGGATCGAGCGGAGTTTAAGCTTACGGTCGAGCAATTTAACCGCGTTAGCAATCTGGCGTCGAAGGCGACCAGTAACACGGTTGATCCTTCCCTGTTCGCAGAACAAGTGGAAACGGACCTGTATGAGCAATGGCTGGCGCAGCGTCCAACGTTCCTAACCGCAATCGAGCAAGGAGATATCACAAAAGCGGTACAATCCTTAACATCTTTGAAGCCTTTTATTCATACGTATTTTGAAAAAGTTATGGTCATGTCGCCGGATGAGGCAATTCGCGCGAACCGGTTGTCAACGCTTGCAAGCATTGCGGAAGATATCGCGATTGTCGCCGATTTCTCGAAGCTGGTTTGGTAGTCGAGCGAAAAAACGCTCATAGCTGATCTTCTTAACATTATGCGTCAGGGGGAAGATAGATGATGGCTAGCGCAATTCCAGAAGTAATTGTATTTGTCGTATCCGATGCCGCCGGAGATACGGGAGAGCTTGTCGTTCGTGCGGCAATCGCTCAGTTTCATCCGATAAATGCGGATATCCGAAGGGCGCCTTTTATTACGGATGAGGCAGGCTTGCAGCGCATTGCGCTGCAAGCGAAGCAAGCGGATGCGATTGTGCTGTATACATTAGTTATTCCGCAGCTTCGTGACAGCATGCGCAGGCTTTCCGAAGCTAACGGCATCGTGGCCATAGACCTGTTGGGGTCATTTATAGAGACGCTGGAATTGCGTACCGGTCGTAAATCAAGGCAAGAGCCTGGGCTTAATCATGTGCTTGATGCGGATTACTTCCGGAAGGTGGAAGCCGTCGAGTTTGCCGTTAAGTATGATGATGCGCGTGATACGTCCGGTGTTTTAAAGGCTGATATCGTGCTTGTCGGCGTGTCTCGGACCTCCAAAACTCCCTTGTCCATGTATCTTGCACACCAAAAATATAAGGTTGCTAACGTGCCGCTTGTTCCCGAGCTGAAACCGCCGGACGAGCTGTTTAAGCTACCGAAGCGCAAGGTGATCGGACTTACGATAGGTGTACCCTATTTGAATACGATACGCAAAGAGCGGTTAAAGGCGCTAGGTTTGCCTAACAATGCCTCCTATGCAACGACGGACCGAATTGAAAAGGAGCTTCAATATGCCGATACAATAATGAAGCAGCTCGGATGCGTTGTTATCGATGTTTCACACCGCGCCGTCGAGGAGACGGCAAGCTTAATTATGGAATATGTGCGGATGCCATAAGTACGTAAGGCAGGATTTTTTATAGTTTTGCCGTATATAATAGTACAGGTTAACAATTTGAATACGAGCGGTGATTCATTATTCGGATAGAGCAGCCAACCATTGTTGTCGATGCGGATGCATGCCCGGTAAAAGCGGAAATAGCAGAAGCTGCAAGATTGTTCGCGGTGCGCGTGCTAATGGTCGCGTCTCATGATCATCGTTTGCTGCCGCAAGAGGGAGTGGAAGTCGTTCAGGTGGATCGGTGCAATCAATCGGTTGATCTGTACATTGTGAACCATATAGTACGCGGAGATATTGTTATCACCCAAGATTTTGGTTTGGCATGTATAGCGATCGGTAAAGGTGCTCTCGTGCTGTCTCCGCGAGGCGAGCAATACACGGATGAAAACATCGATTATTTGATGGAACGAAGGCATGAGTTGGCTAAGCGGCGTCGAACCGGCGGTAAAACAAGAGGCCCAAAAGCCATGAACCAAGCAGATCGCGATCGTTTTCAACAAAAGTTGACAAAAGTTTTGCGAAATGAGCAGGAGAACCATGACGCATAGCGAATATTATTTACGTGTTACTAGGATGAAGGTGATGAACGATGACATACGGTAATAAAATACCGGAAGAGGTCATAGAGGCGGTACGTAAGCATCATGACATCGTAGAGACGGTCGGGAAATACGTTCATCTCACGAAGCACGGCAAATATATGAAGGGGTTATGTCCGTTCCATTCGGAGAAAACACCTTCGTTTACGGTTACGCCGGAACTCCAAATTTACCATTGCTACGGCTGCGGCAAAGGCGGTAATGTCATACGTTTTGTCGAAGAAATGGAAGGCTACACCTTTCCTGAAGCTGTACGGATGCTCGCAGAGGATGCAGGAATGCCCATTACGTGGGCTTCGCCTGACGGTAGTAAACCTACTCCTCATGATGCAGACCGGACAAAGATCATTGAAGCTCATGAGTTAACAATTAAGCTGTATCACCACGTGTTAAACAACACGAAGCAGGGGCAAGCAGCAAAGCAGTATTTGCGGGAACGCGGATTGAGCGATAAGCTGATCGATCATTTTATGATTGGCTATGCCCCTGAAGAATGGGATGTACTGGCAAGATTTTTAACGAAACGCGGATATGAGCTTGCATTAATGGAGAAAGGCGGATTGTTATCGGCTAAGTCGGACGGGAGCGGGTACGTGGATCGGTTTCGCAATCGCATTATGTTTCCAATTTGGGATCGAGACGGCAAAGCTGCCGCGTTTGCGGGTCGCATTATAGGCGAAGGACAGCCGAAATACTTGAATACCTCGGAGACGATGTTGTTTACGAAGAGCAAGACACTATACAACTTGCATTATGCGAGACCGGCTATCCGAAAAAGCAAGCAAGTTGTATTGTTTGAAGGCTACATGGATGTGATCAAATCTTGGAGTGCCGGCGTGAAAAACGGCATCGCAACGATGGGCACCGCCTTAACCGATGAGCATTGCGCCATTCTGAGGCGGCAAGCAGAAGAAGTCATCGTATGCTACGACGGTGATGACGCTGGACAAGCAGCCGCTTTCAAATCGATTCCGATGCTAGAGAACGCAGGTCTCAAAGTATCGGTAGCGATGCTTCCGAAGGGCAAGGATCCCGACGATTATATAAGTGAATACGGTCCGGAGGCATTCCTGCGGGAAACGATGGATCAGCCGGTATCGGTTACAAAATTTAAGCTTATATATTCTAGGAAAAACCATATACTGCTAAAAGAAGAAGGCAGGAAAAATTACCTGCTTGAAGCGGTAGAAACGATTGCGGAGCTTGATTCATCAACAGAACGCGAAGTCTACCTGAAGGAATTGTCCCGAGAGTTCGAAATCACACTTGACTCCTTGAAGCAGGACTGTTTTCAAAAGCGGCAAGAGCTTCAAAAAAAGAAGCCGCAAGGGGATAATAACGACAATTCGTGGAATAATGGTAGGAATGAAAAGCCCCGAAAGTCTGGTCCTCCTGCTCTTCGGCCTGCATACACTTATGCGGAGCGCAGATTGCTGCATGTTATGATGCGTGACAGAGATGTAGCGCAAGCGGTTCATGAACGTCTGGGCGATGCGTTTAATGTAGAGGATCATGCAGCGCTTGCCGCTTATTTATACGCTTATTATGCACAAGGCTATGATCCGGATGCCAGTCGATTTATTGCAACGCTGCATGATGACCGTTTAGAACGTACTGCCGCATCCATCTTGATGATGGACAGCGACTTTCCGTTTGATGAAACAACAATGGAAGCTTATATCCAGGATATTATAAAGGTTCCGCAGTTTCGGGATATTGAGCAGAGGAAAGAAGAAATGGTGCGTGCCGAGCGCGCTGGTGATGCTTTGTTGGCAGCACAATTAGGTCTTGAGATTATAACCCTAGAGAGACAGCTTAAAGCGAGACTGGACGATCGGATCTAGGGGGGAGGGAGTTGGAATATGGCGAATGATCAACATACTGAGCTAGATACGGAACAAAAGCTGGATCATGTAAAGGATCAATTGATCGAGCAGGGCAAAAAGAGGTCATCCTTAACGTATAAAGAAATTATGGAGAAATTGTCTCCGTTCGATCAGGATCCCGAACAAATTGACGAATTTTTTGAGCAGCTCGATGATTTTGGGATTGAGGTTCTGAACGAGAATGACGAAGAAAATCCGCTTGCCGCACAAGGGGAAGAGCAAGAGCGCGAGCAGGATGACTTTAATTTCGATGATGATTTGGCTTTGCCGCCAGGCATCAAAATTAACGATCCGGTAAGAATGTATTTAAAAGAAATCGGCAGGGTTCCGCTTCTTTCCGCGGATGATGAGATTGAGCTTGCTCAACGAATCGAGAATGGCGATGAAGAAGCTAAGCGGAGACTTGCGGAAGCGAATCTGCGTCTAGTGGTCAGCATCGCGAAACGATATGTCGGCAGAGGGATGCTGTTTCTCGACCTGATTCAAGAAGGGAACATGGGTCTTATTAAAGCCGTCGAGAAGTTTGATCATCAGAAGGGCTTTAAATTCAGTACGTATGCGACATGGTGGATTCGTCAAGCTATCACACGGGCGATTGCCGATCAAGCCCGAACGATTCGGATTCCGGTTCATATGGTGGAAACCATTAATAAGCTGATTCGCGTATCGCGCCAATTGCTGCAGGAGCTGGGACGTGAACCGACTCCGGAAGAGATAGCAGCGGAGATGGAGCTCAGCACCGAAAAGGTTCGCGAAATTATGAAAATTGCACAAGAGCCGGTATCGCTGGAGACGCCAATTGGAGAAGAGGATGATTCCCACCTCGGCGATTTCATTGAAGACCAAGAAGCGTTGGCACCGGCAGATGCTGCCGCGTATGAATTGCTTAAGGAACAACTCGAGGATGTACTCGATACGTTAACGGAGAGAGAAGAAAATGTGCTTCGCCTTCGCTTCGGGCTTGATGACGGACGCACAAGAACGCTAGAGGAAGTTGGCAAGGTATTCGGCGTTACGCGCGAGCGGATTCGTCAAATCGAGGCCAAGGCGCTTCGCAAGCTTCGTCATCCCAGCCGCAGCAAACGTTTGAAGGATTTTCTCGAATAAAAAGTTAGGAACATACATTGACCTTTCTGCTCCTGCAGCGAGGTCTTTTTTCTAAATATGAGATCGGATATTAGTCGAGACCGGAAGGACAACGGGTTATTATGAATCAGGACCGCCGAAATATTATCGTAAAGGAAATTGAACATTGGCGCCGAAGCAAGCTGCTGCCGGATCAATATTGTGATTTTCTGTTAAATTTATATGATGATCAAGATACGCACCGCATACCAAACGAGCAGCATGGTACAGTTGGCAAAGCCATAGCTGCAGTTCAGCGGGCAACCGGGATGCAATGGCTTCTTACTTTTGGAACTTTTACCTTAATCTCCTTTGTTGTGCTTTATTTTAACGAATTTCACTCATTATTGCAAATGGCTGTAATAGTGGGAGGAGCGGCCGTTTTTTTATGGATTGGCGGTCGTCTGCGCAGTAGGAATGAGGCTGCCGGAATGTCTTTGATCAGTACGGGAATGCTCCTTCTGTTAGGCGGGGGATTGTATATGCTGAATCTGCATAATTTAGAATATTGGGGCTGGAAAACGGGATTACTTGCTTTATGCTCGCTTTTTTGGGTCATTTATGGAATAGCTGCCCGCATACCTGTTCTGCACTTATGCGGCTGGTTAGCGGCAATATTGGTTTATGCATGGCTGTTATCTCAATATATGCTTGATTCCTATTGGTACGAAATACAACTATACTGGCTGCCGCTTGCTTGTTTATTCGGTTGGAGCAGCTGGTTCGTTCATCGTTGGGCCAAGTCTGTCTCCGCCGTATTGTTCTTGACTTGTGCCATCGTTTGGTTTATGCCTGAATTATATACAGCGATGTTTGATGATGTTGCGATTTGGCTTCAACTTCAGCTGCTGATTAAAATTGGAATCGGCGGAGGATTATTATTTTCAATGCGAAAACAATGGATGGTGTGGGTTGTATAATGTTAAAACTATCGAAACGTCTGCAAGGGATTGCAGATTACGTAAGTCCCGGATCCAAAATAGCCGATATCGGCTCGGATCATGCGATGCTGCCCGTTTATTTGCTGCAGATCGATAAATGCCCTGCCGCCATTGCGGGCGAGCTGAACGCCGGACCTTACGAGGCGGCAAAAAAACAAGGCGCCGATGCAGGATTGTCCAATCGATTGACGGTTCGTCAAGGCGATGGCTTGCAGGTATTACAGCCTGGGGAAGCTGATACCGTAACCATAGCGGGTATGGGCGGAAGTCTTATGAGCGAGATTTTGGAGGCGGGACATGCTGCAGGGAAGCTTGAGGGAGTAAAGGAGCTTGTTCTACAGCCAAATGTAGGCGAAGAAATTGTGCGTGAATGGCTTCTGGAGCATGGCTGGTATTTAGAAGCGGAGTCCATTCTTGAGGAAGACGGGAAGATCTATGAAATCATGCATGCCGTGAGGATATCCGAGGCCGATATTAGAAATGCGAATCTGTATGAGGGGGAATTTTTGCCGGCAGTCCTGCCGAATGAAACGAAAATCAAGCTGCTAAAGAAAATGGGTCCTCATTTGCTTCGCAATCCTAAGCCTGTTCTGTATAAGAAGTGGCGACATGAGCTGAATAAGCTCGAAAGAATTTGTGATCAGTTAGCCGGCTCAGATTTGGCGGAATCGGCACATAAACAAGCGCTGTTCCGTGCAGAGATAAAAGCAGTTGAGGAGGTTTTGCAATGTTTGCCCATGGCCAAACCGTAATTCAGATCATGGAGCAGCTGGCTCCAAAGCATTACGCGGTTGAGAATGATAAAATCGGTCTGCAGCTAGGCACGTTAAATAAGCCGATAAAGAAGCTGCTGGTCGCACTGGATGTGACAGATTCCGTCGTTAATGAAGCGATAAAGCAAGGTGTTGAACTCATTATCGCTCACCATGCGATTATATACCGTCCCCTTGCGAAGCTGGATACTTCGACAGCCGCCGGACAACTTTATGAGAAGCTTATCAAGCATGATATAGCCGTATATATTTCGCATACGAACTTAGACGTAGCTGACGGCGGGATGAATGATTGGCTCGCGGATCTGGTCGGAATCGTACCGGAAGAACGTCAATGTCTAGAAGAAGTACATACTGATAAATTGTATAAGCTAGTCGTGTTCGTACCCGAAAGTCACCATGAACAGGTTTTAGAAGCTGTATGGCGCTCGGGAGCCGGGGAAGTTGGCAACTATACCAATTGCAGCTTCAACATGAAAGGAACCGGAACTTTTATACCGGGTCAAGGAACCGATCCGTTTGTCGGCACGCAAGGCAAGCTTGAGAAAGCGGATGAGATTCGAATCGAAACGATCGTTCCCTACAGCGTTCATCGCAAAACGGTGCAGGCGTTGTTAAAGGCGCATCCTTATGAGGAGGTCGCCTATGATTTATATCCGGTTGATTTGAAGGGACGCTCGTTCGGTCTCGGACGCTCCGGCAAGCTGGCAGAGCCTGTTAGCTTAGGAGAGCTTGCTGAGCAAGTGAAACGAATTTTCGAAGTTCCAGCTGTTCGGGTCGTAGGTCCGCTGGACCGGGTTGTGCGCAAAGCAGCGGTACTGGGAGGCGCCGGGGCAAAATATGTGAGGCATGCGATTTTCGCCGGAGCGGATGTCCTAATTACGGGCGATATCGATTATCATACCGCTCACGACGCTTTAGCAGCCGGTATGACGATCATTGATCCCGGTCATAACATGGAGAAGGTTATGAAGCAGCGCGTCGCAGATTGGATGAACGAGCGTCTCCAGGGAAGTAAATATGAAACGACAGCAGTTGCCTCTGTTATGAATACGGAGCCGTTCACGTTCATCTAACTGGAAATCGTTTCACTGGAATTCGTTTCAGGGTTGAGCTTTTTCAAATTACCTTGTATACTTAGTCATGCTACGGAAAGTTTGACAGACAATCGCTGGCGGCCTTGTTGCCGCGAGAGGAAAGTCCGGGCTCCACAGGGCAGGATGCTGGATAACGTCCAGTCAGCGCGAGCTGAAGGATAGTGCCACAGAAATGGACCGCCGATGGCCGGCTTTACAGAGCCGGTACAGGTAAGGGTGGAACCGTGGTGTAAGAGACCACGAGGAGCATAGGTGACTATGTTCCTGGTAAACCCCATCTGGAGCAAGACCGAGAGGACGCGGCAGCCTTCGAGCTGCAGCCTTAGCCTGAGGCGCGTCCGGGTTGGTTGCTGGAGCCGTGCAGCAATGTACGGCCTAGATAGATGATTGTCGCTTCTTCGTGGGAGGGTCGTTCCCGTTCGCACCACCAGAAGTACAGAACCCGGCTTACGGCAAACTTT
Source organism: Paenibacillus alkaliterrae (assembly GCF_021532375.1). Classification (GTDB taxonomy): domain Bacteria; phylum Bacillota; class Bacilli; order Paenibacillales; family Paenibacillaceae; genus Pristimantibacillus; species Pristimantibacillus alkaliterrae. Next base: position 22,619 of record NZ_JAKGAP010000007.1, read on the forward strand.
CCACACGACCACTCGAATCAAAGAGCACCCTTCGCATGCGAAGGGTGCTTTATTGTTGCCGCTTTGAAGGCCATCACTTAACTATTCGTATTTTGAAGCGATCCGCTCTAATCTGCGTTTGACATGCTCAGGAAAGGTTTGCAGCGTGCCTCCGAAAGTGGAGGCAGCCTGCAGAGCTTTATCCACATCAATTTCCCCATAGCCGAAATAGATATCTTTGCCTTCGGCGCCTAAATCAACAGCTGATTTCCGCATGATATCCATAACCTCGACATTAGAAAGCTCCGGATTAACGGAACGGATTAATCCGGCGAGCGCAGCCACGTGCGGGCTAGCCATCGATGTGCCTGACAGTGCGGCATATTGGCTGCCGTGATACGTGCTTGCGATGCTGTCGCCAGGCGCAGCGACGTCAATATAGTCTCCGTAGTTGGAGAACGAAGCTTTTTCTTTATTGCTGTCAGTCGCGGCAACGGCGAATACCTCAGGGTAAGCTGCAGGATACCCCGGCCGCTCTGTGTTGTCATTGCCGCTTGCCGCGATCATTACAACATCCCGCTCATAAGCGTACTTTATCGCATCGTGCAAAAAGTCTGCCTGGGCATAATTGCCGAGACTCATATTAATGACTTTGGCGCCGTGGTCAACCGCCCATATAATCCCTTGCGCAACGGAATAGGTGGAGCCTGCGCCGCTGCTGTCCAAAACTTTAATCGGCATGATTTTGTTATACCAAGAGAGTCCGGCAACGCCTTCGCCATTGTTGACCGTGGCCCCGATTATTCCGGATACATGCGTGCCATGACCAACATCGTCATTCGGCTCCTGCTCCTCGTCGATAAGATTAATGCCTTCTGTTATTTTATTTTTGAGGTCAGGATGGTTGCTTTGAACTCCGGTATCCAGAACGGCAACGACAATTTGTTCATCGCCTTTGGAAATATTCCAGCCTTTTTCAGTTTCAATGGAAGGAAGGTTCCATTGGTATTCCGAATAGAGAGCGTCGTTCGGCACAATCGAATCTTCTTCGTCATTGGTTAAATATAAATAATGGGGCTCCGTATATTCGGTCTGCCATTTTTGCTTGAAATAAGGAATGAGCTGCTCGGTTTCCATGTTTTTTGAACGGAAAACGAAAGTATCGCCAATCTGCTTCACCGATTCAGCATGAATATCTTGTTTCACTTGTTTCATTTCGGCTTCTGACATTGGTTTGGCGAAATGGACAACAACGTCGCGAACATGGTAATGACTTGCATTTCCATTTTCCTCACCCGTACGTACGGTTGTATCTATAGTTGAATTTGGCTTGACGGATTCAATTTTGTAATTGCCCTCCGCAGGGTAAGGGACGAGGCGAAGGTTCCGCATTTGATGCTTTTCAACCGATTTGACGATATCCTGCTTAATCACTCCTATGACCCCGATGCCGGCATGCCGGGAATCAGGCACTCCAAGCACCATGTAGCGGCTTCCGTCCAATGCTGTAAAAGCAGACGATTCAAACTTTGCTCCTTTGCCAACCTGCGCTTTAGCGGTCGCTACGTAGGCTTCGGCTTCATTTTTGCCGGTTTTGGGAATGCTGCCGCGATCGACGCTGCGCGTGCCGGAAACCCAACTCACGTAGCTCATGTGCATGTGCTCATGCATCATCTGCTTTAGTTGCGCATCTGCTTTTGCGCGCGATCCGTCGCTTGCACTCATCAGCTGTTGAAAATCTTTGGAGCATTCCGATATGCATAACATGGCAGTCGCATTCATATCCTCTTGTACGGCAGCGAGCTTAAGCGTATGCTCACGCTTGGCCGAGAAGCTCGACGATTGAGGCGCTCTATCGCTTTCGTACTCGCGAGGCTCGAATAAATTTGTTGACGGTATAAGTAAAGCAGCAACTGCTAAAATTGTAAGAGCACCAATCCATTTTTTTCCCATACATACAACCTCCCGTAATCGATCTGATAAGAGATGAGCCTAAACTATAGGTTCGGATTTCTAAGATGAAAATATGCGAACGGAAGCCTTAATCGCCAGTACCATCTCGATGTAATTTGTGGTACGATGATGATGATTGTAGTTTTTATGCTTGCTTGGATTATGAAAGGGGATCTACCTATATGCCATCTGCTAACGTCAAAGCACTTACGGAATCAACCCGCACAAAGCTAAAGGATGCAGTAAACCAGCTTGAACCGTTTCTTAACAACTATGCTTTACTCCAATTGACCGGAGAGAACAATGGAGAGGACGCTCAAACGTTTTATAAAGGCTTATTATCCGATTTAAGACATTTGTTGGTGTTTTCTGAAGTCTCGGTTGAAAAGCTGGGAGTTTTGCTCAGACGGCCCAATTTCGATACAGATTATGCGGAACGCGTGCTGTATGAGGTTTACCATCATTGCGTGAGCGCGTTCTTCTATCCGAAAAACGAATGTTATTCCGAGGACGGCCGATACGCTTACACAGGCCAGGATGCTATCCGTTTCCGATACAAGCCTATTCGCGAAGCTCGTGATATCGTGCTTGGCGTTTCGAAAATTTTCGAGGAGCTGCGCGATGAATTGGCCTATTACGAAAATGACTACATGACGCAGCGCCGCATGCAAGGACAAAAATAAGGCAGAATGAATCACCTCCGATCAGGGAAACTTGATAACGGAGGTGATTTTTTATGCCGAAAGGCGTGACATGTAGTGTCGCTAACTGCAACTTCTGGAAAGAAGGCAATAACTGCGGTGCTGATGAAATTAAAATCGAAATTGATCAGCATGCAGGAGCTAATTTAAACGAGGAGTTTGCCGGTGACGAGTTAGGCTTATATCATCAGGATGAAGCAAAGCAATCAGCCGCAACATGCTGCCAAACCTTTAAACCAAAGGAGTGAAGGTCGATGGGCAAGTATGAAGAAGATTTTAAACAATTGTTGGATGAACGAGACCGGCTATCACATGCGGGCAGATCTGTTGAAGGAACGAACGGCTTGCAAAATGTCAATGAAGAAATGGGCGCTGATTTTGCGGTCGACAGTCCAGTCGTGCATGCGGAGCGGAGAGAGGAACGATTCGTTGAGCGGTCAGAGCGGGCAGACGCCAAAACAGGCGGATATGCGCTTGGATGGGTATCACTTGTATTTGCGATAGCTTCATGGTTTATTTGGCCGGTTTTGCTTGGAGCAACAGCAGCGGTACTCGGCTTTATCGCATACCGACAAGGTGCGCGAGGGCTCGGCGGTTGGTCTATGGCAATCGGAATCATTGCATTAGCATTAAACTTACTCATTGTGCCTTTTTATTACGCGGTAACTTGAAATAAGAAGGAGCTCCTCCCCGGTTAGGGAAGGAGCTTCTTCTTATTTCAACGCCTGCTCGCGCAGCTGCTCCTGAATATGTGGCGGAATCTGTTTATTAAATTTATAATAAATCTTATGGACGTACGGAAGATAGGAGAGGGATTCAATGATTATAGACATAAGAAATGTATCATGGGCACGCGAAAACAAAACCATTTTACAAAATATAAATTGGTCGGTACGCGAAGGAGAGCACTGGTGTCTGCTCGGATTGAACGGTTCGGGCAAAACAACGCTCCTTAATATGATAAATGGGTATATATGGCCGTCCGAAGGGACGATGTCGGTGCTTGGCAAAACGTTTGGCGAATTCGATTTGCGCGAGCTGCGCAAAAGCATAGGCTGGGTCAGCACCTCGTTGCAGCAAATGCTGTATGGCAGCGAGACGGCATTAAATATTGTCCTTAGCGGAAAGTTTGCTACGATCGGGTTATATGATGCAACCGACGCGGAGGACAGGGATAAAGCTGAAGCGCTTATGCGCTCACTAGGCTGTTCAGCTTTAATCGGCCGAGTCTACGATACACTATCGCAAGGGGAAAGACAGCGTGTACTTATCGCGCGCGCCCTTATGGCTTCGCCGAAGCTGCTCATTCTAGACGAGCCGTGTACGGGCCTTGATGTGTTTGCCAGAGAGCAGCTCCTTCAGATGATCGCAATGGTTGCGAAGCAACGACAAGCTCCAACCATTGTGTACGTAACCCATCATGTAGAGGAAATTTTGCCTTGCTTTACGAATTCGCTTCTAATCAAGGATGGACAAGTATTTGCGGCTAGTGAAACGAAAGAAGTGCTTACATCTGCCATGATGAGCGATTTCTTAGGCGTGTCTGTTGAAATGAACAGACGTTCCGATAGAAGCTGGTTGTCTGTTAAGGGGGCTTTATGGAGCTAACTTTGGAAGAGTCAAAGCAGCAAATGCCGGAGCCAAGCAGACCGCAACAAATGAAAGCATGGGTGATGAATCGTTATTATGTGCGCAACAAACGGGATACGTACGTATGGCGCGTCGCAACCGGCAGTACGGCCATGTTCGGATCGCTATCGATGCTGACAGCCGCTCTGGGAATGCCAACCGGGTTTGGAACCTTTGTCGACTTGATTTTATTTTTAAGTGCCAATATCATTGCCATGTTCGCAGCATCGTTTCTGCTAACCTTTATTTTTTCACTTATGTATATCCCGCTGCCGCGGCGGTTTATTTCTACTGTGTTATACGTCGTTATAGAAACATACCTGATTTTATATTTTGCTGAATTTGGTCGAATGATGTCGATTGCGCTTGCTGCGGCATTCGCCTTCATAGGCGCCTTTGCGGGAGTTCTTATTGGACTGCTTTACCGTTGGGAAACGAAAGCTGTCCGAAAAATAGGTATTGCATTTCTGACAGCTCTTCTTTCCGTTGCCATATTTAAGTTCTCGGATTGGCCGGCTCCTGCCGACATTCCGCAAAGGGAAGAAGCGCAATCCGGCCAAGCGGCCGATTGGCGCCGACCTTTGCAAATACCCAATCCTGCTGAAAAAGGAAACCTTACCGTTCAAACCTTCACATACGGCAGCGGCAAAGACAAGCATAGAAATTGGTTTGGCGATCAGGTGGACGTTCGGACTGCCAGCGTTGATGCATCTGGCTACATCACGAAATGGCCGAAGCTTAAAACCTTTTTCTGGGGCTTTGACGAGCACGCACTTCCATTAAACGGACAAGTATGGATGCCTAAGGAAGCAGGAACGTATCCGCTGGCTTTGATTGTGCACGGCAATCATCTTATGGAACATTTTTCAGACGGCGGATATCGTTATTTGGGCGAGCTGCTGGCCAGTAAAGGCATTATTGCGGTATCGGTGGACGAAAATTTTCTCAACTATTCGGTATGGTCGGGTATACCCAATCACGATATGAAAATGCGCGCTTGGGTGCTTCTCAAGCATCTGCAGCAAATTCAGCAGCTGAATGAGCAAACCGAAAACCCGCTTTCAGGCCGAGTGGATTTGAGTCGGGTTGCTTTAGTAGGGCATTCAAGAGGTGGCCAGGCTGCCGCGATGGCTGCAGATGCGGACCGCTGGTTCAAACAGGATCAAACGATTGACAGCCTGGAGCATATTCACATTGAATCCGTTATTGCCATTGCGCCTACTGATAAGAAAGTGGATAAGCAATCGGCCCGGCTGGTTGATGTCAATTATTTGACGCTTCAGGGTGCTAGAGATGCCGATGTGAACAATTTTTATGGCGACCGGCAGTACAGCAGAGTCTCGTTCGGACCGCAAAGCGATAAATTTAAAGCGGCATTATATATTGAGGACGCCAATCATAGTCAGTTTAATTCAGATTGGGGCAGTATGGATGAACGGCCGCCCGGGGGCTTGTTCTTGAATCGCAAAGGATTATTGGAAAGTGAAGATCAGCGCCAACTATCAAAGGTATACATTTCAGCCTTCCTGGAGGCTACTTTGCTCGGAGAGAGGGAGTATGCGGCATTGTTCCGAGATTACAGGAGCGGACTAGACTGGCTGCCAAGCACGGGATACATGAATCGTTACGAAGAGTCAGGTTTCACCGAGATCGCACGGTTCGAACAGAGCAGCAAGACAGTGCTGAACGATGGAGGGAAAGCGGCAGCGCAAGGGATGAAGCAATGGCAGGTCACGTTCGCGGAAGATCGAGACGGCAAAAGTAAGGGGACGAAGGGAATTGAGCTGGAGTGGGCGGAGCCTGGAGCGGAATATAAGTTGGAGCTGTCTTCCTCAACGGTTGAGCTCGCTGAACAATTATCCGACCCAAGTCTCGTATTTTCAATGGCCAACCTGGAGCGTGATTTGATCGACCTGAACGAAGAAGATCTTAAGCCGGTCAAAGCTGAAGAAATCGCGCTGCCTCCCTTGCCGGAGCTGGAAGTCGTTTTAACGATGTCGGATGGTGGGACGAGAAAGCTGGAGCTCGATGCTATCATGCCAGTTCCTCCATCCGTTTATACGGCGTTTATGTCACTATCATGGCTGGAGGAGAGGATGAAGGACGAGAAATATAAGGAGCCAACGGAGCCGGTGTTTCAAACTTACATCCTGCCTATTGAGCAATTCGGTACGGAGGAGACGGTAATCGCCTTAAATGAGATCAGACAAATTACGTTCCGCTTCGTGAGCGGACCGGGTAAGGTCATGCTCAATGATATTGGTTTTATATCCAAATAAAGGAGTGTTATTATGACTAATCCGATTGATCAGCTGAGTCTCGAGCAGCGGCGCGTAGAAGAAGTGACGGGCATTATTCGTGCAAGAATAGAGGAGCTTCGCAATCAGGTAGGCGGAATGCGTGAGGATATTGTCGATATAAGGCGAAATTTCTGGGACGATGTGACTTTGAATTTCGAGGATGCGGCTGAATCGGCAGAGTCGCACGCGAGTATGAAGCAGCAGGCGGAGCTGCTGTCGGAGCGTGAAAGAAGCCATCGCCATGCGGTGGAACAGCTTCAAACCTTAACGAAGCTTGCCCAATCTCCGTATTTCGGAAGAATCGATTTCAACGAAAAAGGCGAGTCGCGAGCGGAGCAAATCTATTTAGGCGTAGGATCGTTATTAGATGAGAGCGGGCACGAATATTTGATATATGATTGGCGAGCGCCGGTATCGAGTCTTTATTACGATTATAGTCCGGGTCCTGTTCGATATGAAACGCCCAGTGGCTCTATACAAGGAGAAATGACGTTAAAACGACAATATATGATAAGAAACGGCGAAATTCGCAGCATGTTCGACACCGGGGTAACGATTGGAGACGAGCTGCTGCAGGAGGTGCTAGGCAAGCAATCCGATGCCCAGATGAAAAGCATCGTCGCCACGATCCAACGGGAACAAAATCGAATTATTCGTAACGAGAGAGCAAGGCTGCTCATTGTTCAGGGAGCTGCAGGAAGCGGGAAAACGTCAGCCGCGCTCCAGCGGGTCGCATACTTGCTATATCGGTACCGAGGCATGCTTTCAGCCGATCAAATCGTTTTATTTTCGCCAAACCCGATGTTTAACAGCTATGTTTCGACCGTGTTGCCCGAGCTGGGGGAACAAAATATGCAGCAAACAACATACCAGCAATATCTCGAGCACAGGCTTGGTAAATCGTTTGAGCTGGAGGACCCTTATTCGCAAATGGAATATACGCTGGGAGCTGTTCATGAGTCCGAATATGAAACAAGAATAGCTGCGATCAGCTATAAAGCCGGATTGCCGTTTATGCATTTGATTGAGAAATACGTAGGGGAGCTTGGCCATTCGGGACTGGTCTTCAAGCCTGTAACGTTTCGCGGACGGACGTTAATCGATGAGGAAGCCATCGCGGCGCAGTTTTATGCATGCGATCGTTCCGTCTCTATAGGCAATCGAATGCGATTGACGGCGGATTGGATTCTGAAGCAGTTGACGAAATTAAGCCGTGAGGAACGCGAGCAGGAGTGGGTGCAGGATCAGATCGAGCTGCTTGATCAAGAGCAGTATGCCCATGCATTCGAAGAGCTGCAGCGAAAAAACCGGTTTGCAGGCAATTCTTTTGATGATTTTGAGGCGGAAAAGGATTTTTTGGCTTCGATGGTCGTACAGGAGCAGTTTAAAAAGCTGCGGAAACGGGCGAAACGGCTATCCTTTCTTAATGTTCCTGCGATATATAGACGACTGTATGAAGGGGATCTCGTTCTGTTGGAACGGTTGGATGCCTGCGGGCAGAGTCTGCCTGATAATTGGAATCAAATAAGCGAACTAACGAAAGCCAAGCTGGATCGGGGAGAGATCTACTACGAGGACGCTACGCCTTTTTTATTTTTGAAGGAAAAGCTCGAAGGGTTTCACACGAATACTTCTGTAAAGCATTTATTTATCGATGAAGCGCAGGACTATTCGCCGTTCCAATATTATTATTTGAAACGTATATTTCCAAATTGTAAAATGACTGCGCTCGGTGACTTGAATCAATCGATTTTCGCTCATTCCCTTGCCGGAGAAGGATTTGATCCATTATCCGAGCTATATAGCGGGGAGGAGACGGAAAAAATCATCTTAACGAGAAGCTATCGCTCAACGCGTCCGATCGTGACTTTCACGAGCCGAATAATAGAAGGCGGCAGCCTGATCGAGCCGTTTAATCGCGATGGCGCAGAACCGACAATAACGCAAACGATAGATGAAGCACATTTAGTGCGAAGCATAAAAGAACGGGTGGAGCAGTTGGTCCAAGCAGGTTATTCCTCGATTGCAGTCATTTGCAAGACAGCGGAGGAGAGCAGACGCATATATATGGCATTGCAAACGTACATCCGTAAGTTGAGACTGATTGAGAAGGAAACGGTAACCTTCGAGAAGGGCGCTGTGATCATTCCGTCTTACCTTGCTAAGGGCGTGGAGTTCGACGCCGTTATCATTAGCGATGCATCGGTTGACAACTATGGACGGGAGAGCGAAAGAAAGCTCTTTTACACAGCATGTACGCGGGCGATGCATGAGCTGCATCTTTTTTACAGGAATGAGCTTACCTCATTTATAGATTAGGATCATTTTCTAATCTCCGGCCATATTTCATGCACATCCACTTGAAGCTCCGAGGCGACCAGCTCTGCTGTAAGCCTTTGGGGCTTTTCTATTTTTCCGTTGCGCAGCTTGGAAATCGTTTGTATCGATATGCCTGTTGACGCTGACAGGTGGCCTGCCGTAACGTCGCGCTTCGCCATCCATATTTTCAACTTCATCGATGATGCGATTTTATCGTCGATCGCTCTTAAATCCCATATGACGAATGCAAATTCCTTCACCTCGCCATTGCCGTCGAGAATTGGTGTAAAGGTTATCGAAAGCTCCAGCTCGATTCCGCTGAGCTTGCTCGTTTGCAGCGTTAGGCTGCGTTCTTTCTTCAAAAGATAGGCTTCCTGAAGCACAAGCTTCAATTTTTCTTGTTCTTTGTCGGCAATAAATGTCATGAGCGTCTCGTCTTCTATCGTCCGATCCGGTTCAAATAATAAAGGAGCAACGCTGTCACGCAAAAAACGGATATGCAGATGGCTGTCTACGATGCCGCTAATGAGCACTTTGTTCAGTTCAGCTTGCTCCGCTATCCATTTGTAAGAGGTTAAGTCTTCAAAAACGATAAAAGCCCTGTTTATGTCGTCATCTTCTTCCTTTGGTAATGGCTGTTGATCAATGCGTACCGGCAGATGACGCTTCAGCTTCGTATACAGCATGACCTCGCTCTTCAAAACTTGTCGAGTCGTGTCGATATTGTAATTTTGCAATAGGTGCGGGGTGCTCCTGGAACGAAGCTCGGCAAGGGTATATCCCGTTAACCGTAAGAATGCATAATTAGCATCCTCGATTTGCACCTCATGATCTTTTTCACGCAGGATAAGCATGGGCTGATCCATGCGTTGAAAGATTTGGTGATATACAGACAAAAAATAACCTCCTCAAATTCCTAAGCAGCTTCCTAATAAACAAGTTAAAGTATAAAATACCGCGTCGTTACAAACAAGTTCAGGTTTCGATGACTGGGGCCAATGTCGCCATGCCAATCCGGTTTAATTAATTAAACTCGGTAGCTTAATCGGTATTAAGCACGAGCATATCTTGTATATTTTGCACAAAATCGGCAGTAATAAACGTACAGCAAGCTTTATTCCGATCGGCATTACCGATAAGATAGATGAATGACGAGCACTGGCCATCATGAAAGGTTTTTGGGCCAAGCATAATTACATTCAAAGGGTTGCCAATGCAAGTCAGGTCGGTGTTACGTAATCTGACATGAATGATGTTGTCTTGTCGAAAATCTATGAAAACGGACTGTTATTTTTCAAGAAACCATGTATAATGTGTGTTAAGTGATTCATGTACAGAAAGCATCGACTTATCATTATTCATACAACGGGGGTGATACCAGGAATGGTTCAAGCGGCTCTGAACGGTTTATCGAAGAATGATTTGTACTTGTTTAACGAAGGAAGCTCCTATCACAGCTACCGTTTTATGGGTGCGCACCCCGTCCGCGTTGACGGCATTGAAGGTGTACGATTCACGGTATGGGCACCGAATGCCGCAACGGTTCGAGTGATTGGCGGATTTAATAACTGGAACGGCAGCAAGCATCGAATGAAACGTATTGGCAAGACGGGCATTTACAGCTTGTTCATCTCGGATATCAATGAAGGCGAATTGTACAAATACGAAATCGTCACTTCTGAGGGTACCGTAATACGTAAGGCCGATCCGTATGCATTTTTTGCCGAGCGAAGACCGAACACGGCATCTGTCGTAACGCAGCTTGGCGGATACGAATGGGAGGATGCGGACTGGTACGCGAAGAAGCGTGAGAAGCCTGCTTATTCAAATCCTTTGCTCATTTATGAGGTGCACGCCGGATCCTGGAAAATAAAAGGGAAAGAAGACTTTTATACCTATGATGAATTATCCGACGAATTAATCCCTTATGTGGCGAATATGGGCTACACGCACATTGAGTTAATGCCTATATCCGAGCATCCCCTCGATCAATCTTGGGGTTATCAAATAACCGGTTTCTATGGTGTTACAAGCCGATACGGATCGCCAAAGCAGTTGATGAGGTTTGTTGATAAATGCCATCAGCACGACATCGGAGTCATATTGGACTGGGTACCCGGTCATTTCTGCAAGGACGATCACGGTTTGCGCATGTTTGACGGAACCCCGCTCTTTGAAGGACCGGATGCAAAACGCGCTGAGAAGCCGTTGTGGGGCACGCTTTCCTTTGACTTCGGCAGAAGTGAAGTGATAAGCTTTCTTATTTCCAATGCGATTTATTGGATGGACGTATTTCATATGGACGGCCTAAGGGTTGATGCCGTAGCCAGTATGATCAATTTACATATGGATAAGCCGCCTGAGATGTTCACGTTTAATTATTTTGGCGGTTCCGACAACTTAGACGCTCTCCGCTTTTTGAAAAAGTTAAATGAAACGGTGTTTCATTATTACCCCGATACGCTTATGCTTGCAGAGGATTCTTCCGCTTGGCCCGCAGTCACAGCACCTACCTACAAAGGCGGCCTTGGCTTTAACTTTAAATGGAATATGGGCTGGATGAACGATATGCTGCGCTATATGGCGCTAGATCCGCCTGAACGCGCTCACCACCATCATCTGATAACATTCTCACTCCTTTATGCTTTCTCTGAAAATTTCGTCCTGCCGCTTTCGCATGATGAGGTTGTTCACGGTAAATGCTCCTTGCTTAACAAAATGCCCGGCACCTATGAAGAAAAGTTCGCCCAATTGCGGCTGTTTTATGGTTTTTGGATGACCCATCCCGGGAAGAAACTTCTTTTCATGGGTAGTGAATGGGGGCAGTTTGACGAATGGAAGGACGGCGACATGCTGGATTGGATGGTGCTGGAGTACGATACGCACCGCACCATGCATCATTATGTCAAATCATTGAACGGCTTCTACCTGAACCAACCTTCACTATGGGAGCGCGACAGCAATCCGGACTGCTTCGAGTGGATTGACGTACATAATGCAGCGCAGTCTGTCATATCCTTTATCCGCCGCGGTAATTCGGATTTTTCCGTCATCGTTGCTAATTTTTCCGGTAATAACTATTACGATTATCGCATCGGTGTTCCAGAGCCAGGTCTGTACAGCTCTATCATAAATAGCAATGATACGCAGTTTGGCGGCACGGATACACAACTTCATCCGTTTTACAGCAGTGAAAGCATCGCTTGGCATGGTCACAATCAAAGCATTTCGCTTCATTTACCCCCCTTTACTTTCCTGCTGCTCAACTTAGATCCGGGGGATACACATTGAGAGGGAGTTGGTGTCCATGGGCCGTAAAGAAATGATCGCAATGCTGCTCGCCGGGGGCGAAGGCAAAAGGCTTGGTGTTTTAACGAAGGATTTAGCTAAGCCGGCTGTCTATTTCGGCGGGAAATACAGAATCATTGATTTTACTTTAAGCAATTGCGCGCATTCGGGCATTGATACGGTAGGCGTCTTGACGCAGTATCAGCCGCTCGAGCTTAATCGGTATCTTGGCATTGGAAGTCCTTGGGGGCTTGACCGTCGCGATGGAGGCATGACGATATTGCCGCCTTATGTGAAACAAAAGGGCGGCGTTTGGTATAAGGGCACGGCGAACGCGATCTACCAAAACATGGCCTTTATTGAAAGATACGATCCGGAGTATGTTCTTATCATTTCAGGTGATCACATTTACAAGATGGATTATGAGCTTATGCTGGATCATCACAAGCGCTCGGGTGCGGATGTTACCATCGCAGGCATAGAGGTCGATTGGAAGGAAGCCAGCAGATTCGGCGTCATGCATATCGATGATGAGGATCGAGTTACGGCATTTGAAGAAAAACCGAAAAACCCGACCAGCAATATAGCGTCGATGGGCGTATATATTTTCACATGGACCGAGCTTCAAAAATATTTGATCTATGATGAAGCTAGCCGAAGCTCAAGCCATGACTTCGGCAAAGACTTAATTCCTTCGATGATGAGAGACGGCAAGCGTTTGCATTCCTACCCTTTCAAGAGTTATTGGAAGGATGTAGGAACGATCGAAAGCTTATGGGAAGCGAATATGGATTTGCTTGCAGATGAGCCGCCGCTCGAGCTGGCGGATCCGTCATGGCGTATTTATTCCGTTAATCCAAATCAGCCGGCACAACATATTGGAGCTTCGGCTGAAGTGTCCGCATCGTTAATCACCGAAGGCTGCTTGATCGAAGGTGAGGTCGACCGGTCGGTATTATTTTATGGGGTAAGGGCCGCTAAAAACAGCTTAATTGCGGAGTCGGTCGTGATGCCTAACGTACGAATTGGCGAAGGAGCGCGCATTTACAGAGCCATTATCGGTGAAGGGGCAGTCATCCAAGCGGGCGTTATAATTGGCAGTCCGGATGATAATGCCATAACGGTCGTCGCTGTCGATCAATATGTGACGAACGACCATTTACTGAGGGAGGTGGAGCATTCATGAAGCATAAAGTGATGGGCGTCATTAATTTAATTCATGAGACCGACGAGCTCGAACAATTGACGCAAGGGCGATGCCTGGCAACCGTTCCCTTTGGCGCACGCTACCGATTAATCGATTTTGTATTGTCGAGCATGGTCAACTCCGGTATTTCCAAGGTCGCCGTATTCGCCCATACCAAATATCGTTCGCTAATGGATCATCTTGGTTCAGGAAAGCATTGGGATTTGCAGCATCGCCAGAGCGGATTGTTCGTTCTGCCGCCTGCAACCGATGATATTCAAGAAATCAGCCGCGGCGATTTGTATCATTTTTATCAACAGAGGGACTTTTTTAATCGATCCACATTAGATTACGTCGTAATAACGCGCAGCCACATGGTTTGTAATATCGATTTCGAGAAGGTTATACAATATCATCTGGAGCGAGAGGCGGATATTACGGTCGTCTGCAAGCAGCAGGATTCATTGGCGGGCAAGGCACGAAAGGTGAGCATGGATGACGAAGGACGCATTACAGCCATTCAAGATCATTACGGAAGAATGACAAGCGATATCAGCTCCATGGAAATGTATGTCATGCACAAGGATTTGCTAATGGAGCTTGTAGAGACTTCCCTTGCTCAAGGTCAGGATCATCTTGTCCGGCATGCGATTTTTTCCAGGCTTGACAAGCTTAAGATATATGGATATATGTACGAGGGCTACTTAGGCATTGTGAATACGTTGACAAGCTATTACCGAAACAGCATGAATCTGCTGAGGCCTGAAGTGTGGAAAGAGCTTTTTTATCAGCCAGGTCCTATCTATACGAAGGTGAAGGATGAGCCGCCAGCCAGGTATCTGGAAAACTCGAAAGCAACCAACTCTCTTATTGCCAACGGCTGCCGCATAGAAGGGACCGTCGTGAATAGTATTTTATTTCGTGGCGTACATGTGCAGAAGGGCGCAATCGTGAGCAATAGCATCATTATGCAAAACGGTATGGTGGGTGAAAATAGTTTTGTCCAGCACAGCATACTGGATAAAGACGTTCGCGTAGAAGCGTATCGCGATATTCGCGGAGCGGATAGTTCCCCTTTCTTGGCAGGCAAACGGAAAATTATTTGATCATGATAAAGGCGCCATTGCAGCGTCATATTCGAAAGGAGTTTCCTATGAACATATTGTTCGCAACCTCTGAAGCTGTACCGCTGGCGAAGACGGGCGGGCTCGCTGACGTTGCAGGGGCGCTCCCTAAAGCGCTGAGCAAGCGTGGCGTTGATGCCAGAGTCGTGCTGCCTAAATACGAAGAAATTCCTGCACATCTAATCGGGCAGTTTGAGCAAATCGCCCATTTTACCGTATCCTTCAGCTGGCGCAATCAATATTGCGGTTTATTCAAAGCGGAATTAGACGGCGTAACCTATTACTTAATCGACAATGAGCGCTATTTTAAGAGAAAAGGACTTTATGGCTATGGCGATGATGCGGAGCGTTTTGTGTTCTTCTGCTTCGCGGTCATGGAGGCTGTACGTTTCATGGATTTCAGACCGGATATCGTACATTGCCATGATTGGCAAACCGGACTGATCCCTTTCTTGCTAAAGACGAGATATGCTTTCGATCCTGCCTGGGCTTACGCGAAATCCGTATTCACTATCCATAATCTGAAATATCAAGGGTTATTTGGAATCGACATGCTTCAGGACTTGATCGGTGCGGGTGACGATATGTTCCGTTATGATAGCCTTGAATTTCACGGTGCGGCAAGCTGCATGAAGGGCGGACTTGTATATGCAGATAAGCTGACGACAGTAAGCGGTACCTACGCGGAGGAAATTCAGACGGAATATTACGGCGAACGGCTCGATTCGCTGCTCAGGCACCGTTCCGGCGATTTAGTCGGCATCGTGAATGGGATTGACGATGAGCTGTTCGATCCGATGAATGATTCTGCTCTTCATATGCCTTACCGGAATTCCTTGAGCCGTAAACGGAAAAATAAACTGGAGCTTCAGCGAGAGCTCGGC
The DNA here is from genome assembly GCF_021532375.1 of Paenibacillus alkaliterrae. Classification (GTDB taxonomy): domain Bacteria; phylum Bacillota; class Bacilli; order Paenibacillales; family Paenibacillaceae; genus Pristimantibacillus; species Pristimantibacillus alkaliterrae. Next base: position 37,982 of record NZ_JAKGAP010000007.1, read on the forward strand.
TTGCCGCAATCGGAGTCTGTACCGCTTATCGGAATCGTATCCCGTCTTGTCGAGCAAAAAGGCTTCGATTTGATTATGGCGACCTTCGAGGAGCTGCTTGAAGAGGATGTCCAGTTTGTCATTCTGGGAGCGGGCGATTGGCACTACGAGCATTTTCTAAACGATAAGGCTTATTGGTATCCTGATAAGGTTGCCGTATGGATAGGCTATGACGACCGATTAGCCCGCCGGATTTATGCGGGCTCGGATATGTTCGCCATGCCTTCGCAATTCGAGCCATGCGGTCTAAGTCAGTTGATCGCGCTGCGCTACCTGTCTGTGCCAATTGTTCGCGAGACTGGAGGGCTAAAGGACACGGTACAAGCCTATAATGAATATACTGGCGAAGGAAACGGCTTCAGCTTTACGAATTACAATGCGCATGACTATATGTATACCGTGCGCAGAGCTCTGTCACTTTATCGTAATGAAGAAGCATGGAAGCAGATCGTGAATAACGGCTCCAAAGAGGATTATAGTTGGAATCATTCTGCCAAAGCCTATATTTCCGTTTACTCGCAGCTTTTAGCGCACGGAAAGGAGAAGGAACTATGGCCCGTCATATTGTAATCGGCAACGGGAAGATGCTTCTCAATCTAGATAAGCATTGTTATATTCGTGATATTTATTATCCTTATGTTGGACAATTAAACCATGTAGGCGGACAATACTGCCGTCTAGGCGTTTGGGTTGAGGGGACCTTTACCTGGCTGGATGAGTCGGAGTGGAAGTTTGATCTGGATTATATCGAGGATTCATTGGTTACCAACATTACGGCAACGCATGAGAGATTGGGCATCGAGCTTCATATGAACGATGGTATCCATCAGCGTGAATGCATTTATATTAAGAGGGTTGTCATACGCAACAAAACGAGCATGGCCAGAGAGGTCAGGCTGTTCTTTCATCAGGATTTGATGATCGATGGTTCGGAGGTTGGTGATACGGCAGTTTATTACCCGGAGAATCATACCCTTTATCATTACAAGAGAAACAACTATTTTATGTTCAATGGTTTCTCGGACGAGGGCGGCATGATGCAATATTCGACGGGTATCAAGAGATTTCAGTCAGCGGAGGGCACGTGGCGTGATGCGGAGGATGGCGTTCTGATGGGAAACTCGATTGCTCAAGGCTCCGTTGACAGTACGATCAGCTTTCGGACGGTCGTGCCTCCTAACAGCGAGAAGGACATTTATTATTGGATGTCAATCGGACAAAATTTGGAGGAAGTGAAAGAGCTTAACCAATATGTCCATGAGAACCATCCGGAGAAGCTGCTCAGCCGAATGGTCATTTACTGGAAGCATTGGCTGCGCCGAGCGGAAACCGATCTGGGAGATTTGCCCCGGGATGTTGTGAAGATGTTCAAGCAGAGCCTGTTGCTCGTTCGTACGCAGGTTGATGAGCGAGGAGCCATTTTGGCAGCAAATGATACCGATATTTTACAATATAACCGCGATCATTACAGCTATATGTGGCCGCGTGACGGAGCGCTTATTGCGGATGCGATGTCGATGGCTGGCTACCAGAGCGTTATCGCACCATTTTTCCATTTCTGCGCGCAGGCTCTATCGCCGGATGGTTACTTGTATCACAAATACAATCCGGACGGAACGGTTGGCTCAAGCTGGCATCCGTATATCGTGCAAGGCAGCAGAAGATTGCCGATACAAGAGGACGAGACAGCGCTTGTGCTGTTCGCATTATGGAAGGACTACGAGCGCAATCAAGTGATTGAGCTGCCGCAATCGTTGTATAGCAATCTAATAAGAAAAGCGGCCACCTTTCTAAGCTCCTATATGGAGCACTCCTTATCCTTGCCGAAGCCGAGCTATGACTTGTGGGAGGAACGCTACGGCATTTGGACCTATACAGCGGCTTCGGTATATGGCGGGTTGATGGCAGCCTCTTTCTTTACAGAGCTGTTCGGCGATTACGAACGCAGCGATCATTACAAGAACACGGCTCAAGCCATAAAGCACGGCATCATCTCTCATCTATGGGATGAAGAGTCAGGCCGATTCGCTAGGGGACTTATTCAGAAGGATAATCGATGGGTGAAGGATATGACCTTGGAGAGCAGTTTGTTCGGCGTCCTTGAGTTCGGAGTTCTTCCCGTCAATGATTATCGAGTCGTTCAGACGATGCAGGCTATCAAGGAAGGGCTGCAAATCAAGACGCATATCGGCGGCGTCGCGCGTTATACGAACGATTATTACTTCCAGCAGTCTGGGGAAATTGATAAGGTACCGGGTAATCCTTGGATTATCTGTACGCTGTGGGTGGCCAATTTCGAGATTGATTCTGCTAATTCGTTGGAGGAGCTTGAAGGGCCTCGCCGCACTCTTCAATGGGTATCCGATCATGCGCTTCAAAGCGGACTGCTGCCCGAGCAGTTGAATCCTTACGACGGGTCGCCGCTTTCGGTCGCGCCGCTTACTTGGTCGCACGCAACCGTCGTACACAGCGTATGTAAGTATGCAGAGAAGTATAAGCGGCTTCGGGAGCAAGCCGATTCTAGTGATGAAGCAAAGGAATAGCGTTCTTATCGTAATCGTAAAGAAACCACATGCGACTCGCATGTGGTTTCTTTTTGCTTCGTCACAGCCTAAACGAGAACATTCCGTATGAAAACCATTTTATTACTCAAAATAAAAACGGTAAATTCGACGATAAAATAAAATATTTTTTTATAAATAATGTTGATTTGAGAAATATTTTTTCATATAATAGAAAAGCTTGCTATCGTATGCTTTAAAGACAACTTAGGAGGACTCCACCATGTTATTACTTATCGTATTAGCCGCTATTGCAGTGCTGTTGCTGCTAATTACAGTAGCTAAGCTAAACCCGTTCGTTTCTCTCATAGTAACGGCAATCGGGGTTGGCCTAGCTGCAGGAATGCCGTTATTTACAACTGAAACAGGCGGCGCAGGCATCATTGACTCGATCAAAACGGGTATGGGGAACACGTTAGGATTTTTAGCAATCGTACTCGCACTGGGCACGATGCTTGGGAAAATGATGGCCGAATCCGGCGGAGCTGAGAAAATCGCGCAAACGTTAATCAAGCGATTCGGCGAAAAAAATGTACATTGGGCAATGATGTTTGTTGCTTTCATTGTTGGTATTCCCGTTTTTTTCCAAGTCGGTTTTGTTTTGTTAATTCCATTGGTATTTACAATTGCAAGGCAGACGGGCGTATCTCTCGTGAAAATCGGGGTTCCGCTCGTAGCGGGACTATCGGTGGTACATGGACTCGTTCCGCCTCATCCTGCAGCGATGGCGGCAGTCGGCATTTTTAACGCGGATGTAGGCTTAACGATCTTGTATGCGATAATCGTCGGGTTGCCGACCGCCATATTGGCTGGTCCTGTTTACGGACAATGGATCGGAAAACGAATTTATAAGCCGGTACCGAAGGAAATGGGAGATCAGCTTACGGAGACCGATTCTAAGAAGCGATTGCCCGGCTTTTTCAATACGGTATTTACCGTTCTTGTACCTGTCATTCTCATGCTGATCGCTTCGATCGCTGAGCTGTTCCTGGAGAAGGAAAGTGCGTTATACTCGGCATTGCGCTTCATTGGAGATCCGGTGACCGCGCTATTAATCGCAACGGTTTATTCCTTCTTCAGCCTAGGCTTCTTCCGCGGCTTAAGCAGGGAATCGGTGCTCAAATATACGAATGATTGCTTGGCGCCGACAGCTACGATTCTGCTGGTTATCGGGGCGGGCGGTGCTTTTAACCGAGTTCTTCTCGATTCCGGTATCGGCGAATACATCGCTGAGCTTGCGACATCCTCCAATGTTTCTCCCCTGTTGCTCGGATGGGGAATAGCGGCGTTGATTAGGGTTGCGACAGGATCGGCCACTGTTTCCATGATGACGGCAGCGGGCATCGTAGCGCCGATTGCAGCCATCGTTCCCGGCGCAAATTTGGAGCTTCTCGTTCTTGCAACCGGAGCGGGCTCGCTTATTTTATCTCATGTGAACGATTCAGGCTTTTGGATGATCAAAGAATATTTTGGCATGTCGGTCAAAGAAACGTTATTGACATGGACGGCTCTTGAAACGATCATTTCCGTAACAGCGCTTGCGTTCATTCTTATACTCGACGTATTCGTTTAATCGAACAAAGGTGAACCCGCGATTTTCCTGTCCATGGTTCCTTTGGCATTTGTATTCGTTATAGGCGGGTATCCGAAATGGCTTCCCGTACTTTCTCAAGTGAATGCTTCGCCTTATCCTTGTTTAGGATCATCACATTGACATAGAGCGCGTCAATCAAGCTTAGCTGGCCGATCCGTGACGCTAACGCTTCCGAACGGTATTCCGTTTCATCCGAGCTTGTGTGAAGCGATACATCCGCATGCTGGCTGATCGGGGATTTAGGGAAGCCGGTGATGGCTATTGTTTTCGCGCCGTTAACGCTTGCCGTTTGAATGATGCGAATCGTATCTTTGTTCGTGCCGGAGTGAGAGATGACGACTGCGACATCTTCCTTAGTCAGCTGTGCGGCCGACATCAGTTGAAAGTGCGCATCGGTAAATGCAAATGCTTGCTTTCCTGAGCGAATGAATTTGTGAAACGCATCCATGGCGATGACGCCAGAACCGCCAATGCCATAAAAATGAACGCGATTCGCATCGGCTATGAGCGATACGGCCGTACCGAAGGCATCGCCGTCTAAGATTTGAAATGTATTTTCTAAAGTGCGGATATTGGATTTGAACACCTTCTCGGCAATCGTCTTGGTGCTGTCGGATTCGTTTATTTCTTCGTATAATTGTTGAGTAGGTGTCATAATTTCCGATGCTAGCGCAATTTTCATCGCTTGATAGCCTTTATAACCGATGTGCTTGCAGAATCGGAATACGGTGGCTTCGGCGACATTCAAATCATCCGCGACCTCGTTTATTGTGCTATGAATGATTTTTTCGGGATTATTTAATATATAAGCAGCTATTTTCTTCTCTTTCTCGCTGAATCTTGCCTGATAAGAACGAATTTTTCCAAGCATATTTTGTACCATAGACATCCGCTTCCCCTTCGTATCGCAGCTTTTTTCATGAGAAGTATAACATAAACAAGGAAATGATCCTATTTTCTTAGCTGAATGCTATGAAACTTGTTTGATCGAATAAAACGTTAAGGAGTTGCATAGAAATGCAGGTTGGTATGATTGGTTTAGGCAAAATGGGCTTGAATTTGACTTATAATGTAATGGAGCAAGGCCATAAGGCGATTGTGTTCGATGTAAATCCAATTGCGGTGAAGGAGGCAGTGAAAGCAGGGGCTGTCGGTACAGCTTCATTGGAGGAACTGATACAATCGCTGAAGGCTCCTCGCGTCATTTGGATGATGGTGCCGGCTGGCGAGCTTACGGAGCAAGTAATTCAACAAACTAGCGCCATGCTCGAAAACGGCGATATTCTAATCGATGGAGGAAACTCAAATTATAAAGATACGATCAGGCGAGCCGAGCAGCTCTCCTTAAAGGGAATTTATTTTCTCGATGTTGGAACGAGTGGCGGTACGTCGGGCGCTAGATTAGGCGCATGTACGATGATCGGCGGCAATAAAACGGCATTTGCAGCGGTCGAGCAGCTGTTTAAGGATATTTGCGTGAAGAACGGTTATTTACATGCAGGGGAGAGCGGCAGCGGACATTTTTTGAAAATGGTTCACAACGGCGTTGAATACGGCATGATGCAAGCGATAGCCGAGGGTTTCGAGCTGCTGGAAAAAAGCGCTTACGACTTTGATTTCGAGAGGGTAGCCCGTGTGTGGAACAATGGTTCCGTTATTAGGTCATGGTTGATGGAGCTTACGGAAAATGCTTTTGCCAAGGATGCGCACCTGGATGGACTAAAGGGAGTTATGCATTCCTCGGGAGAAGGAAAATGGACGCTAGAGACGGCGCTCGACCTGCAGACAGCGACTCCGGTCATTGCTTTGTCGCTGCTGATGAGATACCGGTCATTAGAGGAGGATACGTTCTCAGGCAAGGTCGTTGCTGCGCTTCGTAATGAATTTGGCGGTCATAGCGTAGAACGTTCTTAAATGCCAGTTTGAAAAAATAGCTAATCAGCGGTATTGTAGAAGGAACGTATATATGCTTGCGAAGCAGGTTTGCTGCGCAAACCTAGCATATGCTTACGAAGCAGGTTTGCGCAGCAAACCTAAGGAGGAGGAAAAAGTTGAGTATGAAATATGTAATTGGCGTTGATATTGGCACAACCAGCACGAAGTCCGTGCTATTTACGGTTAACGGCTCCATTGTGGCCAGTCATGGCATTGAATATCCGCTCCATTCTCCGTCGCCAGCTATTGCGGAGCAGGACCCGGATGAAATATTCAGGGCCGTTCTCGGGACGATCGGACAGGCCGTTGCAAAGAGCAATGTGCAGCCTGCCGACATTTTGTGCGTGTCATTCAGCTCCGCTATGCATAGCGTTATCGCTGTGGATAAGGAAGGAACTCCGCTTACTAAATGTATTACATGGGCGGATAACCGCAGTTTAGAGTGGACCAATAAAATTAAAAACGATTGGAACGGGCATGACATTTATTTGCGTACGGGCACGCCTATTCATCCCATGTCACCATTATCTAAGCTTACCTGGCTTCGTCATGATCATAAAGAGCTGTTTGATCGTTCGTATAAGTTTATATCCATAAAGGAATATGTGTTCTTTAAACTGTTCGGCCGTTATGTTATTGATTATTCGATTGCATCCGCAACGGGCATGTTCAATTTGCGGCAGTTGCAATGGGATGAAGAAGCGCTCGAAGTTGCAGGGGTTACTGCTGACCGGTTATCCGAGCTCGTACCGACGACTTACAAGCTGGAAGGATTAGATAGTAGTTTTGCAGAGCAGATGAATATCCTTCGGGAGACGCCGTTCATCGTTGGCGCAAGTGATGGCGTTCTATCTAACCTCGGCGTGAATGCAATCGAGCCTGGGGTCGTTGCGGTAACGATCGGGACAAGCGGCGCGATTCGAGCCGTAACGGACAAGCCGGTTACAGATCCGAAGGGAAGAATTTTTTGCTACGCCTTGACGGAAAATCATTGGGTGATCGGCGGTCCCGTCAATAATGGAGGAATGATCTTCAGATGGGTACGCGATCAAATCGGAACGGCAGAGATTGCTGAAGCTAAGCAGCGCGGCGTGGATCCCTATGAGTTGTTGACCGAATTGGCGGCAAAAGTGAAGCCGGGCTCCGACGGGCTGATTTTCCATCCATACTTGGCGGGTGAACGCGCGCCGTTATGGGATGCGAATGCGAGAGGCTCCTATTTCGGACTAGGCTTGCATCATAAGAAGGAGCATCTGATCCGGGCCGCATTAGAGGGCGTTATATATAATTTATACAGCGTATTGATGGCTCTCGAGGAATTGACCGGCAAGCCGAAAAAAATTCAGGCGACGGGAGGATTTGCGAGATCCGAGCTATGGCGCCAGATGATGGCTGATATTTTCGATCAGGAGCTGCATGTTCCCGAAAGCATCGAAAGCTCATGTCTAGGCGCGGTTATTCTTGGATTGTACAGCTTAGGCGAGATCGATTCGCTTCATGCCGTAGCGGATATGGTAGGAGCATCGCACTTCCATTTGCCCAATAAGCAAAATGCGGAGATTTATTCCGAGCTCATGAGGATCTATATTCGCGTTTCTCGTTTATTGACTGATGAATATGCGAATATTGCGGCTTTTCAGCAAAAATGGGTATAGCTTAAATAGGAACAAATGCCGCTCAGATCACGTGATCTAAGCGGATTTACGCGAACGCCTAAATGGCATCACTAATTATTCCGGTGAACAGGCGCCTTGACCGTTAATGATACGCTAACAGCCGGCTGGCGGTGTTGGGTGCAGTCGAGGATATTGGCGAATATGTTTAATTCTAGAATCGGCTGTCAGATGCATGCCGTTGCCTGCCAAGATGCTGGCGGCTGAGCCTGCTGCAGTAACACGGATGCATCCGACCGTTATGTTTGGCGAGCCATTCACTCGATCAAGCTGAATAACCGCTCCGTTATCGTCAACAGGATCATTTAGCACGGGAAACGGGCGATAGAAAATCGGATAGGATTCAAAAAAAACATCTCCTGCAGTCGTATGATCCTCTTGCCGCTGCAGCGCTATGGCGCGCAGTTTTGCCTTTGTTTCTCCTCGATCGCCGAGCTGGACGGAGGCCGACTTTGCGGCGCTGATGATGCATATCGCACCTACATTAGCGGTTCTAATAGGAAAGTTAAGATCTGAGCTTTCATTAGCTGCCATCATCATCACTCACTGTGGACTCGCCCAGCATGTCGCCGGCATTGTCCGGCGAGGGGAATGGAGCTAACGGACCAACGATAACGGACTCTGGGGGCGTATCGAACATCGAGTACAAGGATACATGATCGGTATCTCCTACCTGAAGCATAGATGCGCTGGATATCCCGAGCAGCTCTATCTGTCCGACCGAAAGCGCGTGATTTATAACCTTGAAAACGATCATTTACGCCATACCTCCTGATGAAGGGGAGCCGTTCTGCAGCTGGCGCATGTAGGCGAATAGAGCAGCATCGGTATCCCTCGTCGTTTTTGCAAGCACACTCGATGTTATATTTCCGGTATCTTTCGCATCTGACTGTCCCTCAGCGCCGTTGCTGAACTGCTGCATATAATATTGAATTCGTGTAGGTACTTGCTTGCGAATATCCTCTATAATGATTCGTCGGTGAAAGGGATCAAGCGGCAGGCAAAGCTCATTCTCATAAGAAATCAGTTTCTGAGCAGCCTGCGTATCCAAATAACGGTTCATTTCGGCAAAAATATCGTCATATGGAGCAGGAAGAGGTGTGATCGCTGGTCCGGCTGAAGGGAAAACCTGCGGCTCTGTAACGCTAAGCTGGTCAATGCTGCCAGGAAATGTATCATTTCCTGAGCCGGGAGCGGTCATCCCGATATTCAACGTGCCATCCAGCTGTTCAACCTTCAATTGATCAAAATGATATTCAATGCTTTCGATGTTGTAAGAAGGACGAGCTTCAAGCTTTTTTACCTGATCGTATAAAGCATTAACCTGCGTCTCCAACTTATCGATGCGTTCTTGCTGTTCTCGCAGCTTATGCTGCACGTCAAGCGACCAGGCTTGCCAAGGAGACAGCTGATTAGGCTGCTGCATCTGTCAATTCCTCCTTCACCTGAGTTAAAGAACTTAACCTGTCAGGTTGGGTTTGGGAGCGGGACAAAAGAAAGCGGACTAGGCCCGCCCAACTGCGGAACGGGTCCCGTGAACCCGCCCGTATTATACAGCTGCGACAACGAACGAATGGATCCTGCGCTTCCGACCTGCAGGACGGAGCTGTTCGAGACATTATCGACTCGCATCTGATGGATTGTAATTTGCTGATGGATAGTTAGACTCATAAGACTCCCACATCATTATTCGTGTTATCCTGCACATCTGGATCAAGCGTGTTCGTAGCGCTCACTGCATTGTTGGAATTCGTAAGGCTTCCTGTTAAGAAAGAGCCTGAACCTGCGTACGTTTTCGAATTGCTGGATGGCGATACTTCCAAGGCATCGCCGAACTGGATAATGGAGCCGGAGCCGACGCTAACAATTTTGACAAAACCGACGACAGCGGGCATAAGCATCCCCTTTCTTAATGTGAATATATTGTTCAGCTTCCTACATTCTATGCGGCATACGCCCAGAGGTTCCCGATAAGCAAGTAGCCTGAATGCGAGTGGGCGCATATGCTGGTAGAAGTGCTGGGAGGCAGGTGTTTGCTTGTGGCATCCAAATGGGATGATCTGGAACAGTGGATGGAAGGACAGCGGCTTCCAAGAGGCTTTGAGCTATTGCGGGAGCCGGATTGGGTAGAGCAATACGTTCGTAAAATGATGACCAAAGCGCTGCCCGAAGCTGCTGGAGCGATGATTGGCAAGGGATTGGCGACCTTTTCCGAAACGCGCCACTTTGTTCTTGTGAAAATAAATTTACCTGAAGGCTATGAGCGGGAGCAGCTTAAACTGCTCGTACGTGAGGACCGGCTGCGCTTGGAAGGGCTGCCGGGCGGCAAAAATGAAACGATCAAGCTGCCGAAGCTTGTAAAGCCCCGGGTGTGTGAGACGCTATTGAAGAATGGCTTGTTACGGGTAAAGCTGAAAAAGCGCCCAACCAATCGTACGTACCATGAGGTCGATATTCGCGGTTAGCTCCTATTGCGAGGAGAGATCGAGCGCATGCCAATGAGGCGTGCGCTCTCTATTGTCACGAAATCGACAGGGTTTGCAGCTGGATTATGAGTGCTTTATCCCTTATAATGGCTAGTAAACGTGTACATATTAGCAAAAAAGGGAGTGCTTTCGGTGTCGTTAGTCGATGTAAGCAGTGTTTCTGCTTCGTTATTTATACTTGGAATCGTTTTTTTGTTGCTTATTTTCGGTTTGCTCAGCTTCGGAATATTGCGGATGTTTCAACAAAAATTTCGTACGGGCTGGCTTAGCTTCGGAGGAGCGGTCATTAGTTTTGCTGTCTTTATGTTGATATTAAATAAGTGGTATCTGTAGCGGGACTATAGATATATCACGACCGGAGGAATTAGGCTTGTTCTGGACTTTCATTTGGTTTCTCGTTAATATGCTGTTTGTCGCTTCCATTATTACATACTTATTTATGCATCGTTCGTATACGGAAAAGAGAAGGCTCTCGAACGATGCTGAGCTCCTTAACCGGCTGAATCGGCGTCGCAGGCTTGCAGGAGCGCTAAGTATTATCCTATTCATAGCGATGGCGGCCAGCTTTATGATCAACATGCGATTGAATGGTTAAGAGGCTCTCATTGACGAGAGCTTTTTTTTTGGTCATTATGGAGATAGAAACTTTTAAAGTTCGGAGGTTCGATCGATGCATACAATGGAAGACATTATACGCCGGATGTCTAGTCAAGGACTGCGAATAACGGATCAAAGGAAGACGCTTGCAAAGCTTTTTTCGGAGACGCAGGGTTATTTGGCCCCGAAGGAAGTATACGAATATATGGGCAAATCGTACACGGGCTTAAGCTTCGATACGGTATATCGCAATTTGCGCGTAATGGAAGAGCTTGGCGTACTGGAGCAGGTCATTTTCGAGGATGGCGGGAAGTTCAAGCTGCATTGCAGAGAGCATGATCACCATCACCATATGATTTGCCTGCAATGCGGCAAGACGTATCCGATTAAGTTTTGCCCGATGGAGCAGACGATCGTACCGGAAGATTTCCGGGTGGTGAAGCACAAATTCGAGGTTTTCGGCTACTGTAAGGAATGTGCGCAGGATGAGCCGGCAGCCAGCGAGCTGTAATGCGCACAGGAAGCGTGATGAAGCGTGTGACACAGGCGCCTATACATTTTTATCGTAAGGTGATATCGCCTCTGACACCGCCTTCGTGCCGGTTTTACCCCACTTGCTCGATGTATGCGCTGGAAGCGATCGAGAAGCATGGCGCGGCAAAGGGTTCATGGTTTGCGGCGAAACGGATCGCACGCTGTCATCCGTTTAACCCGGGTGGTTATGACCCCGTCCCGCCGGTGCATGACGATAAGGCTGCTGCACCTTGACAGGGAAGGCAAGGATTCGGTATATTTTGAAATAGATGCATCCATATATATCCTGGGAACGGATAAGTACAATGGAATACCTTTGCAGAGAGTCGGGCATGCTGGTGAGAGCCGACAAGGGAAGCTATTGGAAGATGGTCCGGGAGGATTCGTACTCAAGCTGCAGCACGATCGATTGCTGAGTAAGGGAACGACGTAATGCCGGCGTTAACGGCTGAGCCGCCAAGAAGGCGGCACACGAAGCTTTCACGCTGCAGAAGGTAATATTTGCGCACGTGATCGAAATTTGGGTGGTACCGCGTGAGTGTTAACTCTCGTCCCATGTTGGACGGGAGTTTTTTGCGTTTTTCAGCTTCAATACGATAATCAGGAGGGTCTCAAATGACGAACAACAATACGTTTTACATTACGACGCCGATCTACTACCCGAGCGATAAGCTGCACATCGGCCATGCGTACACGACGGTCGCCGGTGACGCCATGGCACGCTATAAGAGGCTTCGCGGCTATGATGTGTGGTATTTGACGGGTACGGATGAGCATGGACAAAAGATCGAGCGCAAAGCGAAAGAAAAGGATCAAACGCCGCAACAGTTCGTCGACGATATTGTCGTAGGCATAAAGGATCTATGGGCAAAGCTTGAAATTTCAAATGATGATTTCATTCGTACGACCGAGGAGCGTCATAAGCAGGTTGTCGGGAACATTTTCGACCTGCTGCTGAAACAGGATGACATTTATAAGGGGACGTATGAAGGATGGTATTGTACGCCATGCGAATCCTTTTTTCTGGAGAGGCAGCTTGATGATGGCAAATGTCCGGACTGCGGCCGGCCAGTAGAGCTTGTGAAGGAGGAAAGCTATTTCTTCCGCATGAGCAAATATGCAGACCGCTTGCTGCAGTACTATGAAGAGCATCCGGATTTCATTCAGCCGGAGTCGCGGAAGAACGAAATGATTAACAATTTTATCAAGCCGGGTCTCGAGGATTTGGCCGTTTCGCGTACAACGTTCGATTGGGGCGTTAAGGTGCCTGGTGATCAGAAGCATGTGATTTATGTCTGGATAGATGCTCTGTCGAACTATATTACGGCGCTCGGCTACGGTAATGAAGGCGGAGATGAGAAATATCGCCAATTCTGGCCTGCTGACGTTCATTTGGTCGGGAAGGAAATTGTTCGCTTCCACACGATCTATTGGCCGATAATGCTGATGGCGCTCGGCTTGCCGCTCCCCAAAAAAGTATTTGCCCACGGCTGGCTTCTAATGAAGGACGGTAAAATGTCGAAGTCCAAGGGTAACGTAGTGGATCCCGTCATGCTGATCGACCGATACGGCCTTGATGCGCTTCGTTATTATTTGCTGCGCGAAGTACCGTTCGGAGCCGACGGCACGTTTACGCCGGAAAATTTTGTTGAACGACTGAACTTCGATTTGGCGAATGACTTAGGAAATCTGCTCAATCGCACGGTCGCGATGATTGACAAATATTTTGAAGGCGTGATTCCTGCTTTCAAGGGAAAGGTAACGGCATATGACGAGACTCTGCAGCGGCTTGCGGGAGAAACGATTATCCAGGTAGAGGCAGCGCTTGAGAAGATGGAATTTTCGGTGGCGCTTGCTTCATTGTGGCAGCTGATTAGCCGTACGAACAAGTATATTGATGAGACACAGCCGTGGGCTCTTGCCAAGGACGAATCGAAGAATGAGGAGCTGGCTTCCGTTATGTATCATTTAGCGGAATCGCTGCGGATTGTTTCGATATTGCTGCAGCCGTTCTTGACGTATGCGCCAAGCGAAATGTGGAAGCAGCTTGGTCTTGAGAAGGGTGAGCTGACGGCATGGGACAGCACGAGGAAGTTCGGCACATTGCCCGGCGGCACGAAGGTGAGCAAAGGCTCTCCGCTATTCCCGCGCCTAGACACAGCCGAGGAGGCAGCGTTTATAGCTGCTGCGATGGGAGGCGGCCCGCAACCTGGGCAGGCGGCCGATCATGCGGCCGCAGCCGATTCAGCCGTAGAAGCGCAGCCGGCAGCAGAAGGGAAAGAGGAAATCGGAATTGATGATTTTGCTAAGGTTGAGCTCAGGGTAGCGCAGGTTATTGCTGCAGAGCCGGTGCCTAAAGCCGATAAACTGCTCAAGCTTCAGCTTGATCTTGGTTATGAGCAGCGCCAGGTCGTATCCGGCATTGCTAAGTTTTACACCCCGGAGCAAATGGTAGGCCGCAAGGTCATTTGCGTGACTAACCTGAAGCCGGTTAAGCTGCGCGGCGAATGGTCAAAAGGCATGATTTTGGCAGCGTCGCACGGAGAACAGCTGACGCTGGCCGCCGTTCCTGAAGATATGCCTAATGGCGCAGTGGTGAAGTAACAAAGAACGTAATTATTCCCAGGTTAGTTAAGGCTGGCAGTAAGGGCAATAAGGGGAGTACGGGCTTGCAAAAGCCCGTACTCCCCATTTGCTATTTGGGATAAAATTGTCTCAAACATACGGGGATGACATTATATTTCCTCTTATTCTTGTCAATAGATAGAGTAAGCCTATATATAAGTGTCTCTATGGTTGACAGCCTGCTGTGAGAGTCGTATAATACAAAACGTAATCATAACGATTACTAAAAGAAGCGTATAGAAACAGAAGTGGGGAGAGAATCAAATGAAAACATCGAATTCATCGATACGATTTACTGCACTAAGCTTGCTGCTATCGGCTCTGCTGATATTTGCGGTTGCCTGTGGAAATAATGTCAATAACGCGAACAAACCGGCTAATGCCGGCAATACGCCGGAAGTAAGCAATGAAACCGAAGTAGTAGAAAAGCAGCAGGTGAGTGTTGTTACAAGCTTTTATCCTTTGTATTTTCTTGCCTCTGAAATTGGAGGAGAGCATGTCGAGGCGGTCAATCTAGTAGCTGCAGGCGTAGAGCCGCATGATTGGACTCCAAAGAGCCGTGATTTGGATACCGCATCGAAAGCCCAATTGTTCCTGTATCATGGAGTTGGTCTGGAAGGCTGGGTTGACGATTTTGTTAAGGGCTTGTCCAAGGACAGCGCCGTAATTGCGAAAGAAATGAGCGAAGGCATTGACCTGATTGAAGGCTCTGAAGAGGAGAACGAGCATGCTGAAGAAGAAGGACACGAAGATGAGCATTCGGAAGAGGGATTAGATCCGCATACGTGGGTAAGTCCCAAATCTGCACTTATTCTCGCGGAAAACGTGAAAAACAGTTTAGTTGAGGTTGACGAAGCTAATCAAACGGATTACGAAAAAAATTACGACGAGCTTAAAAAGAAGATTGAGGCAATAGATGCAGACTACACAGCTAAGCTTGCTAATACTTCGAATAAAAACATCGTTGTATCGCATCAAGCCTTTGGATATTTGGCACGCGATTACGGTTTAAATCAAGTAGCCATAATGGGACTTAGTCCGGATGCAGAGCCTCGTGCTCAAGATTTACTTAGCATTACGGAGTTCGTGAAAGAAAACAATGTCAAATATATTTTCTTCGAGGAGCTGGTATCCGATCAGCTGGCGAGCACGCTTGCTGGCGAAGCGGATGTCGAGACGTTGGTACTGAATCCGCTTGAGGGATTAACCACAGAGCAGGATAAGTCAGGAGAGACGTATCTATCATTGATGGAACGAAACTTGCAAAATCTCGTGCAAGCATTACAATAGAAAAAAAAAAACCTACGGAGCTGATTCAGCTCCGTATTGCTGTGAGGAGAGAAATTATGGCGCAAATAACCTTAACAACAAATGCAAATGCCAGCTGCCACCAAGAGGTTATTTCCTTACAGGACGTCTCCTTTTCCTTTCAACAGCAGATGGTCATTTCGGATCTAAGCTTTGCGGTGAAGGAGCGAGATTTCATCGGCCTAATAGGCACTAATGGAGCAGGGAAAACGACATTGCTTCGAATGATCGTCGGCTTATTGAAGCCGACAAGCGGCATGATTCGTCTTTTCGGAGAGAATATTAACGACTTTAAGCAGTGGGAGCGCATCGGATACGTTCCGCAAAAAAATTCGTTTAATCCGCTTTTTCCGGCTACTGTTCGTGAAGTTGTACTGTCGGGGCTCTATGGACGAAATAAGCTGTTTAAAAAAATGACAAAGACCGATTATAAGAAGTGTGATGACGCGCTTCATGCGATGGGCATCGATGATTTGCAGGATAAGCGAATCGGCCAACTCTCGGGAGGACAGCAGCAGCGTGTCTTTTTGGCCAGAGCGCTTATTAATAATCCAACGCTGCTTATTTTGGATGAGCCGACCGTTGGCATCGATACGGAAACGCAAGAGAGCTTTTTTCATATGATCAAGCATATGCATCAGCATCATAACATTACCTTTTTGATGGTATCGCATGATTTGGATATGATTCGCTCGTATTTGGGTGAAGCGCCGGCTTCACAGAATGGAAAACTAAAGTTTCATATTAAGCATTCGCATGAAACGCAGGATTGTGTGGAAAATGATCTGGCACATAGCTTGAAGGGTCTAAGGGAGCAAATGGAGAGCAGGAAAGAGGTTGTTTTGATTGGAGATCGTAACTAGCGAATTTTTTCAACGAGCCCTCATTGGCGGATTGTTAATTGGCGTAACAGCCCCGCTGATGGGCTTATTTCTTGTCCTTCGCAGGCTGGCCATGATTGGGGATACGCTATCCCATGTATCGATTGCCGGCGTTGCGCTTGGTTTCTTGATCGGCGTATACCCGATTGCAGTAGGATTATTGTTTGCGATTGCCGCATCCTTCGCTATCGAGAAGCTGCGCAAGGCCTATAAGACGTATGCCGAGCTGTCGATTGCGATTATTATGTCCGGCGGTGTCGCTTTGGCTTCCCTCTTATTTACGATGGGAAAAGATTTTAATATGAACGTGAACAGCTATTTGTTTGGAAGCATTTATACGCTTAACTTGACGGATTTGTATGTAATCGGGGGTGTAACAGCTGTTGTTCTCATTGCGATCCGGACTCAGGTTAAAGAGCTGTTCCTCATTACATTCGATGAGGACGCTGCGGCGGTCAGCGGCTTGCCCGTCAAATTTTATAATGTTATGATAAGCGTGCTTACTGCGCTAGTTATTAGTGTTTCTATAAAAATTGTAGGTGCGCTGCTTGTTTCCGCATTGCTCACGATTCCCGCTGCCTGCAGCTTGATCACAGCCCGGAGCTTTCGGCAGAGCGTCATAACGGTCGTTGTTATCGGCGAGCTGGCCGTTGTCTGCGGTTTGCTCATTGCCGGCATATGGAATCTTGCGCCTGGCGGAACGATCGTATTATTACTGATTGCTGTTCTACTCTTGCTGCTTCTGTTTCGCCGAGGCGTGCGGGTTGGCAGTTGATCGGAATGAGGTGAAGAAGTTTGTCCGACATTAACATTTGGCTGGCGTTCGGCGCTGGTTTCGCATCGTTTATATCGCCATGTTGCTTACCGCTATACCCGTCGTATTTATCATACATAACGGGCATTTCCGTAACCGATTTGAAGGAAAGTACGAATGCAAAGCAAAAACGTATGCGAACAATGTCCCATACGCTGTTTTTCATATTAGGATTCTGTACGGTTTATTATGCTTTGGGATATGGAACTAATGTGTTTGCGGAGTTTTTTAGCGATTACAGACAGCTTATCAGGCAATTATCCGCTATCTTGATTATTTTAATGGGGCTATTCCTTATCGGCTTGTTTCAGCCGCAGCTGCTTATGAAAGAACGTCGTATGAATTTGATACCGAAAAAAGCTAATTACATCAGCTCTTTTATTTTTGGAATTGGTTTTTCCGCAGGCTGGACGCCATGCATGGGGCCGGCATTAACCGCTATTCTGGGATTAGCAGCGACTGAACCGGGTACATGGTTTCAATTAACGACTGCCTATGCGTTAGGCTTCGCCATTCCGTTTTTTGTACTTGCTTTTTTCCTTGGAACGGCAAGATGGATTTTGAAATATTCCGCTGCAGTTATGAAAATCGGCGGAGCCATTATGATCCTGATGGGGATTTTGCTCTTTACGGATCAAATGACCAAAATTACGATATGGCTTAATGTTATTACGCCGGAATGGTTAACCTTCTAAATGATGCAACTGTCCGCAACCGCACAGATCGGGTTGCAGTTC
Source organism: Paenibacillus alkaliterrae (assembly GCF_021532375.1). Classification (GTDB taxonomy): domain Bacteria; phylum Bacillota; class Bacilli; order Paenibacillales; family Paenibacillaceae; genus Pristimantibacillus; species Pristimantibacillus alkaliterrae. Next base: position 55,766 of record NZ_JAKGAP010000007.1, read on the forward strand.
GTGTAATAGACAGTGTATGATACATAGAGTAACGCCTGGGAACTAGGTGAAGAAGTATGGTTAGGGGGTTCTTCAGTGCCGACACCGAGCATGGAAGACTACTTGGAAAGAATTTATAAGCTAATCGATGAAAAAGGTTATGCGCGTGTCTCGGACATTGCAGAAGGACTTGAGGTGCATCCGTCCTCAGTCACCAAGATGATTCAAAAGCTTGATAAAGATAATTATTTGATTTACGAGAAGTATCGGGGACTTGTCCTGACCAATAAAGGCAAGAAAATGGGGAAGAGGCTTGTTGACCGTCACCAGCTTCTCGAATCATTTTTGACGACGATTGGCGTTCAGGATGAAAATATTTATCAGGACGTAGAAGGAATAGAGCATCATTTGAGCTGGGATTCCATTACCTGCATTGAAACATTGGTTGAATATTTCCGCCGGGATTCACAAAGATTGGACGAGCTGCGCGCTGTGCGGGCTGAATTGGACAATGAGTAATACATAAGGGTCGGAAGAAGCGACAAAGAAGGGTCGGAAGCAATTGCTTCCGACCTTCTTCCATCTAATTAGTGATATTTAGGCAAATCATCGTCTTCCTTGCCGCCCTCGATAACCCGGAAAGGCACCGTCTTGGAGCGAGGCTTAGTCATTTTTGCTTTAGCGGCGGTTGCGCGTCTTTGCTTCACGTACGTACGGCTCTGCTGGGAGCCAGCGCCTCTAAGGAAAGATGGCGGATACTTATACATCAGGAATATACCGCCAAGCACCACGATAGGAATGATAAATGCGCCCGGACTCATAAACACGCTATATACGAGACCGATAACGAGTAATGCAAATAATGAAATAGACCATACATTCCATTTTCTCGGCATTCTGCTCATCGTAATAGACCGCCCTTCCATATTCATAGTGAAATTATTTCATTTGTCCGTCAATCTCGCGCATCCGATTAAACGATGCAATAGATACCGCAACCTGTTCATCGCGCGGCTCCTTTGTCGTAAGAAGCTGAAGCCACAATCCTGGATAGCCGAGGTAGCGAAGAACGGGCACATCCCTTAGCGCGTTAGTCCAGCGAAGCACCTCATAGGAGAGCCCGAGTACGAAAGGCAGCAGAAGGATTCTTATATATATCCTTTCCCAGATCGTATCCCAGGTGAAGATGGGAAGCGAATAGACAAAGACGCCAACAATGACAGTAAATACGATAAAGCTTGATCCGCAGCGGTAGTGCAGCCGGCTATACTTTTGCACTTTTCTTACGGTCAGTTCTTCACCGGCTTCATAGGCGCTAATTACCTTATGCTCCGCACCATGATATTGGAACAAACGTTTAATGATCGGAGTCAAGGAAATAAAATATAAATAGGCGAGCAGCAGAATGATTTTGATTAGTCCTTCTAATAAATTATGACCTACCTTGTTCACAAATACCCCGGCAAAAAGCAATTCTTCAATCGCAGCCGGAGCAGCCGTAAATATGAGCTTTCCGAAAATAAAGGACAGTACGCCGGCCACAGCAACGCCGACAAGCATGCTAAGGCTCCAACCGCCTGATTTTTTCTCTTCTTTAACGGGCTTGGCCTGCTTCACATCCGCTTGGTCCTGCTGATCGCCGGCTTCATCCTCGGCATAGGCCTCCATGGAGAAATTCAAATGCTGCGAGCCCTTAGCGCTTGATTCGATAATGCCGACCACGCCGCGTACGAGAGGAATTTTCTTCAAGCGCTGCACCCAGCGCTGCGAGGTCCGAGGTACCTCATAAAACACGATTTCATCGTTTTTGCGTCGGACAGCTGTTACATTAACGTGTTTGCCTGCAAACATAACGCCTTCAATAACCGCTTGTCCGCCATATATACTTCGGGAGTCTTGCGGCAAGAGCTAGTCACCTTCCTTGATTGAGGTATCGTCTTCGATGCTGCGACGAATGCACCTATAACTTTGTAAGTCTATTGTACTTGATCTATCTGCGAATTGCCAACGCAGGCAACCGGTTTGCTTCATGGATTAACTGGAAAGGAGGATTACGGTTCGATATTTTTTCACATACTAAGCCAAACCAAAATACATTGCAATTTGGAGGATAAAGGTATGGCAAAGCATAAGCAGGAAAATAACGATTATACGCCGCAGCATCATACGAATGCTTGGCTCTTCTCGATTAAAATCGGTTTTTTTGCGGGACTTATTTGGGGAACAATACGTTGGTTGTTTTATGAAATGAAATTCACAACAGAACTGCCCGGGTTTGCGGCCGATCCCTTTTTTCAAGAAGCATTTCTGAAAAGCTTCTGGGGTGTTCTGATTGGAATAGGCAGCTTCATACTCATCTCGATCGCAGCAGCATTACTCTATAAAGTAATGCTCGGGCGATTGCGCAGCCCGTTGCCGGGCATCATCTACGGTTTAGTCTGGTGGGCGGTCATCTTCATGGTCATCGGCCCATGGCTTGGCGTAACGGAGAGAATAACGAAGGCAGGATGGAATACGCTCTATACAGAGCTTTGCGTCTTTCTTCTATGGGGCGTTTTCATCGGCTACTCCATTGCCTTTGAGTTCACGGATGAGGCATCCCGGGAACCGGTTAAAGCACAATAACGACTTCTACTTCTCAAGCAGCGGGCATTTGTGGTAAAATGGCTAATGGCATTTGAAGCAAGGAAAGCTTCGGATGCAGGGGAGGTGCTTTCATGTACAAAATTGTTATTTTAAACGGCCCGAACCTGAATATGCTTGGCATTCGTGAGCCGGATGTATACGGAACGGAAACGCTGGAAGCCATTGAATCGCTCCTAAAGAATAAAGCGGAAGAGCTGGGCGTCCAAGTTGAATTTTTCCAAACGAATCATGAGGGCGCAATGATCGATCGCATACATAGCGTTTATGGGGACACGGATGGTATCGTCATAAATCCCGGCGCTTGGACGCATTACAGCTACGCGCTGAGAGATGCCCTTAGCACGGTAGGATTACCGGTCATTGAAGTGCATATGTCGAACATTCATAAGAGGGAAGCGTTCCGTCATGTATCGGTCGTGGCAGCAATCGCGGTCGGACAAATTGCAGGCTTCGGTTCACATAGCTATGAGCTCGGACTTTCCGCGCTTGTAAGCCATTTGAAAAAATTGGAGAGCGTGTTGAAAGGGTGAAGCGATTATGCTGAACGACAGAGTAAAGCGGCTTCGTCAATTGCTTTCGGAACAAGGCTTTGAGGCTATATTAATTGGAAGCGAGCACAACCGCCGGTATTTGAGCGGCTTCACAGGCTCATCTGGCATGGTGCTTATCACGCATTCCGACAGCTATTTGCTTACTGATTTCCGTTATCGAACGCAAGCGCCCCAGCAAGCGGCCGGATTTCAAATCGTCGAGCATGGGACTAACCCGATTGAGAATGTACGCGAGCTTTTGGCACAAAATAAGCTGAAGAAGCTGGCCTTTGAACAGGATCATGTCGTATACAGCCAATTTACGGCTTGGTCAAACACGTTGTCCGGCATTGCGCTTGAACCGGCTTCGGGGCTGGTTGAACAGCTCCGTATCATTAAGGATGAGGCAGAGCTGCAAATTATGCAGGAGGCCGCTGACCTTGCGGACCGCACCTTCAATCATATCCTGAAGATTATCCGTCCGGGTGTCAGGGAGACGGATATCGCGCTCGAGATGGAAGTGTTTATGCGCAGCCATGGCGCAACGTCATCTTCCTTTGATACGATTGTAGCCTCGGGGGAACGTTCTGCATTGCCCCATGGGGTAGCAAGCGGCCGTATCGTCGGTACGAATGAATTTGTTAAGCTTGATTTTGGTGCCTATTATAATGGTTATTGCTCCGATTTAACCCGGACGGTTGTCGTTGGAACGCCTGCGGACAAGCACAGTGAGATTTACAGTATCGTGCTGGAGGCGCAGTTGCATGCGCTCGAGCATATCAAGCCCGGCATGAGCGGCCGCGAAGCGGATGCGCTTACCCGCGATATCATTACGAAATACGGCTACGGTGATCTGTTTGGTCACGGTACGGGACATGGTCTCGGCATGGAAATTCATGAGTCGCCGCGGCTGTCAAAATTAAGCGACACGATTTTAACCCCCGGCATGACCGTAACGGTAGAACCCGGCATATATGTACCCGGCTTTGGCGGGGTGCGCATCGAGGACGACATCGTCATTACGGAAACCGGCATTAAAATATTAACCTCATCCCCGAAGGACTTGATCACTCTGGGCTAAGGACTATTCATTCAGGAGGGAATCTGCAATGATTTCAGTAAACGATTTTAAAACAGGTTTGACCGTACAAGTAGACACAGATATTTTCACCGTGCTTGACTTTCAGCACGTAAAACCGGGAAAAGGCGCGGCATTTGTACGCTCAAAGCTGAAAAACCTCCGTAACGGCAACGTTGTTGAGAAAACCTTCCGTGCCGGCGAAAGCATCGGACGCGCGATAATCGAGAATCGTGAAGTACAATACCTGTACAATTCGGGTTCCGAGTACACATTCATGGACAATGAGACTTATGACCAGTTCAACCTGGACAAGAAGCAGCTGGAGTGGGAGCTTAACTTCCTGAAAGAAAACATGAATGTTAACATTTCGAGCTATCAAGGAGAAATTCTCGGTATTCAAATGCAAAACAGTGTTGATCTGAAAGTGATTGAAACGGAGCCGGGTGTAAAAGGCAATACAGCACAAGGCGCAACGAAAAACGCAAAGGTTGAAACGGGCCTTAACGTTCAAGTTCCTTTATTCATTAACGAAGGCGACGTTTTGTTGATTGATACGCGCGAAGGCAAATACATTTCGCGGGCTTAGAAGAGCGTTTAAAAGAACCGTCCGAAACTTTCGGACGGTTTTTTGCAGGCGAATATACCCACGAGGTCATCAATTGTGATATAATGTTATCTTGTATGTATATGTCCAGGTAAGGAGTGAATCAGCTTTGTCGTTGATAGTGATGAAGTTTGGCGGCAGCTCCGTTGGAACGCCGGAGCGGATGCAGCGCGTTGCAAAGCGCATTATTGAGAGGCAGCAAGAGGGCAACGATATCGTTGTTGTCGTTTCTGCCATGGGAGATACGACAGACGATTTAATCGATCAGTCGAAACAGCTTAATCCGAATCCGCCGGCGCGGGAAATGGATATGCTGTTGACGGTGGGTGAACAAATATCGATCGCATTGCTTTCGATGACAATCAACCAATTGGGCCATCGTGCGGTATCCTTTACCGGCTGGCAAGCAGGTATTCGAACGGAAGCGGTACACGGTAAAGCAAAGATGACCAACATTCAGCCTGAGCGTGTATTTAAAGCGCTGGAGCAGGGGAACGCAGTTATTATTGCAGGCTTTCAAGGGATGACCGAAGACGGTGAAATCACGACGTTAGGCCGCGGAGGCTCCGACACGACTGCGGTTGCTATGGCAGCGGCGATGAACGCGGATGTTTGCGAAATTTATACGGATGTTGACGGCGTTTATTCGACAGATCCGCGCGTCGTGAAAAATGCCCGCAAGCTGAATGAGATTTCTTATGATGAAATGCTTGAGCTCGCGAATTTAGGCGCAGCGGTGCTTCATCCGCGGGCAGTGGAATATGCAAAGCATTATAATGTTAAGCTTGTTGTTCGCTCAAGCTTTACCCAAAACGAAGGTACAAGTGTGAAGGAGGAAGCGGTCATGGAGCAAGGCGTGGTCGTTCGCGGTATCGCGTTTGACAAAAATGTAGCTAGAATCAGCATTTTAGGCGTAGAGGATGTACCGGGTGTGCTGGCTAACGTATTTGGCGCATTGGCTGTTAAAGGAATCGATGTCGACATTATCGTGCAAAGCGGTGTGCAGGACGGTAAGGCAGATTTCTCCTTCACCGTGTCCGGCGACGATAAGGACAAAGCGATTGCCGTTATTGAAGGAAATCGCGGCTCCGTGCCTTTCCGTGAAGCGACATCCGAAGCGGACTTGGTTAAGGTGTCCATCGTAGGTGCGGGAATGGTCAGCAATCCTGGCGTTGCAGCGAAAATGTTCGCAGCCATATCCTCGCTAGGCGTAAGCATTAAGATGGTAAGTACGTCTGAAATTAAATGCTCCTGCGTCATTTCATCCGAGTCTTTGAACGAGGTCGTACGCGCACTTCATACAGCATATGGTCTTGATACTGCTGAGCAAGCGTTTGTGGGCGGTCCGCAGGATCGTCGTTAATATTCAATCGAAAAGGAAGAGGCTCGTTCCATGGGTTGGAACGGGCCTCTTTTCTGTTGCATATGTGCGGATTACCCGCTGAACATCTTGAAAATCTTGTATAAGATCGCAGTAATACCCGCCGCCATTAATGGTCCGACTGGCACACCCCGCATAAATACGATTCCGAGAATGGAGCCTATTACGAGCCCTACAATAATTTGCGGATCGAATCGCAGCAGGTCAAGTCCTTTTCCGTTGATGTAGGTCGCCGCCGCTCCGCCGAGTAAGGCTAGCCACCCGGGCCAGGAGGTGATTAGGGCTGTCACATCTTTGGTTTGTATTTTTCCCGCTGCGAAAGGAACCAGAACGCTTAGTGTGAGAAACAGCAATCCAAGCTCTAGCCCGCGTCTTTCGATCGTCGGAAGATATCGTTCCAGATGTATAAGTTTTACTGCAAGCAGAAGGCATGCGGCAGTCGCGATGATGTGGGATCGACCGACTAACCCTATAACAATCAAGATCACCAGAACGATTTCTCCAGCCATGGTAATAGACTCCTCACCCGCAAAAATGTCATCAGGTTAGCATTTTGCTAGCCTGCTTCATTATATGGAAAGCCTCGTCCATATATGTCTGCTAGATTCGGGTAAGCTGATCTCCATTCAGACGCGGAACATCATGGTAAATGTCAATTGCCGTGCAGGTTTCTATATCACGCTTCATACCAAGCTTTAAGAGTCTTCTCCCCGAAATTCCGCTCAATACCGTTTCTTTAATTCGATTCGAACGATTCCGATAAAGCGCAAGCATAGCCGTGCCAAAATCGTCCGTTTCAATTGCGACTTGGCTTAAGGATTGAAGCTTATCGAGAACAAGACCGGCGCATAGACCATCTTCAATGGCAAACTCATCATGGCTGCCGGCGCATAAAATAATGACATCCCTCCGCAAATCGATTGCCGCGCGCGCGCAAGCTTCGGCATTCAAGAGGGAGGCGGTCAGCACGTAATCGGCGCGCATCGATTTGTGGATCGCCCTTGTACCGTTCGTAGTAGTCAGCACGATACGCTTGCCCGCTACGACCTGTTCTGTATATTCCTCGGGCGAATTTCCGAGGTCAAAGCCTGCGATTTTGCGGCAGAAGCGTTCACCCCCGAGCAAGTCACCCGGTCGGTGCATCGCACGCGCCTCCATTACGGTTTCCGCCGGGACGACGCACAATGCGCCGGCGGAAATCGCCGTGATAATCGTACTCGTTGCACGCAGCACATCGATGATAATGGCTGTTTTATGATGAAATCTTGCAGAGCTTGCTTCATTCACGCTTGAAATAACTTGCACTTGCATTTTCGCACCGCCTTTCTAATCCATAAATGCCATAGAACAAATTCCGTTTATATCATGTAAAAATAAGGCTCCGAGGAGCTTCCGAATTCAAACGTGTCAGAACGGAGACCGCGGCGCATCGCTTCAAGTGAAAGAACGTCCGTCGGAGCAATATTTCCCAGATGAGCGTTAGCGCCAATTTGTTGAAGCATGTAAACCTGCTGCTGTTTCAATGGAGCTTCCCACATAAGACGGCTGCTGTCGCTTACTTTACGCAGAACCTTCTCCAGCGTGCCTTCATCGCATTTGCCTTCCGCATCGAATAAACCGACATTCACGCCCGATTCGCGCGCTTCTACCGTAACGAGCCTGGAGCCTGCTTCGAAATCGCATTCCGCCGTGAAAGCAAGCTCCTCCGGGTCGATCATGGAGCCGGAGGCTTTTTTTCCATATTCGGTCACGACATATAGCCCGCGTTCTATGCCTTCTTTTATGAGAGAGGTTCTTTGCTTGCGGTCCAGCTCGATCGTCCCGTCCGAAACCTCTAATCCGTTAAATCCGAGCGAACAAACGGTATCCAAAAAGGATCGAACGGCTTGCTGCTTTATGGCTGCTTCAAGTAACGTGCCTCCCGGCATAATAATGAGTCCGTTTTCCTTGGCAGCCATTAGTTTTTTCCGAAGCAAATCCGTCGGGTAGAGGACGCTCGTGCCGAAAGCAAGCTTAACAATATCGACATGAGTGCCGGCCATCTGAATAAAATCGGAAAAGGAATAGAGTCCCATGCCTTTGTCGATGACCATCGTTTGGCCCATTCGGCTTCTCCGATTGGTAGCGCGCTGACCTCCGGGGTCTTGCAGCAGGTGATGCCATTCATCAGCAGTTGCCATTCTCATCATTGTTATCTCCTCGCACATGCTAATTTCTTGTTGATCGAATGAATGATTCACTATATGCACTTGCCGTTAGGCAGGTGCCCGGCATGAAATAGAGACAAGCGTGCATATATTTATGGGACAACTGCATTTACGAAGGGAGGTTGCATTCGCATGCTCAATAAAATTGTTATGACTATGGCAACGCTGCGTCTCACATCCGGTACGATCGAGATTTGTGCTGCGCTGCTGATGCTGCGGTTAAACCAAATTGATAAAGCTTTGGTCGTGAATTCATCGCTTGCTTTAGTAGGACCGCTCATTTTGATTGCTACAACTACGGTTGGTTTAGTCGGGATGTCCGACAAGTTGTCTCCCTCTAAATTTATTTGGGTAGCCGCGGGCGTTATTTGCTTGATGATCGGCATTTTGAAAAAATAATAGATTGTTAATCTAGCAATGGAGGGAACAGGGGGACATATTTTCGCTATACAAGCATACAAATAGGACAATGAAGGACAAACATCCGGGAGTGATGATCGCATGCTGGCACGCGTAGTACATCTGCTGCCTTTGGAGCTGAAGACACTGCTGGAGCGTCTGCCTGAACAGCTGCAGGAGCAGCTTGAAGAAATTCGGATTCGCGAAGGCCGACCTCTTGAACTTGGTTTTCGGGGACAGTCCAGGTTTTTGACAATTGACGGTTCATTGAGACAAACGGCTGACGGCGCGTACAAGCCTTCGGCGGATACATGCCGCAAGCTTCTCGAACGCATTACGAATTACTCCTTATACGCGATGGAGGAGGAGCTGCGAAGAGGCTTCATAACGGTATCAGGCGGACATCGAATCGGACTTGCCGGAAGAACGATTTTAGACAGCGGCGTTGTAAGAGGCATTCGCGATATTGGCGCGTTCAATATCCGGGTCGCAAGAGAGGTGATTGGCGCCGGTATTCATTTGCTGCCGAAGCTGTTAGACCGCAATCGGAAAACGTTGCATTCCGCGCTCATTCTGGCCCCTCCGCAGCAAGGAAAAACGACGCTTGTTCGGGACATTGCAAGATCAGTCAGCTATGGCTTATGGCCGAGCTTCGAGGCAAGCGGCTGGCAGGGAAGGAAGGTCGGTATCGTCGACGAGCGTTCAGAGATTGCGGCCTGCGTAAGGGGAATTCCAACCTTCGATGTCGGACCGCGAACGGACGTAATGGATGCATGCCCGAAAGCGGAAGGCATGATGATGCTGCTGCGGTCCATGTCGCCCGAGGTGCTGATCGCGGATGAGATCGGGAGGCCGGAGGACGGAGAGGCGATTCGAGAAGCAAGCCATGCGGGGATCAGCGTAATCGCAACCGCGCATGCCTACGATTTGCAGGATGCCAGGGGGAGACCGGTGCTGCGAAAGCTTCTGGACGAAGGCGCATTTACCTATGTGGTCGAGCTGAAGCGAACCGAGCAGGGCATTATGCATCGAGTCGTATCCGCAGAAGCAAACGGGCGAGCAACAGCCCGCGAGCAGCCGGCATTACCGCCGCATCGTTCGGCTGTCGATGCTGTGCATTCCTTCTCCGGTCGGCATAGAGCTGATGACCCGTGATCAAGCTGCTGGGTGCGGTACTTATCCTGTTCGCAGGCACGATGATCGGCTTTCAGCAGGCGGCGAAATTCGCCGAACGCCCTCGTCAATTAAGTCAGCTTGCGCACGCGCTGCAGCGGCTGGAGACGGAAATCGGCTATGGGCATACGCCTTTGCCGGAGGCGCTTGAACGAACGGCTATGGCGGCGCCAGAGCCGCTCGCTACACTGTTTCGCAAAGCGGCGGGCGGTATCGTGGAAGCGGAAAATCTAACTTTCCGGGACAGCTGGGAGCAGGCGGTAAAATCGCAGTGGTCAGCGACATCCATGCGCAGTAACGAGCAGGCCGTACTCATCAGGCTGGGCTCTACACTTGGAATAAGCGACAAGGAAGATCAAATAAAGCATATACGTCTAGCGCTACTGCAGCTGAAGGCAGAGGAGGACGCAGCGAGAGACGATCAAGGGCGTTACGAGAAGATGTGGAAAAGTCTCGGTATTTTGATCGCTGTGCTGATCGTCATTTTGATGGTGTAATGGGGTGCCGCACAGATGATGAACATGGATGTGAGCGCCATTTTCCAAATTGCCGGTATCGGAATCGTCATTGCGATGATTCATTCGGTTCTGAAGCAAATGGGAAAGGAAGACATGGCGCATTGGGTAACGGTAATCGGATTTGTTGTCGTGTTATTTATGGTCGTCCGGCTTCTCAATGAATTGTTTCAGGAAATAAAAACGATTTTTTTGTTCCAGTAGACGTCTTCAGCGGACGTGCATGCAAGTAGGTGAACGAAGTGGAAATGATTCAAATCGTCGGTCTAGGTCTGATGGCAACCGTGCTTATACTCGTCATACGGGAACAAAAGCCGATGTTCGCTTTTTTGCTCGCTGCGTTTACAGGTCTCTTCATCTTCCTGTATTTGATCGGCAAAATCGGAATCGTCATAACCGTGTTGGAGGACCTGGCTAATCGATCGGGTATCCCTTCCATCTACTTGAAGACGGTCTTGAAAATTATCGGAATCGCGTACATCGCAGAGTTTGGAGCTCAAATAGTCAGAGACGCAGGTCAAGAGAGCATCGCTTCAAAAATTGAGTTTGCCGGCAAAATATTTATTCTCGTCATGGCCGTTCCGATTATTAGCGTGATCGTAGAGACCGTCATCGGTCTGCTGCCGGACGGGAGCTGATGCGGATGGTCAAGCATACTCACGTACGAGAAAGGGCCAGACTGCTGCTCGCTATTATTATCGGCACCTTCCTTTTAGCCTTCGTGCCTAATGTAGGCTTTGTGTACGCTTCTAACGCAGAGATGCCTGCCGAGGACCGTTTGTTTGAGCGGGATCAGCTGACGAAGGAGCTTACGACAGAGCAAATAGGCGGTCTGGAGACGGATGCAGTCGAATCGTACTGGAATAAACTGAGGAGCGAATATGGGGGCTTCTTTCCGGAACAACGTATACCTAGCTTTGTGGAAATGATTATTCCGGGCGGCGAGGGCCTTAAGCTGACGGACATGATGAAAGGGTTGTTGAAATACTTTCTGCATGAGGTGCTTTATAACGGGAAGCTGCTCGTCACGATCGTCATGCTGACTGTATTCAGTATGGTGCTTGAAACGCTCCAGAATGCTTTCGAACGCAATGCCGTCAGCAAGGTGGCCTACTCGATTACTTACATGGTGCTGATCATCATAGCTGTAAACAGCTTTAATGTCGCAATCGGCTATGCCAAAGGCGCAGTCGAAAACATGATTCAATTCATGCTCGCCATGGTGCCTCTGCTGCTTACGTTACTCGCTTCGATGGGAAATGTCGTTACTGTATCGGTCCTGCACCCTCTGATCATTTTTATGATTCATGCTGTCGGAACGATCATCTACACGGTTGTGTTTCCGCTCCTTTTCTTCTCGGCCGTGCTCCATATCGCTAGCGCGCTGTCGGAAAAGTTTAAGGTAACCCAGCTGGCAAACCTGCTTCGTACGATTGCGGTCGCCGTAATGGGCGTGTTGATTACGGTATTTCTCGGGGTCATTTCTGTGCAGGGCGCGACCGGGGCCGTCACAGACGGAGTGACCTTGCGGACGGCGAAATTCGTAACCGGCAACTTCGTTCCGGTCGTAGGAAGAATGTTCTCGGATGCGGCCGATACGGTTATATCCGCCTCGATGCTGGCCAAAAATGCGATTGGGCTGGCTGGCGTGATCATCCTGCTGTTTATCAGTGCATTCCCTGCGATTAAAATATTAACGCTGGCACTCATCTACAACGTTTCGGCGGCTGTTATGCAGCCGTTAGGAGAATCGCCGATCGTTACGTGCCTTCAGACGATCGGGAAAACGATGGTTTATGTGTTTGCGGCGCTGGCGGCTGTCAGCCTTATGTTTTTTCTCGCGGTTACGATCATTTTGACTGCCGGAAACGCAGCGCTGATGGTGAGATAAGGAAGGAGACGAACGCTGTGGTTGCTTGGTTAAGCGACTGGCTGCGAGACATCATAGCCGTTATTTTACTGGCGGTGGTCGTCGAACTGCTGCTCCCGAACAAAGCGATGCAGCGGTATGCGCGGCTCGTTGTCGGTTTGTTCATCCTAATGACGATTTTATCGCCCATATTAAAGCTCATGCAAAGCGATATTAGTACGAGGCTGGATAACGGAATGGAGCTGTGGAGCGAGTCTGCCATGAAGCGCGGAGTGCCTATGGCGGGTTTATCTCAAATACAGCGGGACGCGGAGCAGCTGAGCGAGAAACGCAACCTGGAAGCAGCCAAGCTAGCCGAGCGGACGCTGGAGGATTCCATAAAAGCTGAGCTTATCGAGCGTTCTAAGGCTCCGGTTGACAGTGTGGACGCCGTGTTGAAATGGGTCGTAAAGCCGGGGGGGCAGACCCCCTACATTAGTCAGATTATCGTTACTCTTAAATCTGGTAACGGGCAAGATGGAAGGCTGGAGGATACCGCCCCTATGAAAGAGGTGCTGCCCGTAAACATTGCCGTAGAGATCGAACAGATAGGCGGGGAAGGGAAAGTCCCGGCTTCGGGCCCGGAACATTCGGAACGTAAAACAGAGGCGGCAGAGGTCGGGCAGAAGGCGGATGAAGGTTGGACTGGAGCCGATCCCGAAACGACAGCGGCCATTATCGATTTGATCGAAAAAGGCTGGGGCGTAGCTTCTGAGCAAGTTGTCGTTAGACAGCCGTCGCAGCAGAAGCCTTAGCGATAAACGCATAAACGGAAAGGAGGTACGGCGCGGTGGCCAAATGGCTGGAAGGCATAGAATCAGCGGTTGGAGGCGGTCCCGGCGGTCCGAAGCGTGTTCGGACGCTGCGAATTTTGCTAATCGTTGGGGGGATTGGCGCGGCGCTAATGATTATGAATTCATTTCTAACGTATAAAGATGTGGAGCCTTCGGCTCAGGATCCAAATCCGCCGCCGCAGGCCGAAGATGTATGGGCTGGATCGGGAGCGTCTGCCAGCTCGCCATTCGCTGCGATCGAGCAGCCGCTGGAGACGCGGCTGAAGGAAATTTTGGAGAAAATCGTTGGCGTTGGCACGGTTGATGTGCTCGTGACGGTCGATTCGACGGAAGAAACTATATTCGTGCGCAATACACAAGAATCGGAATCGGTACAAGATGAAAACGATCGTAATGGCGGACGGAGACATGTAACGTCTATTACGAAGGACGGACAGGTCGTCCTGTATGAAGTGTCGGGAGAACAGAAGCCGATCATAACCAAAACGATTAACCCGCGTATTCGCGGTATTCTTATAGTCGCCAAGGGCGCTGAAAATGCGACGGTCAGACGTCTCATTGTCAATGCGGTTGAAAAGGGCTTTAATGTGCCGGTTAATCGAATTTCAGTCGTGCCAAGCAAGCAGTAAACTAATATGAATCATTGGGAGGGTGTTCACATGAACACGAAAAGACAAACGGTATGGCTCGTATCAATGCTTAGTTTGATGGTGGTATTGTCGGCTTATTATTTATTTACTCAGGACATCGATTCACCGGAAGTGCTAACGGACGGCTCGCAAACCGAGCAAGCAGCGCAAAATGCGACTGAAGCAGCGACGGATGGCAACGGACTCGTTGTGAACGAGGTACAGCCTGGCGACGATGCTGCCATTAGCGATGCGGAGCTTGAAATCTTGGATCAAATCGATAAGCAAGGCCTTGCGGCGGGCGGCCTGTTCAGCGAGCTGATGGCGAAGCGGGAAATGCAAAATACCGAAGCGGAGAATCGGATTATGGCAGCCATTTCCGAGACGCAAAGCAAGCAAGAGGAATCTGTAGCGGCAATTGCCGAGCTTGAACAGCTTGAAGACAAAACCTCGAAAAAGACAGGCCTGGAGTCAGAGCTCATGAAGCAATATGAAATGGCTTTGATCGATGAAGAGGGCGACCATTTCAAGGTTGTCGTATCGAGCGAGTCGCTGGATAAGAAGCAAGCCGCTGACATTATCAAATTGGTTATGAACACGATGGAAGTTAATGCGAATCAAGTATCCGTCCAATATGTAACGCAATAAGAAACGTTTAACGGTTTGCCCGTTAATGAACCCCTGACGCCGCCAGCTAATTTGCTGGCTGTGACAGGGGTTTTTGGTTCCTGCGGAGGACTGAACAAAAAATGATTCGTGTTCAGGCTTGTTTATGATATAATGTTAAACGTTATGTGAAAGAATTGGATAGATTGGCATTCATACCGTACGAAAAGTACTTTGAAGGCCATTTTGCTATCGTAAATTTAAGGAGTGAAAACATTCATGTTCAAATTGAGCGAGATTAAAGAGTTGATCAAATTGGTTGATCAAACTTCCGTTCATGAGCTGGAAATCGAAAACGAAGGGACTCGCCTGCTCATCCGCAAGCCAGGAAAAACAGAAGTGGTGAATGTGCAAGCGGCCCCAATTACGCATACATACTCGCCTGCACCGCTTCAAGCGGGATCATCGTTTCCTGCTGCTCCGGCTGCGCCGCAGCAAGCGGCTCCTGAGACTGCGCAAACTCTTCCGATCGCGGACAATCTGCATCAAATCGTATCGCCGATGGTAGGCACCTTCTACAGCTCGCCGACTCCGGATGCCAGTGCATTTGTCAAAATTGGAGACCGCGTAAATGAAAAGAGCGTCGTTTGTATCCTTGAGGCGATGAAGCTGATGAATGAGCTCGAAGCTGAAGTGCGCGGAGAAATCGTGGAAATTTTAGTTTCCAACGGCCAGCTCGTCGAATACGGTCAGCCTCTATTTGTTGTAAAACCAGAATAATCGAGCGATAAAGGCTCCGAATAGGGAAACTGACGTTTGAAAGGGGTTCCTACGTGAAATTTCACAAAATATTAATCGCAAATCGCGGCGAAATTGCGGTAAGAATCATTCGTGCTTGCCGAGAACTCGGTATTGGTACGGTTGCCGTTTATTCTGAAGCGGATCGCGACTCGCTGCACGTCCGGTTAGCCGATGAAGCTTACTGCATTGGACCGACGGCATCCAAGGACAGCTATTTAAATTTAACTAACATTATGAGCGTAGCAACAATAACGGAGTGCGATGCCATACATCCCGGCTACGGTTTTCTTGCAGAGAACGCTGATTTCGCTGAAATTTGCGAATCTTGCAACATTACCTTTATCGGTCCATCGCCGGATGCGATCAACCGAATGGGTGATAAGGCGGAAGCCAAGCTAACGATGAAATCGGCCAATGTTCCGATTATTCCGGGCTCTGACGGTCTCGTTGAAAGCATGGACGAGGCGATCAGCATAGCGCGAGAGATCGGATATCCAGTCATTATCAAAGCTACGGCTGGCGGCGGGGGCAAAGGTATTCGTATTGCAGATGACGAAACGATGCTGGTGCAGCAAATTACGACTGCGCAGCAAGAAGCCGAGAAGGCATTTGGCAACGCCGGCGTCTATTTGGAGAAATATTTGACCGGCATGAAGCACGTCGAAATCCAAATCATGGCCGACAAGCACGGGAATGCCGTTCATTTGTTTGAGCGCGATTGCTCTGTACAGCGCAGAAGGCAGAAGCTCGTTGAGGAAGCGCCATGCGTTTCGCTTACGCCGGAGCTTCGCGAGCGTATGGGACAAGCTGCCGTGCGCGCGGCGCTTGCCGTTAATTACTCGGGAGCGGGTACTTTAGAGTTTCTGCTCGGGCCGGACGACAATTTCTATTTCATGGAGATGAACACTCGTATTCAAGTCGAGCATCCCGTAACTGAGATGATTACGAACGTCGATTTAATAAAAGAAATGATTTCGGTGGCAGAAGGCAATCCGCTTTCCTTCGCGCAGAGCGACTTGAAGATCAATGGCTGGTCAATCGAATGCAGGATCAACGCTGAGGATTCCGAACGTAATTTTATGCCGTCGCCCGGACATATCCCGTTCTACCTGCCCCCTGGTGGAGCAGGCGTGCGAGTGGATAGCGCGGTATATCCAGGCTATACGATTTCACCGCATTATGATTCGATGATCGCGAAGCTGATCGTTTGGGGAGCGACTCGCGAGGAAGCGATTGCGAGGATGAAGCGAGCATTGTCCGAATTTGCAATTGAAGGAATACGGACGACGATTCCGTTCCACCTGAAGCTGCTGAACCACTCCAAATTCATCCAAGGAAACTTCGACATTAAGTTCCTTGAAGAGCATGATATTAACGTCCCGGAATAAGCAAACGACAAATTTGTGAACATGCAGTATCGTTTGTCATATTTCATGCCGAATGTTATAGTATATTAACAAGATGCGGTTTATTGCTTGGCTCAAAAGCTGAGTACGCGCAACTTTAAGGAGGTGTACAACCATCATGAGTACGATTGCTGCGGAGTATGAGAAAACGGACATTGGCACCATTCAAATTGCACCTGAAGTCATTGAAGTTATCGCTGGATTGGCTACGATTGAAGTAGAAGGCGTTGCTGGAATGAGCGGAGGATTTGCCGGAGGCATCGTTGAGCTTCTCGGCCGTAAAAATTTATCCAAAGGTGTTAAAGTTGAAGTGGGACAGCGCGAAGCTGCAGTGGATGTTTCCATTATCGTTGAATACGGCAACCGAATTCCGGAAATTGCTTCCGAAATTCAACGCAATGTAAAGCGTTCGATCGAAATGATGACAGGGCTCCACGTTGTTGAAGTGAACGTACATATTCACGATGTACATTTCAAGACGCAAGATAAACCGGAAGAAGAAGATTATCAGCATAGAGTGAAATAATGTAAGATTAATTTAATTCCTTACAACCCCCTCGTGAATGGGCATGCCGCTCGGCGCAAGGGGGTTTTCATTCGGCTTCACAGGAGGAGGCGCAAAGCTTGGTTAAAGTTGTGGACAAGCTGCTTTTGTTTTTGTACAGCATTGTAATCGGATGCTTATCCGTTTTCCTGCTTATCTTAGGATTCGGCGGAATTTCAAGAGATCTAATGTCTGATTTGATCGTCGATTTATATCGGCTCGATTCCTTGCAAATTACGGTTGCTGTAACGGGCGTCATCCTATTAGTGCTGAGCTTGCGATTTTTCATTGTCTCGCTGCAGCGAGGAACCGCATCTGCTCCGTCGATTGATCAACGAACCGACTTCGGCGATATCCGAATTTCTATTGAAACGATTGAAAACTTGGCGCTTAAAGCAGCCTCCCGCCAACGCGGAGTGAAAGATTTGCGCGCGCGTATACGGGCAACCGACGCTGGACTAGATATTGTTATCCGTGCAGTGGTCGACGGCGAAAGCTCCATTCCTGTCTTAACGGAAGAGATTCAACGCGTTGTCAAAGAGCATGTAGAGGACATTGCCGGTATACCGGTGACCAACGTTTCGGTGTACGTTGCGAACATCATCCAAACAGGTACGTTTAAGAGTCGCGTGGAATAGAGGTGGGTTTGCCAATGTGGAGGGAATTCTGGGCCATCTATGGAAAGCGTGCAGCAGGTGCTGCAACGGGACTATTTTTCGGTTTGTTATACTTGTTTGTCGGTTTTTGGGATATGCTCTTTGTAGGGCTGCTTGTCTCAATCGGTTACTGGATCGGCATGCAAAAGGAATTAAACAGCGGACCTATCTTCCCTTGGCAGCGGCTTTGGTATACGTTGTTAGAGAGATTTCGTCCGTTCAAATGATCCTGTGGTCTCCTCCGTACTCCGTATTCCGGATAGCCGCTTATTCGGGGCAGGGAGGAGATCATAGGTTTTTTTTGAGATAGAAGGCAGTGCAAGCGCAATTCATTATATTCGGCATTCATGCTGCCGCGGAGGTCATATGAAACGAAGATTAGCACGGGAAATAGCAATTTCAAGCTTGTATCAAATGGAAATGAATGAGGTTTCGGCTTCAGAGGCGGTCGATATGCTGATGGACGAGCTCCGTCAAGACAATGAAATTGGCGCCGATCCTTCCGAGATAGGCAGCACGGATGAGTTTGCCCGAGAGCTTGTTCAAGGTGTTTTAGAGCACAAGCAGGCGATTGACGGCATGCTTCAGCAATTTTTGACGGGGTGGCAGGTGGATCGTCTATCGCGGGTCGATCGCCAAGTGCTAAGATTGGCATGCTACGAAATGGTATTCCGTGACGATGTTCCGCCTAAAGCTACCATCAATGAAGCCATTGAATTGGCGAAGCATTTCGGCTTTGAAGAGTCAGGGAAATTCGTTAACGGCGTGCTTGGGAAGCTATTTCTAGAAATCAATGAACTGAAATCTTAATGAACTGACAGGAAAGTGATTTTTCCATAGACGCAAAAGGAGACTGGAGCTATGTGTGCACAAATTATTGAAGGCAAAAAAATATCTGACCTCATTCGCGGGGAAATGATTACGGAGACGGCGTCCCTCAAAGCTAAAGGAATCGTTCCTGGTCTTGCGGTCGTTCTTGTAGGAGAAGATCCTGCATCAAAGGTTTACGTTGGCTCGAAGGAAAAGGCTTGCCAGCAGCTTGGATTTTACTCGGAGGTACACCGTTTATCCGCTGAAACCAGTGAAGAACAATTACTTGCTGTTATCGACCGCTTGAATAATCAATCCACGATAAACGGCATCCTTGTTCAATTACCGCTTCCAAAGCATATTAACGAGAAAGCCGTTATTGATGCGATTCGCGTTGAGAAAGACGTTGACGGTTTCCATCCCGAGAGTGTCGGTAACTTAGTCATTGGAGATGACAGCTTGCTTCCTTGCACGCCAGCGGGTGTGATTGAGCTGATTAAGCGGAGCGGTTCTGATATTTCCGGCAAGCATGCCGTCGTTATCGGCAGAAGCAATATCGTCGGCAAGCCGGTAGCCATGCTGCTGCTTCGCGAGAATGCGACGGTTACAATTTGTCATTCGCGTACGGCGAACATGGAAGAGATCGCAAAGCAGGCTGATATCTTAGTCGTAGCAATCGGCAAGACTAAGGCGATTGACAGCAGGTTCGTAAAGCCTGGAGCAATTGTCATCGATGTTGGAATAAACCGGTTACCGGACGGCAAGCTGGCAGGAGATGTCGACTATGAGGATTGTCTTGAAACAGCCGGATCTATCACTCCGGTACCAGGCGGGGTTGGCCCGATGACGATTACGATGCTAATGAAAAACACGATTACAGCGGCAAAACGGGCAAATGGAATCAAGGAGTGACGTTGGCATGGCGGATCAGCCTCGTATCTATTCCATAAAAGAGCTTAATCGATATATTCGAATGAAGCTGGAAACGGATTCTTTGCTGGGCGACGTATGGCTGCGCGGCGAAATTTCAAATTTTACGCATCATTCAAGCGGGCATATGTATTTCACCCTAAAGGATAGCGATAGCAAGCTGAAAAGTATTATGTTCGCTTCTCATAATCAACGGCTGCCGTTCAATCCGAAGGAAGGCACAAAGGTTATTGCACGCGGTAACATATCGGTCTATGAACGCGATGGTAATTATCAATTTTATGTGACTGCGATGCAGCCGGATGGAATTGGAAGCTTATATCTCGCCTATGAACAGTTAAAAGGCAAGCTTGAGGCTGAAGGTTTGTTTGCCGCCGCACGCAAGCGGCCTATCCCGCGTTTTCCGCGTGCAGTCGGCGTAATCACCTCGCCGACGGGAGCGGCCGTGCGCGATATTATCATTACGCTGCAACGACGTTATCCTTCGGTTCCCATATACATATTTCCCGTTCTCGTTCAAGGAACGCAGGCAGCTCCTTCGATTGTGAAAGCGATAGAGGCGGTGAACCGTTTCGGCGAAGCTGACGTATTAATCGTAGGCCGCGGCGGAGGTTCTCTCGAGGAGCTATGGGCATTTAATGAAGAATCGGTAGCTCGCAGCATTGCCGGATCCGCGATTCCTATTATAAGCGCGGTCGGGCATGAAACGGATTTCACGATTGCTGATTTCGTGGCTGATTTGCGAGCGGCCACGCCCACAGCGGCGGCAGAGCTTGCGGTACCGAATGTATCGGAATTGCATAATCAGCTGCAGCGCCAGAAGCAGCGGCTCATTCATGGTATGCGCCACCTCGTACAGGATGACAAGGAGAAGCTTCAACGCATTCAACGTTCTCCGTTTTTCCTATATCCGCGCAAGTACTTGCTGGAGCAGGCTCAACAGCTGGATCGTCTGACTGAGCAGCTTGTACAACGGGCGCGGACCCTTTCGGAGCGCGGTTATTCCAGGCTTTCTCGGCTGCAAGCATCCTTAGCGGGACATCATCCGGGGGAAAGAGCCGTTTTAGCAGCCAAACGGCGGGAAGCTGCAACTAAACAGCTGAAGCAAGCGATGGTTAATGCACTTAAAGAAAAAAAACATAACCTGCATAGTGCAATAAAGCAATTAGATGCCTTAAGTCCGCTTAAGGTCATGTCCCGAGGTTATGGCCTCATATATGACGAACAGGAAAAAAAATTAATTAAAACGATTACCGATGTGCAGCCCGGAGACGTCCTTAAGGTGAAGGTAGCGGACGGTCAGTTGGACTGCCTAGTACGGTCAATGAGGGGAGATCAAATCGATGGAAGCAACGAATAACAGCGAACTTACTTTTGAGCAAGCGATGGTACGCTTAGATTCGATCGTATCGAGGCTTGAGAACGGTGATGTACCTCTGGAGACGGCAATTGAATTATTTCAAGAAGGAATGAAGCTGTCGCAGCTTTGCGGAGGCAAGCTGGAGCAAGTAGAGCGGAAAATCGAATTGCTGATCGAGACGGAACAGGGCTTCCAGAAAAAACCGTTTGCGCCGGTAAACGAGGATAAAGGGGAATAAGCTTGAACGAGAGGGTAGCTATTAAAGGATATTTAACGCAATGCGCGGAGCTGACGGAAACTGCGCTGAAACGGTCGATTCCAGCCGTTTGGGACGTTCCGGAACGTTTGAGGGAAGCGATGCTTTACTCGCTGGAAGCAGGAGGCAAGCGGCTTCGGCCAGCGCTAATTCTTTCGGCTGCGGAAGCAGTATTTGGCAAGACGTCAGCCTTTAATGCCGCTCTTCCGGTAGCATGCGCAGTTGAATTTATACACACGTATTCCTTGATCCATGATGATTTGCCAGCTATGGATAACGATGATT
This sequence comes from Paenibacillus alkaliterrae, assembly GCF_021532375.1. Classification (GTDB taxonomy): domain Bacteria; phylum Bacillota; class Bacilli; order Paenibacillales; family Paenibacillaceae; genus Pristimantibacillus; species Pristimantibacillus alkaliterrae. Next base: position 77,267 of record NZ_JAKGAP010000007.1, read on the forward strand.
TTCGCAGAGGGAAGCCGACTAACCATAAAGTGTTTGGTGAAGCTATGGCGATTCTTGCCGGTGATGCGCTTCTCACGCATGCATTTCATCTGATTCCGCAAGCGGCCAGACAGGGCGGCATAAGTGCTGAGGTTGCGCTAGCCATTGTCGAGGATTTGGCGAGGCTGGCAGGGGCGCCAGGGATGGTTGGCGGTCAAGTGGCAGACATGCTCGGTGAGCAAGGCATTACTTCCATAAGCGAGCTGGAATATATTCACCTTCACAAAACGAGTGATTTGATCGTATTTTCCGTCACTGCAGGCGGGCGTATTGGCGGGGCTACTCAAAAGCAGATTGAACTGCTCGCTAGATTTGGACGTAATATTGGCTTAGCCTTTCAAATTCAGGACGATATTTTGGATTTGATTGGAGACGAGCAGAAGTTAGGCAAGAAGACGAACAGCGATGTACAGCAAAACAAAGTAACTTATCCGTATCTTATCGGGTTGGAAGAGAGTAAAGCTCAAGTCGAACGATTGACCCAAGAGGCGAAATCAGCTGTGCTGGAAGCCGGTTTTCAAGATCCGCTGCGGTTATTGGAAATTGCCGATTATCTTGTACAGCGCGATCATTAAAGCTGGAACAACAGCCTGATTGGTTGGGAAAAAAAGCGCAGTATGCTATAATAGGAAAAATGTTGATGTTTATGGGACGTCTTTTTACAGACTGTCCGCGAAAGCGAGGAAAGTAACGTGCTGCTTGACCAGATTAACGGACCTCAAGATTTGAAAGCTTTGACAACCGCTCAGCTAGAGCAACTGGCCGCTGAAATCCGTCAGTTTCTTATTGAGAAGCTTTCCGTTACGGGTGGTCATCTCGCTCCAAATTTGGGAGTCGTAGAGCTGACCCTAGCCATGCATTATTTATTTAATAGTCCTGATGATAAATTTATTTTTGACGTGGGCCATCAATCCTATGTCCATAAAATTTTGACCGGCCGCAAGGATCGGTTTGATACGTTGCGCAAATATAAAGGACTATGCGGCTTCGTGAAGCGTTCCGAGAGCGAGCATGACGTGTGGGAAGCCGGGCATAGCAGTACTTCACTATCCGCCGCAATGGGAATGGCGCTTGCCCGCGATCTGAAGGGTGACAGCAATCGAGTCGTTGCAGTTATTGGGGATGGCGCTCTAACCGGAGGCATGGCTTTGGAGGCACTTAACCATATCGGGCACGAGAAGAAAAATTTAATGGTCATCTTGAATGATAACGAAATGTCCATTGCGCCGAACGTGGGTGCGTTACACCATTATTTAGGGAAAATCCGGACGGATCGGCATTATCAGAAAGCGAAAGACGATCTACAGCAATTGCTGAACAAAATTCCAGCAATCGGCGGGAAGCTGGCTAGGACTGCTGAGCGTTTTAAGGACAGCTTGAAATATTTACTCGTTAGCGGTATTTTATTCGAGCAGTTTGGCTTTACTTATTTGGGTCCTGTGGACGGCCATGATTTGGAACAGGTGCTGGATATTATGAAGCAGGCGGATCAGGTACAGGGTCCGGTACTTGTTCATGTTCTTACTGTCAAAGGAAAGGGCTATTCACCCGCTGAAGCCGATTCCTTCAAGTGGCATGGAATTACTCCCTATAAGATCGAGTCCGGTCAAGTGGTGAAGGCCGTCGGCCCTCCCGTGTATACAGATGTATTCGGCGAGATGTTAATTGAGCTTGCGGAGAAGGACGAGCGAATCATCGCTGTGACGCCTGCAATGCCGGGCGGTTCCGGCTTGTTAAAATTCGCCGCAAGATTTCCGAATCGAATGATTGACGTAGGGATTGCAGAGCAGCATGCGGCTACTATGTCAGCTGCACTTGCGATGGAGGGCCTGAAGCCGGTATTTGCGGTGTATTCAACCTTCCTGCAAAGAGCGTATGATCAAGTTGTGCATGATATATGCCGACAGAACCTGAATGTCATTTTTGCGATTGATCGAGCAGGCTTTGTGGGTCCGGATGGCGAAACCCATCACGGTGTTTATGATATTTCCTTTTTAAGGCATATCCCGAATTTAGTTATCATGATGCCAAAGGATGAAAATGAACTGAGACAAATGCTTAAAACCGCCATTGATTATAATGACGGTCCGATAGCCGTGCGTTATCCGCGCATTGCGGGCTTAGGCGTCGAAATGGACCCGAATCCGCAGGCGTTGCCGATCGGCACGTGGGAAACGGTTCGCGAGGGAGAGTCCGGTGTTATATTGGCTATCGGCCCTATGATTCAGGTTGCTGAGGAAGCTGCAGAGCTTTTGAAGCGTGAAGGATTAAATGTACAAATTGTTAATGCGCGATTCATAAAGCCGCTTGATGAGCACATGCTGTTATCGCTTGCTGCAGAAGGCAAAAACATGATCGTGCTGGAGGAGGGCTCGGAGCTAGGCGGTTTCGGCAGTTCTGTCCTTGAATTTTATTCACTCAATGGTATTTACGGTCTTCCCGTGCGTATAATTGGTGTTCCCGATCTATTTGTCGAGCATGGAACGATCAAGGAGCAAAGGCATGAAATCGGTTTAACGGCCGAGAGAGTCGCTGCCGAGCTTAAATCAATGCTGCCGCGCCGCATAAAGCGAGTAACGGGACAGCAATAGTTGCTGAAGGAGAAAGATGACAACGACAGTTAAAGAGCGAATTGATGTGCTGCTGGTTGAGCGCGGTTTTTTTGAAAGCAGAGAGAAGGCGAAGGCAGCTTTGATGGCAGGGCTCGTGTTAGTCGATAACGAGCCCGTAGACAAAAGCGGCATGAAGGTTTCGCGAGCGGCGGATATCAAGGTGAAGGGCGCTTTACACCCCTACGTCAGCCGCGGCGGCTTAAAGCTGGAGAAGGCCATTCGTTCATTTGGTATCGATGTAACAGGCCGCGTCATGCTTGATATCGGTGCGTCTACCGGCGGATTTACGGATTGCGCATTGCAAAATGGTGCTTCGTACGTATATGCGATCGATGTCGGATACAATCAGTTAGATTGGTCTCTACGGCAGGATGAACGTGTGAATGTGATGGAACGTACGAATTTTCGCTATACGCAGCCTTCAGATTTAATCGGTCCTGCACCGACTTTCGCCACTATCGATGTTTCATTCATTTCATTGAAGCTTATCCTGCCCGCATTATCTACTTTGCTTTCGGTAGATTCCGGCATCGTAGCGCTCATCAAACCGCAGTTTGAAGCTGGAAGGGAAAAGGTCGGGAAATCAGGCGTCGTTCGTGATTCTTCGGTGCATAAAAATGTATTGAAGACGTTATTATCCGCTGCGGCCGAGCTAGGGTATTCCTTGCAAAACTTAACGTTCTCGCCCATTACGGGAGGAGAAGGCAATATCGAGTTTTTAGCTTATTGGACGTGGACGGCAAAGCCGAATGAAAATGTACCTGCTGAAGCAGAAATCGAACGAATCGTTGAATTAGCTAATCAAACCTTTAAAGCTGGAAAATAAAAAAGTGAACAAGAAGGGTGCCGTACAGTTTTTTATAACTGCAGGGGCATCTTTTTTCTTTACATCAGCATAAACAATTTGCTAAAATGTAAGAAACCAAACAAACGTTCGCTTTTGAGCGTGACAGGAATTTGCCCCCAGTATGGCGAACGATTAAGGAATAAGAAACCATTAGCGAAATGGGGGAGCTTATGGATACGTACGGTGATTGGTTGATTATGCTGCTCGCAGGCATTGTGTTAGCGATATGGATGCTTCGAGCATTTTATCGTTGGCTGCATGAGCCTGCAAGCGTTAATCGACTAAAGCTAGGCAAAGGCGGCGAGCTTAAACCTGATGATGAGAATATACTGCTGCTTGAACGCGCTGGCTATGAAGTGAGCTCCGGCAAGCATTTAGTGCCGATCCCTATTCTTTTAGATGACGTGCCGCTTGGTAAGGGCAGTCGATTATATATTGATTATATTGCGGAGAAGGATAAAAGCATGTATATCGTAAAGACTGCGCGTGACCGAATGCCGATGGATTGGTCGGCAAGCGGAGTAAGGGACAGGCTGCTCGTTTATTCCTTGTTATTGCCAGAATGTGCAGGCGTATTATTCGTAGATGCTAAGGATAAGGTTATACGCAAGATTACTTTTCACATCGCAGACTAATTAGTCATGGAGGGTTTATATGAAGGGTATCCGTCAATATAGAATTAAAGAAATTATTACGAATCATGCGATTGAGACGCAGGAAGAACTTGTAGAAGCGCTGCGTGCTGGCGGCTTGCAAGTGACACAGGCTACCGTATCGAGGGATATGAAGGAACTGATGCTAATAAAGGTGCCTGCAGGTGAAGGGAAATATAAATATTCAATTCCACAGGAGCATCAACGTCAAAATCCGATTCACAAGCTTAAGCGTGCCTTGCTTGATCATTTTGTACATATTGACTTTACAGATAATTTAGTCGTCATGAAATGCTTGCCTGGAACTGCAAATGCAATCGGAGCCTTACTTGATAATATGGAGTGGCCGGAAGTGATGGGTACCATTTGCGGCGACGATACGATATTGATGATATGCCGCACCAAGAAGCAAAGCGGAGAAGTTGTCGAGCGGTTGCTCGAGCTATTGAACTAAGGAGGATTCGGCCATGCTGCGTGAGCTATCTATAAGGAATTTAGCGGTGATTGAAGAAGTAAACGTTACTTTTCATCATGGATTTCATGTGTTAACAGGGGAGACGGGTGCAGGTAAATCGATTTTGATCGATGCATTAAGTTTAGTTGTTGGCGGCAGAGGCTCTGCAGACATGGTACGGTACGGCTGTGACAAGGCTGAGATGGAAGCCTTGTTCGATTTGCCTCTGGGTCATCCGGTGTGGAAGGTGCTGAATAAGCTGGGTGTAAATTCCTCTTCTGAGGAGATGCTCGTTATAAGGCGGGAGCTGTCATCCTATGGGAAGAGCAGCAGCCGAGTGAACGGTCAGCTTGTCACGATGACCATGCTGCGTGAAATAGGAGAATATCTGGTGAACATTCACGGGCAGCATGAGCATCAGTCCTTGCTGCGGACGGAGCAGCATTTGGAGTGGCTGGACTTGTTTGCAGGCGATTTGCTAATCGAGCGGAAGCAAAATTACCGCGCCGTTTTCAGTCAACTGCAGCAAGCTAGAACCTCTTTGCGCGAGCTGGAAAATTCAGCAAGGCATAACGTTCAAATGCTTGATTTGTATCGATTCCAGATCGAAGAAATATCAAGTGCGCAATTGAAGCCGCTTGAGGACGAATTACTTACGGAGCAGCGGCGCAAGCTAATGTATGCAGGCAAAAGAATGGATGCCGTCTCCGAAGCCTATTCTCTGCTTTATGACGGGAAAGGCTTGGATGCAGTAAGCAAGGCAATCACAAAACTTACAGACATCCAGTCTTATGACGCGGTGAAGCTCAGTCCGCTTTTGGAGCAATTGCAATCAGCTTTTTATCAAGCAGAGGATGCTGCTTTTCAATTGAGGGATTACCGTGATGGAATAGAATCTGATCCGGAGCTGCTTTCGCAGGTTGACGATCGGCTTGATTTGATTAATGGCTTAAAGCGTAAGTATGGAGAAACGATTCCGGATATATTAAGTTATTTGCAGCGAACGACAGTAGATCGCGACAAGATCGAGAATCGGGATCAGCTTCTTGAGGAGCTGCGCTTAGAGGAAAGCCGTCTATACGAACAGGCATTGGAATTAGCGATGGAATTGTCGCAGCTTCGAGAGCATGCCTCTATACGTTTGTCAGAGGCAATTGAAAAGGAGCTGGGGCAGCTTCAAATGTCCGCCGCCAAGTTTCGTGTGCAAATTGATCAATCGATAGCCGGAACAGTTGAAGAAGATCGTCCCCGATTACATGCGAATGGCATGGATGAAGCGATTTTCATGCTGTCGACCAATCCTGGAGAGCCTTTGAAACCGTTAAGCAAAATTGCGTCCGGCGGAGAAATGTCACGAATAATGCTTGCGCTCAAAAGTATTTTCGCTGAGATTGATCAAGTTCCGGTTCTTATATTCGATGAAGTCGATACCGGCGTAAGCGGTCGTGCAGCACAAGCAATCGCGGAGAAGATGTCGCAGCTGGCTGCGAGATGTCAAGTATTCTCGATCACACACTTGCCGCAGGTAGCTTGTATGGCGGATCATCATTACGAAATAAGCAAGCAGGTTGTCGGAGCGCGTACGTCTACATCAGTTGCAGAATTGATTGGAAACATTCGAATCGAAGAGCTTGCCCGTATGTTAGGCGGAGTGGAAGTAACGGAAAAAACAAGGCATCACGCACAAGAAATGCTTGATTTAGCGCATAGACAGAAGGGGGCGTAATGGAAGCCATTCAGGGAATGTTTTTGCGGACATAAAACAAACAGGTCGGGGTAACTTAAAGGTACGCCAATGGCGATAAAGCCTTCTACGTCATGCGATGGAATTACAGGGAGCGTGAAATCATTGAACTCCAATCAAAGGAAGCGATGGTTTGGCCTAATTCTCGTGTTCTTCATTTGTATGATCGGGAGCTCCACCCCGTTTCAACATTTTGCCGCCATTCCGAATGAACTTCGTTTATTCTCCGGGCAACTGAAACGATTACAATATGGAGTGCCCGTTCATGCAGAAGTAACGGTCGACCCTCATATGCTTAAGATTAATGGTACTTCCAGTAACTCGCTGTCCGTCAATTTGAATGAACCACTGTCATTGCAACCGAATCATAGCGGTCAAACCAAAATGAAAGTGAAATTATTTGGTAAAATTCCATTTAAGACGGTTAAAGTCAATGTCGTACCAGATTTACGCGTTATTCCGGGCGGTCAAACGATCGGTGTTAAAGTGAAATCAGCGGGTGTCTTAGTTGTTGGACACCACCAAGTTGTAAGTGATTCAGGGGAGAAACAATCACCTGGAGAAGCGGCTGGACTGCGTTTAGGTGACCTTATCGTAAAGATCAATGGGAAAAGAGTCAATGAAGTTCACAAGGTGGCAGAGCTATGCGAAAAAGCCGGTCTTGATAAGCAATCGCTCTTAGTAAGCTATAAACGCGACGGAAAGTTTGCTGAAACGCGTTTAACTCCTTTGTTCGATGCGGAAGACAAAGCTTGGAGATTAGGCTTGTATATCCGTGACTCCGCTGCGGGAGTTGGGACGCTTACGTTTTACGCACCCGATCAAGGGGTGTATGGAGCATTGGGACATGTCATAACAGACATGGATACACAAACGCCGATCGAAGTTGGTGAAGGTCAAATTTTACAATCAAGCGTTACATCTATTAACAAAAGCCAAAATGGCGAACCTGGAGAAAAACGAGCTCAATTTGTGAAAGAAAGCAAAATATTAGGTAATGTTGAACGAAATACTCGATTTGGCATTTTCGGTAAAATGAATGAAGTTCCTACCCACAGCTACAATTCAAATTCAGTTCCCGTAGCATTTGCCGAAGACGTTAAAGAAGGACAAGCACAAATCTTAACGGTCATAAGCGGACAGAAGGTAGAACGTTTCAATATCGAAATCATTCATGTCTCAAAGCAACCAGGCCCTGCAACTAAGGGAATGGTTATCAAAATTACGGATAAACGATTACTGAACAAGACAGGCGGTATCGTGCAAGGTATGTCAGGAAGTCCTATAATACAGGATGGTAAGCTTGTAGGTGCTGTCACTCATGTATTTGTAAACGACCCTGCCTCAGGATACGGCTGCTTCATCGAATGGATGCTGCAGGATGCAGGCATATTGTTGAAATCAGCTAACGGTCGAGTAGATGAGGCTGCATAACACGTGCAAGCTTTTATAATAAGCGTCTGGTATGGCTGAGGAAATGCCATGCTGGACGTTTTTATTTTATTTAGATTGAATGAATTAAAACCGCGTCTTTGTCATTGTGGGCGATGGAATTTGTCGAAGAAGAAAGAACGAAATCGTTATATGTAGTAAATTTTTAATTATAACGAAGTCACGTAAAAAAATAAAGAAAAATAATATTCGACAGAAGGAATTAATCTACCCATGTCGAAAACTTTAAGTAGACAACTAGTGAGCGAAATAATGAATAACATTTAAGGGAGGACCACAACTTGCATAAGATCGAAGTACTATTGGCAGATGACAACAGAGAATTCACTAACCTGTTATCGGAATACATATCCGAACAATCTGATATGAGTGTAAGTGGAGTCGCTTATAATGGAGAAGAGGTTTTAAGACATTTGGAGGAAACACGAAACGTTCCGGATGTACTTATACTTGATATTATTATGCCTCATTTGGATGGACTTGGCGTGCTTGAGCGCTTGAAAGAAATGAACCTGTCCCCTATGCCGAAAATTATTATGCTTACTGCTTTCGGTCAAGAAAATATTACTCAGAAAGCTGTTCAATTGGGCGCTTCCTATTATATTTTGAAGCCGTTCGATATGGATATCTTAGCGAACCGTATTCGTCAGCTAGCCGGTAATCCGACATTCTCCTCGACGGGCAGCTTCTCAACGAGTTCCTCAACTTTGAAGTCGAATGTCGTGCCAATCGCTAAAGGAAAAAACCTCGATGCGAACATTACGAGCATTATCCATGAAATTGGCGTACCCGCCCACATTAAAGGGTATCAATATTTACGCGAGGCGATAACGATGGTGTATAACAATATTGAAATTCTGGGAGCGATTACAAAAACACTGTATCCGGCGATCGCCGAAAAATTCAAAACGACGCCTTCACGCGTCGAACGCGCGATCCGCCACGCGATTGAAGTCGCATGGACGCGCGGCAACATCGACAGCATCAGCCACTTGTTCGGGTACACCATCAACATCAGCAAGTCGAAGCCAACCAATTCCGAGTTCATCGCGATGGTGGCAGATAAGCTGCGAATCGAGCATAAGGTGAGCTAATTGTCATAATCGAAGATACTCAGTTCTTGGATATGCTTGACTAATTAAAACCGTTTGTTATTGGATTGCTTATAGCAGTCCGTAACAAACGGTTTTTTAACAAGAGTATGTATGCGCGAAGGAGAGACGATAAGGCTAAACAAAAAAAGGCCATCATAGGATGCCTTAGTTGTAAACGACTCTTCTATTTAAGTAAACATTTTTTCCATACTTTTGGATTAATCCGTAGGACTCCGCTTTTACATAAGCATGAATTTCTTTTAATCGTTGGTTGCTTGGTTGAAGGGTCTCTTTTACTTTCCCATCAACGAATACATCAAATACAATTTTCATCTTGCACCTCATTTTCTTTTGATATTCTTATATTAGTATTTATGTATTTCGTAATGATAAAGTGTAGTTAGGAATATTGTAATCATTTTTCGAAAGCATTATCGCAATGTAAAATACAAAAGAGATCGGTATTGACTTGCTTTTGAACAAAATAAAAACCGCTAGTCTGCGATTCGAATAAATCGTCAGAATAAGCGGTTTTGCAGGAAGGAATTAGCTTTGGGGCTTCGGAGGACGCGATCGCTTCTGCTTAAAGCGCGGGGCGACGTAATTACGCTTCCGATCTCTGAAAAAGGTCCAGCCGCCAATAAAGCCGGCGCCGGCGGCGAACATAATGAAGCCCACTATAAACTTCAGCCACTGAAAATGAGGCGTAACGGCATCATTACCGAAATCGGAGAAGTACACAAAGACGGTATCCTTCATTTCTAGAAATCCAAAGCAAGCGAGTAAGCCGGGAATGACAAGCATTAAAATCGCGATAAATCGGGCTGTGACTAATTTCATGAAAGCAGCGTCTCCTTGTCGGTCAAAATATACAGTTAGCTCTATCATACCTGTTTACGTTACGAGTGTCTATTTCATAAAGGACGATGTAATGGTCGGCCAAAACAGGTACAATAGAAAGGTATGTCATGATACAATGCATAAGGGCAGTAGTGATCAACGAATGTTTATGCGAAAAAAATATATAGTGCAGGAATTAGTGGAGGGAATGGTAATATGGCTATACAGGTAGATGTCGCTGTACTTGGCGGAGGTCCAGGCGGCTATACGGCAGCGATTCGCGCGGCTCAGCTCGGAAAGACGGTAGCGATCATAGAGATGGATAAGCTTGGAGGAACCTGTCTACATAAGGGCTGCATACCGAGCAAGTCGCTGCTTCGAAGCGCGGAGGTATTCGCAACGCTCCACAACGCAAGTACATATGGGATACAAATAACGGAAGGCGCCATTTCGCTGGACTTTGGCAAGGTCCAGGCGCGCAAGGATCAAACGGTGGAGCAGCTATATCGCGGACTTCAAGGTTTGATGAAAAATAACGGCATTCAAATCATTCAAGGCAAGGGCAGAGTTATTGGTCCTTCTATTTTTTCACCGCGCAGCGGCTCGCTTGCCGTTGAATTGCCTGATGGAGAAATGGAATCGGTCGTTTCCACTAATCTCATTATCGCGACAGGCTCAAGACCGCGTACGCTTCCCGGTCTAATACCGGATGGTCAATTCATTTTGACTAGCGATGAAGCGCTGGTGATGGACGAGCTTCCTGCATCTATTCTTATTGTCGGCGGAGGCGTTATTGGAGTGGAATGGGCTTCACTGCTTCATGATTTTGGCGTTCAGGTAACGCTGGTAGAAGCGGGCTCACGATTGCTGCCGGGTGAGGATACCGAGGTTTCGGCTGAGCTGACGAAGCTGCTTCGAAGCCGCGGCGTGCGTATATTAACGGGCATTCAGCTGCAGACGGATAACTGCAAGGTCGATAACGGAGAAGTGTCGATTTCGGCCAGCACACCGGATGGTGACGTTCTGTTGAATGCAGAGAAGCTGCTTATTTCCGTCGGTCGATTACCGAACGTTGAAGGCATTGGACTTGAAAATACCGATATTCGAACAGCTAATGGAGCCATTGAGGTGAATGCATTCGGACAGACGAGCGAGCCCCATATCTATGCGATTGGCGATGTTGTAGGCGGCGTTCAGCTCGCACATGCGGCTGCGCATGAGGGGATCAATGCCGCTGAGCATATTGGCGGAGCCAAACCGGCTGCGATAGAGCACCATCTCATCCCGCGCTGCATTTATTCGCGGCCCGAGATTGCTTCCTACGGTTTGACGGAGGACGGAGCCCGTGCGAAAGGGTTTGATATTAAAACCGGTAAAATCCCTTTCGGGGCCATTAGCAAGGCGCTTGTGCTCGGTGAAAAGGATGGCTTTGTCAAGGTGATCGCCGATCGCAGGACGAATGATATTGTTGGCGTTCATATGATTGGGGCACATGCAACGGACTTAATATCTGAAGCTGCACTTGCAGGTGTTCTCAACGCGACACCTTGGGAGGTCGGGCAGATGATTCACCCGCATCCGACGCTTGCCGAGGCGCTCGGCGAAGCGATGCTGGCCGTGGACGGCAAAGCGATCTCGTTCTAAAGGGACAGTTTTCTTTTTAGGCCAAATGAGGTTATAATATATATGATCAAGTCTTAGTACCAGGTTATAATAGTAGGTAAAAGGAGGAACACCTTATGACCCAATCCGCTTCTTCTGGGCAAAATGTTCGTCATTTGGAATTAGGGCTTAGCGATGAGCAAGCAATTGACATGTATGCTATGATGGTGACCGCGCGCAAATTCGATGAACGGATGCTGCTGCTGCAGCGTGCGGGTAAAATTAATTTTCACGTTTCCGGTGTTGGCCAAGAGGTAGCACAGGTAGCGGCTGCATTCGCATTAGATCGCCAAAACGATTATTTCTTGCCTTATTACCGCGATTACGGCTTCGTTTTATCAGTTGGCATGACGCTGCGCGATTTATTGCTGTCCGTATTCGCGAAAGCGGAGGATCCCAACAGCGGCGGTCGGCAAATGCCAGGGCATTTCGGATCGAAGAAGCTACGCATCGTAACGGGCTCCAGCCCGGTAACGACACAGGTTCCGCATGCAGTAGGCATTGCATTGGCAGCGAAAATGAAAAAGAACCCGCTCGTCAGCTTCGTGACGTTCGGTGAAGGCTCCAGCAATCAGGGTGACTTCCATGAAGGCTGTAACTTTGCTGGCGTGCATAAGCTGCCTGTCATTTTCATGTGCGAAAACAATCAATATGCGATTTCCGTACCTATCCATAAACAGCTTGCCGGTAAAGTCGCAGATCGCGCAATCGGATATGGCTTCCCAGGTCTGCAGGTGGATGGCAACGATGCCCTCGAAGTGTTCCGGGTCGTGAAGGAAGCGCGCGAGCGTGCCATTGCCGGCGAAGGCCCGACACTTATAGAAGCGCTTATGTACCGTATATCTCCGCATTCCACGTCAGATAACGATCTTGCGTATCGGACAAAGGAAGAGGTTGAGCTGAATAGAGCGAAGGACGGCATTCCAAAATATAAAGAATACTTAATCGATTGCGGCATTTGGTCGGAGGCGCTCGAGGCCGAGCTCCAGGCGAAAATTCGTAAAGAGCTTGATGAAGCAACCGAATATGGCGATAAAGCGCCGTTCCCTGCGCCTGAATCGACATTGCTGCATGTTTATGCGGATGACGCGGAGCAAGGAGGGCGAAGCTAATGGCAGCTATGGATTATATCGATGCGATACGGCTTGCAATGAAGGAAGAAATGGAACGTGATGAGGATGTTTTCGTGCTTGGCGAGGATGTCGGTCTAAAAGGCGGCGTGTTCACGACGACGAAAGGACTGATGGAGCAGTTTGGCGAGGAGCGCACGCTTGATACGCCTCTTGCTGAATCAGCAATCGCGGGCGTTGCCATTGGCGCGGCGTTGTATGGGATGAAGCCAATAGCGGAAATGCAATATTCAGATTTCATGTTCCCGGCAACGAACCAGATTATTAGCGAAGCGGCAAAAATTAGGTATCGTTCTAATAATGACTGGTCGTGTCCGCTCGTTATTCGCGCGCCGATCGGCGGGGGCGTATTTGGAGGTCTCTACCATTCCCAATGTCCGGAATCCGTATTTTTCGGAACACCGGGCCTAAAGATCGTCGCGCCTTACCGGGCCTACGATGCAAAGGGCTTATTGAAGGCGGCGGTACGCGATCCAGATCCCGTTATTTATTTTGAAAACAAAAAATGCTATAAACTTATTAACGATGATGTTCCCGATACGGATTACATCGTGCCGATCGGCAAGGCGAACGTTCTTCGCGAGGGCGACGATCTTACGGTAATCGGCTATAGTCTGCCGCTTCACTTCGTGGAGCAGGCGGCAGAAGAACTCGCAGGCGAGGGAATAAGCACTCAAATTCTTGATCTTCGGACATTGCAGCCGCTTGATAAAGAAGGTATTCTTGATGCGGTACGCAAAACAGGCAAAGTACTCATTATTCACGAGGATAATAAGACGGGCGGAGTCGGTGCCGAGGTGTCCGCTATTATCGCCGAAGAGCTGTTATATGAGCTTGATGCGCCTATCATGCGTTTATGCGGTCCGGATGTCCCGGCTATGCCGATTAACCCGCCGGGCGAGAAGTTTTTTATGCTCAATAAGGAAAAAGTGAAAGAGGCCATGCGGCATTTGGCGCAATATTAGGCGTCAGTTGGGAGATGAGATACATGAAATCACTGACAGAAATCGTCGTGCCGCAGCTTGCGGAATCGCTCGTATCGGCCACTATTGATAAATGGTTGAAGCAGCCAGGCGATTGGGTAAATATTTATGAGCCAGTCTGTGAGATATTGACAGATAAAGTAAATGCTGAGCTTCCTTCTACGGTAGCGGGCAAGCTCGTGAAAATTTTAGTGGGCAAGGGTGAGACGGTGCCTGTGGGAACGGCGATCTGCATGATCGAAACCGAGGATGCGGGCGATGCGGAGGCTTCCGCTGATTTGCAGCCCGATTATACGGGATCTGTAAAAGCTTCGCCGCCGATCGCAGCCGCTGAAGCGGATTCGGAGGATGCGCCGATGCGTAACCGATTCTCGCCAGCCGTACAGCAATTGGCTGCGGAGCATTCTATTCGGTTGACGGATGTTCACGGAACCGGACTGGGAGGCCGCATAACACGCAAGGATGTGCTTGCTTATGTTGCTTCCGGTGCCGGAAAAGCGAATCTTGCAACTGGCAGTAATGCGTCTGTAACGACGCAGACCGCCGTAGACGCGGCAGGACAGGTGCGTTCGTCCGGTTTGCATTTGACAGAAACGCCCCGGTTGCCGAGAATCGAGGTCGAAGGGGCGTCGGCCAGCCGCGGCGACAGCTTTATTGATGTAACGCCGCTTCGCAATACGATCGCGCGTAATATGAGGCAAAGCGTCAGCGAAATTCCGCATGCTTGGACGATGATCGAGGTCGATGTGACGAATCTCGTACTGCTGCGGAATAAGCTGAAGGATGATTTTATGAAACGAGAAGGCATTAACTTGACCTATTTAGCTTTCCTGCTGAAAGCAGTCGTTAATGCGATCAAGGATTTCCCGATTATGAACTCCATGTGGGCTGTTGATAAAATTATCGTCAAGCGTGACATCAATATTTCGTTAGCAGTTGGTACAGAGGACTCCGTATTGACTCCGGTCATAAAAAATGCCGATCACAAAAACATTGCAGGCCTTGCGAAGGAAATTGAAGAGCTTGCCCGTAAAACACGCGAAGGCAAGCTCACGTTGTCGGATATGCAGGGCGGCACGTTTACGGTAAACAATACGGGTTCATTCGGATCGATTTTGTCTTATCCGATCATTAATTACCCGCAAGCAGCAATTTTGACCTTCGAATCCATCGTGAAGCGGCCTGTCGTTATTAATGATATGTTGGCCGTTCGTTCCATGGCGAACCTATGTTTGTCGCTGGATCATCGGATTTTGGACGGAGTGATCTGCGGACGTTTCCTGCAGCGGGTGAAGGACAATTTGGAGAGTTTCAATTTGGAAAGCAAATTGTACTAGAAATGGGGAAAACCAACATGGCTGATGCTAATAACGCAAATAGCTTGAAACAGTTGGATGCCCGCTATATTAGACTGCTCGAATACGCTGATGCGTGGGAGCTGCAAAAAGCATACGTAAAGCAAATTGATCGGGAGGAGCGTCAGGAGACGCTTCTCCTTCTTCAGCATCCGCCTACCTATACAATGGGTTCAGACAAGCATCCGGAGCATTTGCTGCTTGGAGAAGCTGAGCTTAAGGAGCGCGGTATCTCTTTGTTTCAAATCGATCGCGGCGGAGACATTACTTATCACGGGCCAGGCCAGCTGGTTGGGTATCCGCTGTTATATTTGGACGCTGCCGGTCTCGATTTGCATGCTTATTTGCGCAGTCTGGAGCAGGTCATTATGAATTGGCTTGCCGAGTATGGTATAGAAGCGGGCAGAAAACCGGAATATACAGGAGTGTGGGTCGGCGATCAGAAAATTGCGGCAATCGGAGTGAAATTTAATAAAGCCCGGCACCGGCGGGGCTTTATTACGAGTCATGGCTTCGCATTAAATGTGAAGGCCGGAATTGCTGCCGACGGGTTTAGCGGCATCATTCCTTGCGGAATCGAGCAGTACGGCGTTACCTCGTTCAATGACCTGACGGGGGGTTGCCTTTCGGTCGAGGAAACCGCGAGCCAGTTGCTCCCTCATTTTGCAAAGGTGTTCGGTTATGAGCTCGCAGCATTAATAAAATAGCGAACCGATGCCCGCAAACAATGTGGTAATTAGAAGTGCGGATACCAGTACGATTGCGATGATACGCATAAGTTGCTGTCTGTGCATAGAGCAGGACTCCTTTCCTGTTGAAGCTTTATAAAGCTTGTCATAGTCTATAGTATACCAAATTAACGGACGGAGGAAACGTAATGATTGCAAAGGACCGTTTAGTTGGCGAATTTATGGATTTGGTGCGCATCGATAGCGAAACGGGGAATGAACAGGAAATAAGCCGGGTAATAAAGGAAAAGTTCGAAGCGCTGGGGCTGCAAGTCAGCGAAGATGATGCGGCGGCTAAAACCGGTCACGGCGCGGGCAATCTTTTTGCTTTATGGGAAGCGGACGGAGAGGATGAGAAGGTTCCGACTATTTTCTTTACTTGCCATATGGATACAGTTACGCCTGGCGCAGGCATTAAGCCGCAGCTTGATGCGGATGGCTATATTCGGAGCGACGGCACGACGATTCTCGGAGCAGATGATAAAGCGGGCATCTCGGCTATTTTTGAAGCGGTTCGCGTCGTAAAGGAGCAGTCCATTCCGCATGGCCGCATTCAGTTTGTCATTACGGTAGGCGAGGAATCCGGTCTGCTTGGGGCGCGAGCACTCGATGCTTCGAAACTGGTGGCGAAATTCGGGTATGCGCTCGATTCGAACGGAGCGGTCGGCGATATAGCGGTCGCGGCACCTACACAAGCAAAGGTAACGATTAAAATGTACGGGCGATCTGCACACGCAGGGGTAAATCCGGAGGATGGCATCAGCGCGATTCAGGTCGCCGGTAAAGCGATCTCAAGAATGCCGCTTGGACGTATTGATGAGGAAACAACGGCTAATATTGGCCGATTCGAAGGCGGAGGAGCAACGAATATCGTCTGTGATTTTGTAAGGCTTGATGCGGAGGCGCGCAGCATTGTACAGCATAAGCTGGACAATCAGCTTGAGGCCATGCGCAAAGCTGTATTAAGCGCAGCTGAAGAATTTGGAGCCCGCGGCGAGCTGGAGAGTGAAATCATATATCCGGCTTATCAATACGATGATGAAGATCCTGTCGTACAACTGGCGAAAAAAGCGATAACGGCTATCGGCCGTACACCGCGAACCTTCCATTCCGGGGGCGGCAGCGATGCCAACATTTTTAATGGACTCGGTGTGCCGACAGTTAATCTTGCCGTCGGCTATGAGCACATTCATACGACTAAGGAGCAGATCAAAGTTGAGAATTTAGTGAAGACGACGGAGCTAATTGTTGAGATTATCAAACAAGCAGCCAAAGCTGCATTATAAGCTGCTCTGAGATTAACATGCTGTTCCAGCTTTGTTACTTGAATTTACTTGTTGCGACATGACAGAAAGCCCTTCGATCCTATTGTCCAGCGCAGGCTGAAGCAGGATGGAGGGTTTTTGTCTGGAAGCTGTAGACAATCAGCGTTCTTTGCCTGACTGAATCCGGCGTACGCTGATTATGTTCGTGTACTCGGACAATGGGCTTTTTGAGAGCGAGGCTGCAGATAATTTGCGCAGCTGATGACGTATTTCCCAGCCTTTTCCTACAAGACGTAAATGGTTCAAAGCAACATATTGTTTCATAATAATCCGCCCCTGTCGATTTGATATAATGATAGATATGCAGGTGCCGGACAAGTTATGCGAACTCGATATACGGAAATAAAGGAGATGAGATAAGATGAATGAGAGGCAAGAGAATGCGCTGTGGCGTGAGGAAACGATAAAAACGGACCCGATATTTACGGGTAAAATGATATCTTTGCAGGTAGACACCGTTACCCTGGCAGATGGAAGAACGGCGACAAGAGAGATCGTCAAGCATCCAGGCGCCGCTGCCGTTATGGCGTTATTAGACGGCAAGCTTCTCGTCGTTGAGCAATTCAGAAAGCCGCTTGAGAAATTCCAAATCGAAATTCCGGCAGGCAAGCTCGATCCGGGCGAGGATCCGCAAACAGCAGCAGCCCGCGAGCTAGAAGAAGAAACCGGTTACCGATCAAACAACCTCAAGCTTTTAAGCTCGTTCTACACGTCACCGGGCTTCGCCGACGAGAAGCTTTATGTCTACTTCACTGACCAAGTCGAGCAAGGCGTCCAAAGCCCTGACGAGGACGAAAATCTCAAAGTAGAAGCGATCACCCTCGAGCAAGCGGAAGCCTATATACAAGAAGGTCGTATAAGCGATGCCAAAACCATCCTTGCCGTCTACGCCTGGAAGCTCTACACCCTGACAGGTCGGCTCTAGCCGACCTCCGTCATACCTCCCCCCAAACCCTCATATAGTAAAATAGACAACCCTTAAAATTCACTCATCTTTAAGACTCACTCACTCACTCACTCACTCATTCTGTTTTCGAATGGAAGCGTGTCCCTCAGGGACGAAAGCGATCCTAAATACAAAGAAACTCACAACCGTCTCTAAATCACCTGCGTTACCGTTGCACTTTCAGGTACCACAAGAGATCCCAAAGAAAGCGTGTCCTGCAGGGACGAAAGCGTTCGATGCTCCAACGTATCACGCGAGCGACAGTTCATCTCCTTCGTTCGTCCAATTGCGGGTGTCCAGAGGGTGCAACCCTTGGGGCCCTCCCTTGGAAGGGAGGGTTTGGGAGGGTTCGAAAGCCTTTGAAGGTTTGGGTAGAAGCCTTTGAAGGTTTGGCAGAAAAACCCTCGAGGGCAGGGTGAAGCATCAGAAAGGTTGGATGGCCATGATCAAAAATCAACTGTCATTATATGTATTTGTTTCGGTATTGTTCGTTGTGGGCGTTATATTTGGTGCGTTGATGGTGAATGCATTGACGCTTGAACAGCAGCAGGAACTTGCTCGGGACATAGACCAGTATGTGCAGCTAATGAATGCGGGAATCGGCACAGGCGATGCAGCATCGTTTTGGGAACGTTTTATCTTTCATAGCAAATGGCTCATCATTTTATGGCTGCTGGGGATTACAGTGGTCGGTATTCCTGGGGTGCTGGCCCTGAATTTCCTTAAGGGTGCTTTGGTAGGATTTTCAGTGGGTACGCTGATTAATCAATACGCTTGGAAGGGCGTACTGTTTTCGCTTGTGTCGATTGCTCCGCAAAACATCCTTGCCGTTCCGGCGATGATCATCGCAAGCGCGGCAGCCATTTCATTCTCGATGTTTGTCATCAAAAACAGACTGTTGCAGCAAAAAGGCGATCTGGCGCCTCAGCTCGGTTCGTTCACGTCTACTGCGATGCTTATGCTCATTATTTTTGCTGGAGCAGCCTTGTTTGAGGCCTATTTGTCTCCATCCCTGATCAGTTGGGTTTCACCGCTTCTGTTGCCGGCTGACCCGCATTATGACGCCAAAATGTTTGACTTTCCTGCAGGTTAGCACCTATAATGAGAGGAAACGTTTCCTGAAATAGGTGCAGACATGTGGTAGGGGGGAAATCATGGAGGCCCGGATTGAGAAGATTAAACAACAGTTGCAGTCGCAGGGCTACAAATTAACCCCGCAGCGTGAAGCTACGGTTCGTGTTCTTCTTGAAAACGAAGACGACCATCTGAGCGCTGAAGATGTATTTATGCTAGTAAAAGATAAGGCGCCAGAAATCGGACTTGCAACGGTTTATCGGACATTGGAATTGCTAAGTGAAATGCATGTTGTCGAAAAGTTGAACTTCGGCGATGGGGTTGCCAGGTACGATTTGCGTACTGACAGTAACAAGCATCATCACCATCACTTAATATGCGTACAATGCGGATCAATGGATGAAATAAAAGAAGACTGGCTTTTGCCGCTTGAAGAACGTTTAGAACTGGAATACGGTTTTTTTGTAGTCGATCATAGGCTGGATTTTCAAGGTGTATGCCGTCGTTGCAAAGAAAAGAATGATCAAACAAAACCAAATGACAATCAAAAATAAACGGCCTGGCTGCCCAGCATCTCTGGACGGCAAGGCCGTTTTGGCACTCATTTGGACAAGAATATGCGATCGAGCTGCATCAATCCCGAGCCCTGGGAACGGGTCCCGTAGCCCTTTAATTTAATGGCGCTCCGGCGCAGGCGAGTCTTTACGGCTAAGGGGCTTAATCCTGCTTTTCCTGCCATCAATAAAGCCGCGCCGCCAGCCACATGCGGTGCCGCCATACTCGTGCCGGATTGCACCGAATAGGTGCCGCCAAGCCAGGTTGACCATATTTTCTTACCAGGAGCCGTTATGCTGATTCCTTTCCCTCTGCTGCTGAAATCCGCTATTTGATTTGAGCGGTTAGAGGCGGCAACTGCAATCGTCTCGGCAAAAGAAGCCGGCTCATCGATCTTGCCGCTTGTGCTCCCGGAGTTCCCGGCCGAAGCGACGATGACAATGCCTTGCTTTGCGGCTCGTTTTACGGCTGCATGCAAGCTCTCGCTGCTTTCAGAGCCCAATAAACCTAAGCTCATATTGATGACTTTCATTTTTTTTCGAATACACCAATCAATCCCCTCGATAATATCCGATACATATCCGTTACCATTTCGGTCAAGTGCTTTGACCGCGTACAAAGCGGCCTCAGGCGCTGTCCCTATTATTTTTCCAGGAATGCCTGCTGCGGACACAATACCGGCGACATGAGTTCCATGCCCGTTGTCGTCCGCAAAGGAGCCGCCATCGATTGTATTTATCCCTCCTGCAATTTTTAGATTTGGATGATTTGCAATTCCCGTATCGATAACGGCTATTTTGATGCCATGGCCGCGTGTTGTTTTCCAAGCCTTCGGAGCTTTGATGCGATTTATATTCCATGTGATTAGCGCTGGAGCTGTTGCACGAGTAATCAGCGGCAAAGAGCGGCTGCGGCGTGCCTTGCATTTATTTCTTTCTAATCCATGAGCTCGCAACTTAAGATCCTTTTCCACTAGTCTGACTTGGGGATGAGTGAGTAAGTCCCGCCAAGAGCTGCGGATATCAAAATGGCACCCAATCATTCGGCAGTTTGGAACGGTTTTAAATGGATATATACCTGCTGTTCTTAATTGCTTAAGACAGCGATTATAGGATTTCATGGTACGCAGAATGATTAATTGGCGAAAGGTATGTCGAGAAGGCTTGCAGGCAGCACAGCTTTTAAGCGTGATTTCAAGCTTTGACAAAGTCGGAGCCTCCTTAATCTGGCATTTGGCTATATCAGTGTATGGGGACGACAAAGCTTGCGTATGGGTAACTGCCTTCTGCGCACATATTTTTTGAAATATAACAAAGTATAAATTTGATGTGATTACCGTTCTTGACGATCATTTGGTCCAAACCGTTCATACATCATAGAAAGAGAATGATTATGAAGAGAGCTGTGCTGAATCATGATAAGAGGAGGAGAAGGGTATGATTGTCGGAGTCCCGAAGGAAATGAAACAAAGTGAGTACCGTGTAGCCTTGACGCCTGCAGGAGTGACTGTATTGGCAGCTGCCGGACATCGAGTTCTCGTCGAAACAGGAGCCGGGAACGGAAGCGGCTTTGAGAATGCAGACTATGAACGAGAAGGCGCTGAAGTGGTCGGTACAGCTGAGGAGGTGTGGTCCATAGCCGATATGGTCATGAAGGTCAAAGAACCGTTGCCGGAGGAGTTCGGGTACTTTCGGGATGGCTTGCTGCTGTTTACGTATTTGCATTTAGCGGCTGCGCCGGATTTGACGAAGGCATTAGTCGATAATGGTGTAACTGCAATTGCATATGAGACGATTCAGCTTGCCAATGGCAGTTTACCGCTCTTAACGCCGATGAGCGAGGTCGCAGGTAGAATGTCCGTCCAAGTGGGCGCGCAGTTTCTGGAGGCGTTTAACGGCGGGAGAGGCGTTCTGCTTGGAGGTGTACCTGGCGTGCAACCGGCAGAAGTCGTCATTATAGGCGGTGGAATTGTAGGCACGAATGCTGCGAAAATAGCGCTTGGCATGGGTGCGAACGTGGTGATCTTAGAGAGAAACGCCGATCGGATGCGTTACTTGGACGATGTATTTGGCAGCCGGATACAAACTCTGATGTCCAGTCCGTATCATATTGCGGAAGCAGTGTCCAAAGCGGATCTATTGATAGGAGCTGTTCTTATTCCGGGCGCACGCGCTCCACATCTCGTGACGGAGCAAATGGTTCAGAGTATGAAAAAAGGGGCGGTTATCGTTGATGTGGCTGTCGATCAAGGCGGTTCCATCGCAACCGTAGACCGGCCTACTACTCACAAGGACCCTATTTATATGAAGCACGGAGTCGTTCACTATGCGGTAGCGAACATACCAGGCGCGGTTCCCCGGACATCCACGTTCGCATTAACAAACGTTACGATAAGCTATGCGTTAGAGCTGGCGAATCAAGGTATGGATGCCGTTCGCAAAAGCGTGCCTCTACAAAAAGGGGTGAACACCCATAGAGGCAAGGTGACGAATGAACCGGTTGCTGCAGCTACGAACCTGCCATTTACTCCGCTTGAAAAATGGTTAGACAGCGTCCCTTACGACCGATTGCAGCTTTGACGGTATATTCGCACTAGCCTCTTCATATGGTGATACGGATAAGCAACCTTATCGACCTAATAGAGGAGGCTGGTGTTCATGATTTTTTCGATACGTACTTGGACGAGCCGTGTTGTATTTATTGTTGTTTTTTCCGTTTTATTGTTAGCGGTAACCGGGGGCTATCGCTGGCTTGCAGAGGCGCTATCGCCCGTTCATCCTTACCGGGTGCCCGAGGGGGATGCGCTAAAAGTGTTTATTTCTGAGCCTGGTCCGCCAGACAGCAGTAAAATGGCCGATCGGCTTCGTTGGTTTTATTGGTACGGGGAGTAGCATTTAAGGCGCATGCTGCACAGATTGTTTGAGCAAGCAGGATTTCACACGTCGAACGTTGAATCTTTTTGTAGAATAATCCCATCCGTAACGTGCCGGTAGTGAAAGGAAGTCCAATGAAAGCATATTTGAAAAGCTATATCGACTATTTATTGGAGGAGCGAAGGCTTTCCGCAAATACGCTTTCCTCTTATGAGCGTGACTTAATCTGCTTTGTTTCCTATATAGAGGAGATAGGACAGAATGAGCTGTCAGCTATCCAAAGACATCACATCTCCAGATATATGCAGCATTTAAAGGATCAAGGCAGGAAAGCGGCGACGCTGTCAAGGCATGTTGTTTCTATCCGTGCCTTCTTTCATTATTTAGTGATTAAAGGAATCATCGTACATAATCCATCCGTTTATATGGAATCGCCGAAGCAGGAGAGACGGCAGCCAAGCGTGCTGAGCGTCGCTGCAACGAGCCTTTTGCTCGAGACCCCCAGCTGTATCAACGCAAGCGGAAAACGGGATAAGGCCATGCTCGAGCTCATCTATGCAACAGGAATCCGTGTAACCGAACTGGTGTCGCTAAATATGGAGCATGTTAACTTACAGCTTGGCTATATTCAGTGTATTGGTACAGGTTTGAAGGAAAGAATTGTCCCGTTCGGCAAGCTGGCGAATGAGGCATTGAAGGACTATCTGCAAACGGGCAGGGATGAGCTTAAGACTGGAAGGAAGTCGGAATCCGCCCTGTTTCTTAATCACTTGGGAACGCGTCTGACAAGACAAGGATTTTGGAAGACGATAAAAAAGTACGCGAAGGAAGCCGGCATAGAGGATGCGATTACGCCTCACACGCTTAGACATTCAGTTGCATCTCATATGCTGGACAACGGCGCGGATATCCGCGCCGTTCAGGAGTTGCTTGGTCATGCGGATATTTCGACGACACTTAAATACACGCAGAATTCCAAGACGCGGATGAGGGATGTTTACAGCAATGCGCATCCTCGCGCATAATCGGCCCAGAAGAACAGGCCAAACCTCGAGGCAGCGAAGGGAGTCATACTTATGAAATTTGAGCGAATCGCGGTTATCGTATTGGACAGCGTCGGCATCGGCGAGCTGCCGGATGCGGAAGCTTTCGGTGATCTTGGGTCGCACACATTAGGGCATATCGTTGACCGCGTGCCCGATATTCAGCTTCCCCATTTGAGAAGATGGGGACTTGACCGGATAGCTCAGCTTAGTAACTGGAGTCCGTCTTATGAACCTGCGGCAGCTTACTTTGGAAAAATGGTTGAGGTTTCGGTCGGCAAGGATACAATGACCGGACATTGGGAGCTGATGGGCCTTGCGATAACCGTCCCCTTTCAAACCTTCCCCGATGGATTCCCGCCAGAGCTGCTTGGCCCGTTTATAGAACGAACAGGCCGTAAAGTAATCGGCAACAAAGCTGCCAGCGGTACGGAGATTTTGGATGAGCTAGGCGCCGAACAAATGGAAACCGGGTCGTGGATCGTATACACTTCTGCGGACAGCGTATTTCAAATCGCGGCGCATGAGGAGGTTATTCCTCTAGAGGAGCTGTATCGTGCCTGCGAAATTGCGAGAGAGCTGACGATGGATGAGCGCTTTGCCGTCGGTCGGGTTATTGCACGACCATATACCGGGAAGCCCGGCGCCTTCAAACGAACGACGAACAGACATGATTATGCTGTAAAGCCGCCGCAGCCAACTGTTCTGAATGCTTTGCAGGAGGCTGGTTATGACACCATTGCGATCGGTAAAATAAACGATATTTTCGATGGAGAAGGGATAAGCGCCGCAACTTCTACAAAAAGCAATGCGGACGGGATCGAAAGAACGATTGAGCAGCTTAAACAACCGTTCAAAGGGCTCCTTTTCACCAATCTCGTTGATTTCGATTCACTTTACGGCCATCGTCGCGATCCTGCGGGTTATGCAGCGGCGCTTGAGGAGTTTGACAAAGCCGTTCCTGAACTGGAGCGGCAGCTTGGCGAGCGGGATCTTCTGATTGTCACGGCTGATCACGGGAATGATCCTACTCATCCCGGAACGGATCATACGCGCGAGTACGTCCCGATTTTGTTGTTCAGCCCTTCATTTAAACGTCCCGGGCAACTGCCGATCCGTTCCACCTTCTCGGATTTAGGCGCGACGATCGCGGACAATTTCGGAGTAGTCGCTCCGCCGAACGGGACCAGCTTTTTGAATGAGCTGGACAAGATGGAGAATGAGGCAGGCATCACCGAATGAATGATTGCCGGTTAGATCGATAATATTTTAGGAGGAATTTGTTATGAATGCTTTTACCTTGGCAGCATTAACAGCTTCTCACATTAAGGAAGCAGCGCAATTTATCGAACAGCAAACATCGTTAAGACCGGAAATCGGTCTAATTATGGGTTCGGGACTCGGTGTTCTCGGCGACCATCTTCAAGATGCGGTAACGATTCAATATCATGACATCCCTCACTTTCCGATTTCCACGGTGGAAGGTCATGCGGGAGAATTGCTTATCGGAACCTTGTCCGGAAAAACCGTGCTGTTGATGCGCGGTCGTTTCCATATGTACGAGGGCTACGGTCCCGAGCTTACGGCTTTCCCGGTTCGCGTCATGAAAGCACTTGGCGTTCATGCCTTACTCGTAACGAATGCAGCCGGAGGCGTCAACACCGATTACGATGCCGGCAACCTTATGCTTATTTCCGATCATATCAACTTAACCGGCAAAAATCCGCTTATCGGTCCTAATGACGATGAGCTTGGCGTGCGGTTCCCTGATATGTCTGAAGCATACAGCAAGCGCCTGCGTGCGTTAGCAAGGGAGATTGCTGTAAGCCAAGGCTTTATATTGCGCGAAGGGGTGTATGCAGGCCTGCTTGGACCAACGTATGAAACGCCTGCTGAAATTCGCATGCTGCGCATATTGGGTGCCGATGCTGTCGGAATGTCGACTATTGCCGAAGTGATTGCCGCGCGCCATTCGGGAATAGAAGTAGCAGGAATTTCTTGCATTAGCAATATGGCCGCGGGTATTTTGGATCAACCGCTGTCGCATGCTGAGGTGATGGAGACGACGGAACGAGTCAAGTCCCAATTTCTGGGACTTGTTACCGCCTTAATCGCTTCCATGTAATGTTTTTTGTAACAGAATTGTAACATTCGGGTCGACTCATTATGACAGTGTTTTTTTTGTGGTTCGTCGTATAATGTCCATGATCAAAGAATGATGGAGTGGACGAGCATATGGATAAGCAATTACTCATACGGATGGAGCAGTTGCGTAATAAGATGGAGGAAACAGCTCTACTGAAGCAAAATTTACTGCACCGCGACGTCATCTTGTTAAGCCAATCGCTTGATGAGATTATCGTTCAAGTGCAGAGAGAGCGTTATGCCTTATCGCGCGCGAACTAACCGATGAACGAAACACACGCTTACGAAGGAGTTTTGCATTCGCAAAACTTTAAGGAGGACAACATGCGATCGGTAGATCTTATTCAGAAGAAGCGAGACGGCGGCGAGCTGACCGCCTCAGAATTAACGTATTTAATAGACGGTTATTCGCGCGGTGACATTCCGGATTACCAGCTCTCCGCTTGGGCAATGGCCGTTTTTTTTCGAGGAATGACGCCTCGGGAGACTGCGGCGCTTACGCTTGCGATGGCTAATTCCGGCGACCAGGTCGATCTTGGGCCGATCAGCGGAATTAAAGTGGACAAGCATAGTACCGGCGGAGTAGGGGATAAAACGACATTAATTATAGCTCCGCTCGTCGCATCTGTCGGCATTCCCGTTGCCAAAATGTCTGGGCGCGGACTTGGGCATACTGGCGGCACAATTGATAAGCTTGAATCGATAGAGGGCTTCCGGACTGAACTGTCGCGGGAGAGATTTATGTCGCAGGTAAGTGAAATTGGATTATCGATTATTGGCCAAAGCGGCAACCTGGCTCCAGCGGACAAGAAGCTTTATGCGCTTAGAGACGTTACGGCGACTGTGGAATCCATTCCGCTCATCGCAAGCTCAGTTATGAGCAAGAAGATTGCAGCGGGCGCGGATGCCATCGTACTGGATGTGAAAACAGGCAGCGGTGCATTCATGAAGACGCTGGAGCAGTCGGAGCAGCTTGCAAAGGCCATGGTGGATATCGGTACTGAGGTTGGCAAAAACACGGCGGCCGTTATAAGCGATATGGATCAACCGCTTGGTTTTGCAATCGGAAATGCGCTTGAGGTACAGGAATCGATCGAAACGCTGAAAGGCAACGGGCCAGAGGATTTAACGGAGCTTTGTTTGACGTTAGGCGCTCACATGGTCGTATTAGGCGGTAAGTCCGATTCGGTTGAGGCGGCGAAGATGCTGTTGCGTGAACAAATTGACAACGGGGCAGCGCTTGAGAAATTTATAGCGTTCGTCGCGGCTCAGGGCGGGGATGATACGATTGCCGATGACCCGTCGCGACTTCCTCAAGCGCCGGTTCTTGTTGAGATAAGGTCGGATGGAGCAGGTTATGTTCAAGCGATAGAAGCTGAGCAATTAGGGCTTGCTGCTATGCTCCTTGGGGCTGGCAGGGCAACAAAGGATGCTGCAATCGATTATGCTGTTGGCGTTAAGCTGCGCAAGAAGGTCGGGGATGCCGTACAAACCGGCGATTCACTTGCCGTTCTTCATGCGCGTGATCATAACGAGTCTGTCCATGAGGTTGCGGAACGCGTAAGGAAGGCTTACACGCTAAGCGACGTGAAACCGGAAGCGCGTGCGCTCCTGCTTTCTGTCGTGACCGCTGAAGGCATAACGAGATATAGCACATATTCATAGGAAGCTAGTCATCCGTTCCGATCGCCGGAGCGGATTTTTTTTGCTTAAATTTCACCGCGAAACGAGCTTTAGCCGCCAAAGGAAGGCGTCAGCCGTTTACGCTTGGCGGAATTAGAGACGGAGTTCATTTTACTTCATCGTTTTGGAATATTTTTCTGAATAAAGGTCAACACTGAAAAGGAAAATATAACCGAATTATGCCACTGCAATGACAACACTTTCAGGAGGGAACTTTGTTGAAAAATCGATCTATCAAGCTATGTATACTTATCCTCGCATTTGCTATTGCAATACCGACGGCTGCATTTGCGACGGTTGAGCCAGCGCCTGCACCCGGCAATCAAGCCCCTGCCGTTAATTTGGCGTCTTCGGCCCGATCGGCCATTTTGATGGATGCGGACTCTGGAACCGTAATTTACGAGAAAAACAGCCATGATAAGCTGCCGCCTGCGAGTATTACGAAAGTGATGACGCTTCTTCTTATTATGGAGGCTCTTGATGACGGAAAGATCAAATTAACCGACAACGTTCAGACAAGCGAATATGCGGCATCCATGGGCGGCTCGCAAATATTCCTTGAAGCGGGCGAAGAGATGACGGTGGACGACATGATCAAGGGCATCGCGCTGGCTTCCGGAAATGATGCATCGGTTGCGATGGCAGAGAAGCTTGCAGGCACGGAGCAACAATTTGTAGCTATGATGAATGAACGCGCGCAGCAGCTCGGAATGAACGATACACAATTTGCGAATCCAAATGGGCTGCCGGTCGCGAATCATTATTCATCTGCCCATGATATCGCAGTCATGTCACGGGAGCTGCTAAAGCACTCTGAAGTAACGAAATACACGGGCATGTATCAGGATTATTTACGCAAGACGTCGGAGAAGCCTTTCTGGCTCGTGAATACGAACAAGCTCGTTCGATTTTACAGCGGTGCAGACGGCTTGAAAACGGGCTTTACTAGCGAAGCGAAGTATTGTCTCGCCGCAACGGCGAAGCGCGATAATATGCGGGTAATTGCCGTTGTGATGGGAGAGCCCGATACGAAAACAAGAAATGCCGAAGTTTCTCAGATGTTCGATTATTCGTTCGCTCAATATATGAATCACTCGATCATCAAAGAAGGCGAATCGATGGGGACGCTGCAGATCGAGAAGGGGACAGCGCCGGAGCTGCCGCTTGTTGCGAAACATGCGTATAGCGTGCTATTGAAAAAAGGAAGCGCTACGAAGGACATCCGTTATGAGCTGAAAATCGATGGGCCTTTGAAAGCTCCTATCCAAATCGGTCAGCCAATCGGCAAGCTGGTCGTCTATCAAGGCGATAAGGTGTTGAAGGAGTTTGACGTTGACGCCCCATTATCCATAGAGCGTGCAGGCTGGTGGAAGCTGCTTAAACGGTCGGTCTCGGGTTTGTTTACTTAATTTGGAACCTGCAGACTGTATTAGTCATTTAATCAACTCGTTTTTTGTCAGCTGATAGCGTTATGCTTCTAGTTTTGTCGGCAAGCAGGAATCACTCTCTATTTTGGAGAATTGCTAGTTCTATCTCGGCATGTTTAAGTTTGAAAAAACCTAGAGGAGATGAACAGCTTTATGAGTCTGCAAGCAGAATTGGAGCATTACCGCAATGTGCTGATCGTACGCCTACGGGGAGAGCTGGATCATCATACGGCTGATGTCGTTCGCTTTAAGATGGAGGAGGCCCTTCTTCGAGGAAGCAGCGATCATGTCATCCTCAGCTTAAAGGATTTGCAATTTATGGACAGTTCCGGTCTAGGGGTCATTCTGGGCAGGTACAAGCAGGTAAAGAGCAAGGGCGGCAAAATGGTCGTATGCGATGTGAATCCAAGCGTGTATCGCCTGTTTGAGCTCTCGGGCCTGTTTAAAATTTTAACGATTCACGAGAATGAACGTACCGCAATTTCCAGTTTGGAGGTGGTGTCATGAACGGATCGAATGAAATGACGCTTTCCTTCAGCGCCCGCTCGGAAAATGAAGCTTTCGCACGAATCGCGGTCGCTGCATTTGTGTCACAGCTCGATCCGACGCTAGAGGAGCTGAATGATTTAAAGACGGCCGTGTCTGAAGCTGTAACGAACGCGATTATTCACGGCTACGAAAGCGATATCTCCTGCAAGGTGTCAATTGAGGCGAGAATCGAAGGCGATTCCGTCTCCATCACAGTGTCGGATAATGGACGGGGAATAGAAGACTTAGAGCTTGCAAGGCAGCCGCTTTTTACATCTAAGCCTGAGCTGGAGCGTTCAGGGATGGGCTTTACGATTATGGAAAACTTTATGGACCGTTTCGAGGTTTCAAGCATGGTAGGCGGCGGAACGCGAGTTGCGATGCTGAAGCGAATCGAATCGAAAAAAGCGCTCTACAATTAGCGCATAGGGGTTGAGCCTCATGGATGTCAATCTAAAGCAAACGGCCCAGCCTTACTTGGACGATGCGGAAGTAAAGCGGCTCATAGCGCTAAGTCAGTCCGGCGACACGCTTGCAAGAGATACACTCGTTCAATGCAATATACGGCTCGTTTGGTCAGTTGTTCAACGGTTCATAAATCGCGGTTATGAGCCCGAGGATTTATTCCAGATCGGTTGTATAGGATTGCTGAAGTCGGTGGACAAATTCGATTTGTCCTACGATGTGAAATTTTCCACCTATGCGGTACCGATGATTATTGGGGAAATTCAACGGTTTTTGCGCGATGATGGTACGTTGAAGGTAAGCAGGTCCCTCAAAGAAACGGCGAATAAAGTTCGTAAAATGAAGGACGAGCTTTCGAAGACTCTAGGGCGCTTGCCTACCATTAGCGAGGTTGCGGAGCGGCTTGGCATAACGCCGGAGGATGTCGTATTCGCCCAGGAAGCGAATAAACCGCCAACGTCCATACACGAAACCGTATTTGAGAACGATGGCGATCCCATTACGCTAATGGACCAAATTGCAGACGAATCGCAGGAGCGATGGTTCGATAAGCTTGCGCTTGTCGAAGCGATCGAAGGCCTGAGCGAGCGTGAACGGCTGATCGTGTATTTGCGCTATTACCGCGACAAGACGCAATCCGAAGTAGCGACCAGGCTTGGCATATCCCAGGTACAGGTCTCGCGGCTGGAGAAAAAAATATTGCAATCCATTAAAGATCAAATCGCCCTTTAAGGCGGTTTGGTCTTTTCCATTTTTTACCTCTCCTAGCATGAGTATACGAATCGACCTTTTCTCATACTAAAAGGGAAACATACACCAGCGTTATGGCAGAAGGGAAGCTGACAGATGGAAGCATCCAAACAAGCGGTCCTCTATCTGCGCCTCAAAAAAAGAATTTACATTAAGCCGGAACACCGCGTCACGTTAGGCCAGGCAGCCCGCTTGCTTGCCGTAAATGATTCGATCGAGGAACAATTGAAAGGGCTTGTGCTCTATGAGCATAAAAAAGCCGATGGCAATCGGGTTGTCATCGATCTTTTGCAAATCGTAAAAATAATCCGCGAGCGGATGCCGGATTTAACGGTTGAGGCCTATGGAGATCCACAGGTACTTGTCATGGTAGCGGAGAAGCAGGTGAAGCCGCGCATTCCACTTCTCATCTTCTCGTGGCTGCTCCTGTTTTTTGGGTCCGGGCTTGCGATCATGAACTTCCATACGGATGTAAGCATGAAGGAGGTTCATATCCGTATCGTCGAGCTTATAACAGGGAAACGTACCGATCATCCATTATGGTTCCAAATTCCGTATTCATTAGGAATCGGACTTGGCATGGTGTTATTTTTTAACCACTTGTTCCGCAAACGGTTTAATGAGGAGCCTAACCCGCTTGAGGTCGAGCTTTACATGTATCAGGAAAATGTAAACTCGTATGTGATCGCCGATGAGATGCGCAAAAAGGCGGACTATGACCAAACGCAGGATAAGCGGCATGATTAACGGGCTGTCTAATGTATTCGTTGCTCTCCTCGGTTTGGCGGGAGGTATAGCGGTGGGCAGCGGATTAGTTGCATTGCTAATCGTGCTGGATCTTATTCCCCGTCTTGCCCAAATCGCCTATGCTTATCGGATGTCGGCATGGTTTGAGACAGCGATCATATGCGGATCCTTGTATTGGACATTCGCTGATTTTTTGGATTGGAAATTAGCACTGCCGTCAGGTTTCATTCTTAGCGGAGCGGGATTGATTGACGGGATGTTTGTCGGAATGCTGGCGGCTGCTTTGACTGAAGTCATGAACGTGCTGCCTATTTTGGCAAAACGCATGAATCTATCCAACTATATGGTTGCGCTTGTGATGGCAATGGTCATAGGTAAAACATTAGGTTCTTTATTCGACTGGCTCGTATTTCAATGGTAATTCATTATGAATGAGGTGAAGGCAGATGAGAGATTCACACTCCGGGCAAGGACATGAGGAGCAGGGAGATAAACACGCTATGCCTCCTTATCCTCCGGCAATAACCGAGGAGCAACAGCGCGAGGAATCGGTTGCTCCTGCTTCAATGCGAATCAAGAAAACAAGCTCGATGTCATTGGAAGACGGAGAGGAGAACTACATACCCAATCAGTTGGATGATGTGCTGAGGCGTTTAGAGCATGAGATTGGGTACAAAACTAGCTTTGACGTCGTCGTAAGGGAAATGACGTTCGGCGATAAACGTACCGCCATGCTATGTATGAACGGGCTAGTGAAGGATACGTTGCTTACCGAAGTGCTCAATCGGCTAACCTTCCTTCAGCCTGACGATTTGTCGAGTCATGCGCTCCATTCTTTCCTCGATTTGTACGTACCGGCCGCTCAGGTAACGAAGGAGGATGATTGGAACAAAATGCTGTCAGGCGTTCTGTCTGGCGGAACGGCATTATTTATCGATGGCGAATCCAGTGTTATTATGATCGATGCCAAGGAGTTCCCGGCCCGCGGTCCGGAGGAGCCTTCGCTCGAGAAGGTCGTTCGCGGAAGCAGGGACGGCTTTGTCGAAACGTTAATGGTGAACGTATCTTTAGTCCGGAGACGCGTTCGTGACCCTCAGCTCCGATATGAAATTGTACAGGTTGGCGAGAGGACGAAAACAGATGTATGTATTGCTTATATCAATGATTTAGTCGACAAGGAACTGTTGAAATCCATTAAAAACAAAATAAAGATGGTGAAGCTTGACGGTTTGCCGCTTGCCGATAAACAATTGGAGGAGGCCACTGTAAAACGAGGCTGGAATCCATTTCCGCTTGTACGGTATTCAGAACGGCCGGATACGGTAGCTGCCCATTTGCTTGAAGGCTCCGTAGCTGTATTCGTAGACACCTCTCCAAGCGTAATGACGCTGCCGACAACGTATACAGACCTCATTCAGCATGCGGAGGAAAATCGACAAACCCCGTTTATCGGGACGTATTTGCGCTGGGTTAGATTTCTTG
This sequence comes from Paenibacillus alkaliterrae, assembly GCF_021532375.1. Taxonomy (GTDB): domain Bacteria; phylum Bacillota; class Bacilli; order Paenibacillales; family Paenibacillaceae; genus Pristimantibacillus; species Pristimantibacillus alkaliterrae. The sequence goes on from NZ_JAKGAP010000007.1 coordinate 109,903, forward strand.
GAATTTTCGCATCGCTGTTTATGCTGCCGCTTTGGTTGCTTTTCGTTATGCATCCTGAGATTAAACCTGTTGCGCTTGAGTTTTTGGGTCCGTCCAAAACGGGTCAGCTTCCGTTATTCGTTCAATTTTTGCTGGCTGAGATCGGTGTTGACCTGCTGCGAATGGCGTCTGTACATACTCCTTCGTCACTCGCAACGGCAATGTCGCTTGTCGCTGCTATATTAATCGGCGATATTGCGGTACAGACCGGCGTTTTCGTGAACGAGGTTATCTTGTATATGGCTGTTTCGGCGATCGGCATGTTTGCCACGCCGAGCTATGAGCTGGGCTTAGCCAATCGGATCGTACGGCTGGTTTTAATTGTCGCGGTTGCCGCCTTTAGTGTACCGGGTTTTGTTATTGCTACGACGGCGATCTTGCTGATGCTGGTTTGTGAGCGTTCCTTCAACCGTCCATACATGTGGCCGATCATACCTTTCGATATGAGAGCGGTGTGGGGCATAATCATTAGGCAGCCTGTGCTGTATAACCGCTATCGCCCGAATATTTTGAAACCGCAGCAGCGGGATAAGATGCCTAGCACGGAGTAAATTCACAATAATGCAAATGAAATGTGAATTTATCCATTTCTCCAGCGGGAAGATTGCGTTATACTGGTGCTATTGATGCAAATTCTATCCGTTCTATCTGTATGCAGATGGAAGAAAGCTGAGGGGAAATATATGTACCTGCATGGAACTAGTAAAATTAACGCAAACGGTCATTTGGAAATAGGCGGCTGCGATGCCGCTGATTTGGCGAGCCGGTTCGGCACGCCGCTATATATTGTCGATGAAGCATTGGTTCGTCAACGCGCGAACGAATACGTCGAGGCTTTCAAAGCTTCCGGACTTAAATTTCAAGTCGCTTATGCAAGCAAAGCGTTCAGCGTAATGGCCATGTGTGCGATTGCAGAGCAAGAGGGACTATCGCTTGACGTTGTATCCGACGGTGAACTTTATACCGCTATGCAAGCGGGCTTCCCTGCCGAGCGTATCCATTTCCATGGCAATAACAAAACGCCAGAAGAAATTAACATGGCGCTTGATGCCGGTATCGGCTGCTTCGTAGTCGACAACTTCCTTGAGCTTGAGCTGTTGAATGCGCTCGCTGGCGACAAAGGCAAGAAGGTTAACATATTGCTTCGTATTACGCCAGGAGTAGAAGCTCATACACATGATTATATTTCGACAGGCCAACAGGATTCGAAGTTCGGCTTTGATCTGGGCAACGGAGCTGCGAAGCAAGCGATCCAAGAAGCGATGGCATTGCCTAACTTAATCGTATTGGGCGTACATTCTCATATCGGGTCGCAAATTTTCGAAGTTGAAGGCTTCCGCATGGCAGTGGACAAGGTTGCTGATTTTGCGGTTACTGTACGTAATGAGCTTGGGCTTACTTTTAAGGTCATCAACCTTGGCGGCGGCTTCGGCATCCGTTATGTCGAAGGCGATACTCCGCTTCCAATCAGCGAATACGTAGCTGCCATTACAGGCGCCATCATTTCGAATTTCTCGAAAGCGGAATTTCCGCTGCCGGAAATTTGGGTTGAGCCGGGCCGGAGCATGGTTGGCGATGCAGGTACAACTCTGTATACCGTTGGTACAAGCAAAACGATTCCGGGCGTTCGCAAATACATTGCCGTTGACGGCGGAATGACGGACAACCCTCGCCCAGCGCTTTATCAATCGAAGTACGAAGCGGTTCTGGCTAACCGTGCCAATGATCCGAAAGAAGAGACGGTTTCCGTAGCAGGCAAATGCTGCGAGAGCGGAGATATGCTGATTTGGGATCTTGATCTGCCGAAGGCTGAAAATGGCGACTTGCTTGCTGTTTTCTGTACAGGTGCTTATAATTATGCAATGGCAAGCAACTATAATCGAATTCGCCGTCCTGCTGTCGTTTTCGTTAAGGACGGGCAAGCGGATCTTGCCGTTAAGCGGGAATCGCTTGAAAATATCGTATGCAATGACGTCATTCCGGCAAGACTTCAAAAATCACCGCTTGCGAAATAAGGGCAATATTGGTAACGTAGTCTTATTCGGATAAAGAAAGGTAGATGCAGCAATGGCAAAACAGGCAAAAATTACACTAGCAAACGGCGGAGCGGTCGTAATCGATTTATTCGATCAAGACGCGCCGAACACCGTAGCAAACTTCGAAAAGCTGGCTAATGACGGTTTTTATAACGGACTGACGTTCCACCGCGTTATTCCGGGCTTTGTCGCACAAGGCGGTTGCCCGAATGGCACTGGTACAGGCGGCCCTGGTTACACGATCAACTGTGAAATCAACCCGAACAAGCATGAGCGCGGATCGCTTGCTATGGCGCATGCAGGCCGCAACACAGGAGGCAGCCAGTTTTATATCGGCTACGCTCCACAGCCGCATCTTGACGGCGGTCATACCGTTTTCGGCAAAGTAGCAAAGGGTATGGAGTATGTTGACGCTTTTAAAGGCGGAGACAAGATGGAAAAGGTTGAAGTTGTCGAAGTTTAATGGTAAGATACTTACTATAATTATGTAAGTGCAGCTTTCCTTCGGGGTCGGGTGTAATTCCCAACCGGCGGTGATCGGGTAGCACAGGAAGGATTGGACAACCATACTTCCTGTGCTACCCGTCAGTCCGTGACCCGGGCCGAACGGTTATATTGGCAGTCAATGCTCATATATCAATCGGAACGGTGGACCTGGTGAAAATCCGGGACCGACAGTACAGTCTGGATGGGAGAAGGAGAGGCATCGACAGCTATATCATTCATGCTTATTAGCTTGTGTTTTATTTCACAAGTGAAATAGGTTTGTTTCATTAGCGTATTTTACGAACCGATTCCGTAGCGATTACGGTTTCTTTAAGAGCGGCTTCTTAATGCTCTCTTTGAAGGTCGGTTTTGTCGTTGTTTTCTCAGGTTTCTTTCATCACCCCTGTCGGCAAGCATGCCGACAGGGGTGATTTTATTTTATGGATATTTTAAACGATGAATATTATATGCGATTAGCATTGGAAATAGCCGCTAAAGCCGCCGGACAGACAGGTATAAATCCCGTAGTCGGTTGCGTTGTTGTAAAGGAAGGCCGGATTATTGGCATCGGTACACATCTGAAGCGCGGAACGGGGCATGCCGAAGTGCACGCGCTTCAAATGGCTGGAGATGAAGCGGAAGGCGCAACGGTGTATGTCACTTTAGAGCCTTGCAGCCATTACGGCAAAACACCTCCTTGCTGCGAACGGATCATTGCCGCAAAAGCAGCTAGAGTAGTCGTGGCAGCGGGCGATCCGAATCCGCAGGTATCCGGAAAAGGTATCTCGAGGCTGCGCGAAGAGGGAATTGACGTAGCCGTTGGTGTACTTGAGCAGGATTCTCAACAAATGAACGAAAAGTTTAATAAATATATTACGACCAAAATGCCCTTCGTTACTTTAAAAACGGCAAGCACGCTGGATGGCAAAATAGCATCCCATACCGGCGACAGCCGCTGGGTCACAGGGGCTGTGGCCCGTGAACAGGTGCATACACTTCGTCATCAGCATGAGGCTATCATGGTCGGAATCGGCACGGTTCTGGCTGATGATCCTCTGTTGAACACTCGTGCCTCAGTGCCGGCGATCAATCCCGTTCGAATTATTGTGGATTCCACTCTTCGACTGCCTTTGAGCGCGAGGGTAGTAACGGATCGGTCCATTCGAACGATCGTACTAGCTTCGGGCCATGCAGCAGTCGATAAGCGTAAATCGTTAGAAGCTGCCGGCGTTGAGGTAATGGAATGCGGAAACGAAGCGAAGGTAGACTTAGAGATAGCGATGCAGAAGCTTGGCGAGCTTGAGATCGGGTCGATTTTGCTCGAGGGCGGCGGTTTGTTAAATGGCGCAATGCTCGAAGCAGGGTTAATCGATAAAATCATGCTCTACTTCGCCGCCAAAATAATCGGCGGGGAACAGGCGCCTGGAACCTTTAGCTTCAACGGATTCGAGAAAATGGCAGATGCCATTGAGCTGGAGCAAGTAAAGGTTGAAATGGCCGGCGAAGACATTTGCGTTACCGGTTACCCGGTTTACAAAAAGTAAGCCAGATTAGTAAAAATGTTACGAAGTGAGTTTGCTTACGCATGCTCTTTAGGAGGACGTCCATGTTTACCGGATTAGTTGAAGAAATGGGACAGATGAAAGGGATAACGAAAGTGGGGGAGGCTATGCGTTTAGTTATCGGAGCAACCCGTGTTACTGAGGGGGTCATGCTGGGGGACAGCATTTCGGTAAACGGTGTTTGCTTGACGGTAACGGCATTTGATCGTTCCTCGTTCTCGGCGGACGTCATGCCGGAAACGTATCGCAAATCAAGCCTTCACCGGCTTCGGCCTGGCGAACGTGTTAATCTCGAGCGGGCAATGCAGGCGGGAGCGCGTTTCGGAGGTCATATCGTGCAGGGACATAGCGATGGCATCGGACAAATATCGACCCGCAAAACGGATGCAAATGCAGTCGTGTTTAATATCCAGCTTGATGATCCGGGATTGCTGCGATATGTCATCCCGAAGGGTTCCATCACAATAGACGGAATTAGTCTGACTGTTGTTGACACCTCAACCAACAGCTTCACGGTGTCCATAATCCCGCACACGCTAAGCGAAACGGCTCTTCAGCACAAGCATGCGGGAGACACAGTCAATATCGAATGCGACGTGATCGGCAAATACGTCGACCACCTTCTCCATTTCAAGCAATCCGAAGCAGCTGGATCCAAGTCCAAGCTTACAACATCATTCTTAATGGAAAATGGATTCTTATAATCGATCCTCCGTACAAATTTTCACCAACAGTAAGCGTGTCCCGCAGGGACGAAAGCGAGCACTACTTAAACGCATCACAAAACCGTCTCTGTTCCGCCAACGTTACTCAGGAACAGGTGGCACAGGCGCGTAAAAGAGGAAGCGTGTCCCTCAGGGACGAAAGCGAGCACTACCCAAATGCATCACACAACCTCCTCTGCTGCTCTTACGTTAGTCCAATTGCGGGTGTCCAGAGGGTGCAACCCTTGGGGCCCTCCCTTGGAAGGGAGGGTTTGGGAGGGTTCGAAAGCCTTTGAAGGTTTGGATGAAGCCTTTGAAGGTTTGGTAGTAGAAGCCTTTGAAGGTTTGGTTGTCACTAAGGAGGGAATTTTATATGGAACAAACAGACCAGATAACATTTGATCGTATTGAAGAGGCGCTAAATGATCTTAAGCTGGGAAAGCCGATTATCGTCGTAGACGACGAAGATCGTGAGAATGAGGGCGATCTCATCGCATTAGCTGACAAAACCACGCCCGAGATTATTAATTTTATGATTACGGAAGCGCGAGGACTGGTATGTGTACCGATTACACAAGAGCGTGCGGAAGAGCTGGATTTACCTCCCATGGTCTCTCATAATACCGACTATCATGGTACGGCTTTCACCGTTTCTGTCGATTATATCCGGACAACGACTGGAATCTCGGCGCATGAACGGTCGGAGACGGTGAAGGCGCTCATCGACCCGATGACGAAGGCGGCGGATTTCAGGAGACCGGGGCATATTTTTCCGCTCATAGCGAAACCGGGCGGCGTGCTTCGACGCGCTGGGCATACAGAGGCAGCGATCGATCTGGCCGTTATGTGCGGCTCATCGCCTGCAGCCGCCATTTGCGAAATCATTAATGAAGATGGAACGATGGCGCGTCTGCCGGACCTAATCGTTTTTAAAAAAAAGCATGATTTAAAGCTGATCACGATCCAAGAGTTGATTCACTACCGCAATGAAAAAGAAAAGCTAGTTGAACGCGCAGTGGATGTGAAGCTGCCTACCGATTTCGGTACGTACCGGGCAATTGCCTATACGAATATCGTCGACAATAAAGAGCATGTGGCCCTTGTCAAAGGCGATATCGATCCAGAGGGCATTTCATTGGTGCGTGTGCATTCGGAATGCTTGACGGGAGACGTTTTCCATTCTCACCGTTGCGATTGCGGTCCGCAGCTGGAAGCGGCTCTTAAACAGATTGACGAGGCGGGCAGCGGCGTTCTTCTCTATATGAGGCAAGAAGGCAGGGGCATCGGTCTTATTAACAAATTAAAGGCTTACGCGCTGCAAGAGCAAGGTCTTGATACCGTCGATGCAAATTTAAAGCTTGGCTTTCCGGCCGATTTGCGAGATTATGGTATTGGCGCGCAGATTTTGAAGGATCTTGGCATTCGAAAAATGCGTTTGCTAACAAACAATCCTCGTAAAATTAAAGGTCTAGAAGGTTACGGGCTGGAGGTTGTCGAACGCGTACCGATTCAAATGGATGCGAATGAAGACAATAACGGCTATTTACGTACAAAAAAGTCGAAGCTGGGGCATTTGCTTCGGTTCGAGGAACAGGATTACAACATTTGAAAAACGAAAGGATGATTATAAAATGGTACGCGTTTTTGAGGGACATTTAGTATCGGAAGGTTTAAAATATGGAGTAGTCGTAGGACGGTTTAACGAATTTATTTCGAGCAAGCTGCTTGGAGGTGCGCTTGATGCTTTTAAGCGCCATGGTGCACAGGAGGAAGACGTAGACGTAGCTTGGGTACCAGGCGCATTTGAAATTCCGTTGATTGCGCAAAAAATGGCGGAAAGCGGTAAATATGATGCCGTTATTACTTTAGGGGCTGTAATACGTGGATCAACACCACATTTTGATTATGTTTGCAACGAAGCTGCAAAAGGAGTAGCGGCAATCGCATTGAAAACGGGGGTTCCAACGATTTTTGGCGTTTTGACTGTAGATTCCATTGAGCAAGCGATAGAGCGCGCAGGCACGAAAGCAGGGAACAAAGGATACGAAGCGGCGGCAAGCGCAATTGAAATGGCGAATTTGACCAAGCAATTGCAGGCTTAAGCTGCTGAGCAAAGGCTAGGCGGGAGGAAACAGATGTGTCGGTGCTTTATAAGCTGGATTCCTTTGAGGGACCGCTGGATCTATTGCTGCACTTAATCGACAAGGCTGAGATCGATATCCATGAAGTATCAATCAGCGAGATAACCATACAATACATGGAATATTTGGATGCAATGAAGGAGCTTGAGCTCGAGGTGACGAGTGAGTTTCTAGTCATGGCAGCTACCCTCTTGGCGATCAAGAGCAAGCAGCTTCTTCCGAAGCCTCCCGTGTTTGAGGAGGATTACGAGGATTGGCCGGATGACGGCTTAGATCCGCGTGATGAGCTGATCCAGAAGCTCGTAGAGTACCGTAAATTCAAACAAATCGCCGAGCAACTGCGCGAGAAGGAATTCGAACGCAGCCTTGTTTATTCTAGAGAGCCGGAAGATATGACTCCTTATATGAAGGAGGAGAAGGTGAATCCGGTTGAAGGCCTGCATGTATCGGATTTAATTTTGGCTTTCCAGAAGGCTCTCCGCCGTGCAGCTAGGCGAAATGTCGTCGCCACGGTTCAGCGTGATGAAATATCGGTAAAGGACCGTATCCGCGATATTATGGACATACTGAAGCAGTTTGAAACGGTACGCTTTTCGAAGCTGGTTCGTGAAAACATGGACAGGCATGAGGTCGTCGTAACCTTCCTGGCGATACTTGAGCTTATGAAGATGAAGCATATACGCTGTTACCAGCATCAGCTGTTTGAGGATATCGTTATTCATTGGAGAGGAGAATCTTCGGAAAGTGGATTATCCGAAATTGAAGACAATTATTGAGGGCTTGCTTTTTATGGCTGGTGATGAAGGCTTGACGAAGAGACAGCTTGCAGATATTTTGGAGATGGATCCAGAGCTGGCATCCGATTTGGTTTACGATCTTCAGCGAGATTTGGAGCGTGAAGGCAGAGGCGTGCAAATTGCCGAGGTAGCAGCCTCATACCGTCTCACGACCCATCCGGAGCATGCACCTTATTTTGAGCGAATGGCCTATTCGCCTACCCGTTCACAGCTTTCGCAGGCAGCGCTGGAAACCTTGTCTATTGTTGCCTACCGGCAGCCGATTACTAGAGTCGCTATAGAAGAAATTCGTGGCGTCAAGAGCGATCGAGCGATTGCCTCTCTCGTCTCTAAGGATTTAATCGAAGAGGTAGGCCGGGCGGAGGCAATAGGTCGTCCGATCTTGTACGGAACAACGAAATCATTTTTGGATTATTTTGGGCTGCCGTCCATAAAAGAGCTTCCCGAGCCAGGAAATGTCGATATAGACGATGCGCTTGAGGAACAAACTCAGCTGCTTTTCGAGCGTCTGGATGGACGTCAGATGACATTTGAAGAAATTAAAGAATGAGATTTGACCGCCGGGTCATACTATATTCAACCCATATTAGGGAAACGGAGGAAGCATCATGATGCTCGGTTACCCTTACGGTTGGATAACGGCGGCCGGTCTCTTTTTTTTGCTCATTTTCGCTCTAGTCTTGTCTTCTCCAGTTGTCATAAAAGGACATTTGCGACGGGTTGGAATCAATGACGACGCGGAATTGAATGTAAGAGCTTTATTCGGCCTTATCCGATACCGCTATAAAATACCGATAATCCAATTTACGGGTTCGTCGGTAGAGATTAAGGAGCAGGTGTCATCGTCGAGCGCTGGCATTAATACATGGAAGCAATTTAACGATGATATTGACGCTGAAAAGGTTGTAAATGCGATTGATAAGATGAAGACTATTTTGCAAATGACCCGAAACCTTACCGGCTGGGTGAGACGAACGTTGACGAAGGTTAGGCTTGACGAATGGAAATGGTCTACCTCGGTTGGAACAGGGGATGCGATGTGGACGGCTATGGCCACGGGATTCGTATGGTCCGTGCAAACATCTGTTCTGGGTATCCTTTCTCAAATGGTGAAGCTTCATGCTGAACCTAAAATGAATGTGCAGCCGATTTATCAGCAGCCTGCTTTTACAACTGAAATATCATGCATAGCCCAAATCCGCTTCGGTTATGCTATTCTTGCCGGACTGCAGTTATTAGTTCGCATAAAGAAAGTGAAAGGAGGCGTCAAAGCATGGCAGAACATCCTATCCAAGGCTTAATGCAAACCGCAATGGAAAACATCAAGGAAATGGTTGATGTTAATACGATCGTGGGTGACCCCGTCCAAACGCCTGACGGCAGTATTATTATGCCTATTTCGAAAGTCGGCTTCGGATTTGTTGCAGGGGGCAGCGATATTCGGTTAGATGATGCCGATCACAAAAATGCTACACAGTCAGATGCCCATCATGCTTCGGTATCCATGCCATTTGGCGGAGGAAGCGGCGGCGGTGTATCAATTACCCCAATCGCATTTCTTGTCGTCGGAACACATGGCGTGAAAATTGTGCCGTTAGATAGTCAAACCCATCTGATCGAGCGAGTTATCGATTCAGCCCCGCATGTTTTCGATAAACTGCAGTCGATGATGAAGAAGTCGACTACCGCATCACCGTATGCGGACCCGACACAAACGGTAATAGCAGAAAACGTCATTTCAACAGATCATCTTTTATGACATAACTGCCCGAGAGGGCAGTTTTTCATTTTTTGTTAGCTGCTTTTCGTCTAGAGCAAAGTGTACAGGCATATACTAAGTCAGGAAAACAGAAGCTTGAACAACTAACGCTGTGAGAGGGGCAAGTTAAACGATGTTTTTTGAGAAGTTTAAACGGATTACAGCATTAGGGTTAATGTTTGCCTTGATGTATGGGACAAGCAGCATATCCTACGCTAGCGCGACTCCTAACTCGGTGAGTACTCATGCGAGAGCATCGGCGCTAATGGATGTCGAATCCGGCAGGCTTTTGTATAGCAGTAACGGTGATACTTCGATGAGAATAGCGAGCTTGACGAAAATTATGACGGCTATCGTAGCGATTGAGCACGGTAAACTGACCGATATGGTAAAAACAAGCAAGCGCGCGGTCGGGAAAGAAGGCTCATCGATTTATCTTCAGCTTGGAGAGAAAATGAGTTTATCCAACATGCTTTACGGTCTAATGCTTAGATCTGGAAATGATGCGGCTACAGCTATAGCAGAGCATGTTGGCGGAACTGAGGAGGGCTTCGTTCATCTCATGAATGAGAAGGCTGTATTTCTTGGACTGAAGCAAACGCAATTTAAAAATCCTCACGGTCTCGATGAAGACGGTCATTATTCTTCTGCAAATGATTTGGCTAAGCTAACGGCATATGCATTAAAAAATGATGTATTTGCCGAAATTGTTAGAACGCGTGTCAAGAAGGTACCAAATCCGCATGAGAAATGGGAATACAGCTATATCAACAAAAATAAAATGCTTGCTATGTACGAGGGCGCCGATGGCGTTAAAACCGGTTATACGAAAAAATCTTTACGATGTTTAGTGAGCTCGGCAACTCGAGATGGTCAACAGCTAGTCGCTGTTACAATTAACGATGGCGACGATTGGGCAGACCATCGCAAGATGCTCGATTGGGGCTTTATGCATTATCCTCTTCATCAGCTGGCGGATAAAGGTCAGCCTATTGCGGATAGTTCTTATGCGATAGGACAGACATTTAAATACCCGCTTGAAAAGCAAGAAGCAAGCGCGGTTCAATCGAAATTAGTTCTTTACGAGACAACGACAACACGCTTTGCATTGGGTGAAAGAGGCTCGCTCGAGTGGTATATGAATGGTCTGAAAATTGGTGCGGTACCTGTATATGACGCTGGAAGCCGCAGATTGCAGCTGCCGGAAACGTCGCAAAGAGCCATTGAGTCATTAGCGGAGTTCAAGAAAGCTTCAGGGCAAAAAGAACGAAGTGTTCAAAGTCAATCCATTATTAAAGTAATGGATGCCTTATTGGTTCATTAGTGTTTTGAAAACGCGGGAGACGTTTTCTAAACACTTAAGAATGCTTAGCTGTACAAGGGGGAGGCTGCCTATATGGTTAATTGGATTTGGTTATTTTTTATTGTAGCTAGTGTAGTCGTTGCTGCTGTAAATGGGAAAATGGATGCGGTGACGCAAGCTGCCTTCGAGGGGGCGAAATCTGGCGTCACCGTCAGTTTTGGACTAATTAGTATTATGGTATTCTGGCTTGGCATGATGCGAATAGCGGAAGATGCCGGCCTACTGCAAAAGCTGGCGCGGATGCTGGGTCCTATTGTCAGAATGCTGTTTCCTGACGTACCGCGCAATCATCCGGCGATCGGATACATTATGAGCAATTTGAGCGCAAATTTATTTGGTCTTGGTAACGCGGCCACTCCAATGGGAATCAAGGCGATGCAGGAGCTGCAGAAGCTTAATCCTGATGCCTCTACCGCAACGCCAGCTATGTGTACTTTACTCGCACTTAACACATCCAGCATTACCATCATTCCAACTACGCTCATCGCGATTCGAATGAATTACGGCTCAGCTAATCCAGCTGAAATAATTGGCACAACGCTAGCGGCTACATTTGTTGCAACGTCTGCTGCGATTCTTGCTGACCGCTGGTATAGAAGGAAATCGCCGCCCCCGCCAATTGTACCCAAGCAGGCAGCTCAAAACAAAAAAGTTAAACCTTCAAATGCCGGAGGTGAGCCGGTTGTATAACTTCTTTACAAATATGTCCGCATGGATGATTCCTGCCATTATCGTATTTATTCCGCTTTATGCTGCGTTTAGGCGCAAGGTGCCTGTATATGAAACATTTGTCGAAGGGGCCAAAGACGGATTTGGAACGGCGATTAATATCATCCCTCATTTGGTAGGCATGATGGTAGCCATAAGCATGTTTAGGGCTTCCGGAGCTTTAGAGCTCATGCTGTCTGCTGTTCGTCCGTTATTTGATTGGATGGGCATTCCAAGCGAAGTGCTGCCATTAGGAATTCTCAGACCGCTGACGGGCGCCGGTTCATTGGCGTTCACGACTGATTTGATTCAAAACTTTGGTCCAGACTCCATGATCGGAAGAATCGCTTCTACGATTCAGGGCAGCACGGACACGACGCTTTATGTGCTCACGGTCTATTTCGGAGCGATCGGCATTCGTCGTACTCGTTATGCGCTTAAGGTTGGATTATTTTCGGATATTGTCGGTTTCTTTGCAGCTATTTTTATTTGCTTATACATATTCGGCTAGTGAAGCTTGTACTTTGTTCTCCATATGGTTATGATGGAGAATGAGGTGAAATAATTGGAACGTTTACAGAAAATATTAGCCGCAGCTGGTATTGCATCCCGCCGCAAATGTGAAGAAATGATATTGGCAGGCATGGTCGAGGTCAACGGCGAGAAGGTAACAACGCTTGGCGTGAAGGCAGATCCAGCCGTCGATGCCATAACCGTTAATGGCAAGCCGATTAAGAGCGAGAAGAAAATCTATCTCATGCTTAACAAATCAAAGGGAGTTATCACAAGCGCCAAAGATCCGCAAGGACGCAAAGTGGTATCTGACTTTTTGCCAGGCATTAAAGAACGCGTTTACCCAGTCGGCAGATTGGATTACGATACGGAAGGCTTGTTGATTTTAACGAATGATGGCGAATTCGCGAATTTGCTTACTCATCCGAGCCATCATGTTCCGAAGACATATCGTGCCACGGTGAAGGGCATTCCGCACGGAACGGCATTAGAGCAGCTGCAAAAGGGAATCAAGCTTGAGGATGGCATGACCGCTCCCGCAGAGGTGGAATACCACGATGTCGATACGGAGAATAAAGAAGCTACCATAACGATTACAATCTACGAAGGGCGCAACCGTCAAGTACGCCGTATGTTTGAAGCGATCGGACATAAAGTGACCAGGCTGAAACGGATTCGGTTCGGCGAGATTGGACTTGATAATTTGGGCAGAGGCAAATACCGCCATCTGACGCCGCAGGAGATCAAAGAGCTTCTCTCCATCGCACAAAGCAAGACACATAAAGTTCATAAAAAGTAATCGACGGCGGCAGTTATTGCCGTCGACTTTTCGTTATAATGGTAATATTCGTGGCTGTGCAAACAGAAGCTGGTGGTGAATAAGATTATGGGAAAGTCGCGTAAAACGGTTCAGGTTATTATATTGTTTGCGGTATTGCTCATAGGAGGTTACGCCATTGGATCCGCTTTATTTGCGAATAATGACAGAGATCCTTTAAAGGAAGGCAGCATGCCGCCTCCATTCGAGCTTGCGGATCTGGATGGCAGCCTTCAGCGATTGTCAGATTATGAGGGGAAGGCTGTCGTCGTAAATTTCTGGGGAACCTTCTGTCCGCCATGCGTAAAGGAAATGCCGGAGTTTGAGCGCCAATTTCAGAAGTGGAAGGATCAAGGCCTCGTTATTTTGGCTATCAATTTAAGCGAGGATACGTTAACGGTCAACAATTTCGTTCGACGCTTTGAATTGAATTATCCGATTCTGCGTGATGTGAATCGCAAAACCGAGCGCAGCTATGAGCTTAAGTCGTATCCAACTACTTTTTTCATTAAACCGGACGGCTCAATTATGGAGATTAAAGTAGGCGGTATGACGGAAGAGGACATTGACGAACGGATAGAACGGCTGCTTCAGCTGTAGGAGGTTATATCGTGTTATTGGTTGAAAACACAAAATGCGAGTGCGGACATCAAAATTCGGTCGGCACCGTATTGTGCGAGAGCTGCGGCAAACCGCTTGAAAATAATGATGTTTCCGATTTGCCTTTGGAAATGCGATATGACGGGGTTGCCCGTCGTTCTCAAAAAAGCAATCCAAATTTCATTGATCGGATATGGAATTTTTTCTCGTCTGTCAAGATTGCGATCTATTTAATTATATTGACTTTCTTGACTGCCATGCTTGGAACGATTTATCCGCAAGAAAATACATTTGTAAACAACTTTGATCCATCGGTCTACTATGAAGAAACCTATGGTTTGCCGGGGAAATTGTATTATTTGCTCGGTTTGTCGCATACGTACGAGACCTGGTGGTTTATCGGATTACTCGTCATGATAGGCACCTCGCTCGTTATTTGCAGTCTGGACCGCGTATTGCCCCTTTACCGTGCATTGAGCAAACAGCAGATCCGAAAGCATTTGCAGTTCATTCATCGCCAGAAAACAGTATTTAAACATTCGATTAAAGGCGATGGGGAACAGTGGGCAGTACAGTTCGGAGAGCAGTTGAAGCGGAAGGGGTATCGGATTCATCGTGACGGATCTGCGCTGCTGGCAGAGAAAAATCGGTTCAGCCGCTGGGGTCCTTATATTAATCATATCGGTCTTATTCTATTTCTGTTAGCGATATTGGCGCGCAGCATTCCAAGCTGGCAAATGGATAATTATATTACTATACCGGACGGTGATACGGTTCAAATTGCGGATACGAATTATTACGTGAAAAACGAGAAATTTACGGTGGAGTTTTATTCGGATGAAGAGTTGCCGGACAAGCTTAAAGGGACTGTGCGCGCAAAGCTTTTCGAGACGAAAGCGGTTCTCTACGAATGCGTAAGCAATTGTAATGATCAAACGCTGAAGCCTGTTCTTGAAGAGGTGAAGCGCCACGATATCGTCGTGAATGAACCGCTTAAATATAAGGGGCTTAAGCTGTATCAATTTGATTTCGATATGACGCCACGCTTGAATGCGGTCCATCCGGTGCTGGTAGACAAGCAGACAGGAGAAACGTATGGGCCGTTTGATCTTCCGATGAAGGATTCGGCGCTTCAGCACAAGCTGGGTCCATATACCCTCGATCTGTACGCGAACTACATGGAGTTTGCGCTGGGAGACAACGGTGAGCCAACCACATTATCTCGTGATCCTGTCGCGCCGGCGTTCGTATTCACGGTCAAGGGACCGGGCTTAGATGCTGCGGGTGAGCCTTATATGTATTTTCCAATGCAGAAAGATAAAGTGAAGTTTTCGCAGGATGCCATTAATCATGCAATCGCCGATAAAATTGAAATCAGAGTCGATGGGATGGAAAATGTTGATTTCTCTGAGGCGTCTACCCATTTAAACGTGCGTATAGACAAGGCATTACCGTATGTATGGATAGGTGCTGTCTTTTCGATGACCGGTCTGTTGATGGGCTCGTATTGGCAGCATCGCCGAATATGGCTTCGCATCGATGACAACGAGCTGTCTCTAGGCGCACATACGAACAAAAACTGGTACGGTATGCGCTCGGATGTAGCGGGAGCTCTTCAGAAAATAGGGATAACCATAGATCCGAAGTCGCTTGATAACGGAGGGAACAACGCGTGAGTTTAATCGATTTTAGCAGCGATGCGTTTATAGTCGCATTTTTTCTTTACTGCTTTGCCTTTATGTTCTATGTGATTGCGATTGCAGGGAAAAAATGGAGCAACCGGGATTCTCTGCAGCATGAGAAGCGCTGGGGCCGCATTGCCTTCATTACTTCCAACGTTGGGCTTGCATCACACCTAACTTTTTTCTTCACGCGCTGGGCGGGAAGCGGTCAAATTCCAACAAGCAACATGTATGAATTTATGACTTTTTTAGGCATGTCGATTATGATCGCTTTTACAATCATCTTTGCTATATACCGGAAACCATTACTTGGCATGTTCGCTTTGCCGCTTACTGTCATCATCATTGCCTATGCGGCTGTATTTCCACAGGAGGTTCAACCGCTTATTCCAGCACTGGATAGTATTTGGCTGAAGATACACGTTACGACAGCAGCACTCGGGGAAGCCTTCTTTGCTATCGGATTCGCTGCAGGCTTGATGTACTTGCTAAGAGTAGTTGATTTCAATGGGAAAACGAAGGCAGCGCGCAGATCGCAGTTTTGGGTTGAGTTTTCATTATATACCATTATCGTTATTGTCGGTTTTATCATTGCGGTATTTGCTTTCCGGGGAATGGGTTACGAAGCTCAATTTATTCAGGAGCAGTCGAAAATCGATTCGAGAGGAACGGAGACGTCAACAACCGATACGGTTACTTATACGCTTCCGCCTATCGTTAAGCCGTACAATAGCGAGGTTGTAACGGTTGATTCCTTTCTAGGCATGGACAAGCCCGTGCTTGAAGCGCCGTATTGGATGAATGGGGTAAATGCCGGAAGAAAATTGAATACCGTCGTATGGTCCATTATTGCCGGTACCATTCTTTATGGCTTGCTCCGTCTCGTATTCCGCAAGCCGCTCGGAGCGGTTATACACCCGGTTATGGAAGGTATTGATCCAGAGGATTTGGATGAAATCAGCTACAGATCGATTGCGATCGGCTTTCCAATCTTTACACTCGGTGCGCTCATATTCGCTATGATATGGGCGGAAATAGCGTGGGGCCGATTCTGGGGTTGGGATCCGAAGGAGGTATGGGCGCTCATTACCTGGCTTTATTACAGTGCATATTTGCATTTCCGCCTTTCTCGGGGCTGGCAGGGCCGCAGGTCGGCTTGGCTCGCGGTAATCGGTTTTGTCATCGTCCTGTTTACACTTATCGGAGTTAACCTTGTCATAGCCGGATTACATTCCTATTCTGGTACTTAATCTCTAGGTTGAGAGGAGTCATGCCATATGTCTGATTATGCAAGCCGTATTTTGGTTGTGGATGACGAAGAAAGAATTCGTCGTCTGCTCAAAATGTATTTGGAGAAGGAAGGTTATACAATAGACGAGGCTGAGGACGGTGAAACGGCGCTGAAGCTGGCATCCGGCACCGATTATGCCCTCATATTGCTCGACGTCATGCTGCCCGGCATTGACGGTGTAGAGGTATGCTCACGTCTGCGCCAAATAAAAGCAACTCCCGTAATTATGCTTACGGCAAAGGGCGAAGAGATGAACCGCGTGCAAGGCTTCGAGGTTGGAGCGGATGACTATGTCGTGAAGCCGTTTAGCCCGCGAGAAGTGATCTACCGGGTTAAAGCTATTTTGCGCCGCTCTTCCGCTACCGCTTTTCTTACGAAAGAATTGAACTCGAGCAACAACATCGTTTTCCCTCATCTGGTCATTGAGCATGATGCGCATCGCGTCACAGCGGGAGGCCAAGAGGTAAGTTTAACGCCTAAAGAGTATGAGCTGCTTCATTATTTGGCGGTTTCGCCTGACAAGGTTTTCTCGCGCGAGGAGCTGCTCAAGGATGTATGGAATTATGAATTTTTCGGTGATTTGCGTACCGTCGATACCCATGTGAAGCGTCTGCGCGAGAAGCTCAACAAAGTATCCCCCGATGCTGCCGCAATGATCACGACGGTATGGGGCGTTGGCTACAAGCTTGAGGTACCGAAGTAAATGAACTTATGGCAGCGTTTGATCGGGTTTCTGCTGCGGAGCGTGGTCGGGAAGCTTTGGGCGACGATCATGCTGCTGGTAGCGGTAGTGTTGCTTATTGTCGGCGTACTGCTTCTTCAGTACGTTGAGTTTATTTCGTTCGAGGATGCGCATAAGGTAAAGGTGCTTTTTGTGCTCACCGCGGTAATCGGCTTCTCATTGTCGACCTTTTTTGCTTTTTTCTTATCGAGGAAAATTCAACAGCCTTTGCTGCAGCTGAAGGACGCGGCAGATTCAATCTCGCAAGGGAATTACAGCACTAGAGTAAACATTCGTTCATCTGATGAGATCGGGGAGCTTGCAAACACGTTCAATCATATGACGGAACAGCTTGACAGGTTAATCCACGACTTGAACCATGAAAAAAACCATTTGGCGAGTATTTTACGCAGCATGGGCGATTCCGTTATTACGTTTAGCGCTGACGGAAAAGTCATTTTAACGAATCCTAGCGGACATTTGCTTATCAATCAATGGTCAGGTCTGGATGTTGCATGGCAGGAGGAATTATTCGAAGGCGGCGTTGCCCCGTCCGAGGTGCCTATGCCGCTGCGGGAGTTGTTCCAAAGAGTTATGCAGGAGGGTCGGGACGTTACGGAAAAAATACATGTCTTAAGCAATGTATGGTCGGTCGTGATGGCTCCGCTTCAATCTAAAGGCGTCATTCGCGGTGCTGTAGCGGTCATCCGTAACGTTACCGAGGAGCATAAGCTCGAGAAGCTCCGCAGAGATTTCGTGGCCAACATTTCACATGAGATTCGTACGCCGCTATCCATGCTTCAAGGCTATAGTGAAGCTCTTCTAGATGATATAGTCGTGACCCCTGAGGATCGGAAAGAGCTGGTACAGGTCATTCATGACGAATCGCTCCGGATGGGGCGTTTGGTTAACGACTTTCTGGACATCGCTCGGATGGAAGCCGGACATGTTGATATGAATTTTCAAGAGGTTGATCTTAGGCATGTCGTGAAGCGAGTGCACCGCAAATTTCAGGTTTATGCAAAGGAACGGGAAGTGAAGCTTCTTGCCGAGCTTCCGAAAAATCCGCTGCTTGTGAAGGAAGCGGATGAGGATCGGCTCGAGCAGGTGCTTACGAATTTGCTGGATAATGCATTGAGGCATACACCGGGAGGTAAATCAATCACGTTGGCAGGGAAGCCGGCTAACGTGAATGGCAGTGAGTTTGTTCAGCTGAGTGTCAGCGATGAAGGACAAGGGATACCGACCGAGGATGTGCCTTATATTTTCGAACGCTTCTATAAGGCGGATAAGGCGCGAAAACGCGGATCTTCCGGAGGTACGGGACTGGGTCTTGCCATCGTCAAAAATTTAATTGATCTGCATCATGGACGAATCGTCGTGGAAAGCGAAGCGGGAACCGGCACCTCGTTTATGTTGCTGCTGCCTGTCGAAGCTCATCAGTAGTTGTCAAAGCGTTCCCTAGCGGAACGCTTTTTTTGTAGAATGCAGAAGATAATTCTTGTTGTTCGTGAAACAAAATGAGCCAACCGGGCAGCCCGGTTGGCTCATTACAATAAGACGTTTTTACTTTATTAGAATAGTGTGATTTCCTTAGCCGTATTTAACTCAGGCATGCGGATCAGTTGGTCAAGCACTTCCTTAGGCGTGCCTTTATCGACTCTAAGTACCATGATTGCCGATCCGCCAACGAGCTGACGACCTACCTGCATCGTCGCGATGTTCACATCGTTGTTACCCAGCAGCGTGCCGACGCGTCCGATAATCCCTGGTTTATCGTTGTGCGAAATGAGTATAAGGTTGCCCTCAGGCGTTACATCGACTGGGTATTTGTCGATTTGTACGATCCGGGGACCATACCCAGTCAGCAGCGTTCCGGCAACGATACGCTCTTCCTTCTTCGTGCGCAGGGAGACCGTTACAAGGTTCGTGAAATCCTTCGAAGCATGCGATTTTTGAATAACGATATTAACGTCGCGAACTTTTGCAAGGTGCATGGAGTTTACGACATTAACTTGTTCGGTGCCCAGATGATGGGCAAGCACTCCGCGTACGATATGACGGGTTAGCGGCTGTGTATCAACTTCGGCAAGCTCACCGGAGAAGCCGACGACAATTTCCGTTACTGCGCCCTCTGTGGACTGGGCAATAAAGCTGCCCAGCTTCTCGCCAAGCGTGAAATATGGCTGCAGGATACTTTGCAAATTGGCCGGAATAGGCGGCATGTTAACCGCGTTGATGAACGGCTCGTTTCGAAGAATATGAATAACTTGCTCCGAAACGTCAATTGCCACGTTCTCTTGGGCTTCTATCGTAGATGCTCCCAAGTGAGGGGTAACGATGATTTTCGGATGTGTCAGAAACGGATGATCTTCAGCCGGAGGCTCAACCTCAAATACATCGAATGCTGCGCCGGCTACGATGCCTTGATCAACGGCATCGACCAGGGCGATCTCATCAATGATACCTCCGCGGGCACAGTTTACTATGCGCATTCCTGGCTTCATCACTTCAAATTGTGCTCTGCCGATCATGTGGCGAGTTTCCGGAGTTAATGGAGTGTGAACGGTCATGAAATCTGCGTTGCGGACGATATCGTCCACGCTAGCCAGCTTGACGCCGATCTTCTCAGCTCTTTCTTCTGTCATAAACGGATCGTAGCCTATAATTTCCATGTCGAAAGCCTTTGCGCGTTTAGCCACCTCGCTGCCGATCCGTCCCATTCCAAGAACGCCGAGCGTCTTGCCGCGAAGCTCGACGCCAAGGAAGGATTTGCGGTCCCAAGTTCCGTTAACGGTTTTCATATACGCCTGCGGGATATGACGGGCAACTGCCATCATCATGGCGAAAGTATGCTCGCAGGTGGTGATTGTATTGCCGTCAGGTGCATTGATAACGATGATGCCGCGTTGTGTCGCAGCATCCAAATCGATATTGTCTACGCCGACTCCTGCGCGTCCGACTACCTTGAGCTGTTTGCCGGCTTCCATAATTTTTGCGGTTACGCGCGTTTGGCTGCGAACAAGCAATGCATCGTACTCGCCAATGATGGCAACGAGCTCGTCTTCGCTTAATCCCGGTTTTTTGTCGACTGCGATGTCTGACGCATCAACAAGCTGCTGGATGCCTAAATCGCTGATTGGATCGGAAACTAACACTTTAAACATGTGAATTATGCCTCCTAAATTGGGGCGAAACTGAAGCAGCCTCGCTGAATATGTACAGAAAAACTCTCTACCCGGCACCGTTGTGCAGCAGCGGGTCGAGAGTTTGATCTTCGATCATGGACTTTTCTATTTTATAGCAAGGGAGAGGGCAAAAGCAATGCTCAAACTTGCTGAATTGTGAAAATTTCGTTATGATTCAAGCATCAAGAGCAACAAAATGTGACACAGAAGGACTTTGTATATGACAAAATGGCAAAATGCGACTCCGGAATCCGTACTGTAAATCAATTTGTATCAGGATAGAAAAACGGAAGCTGAGGCAGAAGAACCTGTTGGTATAATCTGGCTTTGCTTTGTGTGAAGTCTCCCGATCGGACAGCCTCTGTATTGATTAACAGATCAACGACAGCTGACAGCGTATGAAGCTTCATTTTTGAGGCTTGACCTGATTTGACAAAATCGTCTACACGACTCGTAAGATCATGGGGATAGTAAGAGGTAAGCTCCAAACGAGATGTCAACTGGTCGGCCATCAGTTTATTTTTTATCGTGATGGGCAGCTTTTGCCATTGCGACAGTTCCAGAATAGCTGGTGCCTTGTATTCGGATGGAACATCCATATCGACGGAAGCAGCCCAATTAACCATAGCTGCGTAATAGGACTGCTGCGCCGTCAACGAAAATTGTGTCGCAGATAAATACGTTTTTTCATTCTCAACATGCTGCTTCAGTTCATTAAAGGCAAGAGTTTTAGCGCTGGTTGCCGCTTTCCCCGCGGCTTCGTTAAACAGTTTTAAGCTTCTGATGTAGCTGACTTGTGCCTCAGCCAGCAATGGAGACCGCTGGACATCGATCGAGCTTGCTTCCTTCGCTTTAGACTCGGCTAAATTAGATAAGTCCTTGAACATCGAGGTTGCTTCATTGGTTTTTCCTTGCGATAATTTGTTCATAGCGTCGAACCATTCGTTTTGAAATTCTCGATAAGGCAAAAATACAGTATGATAGAATGAGACAAGATCTTGCTGCTGATAAGGGCTGACGGAAGCGGCAGCTCCATTCGCATCATCTTCGTCCACTGCGTATTTGGCTTCAGTCTTCTCTGTGCCTATTTGTATACCGTAGAAGAAAGCGCCTACCGCGCATACAAGCATGAATACAAATCCAACGCTAAAGAACATTGCAGTTGCTGTTAATCGTTTTTCCATCTCTATCTCCCTCTATGCAAAAAAAATGTTGTCGATTTGTCCTAATAGTATAGGTGATAAGGTCGAAAAAGAAAATATGAACGTTCCAGACAGGCGGGAAGCTATGAAAAAATTCGATATTCGTAAAATACGTATCCGAAAGGTTTCGGTCGATGAACTGGATGACCGGATGCTACTTATTAATTTATACGCAACTCAAGCGTTTACTTTTATTATCGGTATCATATGGGTTTTATTTCAGCATCAAAATATAATCCGATTATTTTCGATTCCGAAGGAGCTTGCTTTCTTATGGTGGGGAATTGGACTGGCAGCCGCTGTCATTGCCGTCGACTTGCTTATCGCGCGCTGGGTTCCTGATGAAGCGAATGATGACGGAGGTGTGAATGACCGCATTTTCCGCAGTCGTCCGGTTTGGCATATCGCGCTTATATCGTTTGTCGTGGCGGTTTGCGAGGAGCTGCTCTTTCGCGGAGCGGTTCAACAAGCGATCGGACCCTACTGGACGAGTATCATATTTGCCGCTATACATGTTCGTTATTTGAAGCATTGGATTCCGACCGGATTAGTGTTTTCGATAAGCTATGGCTTGGGTTGGATCTATATCCAATCGGGCTCGTTATGGGCTGCGATTATCGCGCATTTTTTAATTGATTTTATAATGGGACTTATTATTCGATTCAGGAGGGAGTCATGAGCAGGAAAGAAAAATTTAGAAGCTCCAGAGCATCCATACAACAAGAAAAGACGGCTATGCCGTTCAACGCCGGAACGGATCCAAGTGTTGACGAGGCACTGCCGCCAAGACGCCAAAAGTTTCCTTCCAGCAACCAAAAAGTGACCAAATGGTATTATAATTTTCTATTTCTTTTATTCGTTTGCTTAGTAGGGGGACTGTTTTGGTATGGTTTGAAATTTAGCGAATAGCCGCGATCGCAGCGGGATCTATAAAACCGTAGCCTTTGTCTTTCAGCTTCGTTAACAGCTCATCAAGCGCATCGGCAGTCCATTGCAATTCATGCATCAAAATATTGGCCCCGGGATGAAGCTGCTCCATCACATTGCGAATGACTTCATCCGGCTTATCCTTGGTCGACTTATCCCAATCCAGTGAGCCGTTGGACCATGTCATGTACAGCATGCCGTGGTTTTTTACTATTTTTTTCACGATATCCCCGCCAGAGCCGAACGGAGGTCTGAAAAATAGCGGCTTCTCGCCAATGAGCGACTCTATTTTCGTTTGCAGGTCACTGATTTGTTTCTCAATGATTTCTTCATTTTCATTTTTAAGATTGATGTGATCCCAGGAATGATTTCCAATCGTTTGCCCCCGTTGATGGATCAACTCAAGCAACTGGGGATTTTGCTTTACCCGATATCCGTTTACGAAAAAAACAGCTTTAGCTGCATGCTTGTCAAGAGTGTCCAGCATGCTCGTTAGGACGGCTTCGTCTTTTAGTCCGTCGTCGAAGGTCAGCAATACGACTTTATCCGGACTGCTCTCCTCGATGGGGACGAATCGGTAAGCTTCATTCATTCGATACAGCTTGATGGGCTTTGCCGAATCCTTGGGAGCCGGTTGTACCGAAGGTACAGGCTGATCGTTATTCTCCATGCTTGGATTTTCCGCAGCTGCAGGACTTTGAGTGGACGGTTGCGTGTTGGCGACCTGTTTTGAGTCGGCCTTGCCTTCATCATGCGACAGGGTGCTGCAGCCAGTCATTTGAGCCGCAAGAATAAATACGGCAATTAGCTGTATCAATAGTTTTATCATACTGACCCTCCGTACCCTAATAATGATTCGTGCTGAAATGAAATTATTGTATCATATTTGCCTTTCGTCTTGGTTAGAATGATTTCCTTATTTTATATGGAATGACCGACATGCATTGCGGTCAAAATAAGCAATGAATACGACATAGGAAAGAGGTGTCCACGAACATGAAGTTAAGCGGTTTTTTAGTGGGGAGTTTGATTGGGGCGGCAGCCACTGTGTACGTCTCGCGCAGACGTCCAGGTGCTGTTTCCTGGGCGGCGAATGCGATGTCGGATGTATGCTCATCGGTCACCCGCAAAGCGATGGCGAAAATAATGAGCAAGGATTTCAAGGAGGAGGCAGCAGCGTTTGCCCCAAAGCATTCAGACGATACCGCCGAAAAATCCGAAGCCGCTTGGGTGCAAATTGAAACGATCGTAAACAAAGACCCTGCTCTCAAGCGGGAAGCGGACAAAATCAAAGCGGAATCGTCATCTTTGAAGCATTAAATACATCGCATGGATTCAGAATCGTATGAACGCTTCGCACCTGCGCGAAGTGGTCAAACGATTCTTTTTTTTCACTTAATATTAGTGCATTCGGCGAAAAGAAATGATAAAGTAGTTACATAGCACGATTTGATCAAATTGATCACATCTTACTAAAAATTTCATACGCTGTTACAACAGATGCTGCAGAGGAGGATCCTGTCATGAAAATCGAACGGCTTAGTCAGGACAAGATTCGGATTTTCCTGACGTTCGACGACCTGCTGGAACGGGGGATCCAGAAGGACGACATGTGGCGCGAAATTCCAAAAGTACACGAACTATTCAGTGAAATGATGGATCAAGCCTATAGTGAACTTGGATTCGATGCCAGCGGCCCGTTAGCGGTCGAAGTGTTTGCCCTCCCCGCACAAGGTATGGTGGTGATTGTCACGCGTGGCAAAATGAACAGTCATGATGGGGAACGCGCAACCGATGATGACGATACGGAAGACGAGATATACGAAATGGAAGTAACACTCGAGCAGAGCGACATCGTCATGTATTCCTTTCGGGAATTTGAAGATGTCATATCCGTATGTAAGCAATTGAAGGCTTCCGCGTTGACGGATGACGGAAGGCTTTACTCCTATAACGGCAAATATATTTTGGCTTTGGAACCGGCGTTGATTGATTCTTCAAGGCATAATGCCGTTATCGCGCTGTTGGCGGAATATGGAGAAGCAACCTCTGTAACCTATGCGATGCTGGAAGAGTACGGAAAAGTGATTATGCCCGAATCGGCAGTACGGGAAGTATGTAATCATTTTAAATATTAAGAAGACGACCTTGATAGAGCATCTGCGGGCAATGCATGTCCGCATGATGCTCTTCTTGTATATAAAGAGGCACCGCATTCGAATACGGCGGGTGAAAGGCGTTCATATTAGATGTAGACAAAGGCGGTGGATAGAATGAGCGATAAAGAAGCAAATGATGTATTGCTTTCTACTCAAATCGTAATCGAACAAGCGCTGCAAAGGCTTGGCTACAATCAAGATATGATCGATTTATTGAAGGAGCCGATGAGAATGCTGACCGTTCGTATTCCTGTCCGGATGGACGACGGGACGACGAAGGTATTTACTGGTTACCGGTCGCAGCATAACGATGCGGTGGGCCCGACAAAAGGCGGCGTTCGTTTTCATCCTGCTGTAACGGAGAATGAGGTCAAGGCGCTTTCGATATGGATGAGTTTAAAATGCGGGATCGCCGATCTTCCATACGGAGGCGGCAAAGGAGGCGTTATCTGCGACCCCCGTACGATGTCCTTCCGCGAGCTGGAACGGCTTAGCCGAGGTTATGTGCGCGCGGTTAGCCAGATTGTTGGACCTAACAAGGATATACCAGCCCCGGATGTGATGACCAATTCGCAAATCATGGCATGGATGATGGATGAATACAGCCGTATACGCGAATTCGACTCGCCCGGCTTCATTACGGGTAAGCCGCTAGTTCTAGGCGGTTCGAAGGGGCGAGAGACGGCAACGGCACGCGGCGTCGTCATTATGATTCAGGAAGCGCTGCGCATAAAGGGAATTGATTTGAAGGATGCGCGGATCGTCATCCAAGGTTTTGGCAATGCGGGCAGTTATCTTGCCAAATTTATGCATGAGGCAGGCGCACGTGTAATAGGTATTTCCGATGTGCACGGAGCGTTGTATAATGAAAAAGGACTGGATATTGAATATTTGCTCGACCGTCGAGATTCCTTCGGTAATGTAACCAATCTTTTCCCGCAGACTATCAGCAATTCACAGCTGCTTGAGCTGGAATGCGACGTTCTAGTGCCTGCGGCAATTGAGAATCAAATTACGGAGCATAACGCGCCTAACCTACGCGCTTCAATAATCGTCGAGGCGGCTAACGGACCCACTACGTTAGAAGCGACAAGGCTTTTAACAGACAGAGGAGTTCTGATTATCCCGGACGTGCTCGCCAGCTCTGGCGGCGTTATTGTTTCCTACTTCGAGTGGGTGCAAAATAATCAAGGTTACTATTGGGATGAACGTGAGGTAGACGATAAGCTCGTGCTTATGATGATACGCGGATTTGAGCATGTGTACGAAATACACCGCACCCGTAAAGTCGATATGCGGCTGGCAGCATATATGGCCGGCGTCCGCAAAATGGCTGAAGCTGTCCGATTCCGAGGCTGGGTGTAAGAAAGCAGGTAGAAAATGCTGTTGTTTTCCGTATTGACCGCAGCTGTTGCGCCTGGCGTGTCGCTGCTTACTTATTTATATTTGAGAGACCGGTATGACGCCGAGCCCATACATATGGTCGCAAGGATGTTCGTGCTCGGAATACTTGTTGTCGTGCCGATCATGGTTATCCAACGCGGTTTACAGCTGTGGTTAGGTGATCATAACATCATTTTCGCTTTTGTAGAGTCGGCCGGTGTGGAGGAGTTTGTAAAGTGGTTCGTTTTATATCATGTGATTTATAACCACACCGAGTTTGATGAGCCATATGATGGTATCGTGTATGCAGCTGCCATTTCGCTTGGTTTTGCCACGTTAGAGAATGTTTTGTACGCCATCTATTCGCCGGCCACATTCGGTACGCTGCTCGTTCGCGCGCTGCTGCCCGTGTCCGGGCATGCCTTGTTCGGCATAATGATGGGCTATTATTTAGGCAAGGCAAAGTTTGCCTCTAAGAAGCAAAGCTATTATTTCTTGGCGATTTCATTCGCACTTCCCGTACTTCTGCATGGGACGTATGATTGGATCATGATTACGGTACGAACAAATTGGATGTGGTTTATCATCCCTTTTATGGTCGTGTTATGGATTTGGGGCTTGCGTAAAATGAACCATGCCAATTCCCGATCGCCATTTCGTTTTCTTGTCCGGGAGGACGAGATTAAATTGTAAATGCTCCGTCCATACTGAAAATATATAGAAATGTCTGTGATAACAGCATTCGAGTATTTTGTCGGGAGGGACATATGGAGGCTGCAAGAATAAAGGTAACGATTCGCTGCAATGTTTGCGGAGAGAAATTTGTACTGCGAGGACGCAGAGACAGAGGAATGATTGATACGGGCTTTAAGCAATGCATATGCAATAACACGAATGATTTGGATATCGAGGAGCACAGCGTTTAATTAAAAGAGGAGTCAGTCGGTATAAATTGAATAGAAGGATGCATAAAGCTCCCTTGGGCAAACCAAACTATACCCATGTTTTGCACAAGAAAGGAGCTTTTGTGTTATGTACCGTCGACTCAGCTCGATCCTCTTTCCGGTCATGTCTCTTTTGTTTCTAGGCGCGATATATTGGGGGTACCAGGAGCATCAAGAGAAAAACTCGATCCTGATTAAGGCCGAAAACCAATACCAGCGTGCTTTTCACGATTTAACTTACCATGTCGAGCAGCTGCATCAGCAATTAGGCAATACGCTGGCAGTGAATTCAACCTCCCAAGGCTATCATCGCAAGGGGCTTGTTAATGTGTGGCGGCTGACAAGCGAGGCACAAAACGAAATTAACCAGCTGCCTTTGACGCTGCTGCCCTTCAATGAAGCGGAGGAATTTTTGTCGCGCATCGCCAACTTTGCATACAAAACGGCTGTCCGCGATTTGACCAAGCAGCCGCTTACTCCGGAAGAGTTTCAGACGATGAAGACGCTTTATGCAAAATCGGAGGAAATCTCAAAAGATTTGGTCGGTATGCAAAAGAAGGTTCTGGCTAACCAATTGCGCTGGATGGATGTGGAGGTTGCGCTTGCATCCGACAACATCAATAATGACAACACGATCATTGACGGATTTAAAACAATGGATAAAAAAGTGACCGAATACCCTGAAATCAACTGGGGCCCTTCGGTCAGCACGATGTACGAGAAGCGTACGATGAACATGCTGGGCGGCAAAATGGTAACTGCAGAGGATATCAAGAAGGCAGCGGCGGAATACACGGATGCGCCGCCTGCTGAAATTCGTGTCGTCGAAAACGGCAAAGGAACGGAATATGCCTCCTATTCCGCAACCGTATATGAAAATAATGAAAATAATGAAAATAAAAAGCTGCAAATGGATTTTACCCAAAAAGGCGGAAAGCTGATTTGGTTTATGAAACCGCGCGAGATTAACGCTAAGAAAATAGATATGGAAAAAGCGCAAGCCGCAGCCGACAACTTCTTGGATAAGCACGGATTTTCAGGGATGAAGGCAATAAGCTACGATATGCTGAACAACACGGGAACCTTCACATACGTTGGCGTGCAAAGCGGTGTCCTAATCTACCCGGATCAATTAAAGGTCAAGATCGCGCTGGACAACGGAGAAGCGGTAGGGTTGCAAGCAAATGATTACGTGTATGAGCATCATGAACGGAAATTGCCAAGTCCAATCGTCTCAAAAGCGGAAGCGCGTAAAGCTTTGAATCCGGAAATGAATGTAAGGAATGAGCAGCTGGCGCTCATTGAAAATGAACTCGGTAAAGAAGTGTTATGCTACGAATATATGGGTCAAATCAACGGCTCGATTTATCGCGTGTATATTAATTCAGAGACAGGTATCGAAGAATCGATCGAAGAAATGTCGCCTTATGATTCGGAGATAACCTCTGACAAATAACGATATAGCTCCCCTCAAATCGACGTGTTATAATGGCATGTAAATGGGAGGGGAGCTAATTTGCTGCTTAAAATGAATCAAATGCTCTATTATCAGATCGCTTCTTCGGACAATGAAGAGGCGGCTATTGAGTACAAATCCCGCATTGCCGATGAGCACGCGGACGGATTGCTTATAGAGGTTCCAATCAGCGAGAAGACAGGTCGATATAAACGTCTTTTTTTAGGCGACGAGCTTTCTGCATTTTTTGTGTCCGAGGACGGAATAAAAAATTATTTTGATTCGCATGTCATCGGCTTTAAGGAAGACGGGATACGCTTAATAAAAATTTGCAAACCCGATCCAGACCGCATTGCTAAGGTTCAGCGCCGCAGCTTCTTGCGTGTATCGGCTGAACTTGAAATTGCCGTTAAGCAATCGGACCATGTTCGGTTTGTATGTTTGACCGATGATGTTGGCGGCGGCGGAATTTCGTTTATTTGCGATGGGAAATGGCCCTTGCTTCCAGAACAAACGTTGGAATGCTGGCTGCTCGTCCCTTTCCGCAACGGTACAATCGAGCATGCTTTCTTCAAGGCGGAAATCGTTCGAGTCGTTGAGTTGGTATCCGGAAAGAAGCAAGCTATGATCAAATATGTAAGCATAAATGATTCCGAACGGCAAAAGGTTATCCGCTATTGCTTCGAGAAGCAGTTAAAATTTCGCAATCGATGAATAAGATGTTGTCATTTTTGGAAAACTACCCCCAAAAAGTTGAAGGGGCAGATGAATATGCATCGAAAGCTATTATCCAAAAAAAGAAACCGCAAGCAGCTCGTTACATTGACTGAGGAAGTCAGCACAATACTTAAAAAAATAATCATATTGCTTCTTATATTACTTGCATGCTCACAAGCTGCTATGCAAAATGATTGGGTTCGACACATCGTGACAGGTGTGGATAAGTGGGAAGGCACACGTCTCAGTTAACGCCAGGCTTTTGCATCTAAGTTTATAGTGTGGTATAATTTTCACGTTCGCAGGCAAAGCCTGCTTTTTTCTTGAGAGGTTTGCGTCGCATTCTACCTTGCATTCGGCCGGCCGTCTCTATATAAAGGGGGTTGACCGTACGTGATGCAACACGAAGGTGACAACGATCGCATGAATATTGCAATTGACGGGCCGGCGGGCGCGGGCAAGAGCACGGTCGCAAGAAAAGTCGCCGAGCAGCTTGGATATGTGTATATCGATACAGGCGCGATGTATCGTGCTGTTACGCTTTGCGCACAGCGCGCTGGTGTATCGGCGGAACAACCGGATAAGCTGGATCAATTAGCACGATCTTTACAGATTGAGATAGAGCCAGGCGAACATGGTCAATCCGTTTTCATAAATGGTGAGGAAGTTACCTCATTGATCCGATCGCGTGAAGTTACGCTTCAGGTATCGCATTTTGCAGCAAATGAAACCGTACGTGAAGTACTGGGAACTATGCAGAGACAATTGGCAGCCCGTAAAGGCGTCGTGATGGATGGCCGGGATATCGGTTCGCATGTCCTGCCGGACGCCGAGTTGAAAATTTTTCTAACCGCTTCCGTTAAGGAACGGGCTATGCGCCGTTTCCGTGAAATTGCCGACAGTCAGATCATTACCCTCGAACAATTGGAAACAGAGATTGCAGAGCGTGATCGGTTGGACGAGCAGCGTGACATTTCACCGCTAGTATGCGCTTCCGACGCTGTTGTTCTCGACAGCACCGGCATGACAATTGACGAAGTCATTCAGGCAATTGTGAAATTAAGCCGAACCAAAATGGCGGAGGCGAAGTAAACTATGTTATACCGGGTTTTCAGATTTCTGCTGCGTGTAATATACACGCTAGTTTTCCGATTGGAAGCCAGGGGAACGGAAAATATTCCAACCGCCGGTCCAGTCGTGCTTGCATCGAATCATATCAGCAATTTTGATCCTCCAACCGTTGGAGTAAAAGTTCGGCGCAAGGTACACTTTATGGCGAAAGAGGAGCTTTTCAAAATTCCTGTTTTCGGTGCACTCATTCATTCATTTGGCGCATTTCCGGTCAAACGCG
Organism: Paenibacillus alkaliterrae; assembly: GCF_021532375.1. Lineage (GTDB taxonomy): Bacteria > Bacillota > Bacilli > Paenibacillales > Paenibacillaceae > Pristimantibacillus > Pristimantibacillus alkaliterrae. Next base: position 140,449 of record NZ_JAKGAP010000007.1, read on the forward strand.
GCGGAGTGAGCAAGGATGCGATTAAATCCGCTATCGCGCTGCTGAAGGAAGGAAATGTGATGGGCATTTTCCCTGAGGGGTCCCGGAACAATCAGTCAGGAATGGCGAAGAAGGGCGCAGCGATGATTGCAGTACGAAGCGGCGCTGCCATCGTTCCTGTCGCAATTGTAGGCAGTTATCGGCCTTTTAGCAAAATAATCGTCTGTTACGGAAAGCCTATGGATCTTACTGCAATTATTGAAGAATCATCGCCTGATATGCTTGAACAAGTAACAGATGCCATCATGACTCGCATTCGTGAGTTAAATGCCAGCAATCGATAATATGTGTTTTAAATGCCACTGTCGCTATAGGCGATCGCGGATTTAAATAAAGTTGGGGTATGAACTGAGGAGGTTATTTCAATGTCAGAAGAGTTTAATGTGCAAGAATCCGCGGCGGAAGAAGTAAGCCAAGACGCTATGGATAATTTCGTGTCTTTGAAAAAAGGTGATTCCGTTAAAGGTACGATCGTCAAAATCGAAGATAACCAAGCTTATGTAAGCCTTGGATATAAATATGACGGTGTCATTCCAATTCGTGAGCTATCCGCTGTACAAATCGATAATGCAACGGATGCAGTTCAAATTGGTCAAGAAGTGGAGTTGAAAGTCGTTAGCATCAATGACGACAAAGAAAGCCTTGTTCTTTCGAAGCGTCAAGTAGACGGTGAAAAAGCATGGGATCAGCTTCAGCAACGCTTCGAAAGCGGCGAAGTATTTGAAGTCGCTGTTGCTGACGTTGTTAAGGGCGGACTTGTTGCCGACATAGGAGTACGCGGATTTATTCCGGCTTCAATGGTAGAGCGTCACTTTGTTGAAGATTTCTCCGATTACAAAGGCCGCACGTTGCGCGTGAAGGTAAAAGAAATCGACCGTGAAAATAACAAAGTTATTCTTTCCCAGAAAGAAGTACTGGATGCCGAGTTCGAACAAAGCAAACAACAGGTTCTTGCTTCACTTGAAGCAGGTCAAGAGCTTGATGGAACGGTTCAACGTTTGACTCCATTCGGCGCATTCGTTGATATCGGCGGCATTGACGGTCTCGTGCATGTATCCGAGCTATCCTGGCAGCATGTTGCTCATCCGAAGGATGTTGTATCCGAAGGTCAAGCGGTTCGCGTAAAAGTACTTAAAGTTGATCCGGCAGCGGGTAAAATCAGCTTGAGCTTGAAAGCTGCCCAGCCTGGTCCATGGGATACAGCTGGCAGTCAATTTGCTACTGGCGATATCATTACGGGAACAGTACGCCGTCTGGTTCCGTTTGGCGCATTCGTTGAAATCGCACCGGGCGTTGAAGGACTCGTTCATATTTCCCAAATCGCTCATCGTCATATTGCGACACCTAATGAAGTTTTGAAGGAAGGCCAAGAGGTTCAAGCGAAAGTGCTTGACTTTAATCCTGCCGAAAAACGTGTTAGCCTGAGCATCAAAGAAACGGAAGAGGCGCCTGAGCAGCCTGCTGCTAGCGCTAGACCTGAGCGTGCGCCACGTTCACCAAAGATTGAAAAGATCGATAACCCGAACGTAAGCTTGAGCAATGAGAGCATGAGCTACTCGCTTGCAGAGCGTTTCGGCGATAAGCTAAAGAACCTTAAGTAAGGTCGAATAGATGTGCTAAGGAGCTATTCCTGCGATTAATCGCAGGAATAGCTCCTTTTTTTTTAGCGCATAATAGGGGCTAGAGGTGAATACTCATGAATCATGGATATATGTCCATATGGATTATGGTCATTATGGCAACATTGGTCGCTACCGGGTGGAAGCCCTATGTGGCACCGGATATTAGCAAGCGCACGATTGGCTTGTTAGGAATTCTGATCGCAGTGCTTCTTCCGAGCTCAATATGGTGGTCTCCAATGCCAGCTGTTGTACAAGTCCAACTTCATGTAACTGTTTGTTTGTTGTTGCTATCGACTTTTTTTTTGCTGCGAGGCTCAGAAAATTGGAGTTACAGAGGTTACTTAGTCCTCTGCGCATTTATGATTGCTGTTATATGGGGTTCAATACGTAAAATATATATCTATGATCCCGTATTTTATTGGCTGGACCCAAGCTGGGACGCGCCAATAATAGGAGGCTTGCTTTGCGGAGCTTTCACGTCTGAGGCAAAGCATCAATTCGGCTTGATTATATGGGGCGCCGTATTAGGCGAGTGTCTTAATGCCGTTTTGCAATCGGGAGCTTACACGGCACAAATTGGTTCGCTGTCATGGTGGGATAGCTTTTGGATTGCGATCGCATCGGCTAGACTCTTCAGCTTGCTGCTTAAATTAATACGTATGACAATTTCGAAACTTGGCATTATGCTTTGGCACATAAAAGGAGGCAGATCCTCATAATGCATCAGTTTCTCGTCCATAATAAATTTCTAGTAGGCGTGTTAGCCGGCATCGTGTTGGGTATTATATCACGAATGCTGATGCTGAGGACGGATTATCGACAATATCCGACTCATACCCACGGCCGTATCATACATATTTCACTAGGGGTCATAGCAGCTGCGCTTGGGGCTGTAGCCGTACCTGCCTTATTCAATAAAGACTATACGGCTATTACTTTTCTAACGTTAGCAGCGCAGCAATTTCGGGACGTTCGGAAAATGGAAAGAGAAACGCTAACCAAAATAGACGAATTGGAGCTGGTAGGGAGAGGCTCCACTTATATTGAAGGTATTGCCATGATGTTTGAAGGACGTAATTATTTAGTTATAATGACGGCTATGTTGACGAGTCTGTTTGCTATATTATTGAACGTATGGATAGGAATTATAGCGGGCGGGCTGTCGCTTCTGCTGGTAGAGAAACTCAAATCTGGAAAATCAATGGCTCATATTGCAGCGGTAAAGCAAGGTGAAGTGCGGATAGACGGTCCGGATTTATACGTCGATGATATTTACATCATGAATGTCGGCTTAAAAACAAATCAAGAAATTATCGCGGAGCGCGGAATGGGGTTTATTGTAATGCCCTACAATGCCAACGGGAAGGTGACAATTAGCAATCTTGGTCAACGGCAAGCTATTCTCTTCGATTTGGCGACTATTCTCGGCGTGTACCGTGATTCAGGTGAGCCGATGCTCATTCCGCTGACGAAATTGGATATGAAGGATGGGCGATTGGCCGTGTTTTTACTGCCTCAGGAATTGGACGCCGATAAAGGGAAGGAAATTATTTTGCGAGCGCCAATCTTGGAATCGGCAGTGCGAATGCCAACGGAAGCTTCAGTGAATAAGAAGGAGGCCGTTGACCATGGCTGAAATCGTCGCGGTCGTAAGTTTGAAAGCGGATGATGTAGGCGGAGGCACGCCTATTTTCATCGCGGGAAGCAAGGAAGAACTCGAACAGACCTCGTTTCTTCTGGAAAAGATTTTAGATGCAAGCGCACATGATTTGAAAAATGGTACGATCATACTGGTCAACCGCCGATAGTATGAAAAGTTAGCCAAGAACGCACTTTTTTGCTATGATGATTAACGTGAGTATTTTTGAAGGAGTGGAAAACTAACTATGGCAAGACCCGTTATCGCTATCGTCGGGCGTCCGAATGTGGGTAAGTCCACCATATTTAATCGTGTCATCGGCGACCGCCTAGCTATTGTTGAAGATAAACCGGGTATCACCCGCGACCGGCTATATGGCGCCGGTGAATGGAACGGAAAACCGTTTAGCATCATTGATACTGGCGGTATTGAAATTGATGGTGAAGACGAGATTATGAAATCCGTCCGCATGCAGGCAGAGTTGGCTATTGAAGAAGCGGATGTTATCCTGTTTATGGTCGATGCAAAATCCGGATTGACGCATGCGGATGACGAAGTCGCACAAATGCTGTTCCGTTCCCGTAAACCAGTCGTTGTGGCCGTGAATAAAGTGGATAATCAAAGCCGCATGGATGAAGTTTACGAGTTTTACGGACTCGGATTTGGTCAGCCTATTGCGATTTCCGGTTCTCACGGACTTGGCATCGGCGATTTGCTTGATGCCGCAGTTGAGCTGCTGCCTGATTTGACAGATGACGGCTATGATGAGGATGTTATTCGCGTTGCGCTCATCGGCCGACCGAATGTAGGAAAGTCTTCCCTTGTGAACGCCTTGCTAGGTGAGGACCGCGTTATCGTAAGCAACGTTGCAGGAACGACCCGCGATGCGATCGATACACCGTTCGAACGGGATGGCCAGCGTTACGTCCTTATCGATACGGCAGGCATGCGCAAGCGCGGAAAAGTTTATGAATCCACAGAGAAGTACAGCGTAATGCGGGCGATGAAGGCGATTGAGCGCGCCGATGTTGTTCTAGTCCTAATCAACGGAGAAGAAGGAATCATTGAACAGGACAAGCATATTGCGGGATACGCGCATGAAGCGGGCAAAGCTTCTATTTTCGTAGTGAATAAGTGGGACGTTGTAGATAAAGACGAAAAGACGATGCAACAGTTTACAACAAGTATCCGCGATCATTTCTTGTTCATGTCTTACGCACCGGTTGTTTATCTATCTGCATTGACGAAACAGCGCTTACAAAAGTTGCTTCCCGTCGTTAATCATGTTTCGGAGCAGCATGCCATGCGCATTCAAACCCATTTGCTCAATGATGTTATTTCTGATGCGGTTGCTATCAATCCTCCTCCATCCGACAAAGGGAAGAGATTGCGCATTAATTATGTCACTCAAGTAGCAACCAAACCGCCGACGATCGTTGTCTTTGTGAACGATCCGGAGATTATGCATTTCTCTTACGAGCGTTACCTGGAAAACAAAATTCGCGCAGCTTTTGATTTTGAAGGAACACCAATACGAATATTCTCACGTCGTAAGTCCGAAGAAGATTAGGGGAGAAGGAGCTTGTTATACGGAGTAATCGCGGTTGTTTTAAGCTATTTGTTAGGTTCAATTTCTTTCAGTATCGTCATTGCCAAATGGGTTAAGGGTATAGATATCCGTCAGCATGGCAGCGGTAATGCCGGTGCTACAAACACGTTAAGGGTACTTGGCAAAGGCCCTGGCATACTCGTGTTTCTGCTGGATATCGCAAAGGGGATAGCAGCGGTTTGGATCGGGCACTGCCTTAGCGACAACGGCTGGATCCCTGTATTATGCGGTCTAGCTGCGATCGTCGGCCATAATTGGCCGATATGGTTTCGTTTTAAGGGGGGCAAAGGCATCGCGACAACCGTAGGCGTTATTGCTACGCTTGCCTTCGTTCCCGCTCTTTGCGCGGGTCTGATCGCTATCCTAACCATTGTTTTGACCCGATATGTTTCTTTGGGTTCATTATTGTTCGCGGCTTTGACGCCATTATTTATTTCTATCTTTTATTTTTCAGTGCCGTTACTTAGCGCAAGCCTGCTCATTTGTTTATTTGCGTTCGTTCGTCATAAGACGAATATTGTGAAGCTGCTCCAAGGCACAGAGAATAAGCTTGGCGCAAAGAAGGGATCGTGAACTTTGCATGACCGACCATAATCATTCAACAATTAAACGCGCGGCTGTGCTCGTAGCAGGCAGCTGGGGCACGGCCTTAGCGTCAGTCCTCGCGAATAACGGTTATCAGGTTATGCTTTGGACGCGAAACGGGGAACAAGCGGACAGCATCAATCGGACTCGGGTGAACAGTAAATTTTTACCGGAGATGCAGCTACCGGACCTCATTCATGCCACAACGGATTTGAAGCAAGCGCTTCACGATGTGGAGCTTGCTTTGTTCGTTGCGCCTTCCGGCGCTATGAGAGAAGTTGCAAAGCAAGCGGCGCCATTCTTGTCCGCAGAGACGTTGATTGTGCACGCGACAAAAGGCTTTGAGACCGACACGCTCAAACGGATGACTACTGTGTTGTCGGAAGAGCTTGGGCGAAGCCCTGAACAGCTTGTCGTGCTTTCCGGACCAAGCCATGCCGAGGAGGTTATTCGGAAACAGCCGACAACGGTTGTCGTCGCCTCCGCTTCAATTCAAGCGGCAGAGCAGGCGCAGGACGCATTGATGAATACGCACTTTCGCGTTTATACAAACCCTGACGTAGTCGGAGTTGAGGTCGCCGGCGCGATTAAAAATATAATTGCGCTGGGTGCAGGCTTAACGGACGGACTTAGCTTTGGTGATAATGCCAAAGCTGCCTTATTGACGAGAGGCTTAGCGGAAATTGGCAGACTTGGTTCGGTGATGGGGGCCAACCCGCTCACATTCGCCGGACTGGCGGGGGTGGGCGATCTTGTCGTAACTTGTACAAGCAAGCACAGCCGCAATTGGCGGGCTGGATACATGCTTGCTGACGGTACGCCGCTTGATGAGGTTTTGAGCCGGATGGGGATGGTCGTAGAAGGCGTCAAAACAACAAGGGCAGCCTATGATCTAGCGAAGCAATATGATGTCGAAATGCCGATAACGTTTCAGCTGTACGAGGTATTGTTCGCAAACAAGGAGCCAAGAAAGGCTGTAGAGCATTTAATGGGACGCCTCCGTACGCACGAAATCGAAGAGCTCGTATAATCGATCGCCTACACCAAACCAGAATTCTCCTCATATGATGCATGGAGCAACACTTAATCGCATCCTGGAGGTGTAGGAGATGTCGAAAAATTTATCTAAAGACGTTTTGAATGCGATAAATAAAAAAACCGGCAAAGGCATTACCGAAAATTCAGTTAAAAAAATAGCAAGCGGGATAACAGCTGAAACGATGCAGGATGAGGCTGAGCTTCGCAAGCTTATCAAGCAGGTTTCGGAAATGGCAAAAGTGAAAGTTGCTGATTCGACGGTAAATGATATCGTGAAAGCCGTCAAAGCAACGGGTATGAGCACGGCTAATATGGAATCATTAATAAATATGATGATGAAGAAATAATAGTGTAGCGGCAAAAGCAGTGGGAGACGTTCCGAATTTTCATATTCGGCGCCGGGCCCTGTCGGCTTTTGTCCTTTTTTTTGTCCGATGTTATAATGAGTGAGAACTCATTATGTTATAGATTAGGAGAATGGAACGACTATGGATGCAATGACAAAAATGTGGGTTTCGCTATTTGGCATAGGGATGATGGCTATTGCGGCTTTGTTAATAACTTTCGCTCGTTTAAAAACGAAAGGTATTATAAAGTTTGTATTATCCCTTATCGCTTTTGTGATTCTCATCATTGGTTTTATATGCGGTCTTATATCCATTATTTAACACGAGATACATACAACGCTGGAAGGAACAAGCAGAAAGGGAGACAACGACATACAATGATTGAATTAAAGGGAAAAACGAAAACGGCGGTCGTAGATGCGGAGGAGGGCCTGTCACTGCTCGATCTCGCTTTGAAGCATGATGTGGATTGGAGCTTCTCGTGCGCGCGCGGAACCTGTGCACGCTGCCGTTGCATTGTAACGGAGGGCGCAGACCAGTTGGAGGGCATTACAGACGAGGAATGGGACCGTCTGGAGCCGGAGGAATTCGAGGAAGGCTACCGTTTAGGCTGCCAAGCCATTATTAAAACCGCTGGAGCCCAAATTTCAGCTGCCAATAAGACCTATTTTTAGTATAAAGGAAGTGCCGGCGTTGACAGAAAATGAACACATCCATAAAGTGCTGGCCGTCATTGTTAGAGCCACGGAAGCAAGTCAAGCAAAATGGATAGTAGGAGGAAGCGCGGGATTAATGCTGCGAGGGCTTCCCTTAGCCGCGGAACCGCGCGATTTGGACATCTATTGCGACGAAGAGGAAGTTCAAGCCATCTATCAAGCGCTCCAAGACTATGCATGTGATGAACCTACAATTAGCACCACCAGCATGTATCGGTCAACGCTCTGTCATTTTCGTATTCACGATATGCAAGTTGAATTGGTGGGCGGCTTTCAGGTAACTGCGCTTGGCTGTCAATATGTGACGGAAGTGAAATCGCTGCTTATCCCCTATTCGGAATCAATAAATATTAAAGGAACAAACCTATCGGCATACGTTGTTCCGTTGGCGCATGAGCTTTGGTTTAATCAGCTAAGAGAGCGGGATGACCGGGTTCAGCTTATTACGCAGGCGATATCATCGGAGGCTTCATTACACGAGGAAGCGCTGCAGGCTATCGAATTTAGGAATGGGTTCACCGAGGAAGCAAAGGAAGGCATTCACCGAAAGATTACGAAAAGCGAGGCTGGTGGCTTTAAATGAATGGAGAAATCACATTTTGGCCGTCCGGCCGCTCGATCAAGGTGAAGCCGGGCACGACGCTGTTAGACGCAGCCAGACGGGCGAATGTACCGATTAAAACACGCTGCGGAGGGAAGGCGGCATGCTTTATGTGCAAGGTGACGGTACGGCCGGGAAGCGAGCTGCAGCCGATTTCGGACAATGAGCGAAGAAAGCTGGCTGGCATGGATGGCAGTCACATCCGTCTAGCGTGCCAAGCGAGAGCGGCTGGTAAGGTGGATGTTGAAGTCCCTTTGGATCCGCTTCGAGCTGCGGTAGCTCGTCAGCTTGCCAGACAGGCGGAGGAAGACGGAAATTTATGGTAGGAGGAAAAAAATGAATCGTATTCACACGCTGGCGCTGCGCCTGCGTATTCGGCATACGCCGGCGTTAATGGCTATGCTATTTATCATCATTTCCTTGACGGGCTGCATGTATCCGCAGGACGAGCTGAAGCAAAATCAAGCGCCTCCGAAGGAGGCGGTTCGCAATGTACAGGCAGCAATTGACCAATACATGAGTGAAACAGGTATGCTGCCCATCAAAAATAGTACGGCAGAAACGCCCGTTTATGAAAAATTCCACGTTGATTTTGCCAAGCTTGGACGCGAAGGTTATTTAACCGGTATTCCTTCCGCAGCCTTTGAGAACGGCGGTAACTATCATTTCCTCGTTATCGACGAAGAAACGGCTCCGCGGATCAAGCTTTTGGATATTGTAACGTTTCAAAAGATCAATGACATCCAGAGCTGGGTAACAGCCTATATCCAAAGCAACGGCAATCTTCCAAGCGGGGAGCAAATGTACCCTGGTTTTTATCAAATCGATTATAAAAGACTAAACAAATCCGAGCCTGCGATTCGAAGCATATTCTCAGGGCAAACCATTCAGGCCATAGTGGATGAGAACGGCGTCGTTTTCGCCGATTATGGCATCGATATTATGCAGTTTATACAAAAAAGCGGCAAATCCGATTTTGACGCTCAGTTCGATCTAAGGACGCTTCTCGTTGACGGTTCGGATTTTGTGCCGGTCAAGGCGCCGATTTACCATTGGGTGAACAAGGAGCCGCAGGCGGCACAGCCTTAGGACAAGCTTTTCTTAAAATCATACTTAATCAGCACGCGCGCCTGGACATTCTGTCTTGGCGTTCTTTTTTTACTTGCTTGCGTCATAGTAATGTGTATATGGTCATATAATTCAATCTTGGAAGGGAAGTTAGTTGGCGAAAAAAAGATTTCGAGAAAGAATCGTCATAATCGGAAACCCTGCACATAAGATGTTACTAGTCCAAAAAGCATGTACGAGTTGCGTCGCTGGCCTGCCCTATTGACCGGTGGATGGCGGCGAACCGGAAAATCAATTGGGAGGGGATATTCAGTGGAGAAAGTGGACATTTTCAAGGACATAGCCGAGAGAACCGGCGGGGATATTTACCTCGGGGTTGTCGGGGCTGTCCGGACGGGCAAATCAACGTTTATTAAACGGTTTATGGAGACGGTCGTCCTTCCGAACATTGCGAATGAATCAGATCGTATTAGAGCCGTGGACGAACTTCCTCAAAGCGCCGCAGGCAAAACGATTATGACAACCGAGCCCAAATTTGTTCCTAATCAAGCGGTTCAGCTTAAGGTTACCGATGGACTTGAGGTAAACGTAAGACTGGTTGACTGCGTAGGTTATGCTGTAGAAGGTGCGAAGGGCTATGAGGATGAAAACGGTCCGCGAATGATTACCACGCCTTGGTTCGATGAGCCGATTCCGTTCCAGGAAGCAGCGGAGATTGGAACGCGTAAAGTTATTCAAGAACATTCTACATTAGGTGTTGTCGTTACGACGGATGGTACCATTGCTGAAATTCCTAGAAGTTCCTATGTTGTAGCGGAAGAAAGAGTCATTAATGAGCTGAAGGAAGTCGGTAAGCCATTCGTCCTCATTATTAATTCTACTAGACCTAAGAGTGAAGAAGCGCTGCAGCTTCGCAGTGAACTCCAAGCAAAGTATGATATTCCGGTTATGACGCTTAGCGCAGCCACGATGGGCGAGGAAGAGGTTATATCTGTCCTTCGCGAAGTGCTTTATGAATTCCCGGTTCATGAGGTAAATGTGAATTTACCAAGCTGGGTAATGGTGCTGAACGATAACCATTGGCTGAGAAGCAACTATGAAAGCTCCGTGCGCGATACGGTGAAGGATATCCGCAGATTACGGGATGTAGACCGTGTCGTTACCCAGTTCATGGAATACGACTTCATTGCTCGCGCAGGCTTAAGCGGTATGAATATGGGGCAGGGTGTTGCCGAAATCGATCTGTACGCGCCTGATGAGCTCTACGATCGCATCTTAATGGAGGTCGTTGGCGTTGAGATTCGAGGAAAGGATCATTTGCTGCAGCTTATGCAGGATTTCTCGCATGCCAAACGTGAATATGACCGTTTCGCAGAAGCGCTTGAAATGGTCAAAACGACGGGGTATGGCATCGCTGCGCCATCGCTTGCGGAAATGGCGCTCGATGAGCCCGAGCTCATACGTCAAGGCTCTCGCTTCGGTGTGAGACTGAAGGCAACCGCACCTTCCATCCACATGATCCGCGTTGATGTAGAGTCGGAGTTCGCTCCGATTATCGGCACGGAGAAGCAAAGCGAGGAGCTGGTCAGATACTTAATGCAAGATTTCGAGAATGACCCAATCAAAATCTGGGAGTCTGATATATTCGGCCGTTCCCTGCACTCGATTGTTCGAGAAGGCATCCAGGGCAAAATCGCGATGATGCCGGACAATGCCCGGTATAAGCTGCAGGAGACGCTGGGCCGAATTATTAACGAAGGATCAGGCGGTCTGATTGCTATTATTTTGTAACTAAACCATTCTATAATACAAATAAGCCGCTTCGGTAATGAAGCGGCTTATTTGTTTTGGCGAAAAGCAGGTTAGTACTTGAAATAACCAATCGGCTGTATTACTATAGGTTTGTTCGGTCAAAAGGTATATTTTTGAAGTTTTCAGTGAATAAGAGGGATATGATGAGTCTTTAACGATACTTTGGAGGAGGTGAAACAATGAACAAAACAGATTTGATTGCTAAAGTAGCTGAATTGACTGATCTATCGAAGAAGGATGCAACGAAAGCGGTTGATGCCGTATTTGATGCTATTTCTGATGCGCTGCAAAGCGGAGATAAAGTGCAATTGGTTGGGTTTGGTAACTTCGAGGTTCGTGAGCGTCAAGCCCGTAAAGGCCGCAACCCGCAAACTGGTGAAGAAATCGAGATTGCAGCTAGCAAAACACCTGCTTTCAAACCAGGGAAATCTCTTAAGGACCTTGTATCCAATTAGTATATGGATTCAAACGACGCTCGAACGAAATGCCGTTCGGGCGTTTTTTCTTTCTTAGAGCGATGGAAGAGATTGCACAAACGGAAGACTTGCACTATAATTCACATGGATAGTTCGGAATAGCGGAGGGATAACGATGGAGCCTACACATGGCGAGTATATTGTCGTAAAAGCAAAGGATCAAGGCGTACAAGTCATCGGTTTAACACGCGGGCAAGATACGAAATTTCACCATACGGAGAAGCTTGACAAAAATGAAATTTTAATTTGTCAATTTACGGATCATACGTCAGCGATTAAAATTCGGGGCAAGGCCGTGGTTATGACCAAGTACGGCACAATGGAAACCGATCAGTAGCAGAAATAAAGGGTAAGGCAGGCGAAGCCTGCTTTTTTTGTCTGCGCATAGTCCGAATATTCATCATGAAGCGCTCGTACAATGATGTATGAGTCATTTATACAATGCGAAAGCACTGTACGAGGGTTATCAAGACGATGTGTATTTGGAGGTGCATGATGAAGAGTTTTAAGCCGCTGCTGACAGCTTGCTTGGCTGCTTTCGCAGTGACTCTGTTATGGAGTGCGCTGCCCTTTGCGGCATGGCAGAAGCCACCGGGCCATAGCGAGGTGGCAGTCTTTAAGGCTACTCCTGCTTTACGGCTCACGAACCGCAATCTGGTAGACGTTCTAATTGCGGTCCAGTTAAATGAACGATTGAGTAATGCCCAATGGAGCAATGGCGTTTTGTCTATTGATATGAAGGTGAGACCGGGAGTTGGCCGTCCTTCTGCTTGGTTTTCCGATATAGAAAAGCTGGTTCGCGTATCTTTCTTACAATTAGAAAATGTGAAGCGCGTGCTCATTCGAATTGTGGAGGAGCGTCCGGAAAGCAAAGTTCTGTTAGCCGCCGTAGACGTAAGGAAATCAGATAGCTGGCTGCTGCATGATATGGATGCTTTGGCCTATGCCGATCCGGTCCATGACGTGCTTTGGAGAGAACGCTTGAGAGTAAGCTTCACCTCGGCTTGGGAGGAACGTTTCGGCCAGATATCGGGATTTTCGGTAAAGCCTGCCTCTATTTCACAATTCTAAGAGCAGGGATGTTTCAATTTGTTGAACAAGAGGTCGGAGTCGTATGCTCTTTAGAAAAAGTTATGCTATAATAGTTTAGATTATTGAGCAGCGATCCAGCGCTTCTCTGTTCGGAGGCTCCAATCATGAAACCATACGGTATATCTGAAATCGCTCAAAAGTATGTTGAATACGACATGATCCAATCGCATACGGAGCTTCCGGCTATGCCGGATTCCAGACTTCGCGTGTTATATGCTTTCCTTAATGCGCAGCACTCTTTAACGAAGTATAGCGAGCTGTATACGCTTGTCATATCGCTGGTTCAGCTGGGAATGGACACTCATGATCTGATCGATACGGATGAAGAGAAACGCCCGGAGTCCGAAATGCGCTCGCGACAGCTGAAGGTGCTGGCGGGCGATTATTTTAGCGCAAGATTTTATCAGCTGCTCTCGCAGGCCGGTCAAATTGATATGATATCCAAAATTAGCCACGCCGTATGCGAGGTGAATAGACTGAAGGTAAACCTTTACGTGAGGATGAGACAGTTTAAAGTAAATGCTGAAGATTATTTAAGTCAGACCGTTCAGCTTAGAAGCACTTTATTTCAGCTATTCTCGGGCGTATTGGACGGTAATTTGTCGCGTGTATGGTCGGAAGTGCTCGGCGCCATCAGCCGTTGCGAGGTAGTGGTTGAAGAAATTGAACGCAGTGAATGCCCAGTGCGGTTCGAGAAAAGCTGGGCTTACTGGCATGTCATGCAAGAGGGAACAGAGGAAGAGCGCCGGAAGCTTTCAGAGAGCTCGATCGAACCAGACCTCATCGCGGGCTTAGTGGAGAAATATAATGTGCGCAATCAGCTTGCCGCCAAGCTGAAGCAGTCGGCTGATGCGGTGAAAGCAATTGCAGGAAAGCTGGAATCGGACAAGCTGCTTGGTGAATTGAATTTGATTGTCGATTCCCTGCTAAACAAACGAGCCGGTTATACGCCTGCACTCAACGAGACGAGGTGACTTGAACGATGGAAACGAATTCCAAGAGCCATGTGCATGGCGTATTCGAAAGAATCGCGCCGCAGTATGACTTCATGAATGATCTTATTAGCTTTCGCAGACATAAGGCTTGGAGAAGGTTCACGATGGGGAAGATGAATGTGCGGCCTGGCCAAACTGCACTCGACCTATGCTGCGGCACCTGCGACTGGACGATAGCTCTTGCGGATGCAAGCGTTACGGGTAAGGTGATCGGCCTGGATTTCAGCCAGAACATGCTTGATGTCGGTGCTGTCAAAATAAACAAGCTGGGGTTGAACGATCAGATTTCACTCGTGCAAGGCAATGCGATGAGCTTGCCCTTTGAGGATAGCTCTTTCGATTACGTAACGATTGGGTTCGGCCTGCGCAATGTGCCTGATTATTTACAGGTGCTGAAGGAAATGCGAAGAGTTGTTAAGCCCGGAGGTCAAGTCGTTTGCTTGGAGGTATCTAAGCCTACATGGCAGCCTTTCAAGGCCATGTACAGCTTGTACTTTGGACGAATCCTGCCATTGATGGGCAAACTTGTCGCTAAGCGTTTTGAGGAATATAAGTGGCTGCCCGAGTCGTTGAAAATGTTCCCGGATCGTGCACAGCTGGCAAAATTGTTTGAGGAAGCCGGCCTGATACAGGTGAATGCTTATCCGTTGACAGGCGGCGTTGCGGCGCTTCATATGGGAACAAAGGAGAATGGACAGCAATGATTCGCAAAATAGGCATAATTTTTGAAATGATTAAATTTGAGCATACTATATTCGCTTTGCCGTTTGCATTTATGGGAGCTATACTAGGCGCTGTAGTTATGGAGCATCGTCTTCCGTCTTGGGAAGAGATCGGTTGGATTACACTGGCCATGTTCGGTGCTCGAAGCGCAGCGATGAGCTTGAATCGGCTGATTGATAAAGCGATCGATTTGCGCAATCCGCGTACAGAGAAGAGAGCACTCCCGGCAGGTTTGCTTAAGTCGGCGGAGGTTCTTCTTTTTATTGTCGTTTCATTTGCATTGCTGTTTGTAGCCACCGCCAATTTGGCACCGATTGCGCTTAAGCTAATGCCAATTGCCGTCGTGCTGCTGGTGCTTTACTCCTATACGAAGCGATTTACATGGCTTTGCCATATTTTTTTGGGCCTAACGATCGCTTTATCGCCGCTTGGCGGTTGGGTTGCCGTTACTGGCGGCTTTGATTTGCCCGCATGGCTTTTGTATATTACGGTAGCCCTGTGGATCGCCGGCTTTGACATTATTTACGCAACTCAAGATTTCGAGTTCGACCGTAATGCCGGGCTGCATTCCATTCCGGCGAGGTTTGGCATTGAGAGAGCACTGTGGATCGCCCGCTCGCTGCATGTTGTTACTGCGGTTGGCTTCATTGCGTTATTTTGGATGACAGCGCTAAGCTGGATGTATTTATTAGGGACGCTCATTTCCATTGCGTTATTGTTTTATCAACATATGCTTGTACGGCCCAATGATCTATCCCGCGTGCAGACTGCCTTTTTTGGTATGAATGGAACGTTGAGCGTCGTATTATTTTTATTCACGATTGTTGATTTGCTGGTGATCCGCCAATGGTAGAAGAGCAAAAGAAAGGAAAGGGCATGAGTTGGAAGAACCGTTGGATCGTCGGCATTACCGGTGCAAGCGGATCTATTTATGGAATCCGTCTCATTGAAGAGCTGCTGCGCATTGGTTTTCAGGTCCATCTGGTCGTGACGGAAGCAGGATGGAGAGTGCTGAAGGAAGAGCTTGGGTGGGAGACGATTCGCCGTCCTGCCGCGCTCGAACGCCGATTTGGCGACGCAATCCAAAACCGGAGCCTCATTTTTTATCCGAATGCGGATATAGGAGCAAGCATTGCAAGCGGCTCCTTCCGCGTCCAAGGAATGGTAATTATGCCGTGCTCGATGGGGACGCTTGCGTCTATCTCGCACGGCATTTCCGATGATTTGATGACGAGAGCAGCTGACGTCATGCTGAAGGAAAATCGCAAGCTTCTGCTTGTACCTCGGGAGACTCCGCTTCACGCGATCCATTTAGAGAATATGCTTAAGCTGTCTCGTTTAGGCGTAAGAATGATTCCGGCTATGCCGGCCTTTTATTACAAACCGCAATCGATGGACGAAATGGTAAATTTCTTGGTAGGCAAAGTACTTGATAATATGGATATTGACCATGATTTGTACAGAAGATGGGGAGATGAGCAGAATGGGCCTGAATCGCCCGATCACCATCGGAAGAATTGATTACGCAAATGCTTGGCCCTTGTTTCATGAGTTCGAGAAGCATGCTGCATTGGAAAGCTATGAGATTATATCACGCGTACCTTCTGAATTAAATCGAATGCTTCAGACTGGCGAGCTTGATTTATCTGCGATATCGTCCTTTTCTTACGGGTTAAATGCGAAGGATTATATATTGTTGCCACATTTGTCAGTCGGTTCGATCGGTAACGTCAACTCAATTCTTCTATTTATGAAGGAACCGATCGAGCATAAAAGGCCGGAGAAAATTGCCGTGACAACAACGTCCGCCACATCGGTCAATTTACTGAAAATAATAATGGCCATATATTTTGAATGCAGTCCCGTTTATAGTTCTGCTGAGCCTGAGCTGGGCAGCATGCTCGAAACATCTGACGCGGCACTGATTATCGGTGATCCCGCCATTCAAGCATCCTGGAAGAGCGACGGTTACTATGTCATCGATCTGGGACGGTTATGGAATGAATGGACAGGACTCGGGATGACCTATGCGGTAGTCGCGGCACGGAAGGAAATTGTGCTTGCAGCGCCGAATGTCATTCAAGCCGTATATAACGGGCTGATTGCGAGCAAACAATATAATAAAGCGCATTCAGGTCCGCTCATTGCGCATGCATGCTCGCAGCTTGGCGGACAAGCGTCGTATTGGGACATGTATTTCCATTCGCTTCAGTATGACTTTGGGAGCAAGCTGCAGGAAGGTCTCAAGTTATACTTTCGCTATTCGAAAGAGCTGGGATTGCTTGCGGAGGATGTGGAGCTTACTTTTTTTGAAGAACAATCTGCCCAATAGGTGAATGAATGAAACTATTAGATTTGTACGCAAAGATGAAAGGCGATCTTAACCAAATTGAACAAGAGCTTGAGCATAGCGTTTCGGATGACCATGTGCTGTTAAGCGACGCTTCTTTGCATTTGCTCAAAGCGGGGGGGAAGCGAATTAGGCCGATTTTTGTTTTGCTCGCAGGAAAATTCGGCGACTACCGGCTTGATGTGATGAAGCTTGTTGCGGTGCCTCTTGAACTTATACATATGGCTTCCCTCGTACATGACGACGTTATCGACGATGCCGATACTCGCCGCGGCCAACTGACCGTAAAATCGAAGTGGGACAACCGCATCGCAATGTATACCGGCGATTACATTCATGGAAAAGCGCTGTCAATAGCCTCGCAGCTGCCGAATCCGCAAATTCATCAAATTTTATCCAATGCGCTTGTTCAAATGTGTATCGGAGAGATGGAGCAAATTCGGGATTTCTTTAATACCGGACAATCCGTTCGCCATTACTTGCGCCGCATCCGTCGTAAAACGGCACTTCTAATCGCCATAAGCTGCAAGCTTGGCGCTGTTGCAGCGGAGACAGACAGGAAGACGGCTAATCAATTATATCGATATGGCTATAACGTCGGCATGGCTTTTCAAATTCGTGACGACTTGCTTGACCTATACGGAACTGAGAAGCAAATCGGGAAGCCGCCTGGTTCAGATATGAGGCAGGGCAACATTACGCTCCCTGTTATTTTGGCATTAAAGGATAAGCGGGCCCGAGAGACGCTTCTTCTGGAAATTGCGTCTATCCGCGATAATGGCGGCCAAAAGGATGCCGGACGCGCTATCGAAATCATTCGCAAGAGCGAGGGCGGAGATTTGGCTGACCAGCTCGCTAACCGTTATATCAAAAAAGCGTTTCAAGCTTTAGAGGGATTGCCGAATGTAGCAGCGAAGAAGAACTTGATTGATATCGCCCATTTTGTGGGAAAACGTAATTATTAAACAGTCGAATGCGAAAGGATTGATTGACGATGGAGAGAACATTTTTAATGATTAAGCCTGATGGCGTGCAGCGTGGATTGATCGGTGAAATCGTAACGAGGTTTGAGAGAAAGGGGCTCCAGCTTGCGGCTGCAAAATTAACGGTCGTCAGCCGCGAGCTCGCAGAGCGTCATTATGCTGAACATAAGGGAAAAGGCTTTTATGAGCCGCTGCTCGAGTTTATTTCTTCGGGTCCCGTATTTGCGATGGTGTGGCAGGGGGATAACGTCATCGCCCTTTCGCGAGCGCTTATTGGAAAGACGGATGCGCTGGATGCCCTTCCGGGTACCATTCGTTCCGATTTTGCCGTACATACGAATTTCAATTTAATTCACGGCTCTGACTCGCCAGCTAACGCGGAAAGGGAAATCGGCATTTTCTTCTCGCCTTCAGAGCTGCTCGACTACGAGCATACTATACAACGGTGGATTTGATATCAGGATCCGTTTACGATGGAGGAACACATGTCCCAGGATCGTGATTTTGAACAGTTTATCGTTCGGATAAAGCAAAAGACCGCCATCGATTTGTCGCAATATAAAGAAGCCCAGATGAAACGCAGGCTTACGACGCTGCGGATGAAGCATGGCTATACAACCTTCGAGGACTATTGGAAGGCCATTGAACAGAACCGCAGCCTGCTTAACGAGTTTTTGGATCGCATGACGATCAACGTCTCTGAGTTTTGGCGCAACCCGTCTCGTTGGGACGTTTTGCAAAATCGCTTTTTACCAGAGTTGCTAAAGTCGGCTAATCGGATAAAAGTTTGGAGCGCGGCTTGTTCAACCGGCGAGGAGCCGTATACGCTTGCGATGATTTTAGCCGAACTTGGGGCGCTGCAGCGCTCGTCGCTGCTTGCGACGGATTTGGATGCGGCTGTGCTGCAGAAGGCGATGGATGGCAGCTATCTGGAGCGTTCGCTTCGCGATGTTCCCGCTTCATGCCGACAAACGTATTTCAAGCAGGCGGACGGAGCCTATTTGATCTCGGAGCAGCTGAAGAAGCATATTCTATTTAAGCAGCAAAATTTGCTGCATGATGCTTTTGACAGCTCCTTTGATTTAATTGTTTGCCGCAACGTCATGATTTATTTTACGGAGGAAGCCAAACATCAGCTCTACCACAAGTTTGCTAAAGCGTTAAAGCCGGGAGGTATGTTGTTCGTTGGCAGCACGGAGCAAATATTCTCCCCTTCGCAATATGGCTTTGAAACAGCAGATACGTTCTTTTACCGCCGCGTTCAATTGTGATGTATACCGTTTTCCATCTTCTCCTATACTAGTCATAGCTGATAAATTGGAGGATGAAGAACGAGATGGATAAACGGAAAGTAATAGCAGCCTATAGGCGTGGGTTTATTTCAATACAAG
Organism: Paenibacillus alkaliterrae; assembly: GCF_021532375.1. Classification (GTDB taxonomy): domain Bacteria; phylum Bacillota; class Bacilli; order Paenibacillales; family Paenibacillaceae; genus Pristimantibacillus; species Pristimantibacillus alkaliterrae. Next base: position 159,535 of record NZ_JAKGAP010000007.1, read on the forward strand.
AATGTGCGCAGATTATTGGAGTCGACAGCGGGCAAATGATTAGACTCGTTAATGACCCCTTGTTAAAAAACGATGGAACAGCGCTGCGCGGGAAACGATCGGTTACGAGTTAATGGTAAATGTTAATGGTGCTGGATTAGTTGTCTTTAACAGGAGACAACTAATCCAGCTCTTTTTTTGTTGCCCCATAAGGCCATAAGGGTGTGCAAATTCTTGTCAAAGCGATAACGCTGTACTATAATGAGCAAAGATGTTTAGGGCAGTAAAGCATAGCAGGCCAGTACAGGCTTGCTTGAAGGAGGAGCTTTGGTTGAGTTTAAGATATTTGACAGCGGGGGAAACTCATGGTCCCCAATTAACAGCTATTATTGAAGGTTTACCGAGCAATTTAACGATCGATTTCGAGGAGTTGAATTTTCAGCTTCACCGACGTCAGAAGGGCCATGGCCGCGGACGCCGGATGCAAATCGAGAAGGACACCGCTAACATTGTAGGAGGCGTGCGCCATGGCAGAACGACGGGTGCTCCTGTAGCGCTTATCGTTGCGAACAATGATTGGAAGCACTGGACCTCCGTTATGAATATCGAACCGATCGAAGGCAGCGATGAAGAGAAGCGCCGCGTTCACCGACCGCGTCCGGGACATGCAGACTTAAATGGCGGCTTAAAATATGATTTGAAAGATTTGCGCAACGTATTGGAGCGTTCAAGCGCCCGTGAGACGGCTGCGCGCGTTGCGGTAGGTGCAATTGCCAGACAATTGCTCGCTGAGTTCGGAATCAAGGTAGCCGGACAAGTTATCCGCATCGGCGAAATCGAAGCACCTGCTAACCAACTGCCGGTTGACGAGCTTATCCGTCTGACGGAGGAGTCCTCTGTTCGTGTCGTAGATAAAGAAACCGAGCAGAAGATGACCGATTATATCGATCAAATTAAAGCGGAAGGCGATTCCATTGGCGGCATCGTAGAATGCGTTATCGAAGGCGTGCCTATCGGACTGGGAAGTCATGTGCAATGGGATCGCAAGCTAGATGGGCGTATCGCGCAAGCGGTCGTGTCGATCAATGCTTTCAAGGGCTGCGAGATCGGTATTGGATTCGAAGCGGCGAAGCTTCGCGGCTCGCAGGTCCATGATGAAATCATGTATGATGCAGAGCGCGGCTATCATCGAGCGACCAACCGCCTGGGCGGCTTTGAGGGCGGTATGACTAACGGAGAGCAAATCGTAGTTCGAGGCGTAATGAAGCCGATTCCTACACTTTACAAGCCTCTGCGCAGTGTTGACATCGATACGAAAGAGCCGTTCACCGCTCAAGTAGAACGCTCCGACAGCTGTGCGGTTCCGGCTGCCAGCGTCGTAATGGAGCATGTCGTCGCGTGGGAAGTCGCAAAAGCCTTTTTAGAAAAATTCGGCGGAGATTCCATTGAAGAGATACGCGCTAACTTGAACAATTATTTAGAGCAGTTAGGCAGGTACTAATCATGCGTGAGCTAAAAGTCGAATTAGGCGAACGCTCTTATCCCATTTATATCGGGGAGGGCCTCATGAAGGAGGCTTCTTCCTATTTCGCGAAACATGGAATAAGCAAAAAGTCGCCGCTAATGATCATTACGGACAGTCATGTGGAGAAGCTGCATTTGCAAGCGCTTGAATCAGAGCTGGCAGCAGGCGGCTTCAAGACGGTCAGTGTCGTGGTGTCTGCGGGCGAGAGCGCTAAGTCGCTTTCGATGCTGGAGAGTCTCGTTACGAAGGCCTTGGAAGCAGGACTTGATCGCAAATCGGCGATTGTCGCGCTTGGCGGCGGCGTTGTCGGTGATCTCGCTGGTTATGTTGCTGCCTCCTATATGCGAGGCATTAAATTTGTACAGGTTCCGACAACGATTCTTGCGCATGACAGCAGCGTAGGCGGCAAGGTGGCCGTAAACCATCCATTAGCCAAAAATATTATCGGGGCGTTCCATCAGCCCGAATTGGTACTCTATGATTTACATACTCTTCAGACGCTGCCGCCTAGAGAGGTAAGAGCTGGATTATCTGAGGTAGTAAAGCACGGTCTTATATGGGATAAATTATTCGTCGAGTGGTGTGAGGAGCATGCGGAGAAGCTGTTATCGCTTGATCCGGATGCGCTTGGCTACGCCCTGCACAAAGGCTGCAGCGTGAAGGCTGCAGTCGTATCCCGGGATGAGCGTGAAAATGATCTGCGTGCGATACTAAATCTAGGCCATACGATTGGCCATGCTCTAGAAGCGGTTGCAGGCTATAACGAGCTGCTGCATGGTGAAGCGATCTCGATCGGCATGATTGGTTCGGCCAAGCTTGGACTTCGTTATGGCGCTCCCGAAGAAGTTTACGCGATTACGAAACGGGTGCTTAAGGGGTGCGGACTGCCTGTCCGTTTGCCGGCGCACTTTGACGTTGATGCGGTAATGGATGCAATGATGCACGATAAGAAATTCATGGAAGGGACGATGGTATTTGTCGTTCCGACCGCAATCGGAAAAGTCGAAATCAAGCCGGATGTTCCGGTACATTGGATCAGGGAAATCGTAGAACAATTGAAACAGGAGGGCGACTAGCAATGAGTGTGAGAGGTATTCGAGGGGCAATTACCGTTGATGCAAACGAGGAGCAGCCCATACTAAGTGCAACAATCGAATTGCTGAACGGCATTGTAGCCGACAATGAAATTGTTCCTGACGATATTTGCAGTGTATTTGTGACGGTTACGAGCGATCTTGACGAGACGTTTCCGGCACGCGCGATTCGCCAAATGAAGGGCTGGGAGCTTGTTCCGCTTATGTGCGCTCTGGAGGTACCCGTTAAAGGCAGCCTTGAGCGCTGCATTAGGCTGATGGTGCTGATCAACACGGACAAAACCCAAGGAGAAATACGTCACGTTTATTTAAGCGGCGCAGAGGCGCTTCGTCCTGATCTATCTAAGTCATAGCATAATTCATAAACTGATGAGCAAAAAACTCACTTCGCATGGAGTGTCATAGTTGACGCATGGCCGTATGGTGTTGTATATTGAAAAGCGTAAGTGAGAGTAGCAGAGCAGGTTTTGAGATGAGTAGAGATGAGCCGAGACTAGTTGAGAGAAGCAAAGGAAGGTAATTGCTAGTACGTATTTACGGAAGAGCTGAGTCATTCTTCATGCACAAGTGTGAGCGAATGGCGAAAGTGCTGTTTCACCGTACTTGTAATTATGTCTTTTCCGCTTACACACTTTCGTCATCATCTAAACCAACGCTCCTGCTCAGGCAGGAGCTTTTTCTGTTCCAAAAGCAAATTAGATTCGAAAATTACAGGGAGGTTTTTCGGGATGTCAAGCGAGCTGCAGCAGGTTACCCGTCTTGCCAGTCAATACAATTTAATCCCAATCGTTCGTTATATGATGGCCGACACAGAAACGCCGATACGTCTGTTTCAGCATTTCGCCAAGGAAAAGCATGCATTTCTGCTGGAGAGCGTGGAGGGCGGAGCGAAATGGGCTCGATATTCGTTTATCGGAACGGACCCGTTTATGATGCTATACGGTAAAAATGGCGAGATGGTACTTGAGCATAACGGGCAGAAGCATGTATTGAACGATAAGCCGATTGAGCTGCTTAAAGCTCATCTTCGATCCTTCCGTAGCCCTTCGCTCCCGGAGCTGCCTCCTTTTACGGGCGGAGCTATTGGATTTTTCGGTTATGATCTGCTGCAATATTACGAGAAGCTTCCAGCGCACCGGGTCGATGATTTGAACATGAATGACCTGCAATTTATGTTTTGCGACCAAGTCATTGTGTTTGATCACTTCAAGCAGCAGCTGCAAATCGTCGGTAATGTCCATATTGCAGAAGGAGCAACCGATGCAGAGATTGCCCAGGCCCATGCTGCTGCAGCAGCAAAAATCGAGGGAACCATTGAACGGCTTCAACAGCCGGTAACGATACCTGTTACGTCAGGTCCATCCATTCAAATTGATCATGAGTTGGGTGACATTCAATCTAATGTGACGAAGGAGCAGTTCATTTCAAACATTGAGCAGGCCAAGCAATATATTCGGGCGGGTGACATTTTCCAGGTCGTTTTGTCCCAACGCTTCAGCATCGAGACGGATATCGATCCGCTTCATGTGTACCGGGTGCTTCGCACGATGAATCCGTCACCCTATATGTATTATTTGAAAATGGGCGAGGAGGTCATTGTCGGAACATCGCCGGAAGCGCTCGTTAAGGTAGACGGTGATCGCGTAGAGACTCGCCCTATAGCAGGTACGCGGCCTCGCGGCAAAACGGCTGAGGAGGATAAGGCGCTTGAGCTCGAGCTGCTTGCGGATGAGAAAGAACGCGCAGAGCATTTGATGCTGGTCGATCTCGGGCGTAACGATATTGGGCGCGTATCGGAGTTTGGTTCGGTGAAATGTGATTCCTTTATGGAAATCGAGCGTTACTCGCATGTCATGCACATCGTTTCCAATGTATCCGGCAAGCTGCATAAGGATAAAGATTTCTTCGATGCCTTTGTTTCGTGCTTGCCGGCAGGTACTGTGTCCGGCGCGCCAAAGCTGAGAGCTATGGAAATTATTGCTGAGTTGGAAAATGAAGCGCGAGGAGCCTACGCCGGCGCAATCGGATATTTGGGCTTCGGCGGCTCGATGGACACCTGTATTACGATCCGAACCATCATATTTAAGCAGGGCAAAGCATACGTACAAGCCGGAGCGGGCATTGTATGGGATTCGGTGCCTGAAAGCGAATATATGGAGACTGTAAACAAGGCCAAAGGGATGCTAAAGGCCATTCGGGCAGCAGAGGCGATTTTTGCCGGACCGAAAGAGCAGCAAGACACATATAACCCCATCAATACGGATTATTACGTCAAAGCGGGAGAGGGGCTTGGGCAATGATGCAGGCAAACGATGCGATCACGATGCAGCAGGCGCTGGGTCAGCTTATTGGCGGTACTGATTTGACGAGGGAGCAAGCAAAGTCCGTCATGAACACTATTATGAACGGCGAGGCGACACCCGCGCAAATCGCGGGCGTCATTACCGCGATGCGGATGAAAGGCGAGACGAAGGATGAGATTACAGGCTTTGCCGAAGTGATGCGCTCGCTTTCGGGCCGGGTGGAGGCCGAGCAGGAGGGCTTGCTGGATACTTGCGGCACCGGCGGATCGGGCATTCATAAATTCAACATTTCAACAGCTTCATCGATTATTGCGGCTGCGGCAGGCATCCGGGTAGCCAAGCATGGCAACCGGGCAATGTCCGGCAAAGCGGGCAGCGCCGATGTGCTGGAGGCTCTAGGCGTTCAGATCACCATTACGCCGGAGCAAGCAGCCCAGTGTTTGAACGATATTGGCATATGCTTTATGTTTGCACAGCTCTATCACCCGTCGCTGCGCTATGCCGCTGTGCCTAGGAAAGAGCTTGGTATCCGCACGATATTTAACATGTTAGGCCCATTAACGAACCCGGCTGGAGCTGACAGGCAACTGCTAGGCCTCTACGATCGTACACGTACCGAAACGGTGGCTGAAGTGCTGGGTGAGCTTGGCTTGAAGCGGGCGATGGTCGTCAGCAGTCACGATGGACTGGATGAAATCAGCATTTCCTCCCCTACTCAAGTATCTGAATTGTTGAATGGAAAAGTACGTACGTATCATCTAACCCCCGAGGAGCTGGGATTGCCGCGCTCTCCGATTTCTGAAGTAATGGGCGGTGAACCTGCTGTCAACGCATCGATTATCCATGCGATATTTGCCGGGGAGCAGCGGGGAGCCTATCGGGATATCGTGCTTGCTAACGCCGGTGCATGTATATATGTTGGCGGTTCGGCAGCGTCGCTTCGTGAAGGCGTCGAGCTTGCCGCTGAGGTTATAGATTCAGGCAAGGCTGAACGTAAGCTGAACAGCCTTATTCAAAGGACAGGAGAGTTGGCTCATGTTTCTGGATAAAATTGTAGCAACTAAGCAATCGGAGGTTGAGGCACTGTCCACGCGCTTTCAGCTCGCCGAGGCAGAGAATCAAATTTCGAAACTGGAGGCTTGCCGGGGCTTCGAGCATGCGTTAACGGCTTCAGGCCGCAACCGCAGCATGGGGCTAATTGCCGAGGTGAAGAAAGCATCGCCTTCAAAAGGTCTAATCCGTCCGGATTTCGAACCAACAACGCTAGCCGCGGCTTATGAAGCTGCAGGAGCGGACTGTATTTCAGTACTAACGGACCGTGACTACTTTCAAGGTTCAAATGAGTTTCTAAGGGCAGTGCGCGATACCGTTAAAGTTCCGCTGCTGCGGAAGGATTTTACGATTGACCATCGTCAAATTTATGAGGCTCGTTTAATCGGTGCGGATGCGATCTTGCTCATTGCGGCCATTTTAACGCCGTCCCAACTTGGCGAATTCCATGATCTTGCGAAATCGATCGGGATGGATGTTCTCGTAGAGGTTCATAACCAGGAGGAACTGGAGGGCGTACTAGAGCTGAACAAAGCAACGCTGATCGGCATTAATAATCGCGATTTGAAATCATTCGTTACGGATTTGAAAACGACTGAGACGCTTATCGGATTCATGCCGGGTAACGTTACGGTAATAAGTGAAAGCGGCATCGCTGGTAAGCCGGATATGGAATACTTGCAATCGATTGGCGCCCATGGTGTGTTGATTGGCGAGCATTTCATGCGCCATGACGATGTGGGTCAAGCGGTTAACGACTTAATGGACGCGGTGAATGTTCGATGAGTCAGCAGCCGCGTATCAAAATATGCGGACTAAGGGATGTCCCGACAATCGAAGCGATGGACGATTTGCCGATTCATGAAATCGGCTTTGTATTCGCGCCAAGCAAGCGTCAGGTAGATCCGGCAACAGCCGTCCGGTTGATAAAAGCCGTACATCGCTTAAAGGCATCTGGCGGCGAGCGGCCGCGCACCGTAGGCGTATTCGTCAACGATAGCATGGATCATTTAAAGGCTGTCGTAGCTGAAGCTCCGCTTGATGTCGTGCAATTGCACGGTGATGAAACGGCTGAATTTTGCAGCGCGGTACGTGAGACGCTCCATGTGCAAGTATGGAAGGTCTTCTCCATCAAAAGTGAGTCTGCGCTAAGTAGTCCGCGATCAGCGATGGAACGATTGATCCCGTATAAAGGGAAGGTTGATGCTGTGCTTATTGACGCGCCTGGCGGCGGCACTGGCCAAACGTTCAATTGGGAAGCGATCAAAGATTATGAACAGGCTGCCGATCATCTTGAAATGACGTTATATGTGGCTGGCGGGCTGCATGAGGGTAACGTTCAGGAGCTGCTCAGGACGTATTCACCGGGCGGAATTGACGTGTCCAGCGGAGTAGAGACGGATGGGCGGAAAGATATAGACAAAATCCGATTATTTGTGAGAAAGGTGTTGGAAGCATGACGCAAGTACCTGATCAGAATGGCCGTTTCGGCAAGTTCGGCGGACGTTATGTGCCGGAGACGTTAATGAATGCTTTGTTAGAATTAGAGGAGGCGTACCTCCATTATTCGAAGGACCAGCAGTTTAAAGACGAAGTTCGTTATTTATTGCATAAATATTCAGGCAGACCGACCTCGCTTTATTATGCAGAGAGATTGAGTGAGCAGCTGGGCGGAGCCAAAGTATACTTAAAGCGCGAGGACCTGAACCATACGGGAGCACACAAAATAAACAACACCATTGGCCAAGGCGTGCTTGCCAAGCGTATGGGGAAATCGAAGATTATCGCGGAAACCGGCGCAGGCCAGCACGGCGTTGCATCCGCGACGATCGCTGCATTGCTTGGACTTGAGTGCAAGGTTTTTATGGGCGAAGAGGATATGAAGCGGCAGCAGCTTAACGTATTCCGTATGCAGTTGCTGGGCTCCGAGGTCGTGCCCGTGTTGTCGGGGACGCGTACGCTTAAGGACGCCTGCAATGAAACGCTGCGTTACTGGGTGAGCCATGTGGAAGACACGTATTATATCTTGGGCTCTGTCACCGGTCCGCATCCTTATCCGATGATGGTTCGCGACTTTCAAAGGATCATCGGGGACGAGGCGCGCCAGCAAATTTTGGCGGAGGAAGGCAGATTGCCTGATTACGTGGTTGCGGCAGTAGGCGGCGGAAGCAATGCGATGGGTATTTTCTATCCATTCGTTCAAGATGAGAGTGTGCGGTTGCTCGGAGTTGAAGCTGCTGGACGCGGCGTCGATACAACCTTGCATGCGGCGACGATGACCAAAGGCCGCCATGGCGTCTTCCAAGGCTCTATGAGCTATGTATTGCAGGACGAGCACGGCCAGGTTCAGCCGGCCCATTCGATTTCTGCAGGTCTTGATTATCCGGGTATCGGGCCGGAACATGCTTATCTGAAGGATTCCGGACGCGCGGAATACGTTCCTGTAACCGATGCTGAGGCTTTGGAAGCTTTGCAGCTATTATCGCGCACGGAAGGGATTATTCCTGCGCTGGAGTCCGCTCACGCGATCGCCCAAACGATCAAGCTCGCTCCGACGCTTGACAAGGACAAGATAGTAGTCGTGAGCTTGTCCGGCCGCGGAGATAAAGACGTAGAAGCGATTATGAGCTATTTGGGAGGCAATACGAATGAATCTCATTGATACAGCATTCGCAAGCTTGAAGGCAGAAGGTCGTACAGCGCTCATTCCTTTCTTGACGATGGGCGACCCCGATCTAAAGACGTCCGTAGATATTATTAAGACGCTGGAGCTGGCCGGCGCGGATATGATTGAGTTAGGCGTCCCGTATTCCGATCCGCTTGCGGACGGTCCCGTTATTCAACGGGCTTCCGAGCGTGCGTTAACGAACAGCATCACGCTTAAGGATTGTATTCATGTTGCAGAGAAAGCACGCGAGGCTGGAGTGAATATACCATTTATATTATTTACTTATTATAATCCTGTGTTCCAATTCGGCTTAGACGCTTTCTTCGAGCTTGTTCAAAGCAAGGGAATTAGCGGCCTGATCATTCCCGATCTTCCGATCGAAGAGGATGAAGAGGTTAGACAGCTTGCGGAAGCGGTGAATGTGCATCTCATTCCTCTTGTCGCCCCTACTTCGAAGGATCGTGTCGTTCGTATTTCTCGAAAAGCGAAGGGCTTCGTGTATTGCGTCTCTTCGCTTGGCGTAACCGGAGAAAGAGCGGATTTTCATACGAGCATAAACGAATTTCTTGCGACCGTGCGGGAAGCGACTGATTTGCCGATCGCGGTTGGCTTTGGCATTTCGAGCCGAGAGCAGGTGGAGCGCTTTGAGAAGCAATGCGACGGCGTAATCGTGGGAAGTGCGATTGTGCGGACCATTGAGGACGCGATCCCCTTGCTGCAGGATGAAAGCAAGCGTGAAGCGGGCCTTAAACAAATCAGCGATTTCGTTGCGAAGCTTAAAGGGTAAGATTGATCTACCGCAAACAGATATGAGACAATGTATGACAAGCAATAAGACCAGTTTATTATAAAAGAGGTGAACGGCCCATGCAGCCCAAAAGTAATATCGTCCATCTTCCTGTCTACCAGCCGGGTAAGCCGGTTGAAGACGTTAAGAGGGAGCTAGGATTAACCGAAGTCATTAAGCTTGCATCCAACGAAAACCCGTTCGGATGCTCCGAGCAGGTGAAAGCCGCAGTTATCGAAGAATTAGGAAATTTCAATATTTATCCGGATGGCGCAAGCGTTGAGCTTACTGCAGCGCTGGCTGCGGAGCTTGGCGTCGATTCCGAACAAATTATTTTCGGAACGGGCTCCAGTGAGATCATTTTGATGATCGCCAGGGCATTTCTCGTTCCGGGCGACGAAACGATTATGGCGGATGAAACCTTCCCCCAATATAAGCATAATGCAGAGATTGAGAACGCACGCATCATTGAGGTTCCCTTGAAAGAAGGCAAGCATGATCTTCCCGCAATGCTGGCGAAAGTGAATAGCCGCACCAAAATCATTTGGATTTGCAACCCGAACAATCCTACGGGAACGATCGTGACGCTGTCGGAATTGTCGGCCTTCCTGAAGCAGGTGCCAAACGGCGTGCTTGTCGTATTGGATGAAGCCTACGGCGAATATATCGACGATCCTGATTTCCCGGACGGCGTGCAATTGCTTCGCGAGCACCGCAATCTCATCGTGCTGCGAACGTTCTCGAAAATTTATGGTTTGGCCGCTCTTCGTATCGGTTACGGCATCGGGCATCCGGATGTCATTCGATTTACGAATCAAGTTAGAGAGCCCTTTAACACGTCAAGAGCTGCTCAAGCTGCGGCAAAGGCCGCATTGGCAGACCATTCCTTCCTTACCTATTGCCGGGAGCAAAATAAACAAGGACTCCTTTATTTGAGCGAGCAATTTGATCGTTTGGGCTTAGCCTATTATCCTGCTTATGGAAACTTTATCATGGTTGACGTGAAACGACCGTCGCCAGAGGTGTTTGACGCCTTGCTCCGAAAAGGCATTATTTCGCGTTCGCGCTGGACTTATTATCCAAATCATATCCGAATTACGGTCGGCACGCGCGAGCAGAATGAAAAGTTTATTGCAGCTTTAGAGAATGTTTTGCAGGAAGCGGCGGTGCAGGGATAACGTTATGACAACAGTAGCGATTTTTGGAGTAGGCTTGATCGGAGGCTCTATCGCCCTTTGTTTAAAGGGAAAGCCGGGTATCACGGTTATTGGGCATTCGAATCGTCCTTCTCAGGCAGAGAAATACTTGCAGCGGGGTGTAGTTGATTACGCAACGACATCCATGCAGGAGGCTGCAGAGCAAGCCGATTTTATTTTCATCTGCGTGCCTGTAGGTAATCTGGAGGAATACATTCTGAAGCTAAGCACCATCCATTTGAAGCCGGGTTGTATTATCACCGATGCGGGAAGTACAAAAGCTTCCATCATGGCATGTGCAAGTAAACTTGATTTCGGAAGTGCCGTATTTATCGGCGGGCATCCGATGGCTGGATCGGAACGGTCGGGCGTTGAAGCAGCTTCTTCTTATCTTTATGAAAATGCTTTTTACGTGCTGACGCCCGATGAGAAAACGCCTGCTGAAGCGGTTGAACGATTGGTTCAGCTGTTAAGCCACACGAAGGCGAACATTGTACAAGTAGACGCGAAGGAGCATGATGAAATAGCGGGTGCTATTAGCCATCTGCCGCATATGATAGCTGTCTCGCTCGTTAATCAAGTGCGGGGCTACAGTGAGCAGAATGATTTGTATGAGTCGCTTGCAGCGGGCGGGTTCCGGGATATTACGCGGATTGCCTCGGGCGAGCCTAACGTATGGCGCGATATATTAATTAACAACAGGGCGGTTCTGCTTCCATTGCTTCAGGATTGGAGCAAGGAGACGAATAAGTTCGTCGAGATGCTGGAGCGCTCGGATGGGAAGGCGATTGCGGAAGCCTTTCGTCAGGCCGGACAATTTCGCAGCAGAATGCCGGAGCGTCGCAAAGGAATGATTCATTCCGCATTCGAATGTTATGTGGACGTTCCCGATCATCCCGGTATTATAGGTAAAATAACAAGCGAGCTTGGCAATAGCCGAATTAACCTGAGTAACATTCAAGTAATCGAGAGCAGGGAGGATGTGCCCGGCATTTTGAGACTGTCGTTCCGGACTCAGGATTATTTGGATCAAGCTATCGCTCTGCTGTCAGCTAACGGCTATGACGTACACCTTTAGGGCTGTGCGTCCTTTTTCTTATTTGCTTAATAAAAATGAAAACGCTTATTGACAACTTGGAAGCGTATACATATAATAAAGGTACAGTATGGTTTCTCTCCACTCCTATCCAAATCCTTCGCACTTTGTGCGGACCACCTTTATAGGTGGTTTTTTTTTTGCCCATTTTCTTCTTTTCATTTGTAAAATTATTGAATTTCATCCTTTTGTCGAAAGAAGCAGGAATTTGGTCTTGGAACTCGAATTATATGTATACTCGTATTTTTTGAATTTTTTATGATAAAGACCGCAACTTTTCGTTCACGGGTCGGTACAATGTTACAGAACGGTCCGGGAATAATCCGCAGGTGGAGGAGGTTCGCCTGTCATGACTGATTCCCAATTAATACGTGAGATCAAGGATGGCAATGTCGAGCTCTACTCCGAGCTTATGCGGCGCTATCAACGGAAAATATTGGCATTCATTTATCACATGCTTAAGAGCGCTAAACTTGAGCTGTTAGCCGAGGATTTGTGCTCGGAAACCTTTTATAAAGCTTACCGCAGCCTCCACTCGTTCCGCGAAGTGGATGCTTCTTTTTCGACCTGGTTATATACGATTGCGCGCAATACCGTTCTAAGCGAGCTTCGCAAGCAGAAATCTGCGCATATGTCGCTTGATGACTCGGGATTCGAGCCGGTTGCCGCGCTCGATGCGGCACCGGAGCAGCATGTGCTTCGGAATGAGCGGATGGCAATGGTTCGGGAAGCCATAAATAATTTGCCTGAGAAGCAGCGCTCGGCACTTATTCTTCGGGAATATGACCAATTAGACTATCAAGAAATCGCTAATATTTTAGGACAAACGGTCAGTTCCGTAAAATCACTGCTTTTCCGGGCGAGAGCAAGCGTTAAGGCGCAGCTGGAGCCGTATTTCGGACAATCGCCGTTGATGGAAGAATTCGAAGGGATGAATACGAGATGAATTGCAACGATGCACAAGAAAGATTCGGCGAATATTGGGATTTATCTGAACAGGACGATGATCGTAAGGCTATAGATCGACATCTGCTTGAATGCAACTCTTGTAAGGAACAATTTCGACTCTGGGAGGAAAGCGAGGATATGATTCGCTTCCTGTCGGAGGAAGACGAATTGATCGGACCTACGGAGCATGTAAATCGCAATGTGATGGAGCGCATTTATGCGGAAGAGTCCTGGCTAATGCCGATCCCCCATAAGAGCTATCAATTCAGCAAATCATTCCGCCGCAATTTCGCACTCATCGTTGCCGCATGTATGGCGATGTTTGCCTGCGCTTTTTTCGTATTCGTGTTCGATAACGAGGAAGGCGCATCGCAGGCGCAGGTTGCCGAGCTGTCAGGATTAATGGATACGGCGAACGTATCGGGAGATGGACTTGTCATTACTGCAGGCATTTTTGCGGAAGTTCCGGTTGCGAGCATTAGCGATCCTTTCGTACTGAAGGTAGTGCCGGCTTTTCCGCAATACTATGTGGCGCTATCTTTACTTGGCATCATTATGACATTGCTCATTTTGAACTGGTTGTCCAGGACGCGCAGCTAATGGACTTATCTACTGAAGCTCCTGAGGGAGCTTTTGCTGTTTATAGAGAAGGAGATGAGAAGACGTTTGATTATCGGATTGGTGCGTCATGGGAAGACGGATTGGAACGCCGAAGGTAAAATACAAGGTCAGACCGATATTCCGTTGAATGCGGAAGGGTTAAGACAAGCTGAAGCGCTTTCGGAGCGTTTAAGCAGGGAGAAGCGCATATGGGACGCCGTAGTATCGAGCGATTTGCAGCGTGCGCAATCGACCGCCCGCATTATTGCTGAGAAACTAGCCATCCCTCTGCTTGAAGGCGATCCGCGCTTGCGTGAAAGATATTTCGGAGAGGTTGAGGGAACGAAGGAGCTGGAGCGCCATACGCGTTGGGGCAAGGATTGGCGTCAAGTCGCCAATGGCATAGAGCCTGATGAGGCCGTGCGGACTCGCGGGCTTAATGCCATTAAACAGTGGCAATCCGAGCATCCGAATCGCAAACTTCTCGTCGTGTCGCACGGCAGCTTTCTGGCGCAAATCATTTCGGAGCTGTGCGCGGAGCTGGAGGATCAGCATTTGAATAATCTCTCCTACTCCATATTAGAGCTTCGCGGCGAGAAATGGTATCCGCAGCTTTATAATTGCACGATTCATTTAGATCTTTAGCAAAGAGCTTATGCAAGAGGCCTTCTCCCGAACATAGGAGAGGGTCTCTTTTATTTATATAAACTCGTTTTTCGATCACGGTTATAAAATAAATCATATTTTCCCATAATGGTACTAACTAACGCTGATCCATCGCACAATTTACTTACGAAGCGAGTCCTGCTTACTTTTAAAGGCGGGAATTCACAGAAAGGAGAGAGTTATGAATTTATCGGATATGCTAGGATATGCAGATATACAGCAGCTTAGCAGAATTGCAGACGTTTACCGATGCGAGTGCAATGGGCACTCCAAAAACGATTTGATTCAATCCATTCTCTCCACCGTAAGTCGAAAAGATGTCTTTGAGGCGCAAATAAGCAGCATGAAGCTGGAGGATTTACGTTTTCTAAACTCATTGCTGTTCGAAGCGCGCAGCTCCTACAGCTTGGAGGATTTGATCGCACGCGTCCAGCTAAGCAGATTTGGAGAAGAGTCTGCTAAAGTGGAGGTTGAGCCGCCTAAGAAATCAAAACGAAGCAAAAAAAATGCGGAGACCGATAATAAACCGCTCAGTCCGAGAGAAATGATCGCTAATTTCAAGCATCGGGGCTGGCTGTTCAACGGTTTTAGCGGTCCAAGCCGGTATCTGTTTCAGGTTCCGAACGACTTGAAGACCCGCTTTCGCGAAACGCTGGCAAAGAGGTTTGCCGCAGAGCTGCAATATACGGACGAGCCGCCCGTATACCGCGATGAGCAATTGCTGATTCATGACGATGTCACGCAGTTTCTTCATTACATTTACCACAATGAAGTGCAGCTCACTGCCGATGGCTCTATGTACAAAAGGTTTACGCTGCAGTTGCTTGACCGTTTCGGAGTGCAGGAGGAGCTGCCGGCCAAAGGCGCATGGCGTTTCGGCTACGGCAAGCATTTCAATCACTATCCAAACCGGTTTTCGTTCATCTACGATTATTGCTTCTCTAACCAATATATAAACGAGAATCAAACCTCATTGACTTTATCAGCGGCGGGGGAGGAAAGGCTTGCGTCGAAGCCGGCCGGGGAAGCGGAACAGATCTATCGGTATTGGTTAAAGCTTTATAAAGGACCTGTCTCGAATTTGTTATCGCTTGTGCATTGGATGAGCGCTTTGGCCGAGCAATGGGTGACGGTTGAGTCGTTAAGAAAGGTGCTTGTCCCCTATATTAAGCCTTACTATTACGACGATGCCAATACAATTTTGGAGCAGAGAATCATGAGTATGATGGTTCATCTGGGTCTGCTTCGTCTAGGCGAGCATCCGCTGTTTGGAGCCGTAGTAAGAATGACAAAAGCAGGCAGAGCCATAATCTCGGGAGTTAGTTTGGACGAGCAAAAGCAGATGACCTTAAAGTAATATTCTATTTCGCTCTTGGTACGGGCTGAAATATAAGCTAGAGTATAGGTATGACACTTGTACGTTCTTATATTTTATATCCAAAGGGAGCGAATGAAGGATGTTACTGCCGTTCAAAGGCATGATGCCGAAGGTTGATGAGGAAGTATACATAGCGGAAGGCGCCAAAATCATTGGCGACGTCACGATCTCGCGGCATAGCACGGTTTGGTTTAATGCCGTGCTGCGCGGCGATCTAGCGCCGATAACGATTGGTCGAAGCTGCAATATTCAGGATGGAACAATAGGCCACGTCAATACGAATCAACCATTGATTTTGGAAGACGAGGTTTCGGTCGGTCATGGCGCGCTCATACACGGCTGCCTGATAGGCAAAGGCACATTAATTGGAATGGGGGCAATCGTACTTAACGGCGCAGACATTGGTGAATATGCTTTAATAGGAGCCGGTTCGATTGTTACAGAGAACAAAAAAATACCACCCTATACTCTTTCTATCGGTTCACCCGCCAAAGTCGTAAGAGAGTTGACAGAGAGCGATTTGCAGCGCATGAGAAAGACGATGGAGAGCTACGTGACGAAAGGAATAGAATATAGGATCTCTTAACGCCGGTTTGGAGGTGTATCCTATGGACAAAATGAAAGTATCGTATGAAGCCATGCTCGGTCTAGTTGCGGAATTCGTGCTTGACGAGGCGGTGCTGAAATTTCAAACGAATCAAATTAACACCGCAATCGATAAAGCGCTGGCTGCTGGAGACGAGGATACGTTTTACCGTCTTGCGAAACAGTTACATGAATTAAAAAGATAGCGTCTGCTCGAAGGTTTTTGTTGTAACCGGGCAGCGCGGAGCTTCCTTGTTTGAGCGGACGCAGAAGTCCGCCCAATCAATAGGAGGCTTTTTTTTGTGAGATAACAATTGGCAAGAAGGTGGAATGGGGGTAACATAGAGATTGCGAAACGGGTCATTATGTTAAGGAAGCGGGATGAGAAGGATGAAGTTTAGCGAAATATCGTGCGAGCAATGGGAGGAGCTTAGTCCTTTCCTGGATACCTGCCTGTTGCCGGTAACGGGAATGACAGGGATGGTGCAGCCTTTTGAAGCAACCGCGTGGCTGGAGCGATTGCGGGACATTATGGATTTAATAGAAATTCCGTTCAAAGGCAGAGTGGTTACTTACCCGGCATGGCATTATATTTCTGACCATAGCGCATTTGCTGAAATGTTAAATGAATGGTGCGCATCGGTCAAAAAAGCGGGTTTTCGTTATATCATTGTCGTTACGGCAAATCAGACTTTAAATATAACGGGTCCGGAGATTGATCTATCGCTGCGTCCGGACGAGGACGGGGGCCTTCCGCTCCAGGCTGAAGTATCGGGGGCAATTCGTGCATTATGGAGTGGTCAAGCTACATAAACTTATTGCTTTTGTCGTATAATGTTTACGAAATTTGGGGAAAACAAATGGCAGACAAGGTCAAATGTGACAAAATGATAACAAATTATTGAACGGCTTTTTGATAACCATGCAAATATCCAGCCATATTCTTGACGCTCCCAAGCACCTAGGCTATTATAAGTTATGTCCTAGTTCGTCATGCGTTTTTGCCATGCGGCAAGACGCGAGATATGGTTGGCAAAGGGGGTTAGAACAGAAGATGAGTAACCATGAACAACACGAAGCCGCGCATCGACCGGTTCAGCGCAAGGAAATGTCCCGGCGTCAATTTTTGTCATATACGCTTGGCGGCACGACTGCATTTATGATGGGTGGCGCGGTATTGCCAATGGTCCGTTTTGCAGTGGACCCGCTCTTGGTTAAAAAGGGCGAAGGCACTTATGTAAAAGTTGTGGAAGAAAGCAAGATTACGAACGAACCGCAAGAATTCAAATTTACGATTCATCAGATCGATGGATGGTATGTAAGCGATCCGGAGCTTTCGGCTTGGATTTCGAAAGACGCGAACAACACGATATTCGCGCTCTCGCCTGTATGCAAGCATTTAGGCTGTACGATAGGCTGGAACGTGAAGGGCCTGAACGAGTATGACTGTCCTTGTCACGATGCCCGTTACACGAAAGACGGTAAGAACATTACCGTTGCACCAACCCCGCTGGATGAGTATGAAGTGAAGCTTGAGAATGGATTCGTGTACTTGGGTCCTGTAAAGCCGAATACGAGAACGAAATAAGGAGGGCGTATTGCAGATGTTTAAAAGTGTATACAACTGGATTGACGAACGTCTTGACATTACGCCGCTTTGGAGAGATGTGGCTGACCACGAGGTGCCAGAGCACGTTAACCCGGCTCATCATTTCTCTGCGTTCGTATATTGTTTCGGCGGCTTGACGTTTTTCATTACCGTCATCCAAATTTTGTCCGGAATGTTCCTTACGATGTACTACGTTCCAGACATCATTAATGCTTATGCAAGCGTTGACTACTTGCAGCACAAGGTTGCATTCGGACAAATCGTTCGAGGCATGCATCACTTTGGGGCAAGCCTTGTTATCGTTATGATGTTCCTACATACCCTGCGAGTATTCTTCACTGGCTCTTACAAAGCGCCTCGAGAAATGAACTGGGTAGTCGGAATGCTCATTTTCTTCATTATGTTAGGCCTGGGATTCACCGGCTATCTATTGCCATGGGATAACAAAGCTTACTATGCAACTAAAGTAGGTGTTGAAATCGCTGCATCCGTGCCCGTACTGGGACCTTATATCGCTGACTTCCTATATGGGGGCGATATCGTAGGTGCACAAACGCTCACTCGTTTCTTTGCGATCCATGTATTTTTCCTGCCTGGCGCATTGATTGCGATGCTTGCGGCGCACTTTATTATGATTCGGAAGCAAGGCATTTCAGGACCACTTTAAGCGAAGGAGGGCTTACTTATGGCGCATGGTCATAATTCGAACGAGAAGGTTGTCTTTGTCGGCGACTCGCGTGTAAAGAAAAGCAACCATCCTAACATTCCGCCAGACTATACGTCCTTTCCGGGCAAATCGGAAGCGTTTATCCCGAACTTCCTGTTAAAGGAATGGATGGTTGGCTGTGTAGTTTTGGTTGGTTTTCTAGTATGGGTTATTGCAGAGCCGGCACCGCTTGGCTATCCCGCAGATCCGACTAATGCTGCTTTCATACCGATGCCAGACTGGTATTTCTTGTTCCTATATCAATTTTTGAAATATCCATACGTATCGCAGGATTATATATTGCTCGGTACGCTTGGCGTCCCAGGTGTCATGTTCGGCGCTTTGATGCTCGCTCCATTCCTGGACACAGGAAAGGAACGCCGCTTCTACCGTCGTCCGATCGCATCTTCTCTAATGATTCTATCGCTAGTGGCATGCGTATACTTGACCGTCGTGTCTTGGGATCATTACCAGCATATGCTGGAGGTTAACGGACAAGTGCCGGAGCATCATGAACGTGCAGACAAAGCTCGCGAAGCTGCATTGGCTGGTGAAGAACGTCCTAACTACATGGAGCCGGAAGTTGAAGCCTCGCTTGTTGATGCAAACGATCCGGCAATGGATATTGCCAAGCAAGCGCAATGCATCGGTTGTCACGCGGCTGATTTGAAGGGTCAAGGAAGTATTCCGGGACTCGCAGGCGTTGGTGATCTTCTGACGAAGGAAGAAATCGCAGACGTTATTACGAACGGTCGCGGCGGTATGCCGGCTCAAGCAGACAAACTTAATGCGGAAGAGATCGATCAGCTGGCTACCTGGTTATCCAAGCAGAAAGTTGCTGCAGAATAAATGTATGCCAAATAAAAACCTGATCGTATTTATACGGTCAGGTTTTTTTGAATCGTACACCGGAGGTGGAATGGTGAATGAAGCTCTCTTTTTTTTGGAGCCGTGAATTTTTGCTTAACCGTTCTTTTTTATGGCTGCTGTTCCTCGTTAATCTTGCGGGGACGATATACGGATACATATGGTATGAATATCAACTAATCGACACGTACAATACCCATCCGTTATGGAGAATCGTGTTCGTTCCGGATTCACCGACAGCGAGTTTGTTTTTTACCCTGGCCCTGCTCTATTTATTGTTTCCGCCCCACAGGCCTAGCAGGCTCGTCTCAATTGGCAGGAGCATCCTTGAAGCGTTAGCTGTCGTTTGTTCGGTTAAATACGGCTTATGGGCCGTGGCGATGATTGCAGCGGGCGCGTGGCAGGGTGCCGACTTGAATTGGAAGCATTATATGCTCGTAACCTCTCATTTAGGGATGGCCTTCGAGGCCTTGCTGTTTTTCCGATTTATGAAAGCGGGAGCGGCGGCATTAATTGTCGCGACCGGCTGGTTATTTCTGAATGATACAGTCGACTACACGTTTGGTGTATTCCCGACGCTAGCCGACGAGCTTGACGATGATTTGTCGGCTGTAAGAGCGTTCACGTATGGGCTTTCTATATTTAGTTTGGCGGCAGCTCTTCATGTATGGTGGTGGCATAGAAAAAAGGTATAACATGGGACATCCCCTCATAGATTGGTCTATGGGGGGATGTCCATGAAGGTACGATTTATTATTCCATTCATCATATGTATCGTCATGATGATCGGTTCGGCAGGCGCTGTCTGGGGGAACGCTTCTTTATTAAGTCAATATTCACCCGTACTCTCATCTGGTCCATATAAACAGTTGACTCGAATGGATGAATTAGCAAGCTCTTTATATCAAGCTGCATATACGAATAATCGCCAAGCCGGTTATGTTCAGGTCCAGCAGCTGCAGCGTATATTAGAAGGAGAACTCAAATATTCGGCAGGTATGCCCGAAGGCTGGCGAGTAATGGAGCAGGATGCCCGTTTCATCGAACAAACGCTTATAAGCGGAGCGACGACTGCCGATTGGCTAATGGAGGCTGCGCGCTTAAGGCTTGCGACGGATGCACTCGTACGTCCCGAGCATGCGTTGTGGCTCCAGTACGAGAATATAATGCTGGACGATCTCTCGCGCGTCGAGAAGGCCTGGAAACGCCAAACAGGGGACGGGGCTATAGCGGCCAGAGCCGCGATGAACAGCCTCCAGAAGCATGCGGAACGTATAGAGCCTTCTATTGCAATGATGTATGGCATCATGCATGGATCGGAATTGATGGAACGAATTCGTTATACGAATCAGCTGTTAGAATCAAAATCCTTGAGCGCGTTGAACGCGGATATGGTTACCCATTCATTGAAGTCCTTGAAGGAAGCGATTACCCGCGTATATGATCAGGGTGGACGGGCTGACGTGCTGCCGGCAGTCGCTCCGTTAGGCGCGGCGAACCCGCTGAGTTGGACTCTCTTTTTAGGCGCAATCATTTCTGCGGTGCTTACTTATTCCGGCTGGAGGAAATATAAGACGAATCCTTTTGGCGTCAAGCCCTTATCATAGCGTCATTCTTCCTTGAAGCCTTCGCCCAGCACATCATGCACTTCATTAATAACGATAAAAGCCCGCGGGTCGATAATGCGAACAATCGTTTTCAGACGGCGAATTTCTTGCCGGTGAACGACGCAGTAGACGACCTCTTTTTGTTGACCGGAAAATGCGCCTTTGGCAGGAATAAGGGTAACACCGCGGTCAAGCTCGATTGTAATTTTCTTAGATAGGGCTTCTCCTTTATCGGTAATGATCGAGAATGCTTTTGCTGCGTATGCGCCATCTTGAATGAAATCAATTATTTTGGAAGCGATGAATACCGTGACCAGTGTATAGAGTACCTTTTCAATGGAAATGTAGAATAACGAAATGCCAATAATGACCGCATCCAGCGTCAATATAATTTGTCCCATGCTAATACCCTTGGACCTGGTGACGATTCGTGCGACGATGTCGACTCCTCCCGTCGTTCCCCCGAAACGGAATACGATGCCAAGTCCGGTACCAAGCGTTACACCAGCATATAAGGCGGCTAGCATATAATCATTCGAGCTTTGAAAGGGGATGAGCATGCTGCGATCAATTAATCGTTCCATAAGCGCCAAAAAACCTGATAAGGAAATGATCCCGATCAGCGTATATACCATTTGGCCGCGTCCAAGCGCCTTCCAGCCCAAGAAAAACAAAGGAATATTAAGAAGTAAGGTAGAAAGGGAGAGGGGCCAGCCTGCCGCATAGTTGAGCAGTACCGCAATGCCCGTCACGCCTCCTTCCATGAGCTGGTTCGGGAGCACGAAGTAATGCAGTCCGAATGCATAGATGGCAGTGCCGATTAGAATGGGAATGATCATTCGCATTTGTTTTAGCGTTTTGGACATCGGTCAGCGCTCCTTTATGTTTTTAGTAGCACTTCAAGCCTAATCATCATACTGGATAGCTAATAAGTATTTTATGGATTCACCTTTAGTATGGCTCAATTCCCCCTTTCGAAAAACATTGATTTTAAATAGGCGAATACGTTAACATAAGAATGTGTAGCTATCGGCAGAAAGGAAGCTAATCGATGTCGGAAAAATCGTTGTCGGAAATTCAGCGAGAAGTGGACGAATACATTTCTCAATTTAAAGAAGGCTATTTCAGCCCGTTAGCGTTAATGGCAAGAATGTCAGAGGAAGTTGGCGAGCTTGCCAGGGAAGTGAACCACTATTACGGTGAGAAGCCCAAGAAGGCCGATGAAGCGGAAAACACGGTCGAAATGGAGCTGGGCGATATTTTATTTATTCTATCTTGCTTTGCGAATTCGCTCAACATTGATTTGGCGGAAGCACATAATAAAGTCATGCACAAGTTCGCTACACGCGATGCGAATCGGTGGACGAAGAAAATGACCGAACTGTAAACAAGCTCCCTACATATGCTGTACCATCAACCTGTGTACAAGGAGGATGGGCGGATGGATGGAGAGAGCTGCATCAAAAAAGCGTATGAATTCATCTTTAACAGTGATTTTGAGCAAGCGATATATTGGTTTGAGCAAGCGATTGCCGCGGAGCCGGAAAATGCATCTTATTATCATAAATGTGCCGTATCCTGCGCAAGAAGCGGCAAGTGGACGAAAGCGAAGCAGTATGCCGAGTCGGCGCTAAGGCTGGATCCCGAGCAAAAAGAATATCAATATCATATGCAAACCGTCGAAGCAAGTCTGTTGCTCTCCGAAGCGGATTTATTGCTTGCTTCAGTTCCGCCTCGATTGAGCGAAGCGGCTGAGCTTTTGAAACGCGTCGTTGTATTGGATCCGCTAAGCTTTGACGCATTTTATACGCTTGGAGTAATTTATGCATCGCTGAATCAACTGGAAGAGGCGGTAGTGAATGCGAGGGAAGCGGTGCGGCTTGATCCAAGTCATTCAGCGGCCCGCAGGTTATTCGCAGATGTCAATCGAAAGCGGCGCATGCTGCGCGACCGCATAAAAGCACGTAAAAGAAAAAGGATCAGGTGATTAGCATGACGACACAAAAAATAAAAGTAGCAGTAGCGGGAGCAAGCGGAAGAATGGGGCGGGAGGTTGTGAAAATGGTGCTGGAGGACGAGGCGCTCCAATTGGTCGCTGCCGCTGCTCCTTCAGCAGGTCCTGTTGATGCGGGCATCTTTGCTGGAAAAGCGAATACGGGGGTAATCGTAAGCTCATCACTCGAAGAAGCTTTAAACGGATCGGGCGCGGATGTTTTAGTTGATTTCACAGTGCCTCAAGCCGCATACAGCAATACGAAAACAGCGATTGAATACGGAGTTCGTCCTATTATCGGGACAACCGGCTTTACGCCTGAACAAATTGAGGAATTGGACGAGCTTTGCCAAGAGAAAGGAATCGGCGGCTTGATCGCTCCTAACTTCTCGATCGGAGCGATACTGATGATGAAATTCGCGGCAGAAGCTTCAAAATATATGCCGCATGTGGAAATCATAGAATATCACGGAGACCAGAAGCTGGATGCGCCTTCAGGCACGTCAATCAAAACGGCCGAGCTTATTTCCCAAGCGCGGCAAGAGCTCCGTCAAGGCAATCCGAATGAGGAAGAAGTGATTGAAGGCGCAAGAGGCGGCTATTACAACGGATTCCGCATACATAGCGTTAGACTTCCAGGCGTGTTCGCGCAACAGGAGGTCGTATTCGGCGGTTATGGGCAGACGCTCAAAATCCGTCATGACTCCTACGATCGCGCCGGTTATATGCCGGGCGTTAATGTTGCCGTAAAAAAGGTTATGACTTACAACGGTTTAATATACGGCTTTGAACATATTATGGATTAGTTTCATTTGGCAGCGGGAGAGGGGAACGGTATGTTAAACATTGCATTTATCGCACATGATCGCAAGAAAGAGGAAATCGTAAATTTTGTTATCGCCTATGAGAATGTATTTGTTCCTCATCGCTTGTATTCGACCGGTACGACCGGTACTCGCATTATGGAGCAAACCGGCTTATCCATTCATCGCTTTATGTCAGGTCCGCTCGGCGGGGATCAGCAAATTGGCGCATTGGTTGCCCAGAATGAGATGGACCTCATTATTTTCCTGCGGGATCCATTGATGGCGCAGCCGCACGAACCGGATATCATTGCATTGCTCCGTTTATGCGATGTGCAGGGGATTCCGGTTGCGACTAACGTTGCTACTGCAGAATTGCTTGTTAAAGCGCTTGAGCGTGGCGATTTTGCATGGCGCGAGCTTGTTCATAAATATAAACCAGGTATAGAAGAATGAGTGATAAGCTGGATACTCTCGTATTTGGCGCTCATGCGGATGATGCTGAAATCGGAATGGGCGGCACGATTGCGAAGCATGTACAAGCCGGTTACCGCGTCGGCATTTGCGATCTTACCGGGGCGGAGCTGTCCTCGAACGGTACTGTAGAACTGCGCATGCAGGAGGCCGCTGAAGCATCCGCAGTGCTTGGTTTAGCTGTCCGTACAAACCTTGGGTTGCCCGACCGCGGCTTGGAGCCGACGCGCGGCCACATCGATCGTATCGTTGCAGAAATACGTAAATTCAAACCGCGGACGGTATTTGCTCCATTCTGGGTAGACCGTCATCCCGACCATGTAGCATGCAATCGTTTGGTAGAGGAAGCGGTATTCAATGCGAAGCTGCGCCGTTATATGCCCGAGCTGCCGGCCGTGCAGGTCGAACAACTTATCTATTATTATATAAATGATATAGATCAAGTATCACTGGTTGTCGATATCAGCGATTATTATGAGACGAAGCGCAATGCACTAAGAGCGTACCGATCACAATTCGATTCGTCATCGGGAGGCGCCGATCGCGTAGCTACACCATTGACTAACGGCTATGTGGAGCGCGTAGAAGCGCGTGATTCCTTGCTTGGACAAGCTCGCGGATGGGCATATGCCGAGGGTTTTGCATTGAAACGTCCGCATGCCGTACAATTTTTTTGACAAATCGTACAGCTCTTGTCGAATACAATAGGATGACGTGACCAACACAGGAGGTGCGAAATAGTGGCGAGAAAATTGAAGATCGGGATAACTTGTTATCCAACCTTAGGGGGATCGGGCGTCGTTGCTACAGAATTAGGCAAGCTGCTCGCCGAACGCGGTCATGAAATTCATTTCATAACCCACAGCATTCCGTTTCGACTCGGACAATTTAAAAAGAATATCTTTTTTCATGAGGTTGAAGTGAATGATTATTACGTATTCCGTTATCCTCCTTATGATTTAGCTTTAGCAAGCAAAATGGCACAGGTGGCCAAGATGCAGCAGCTTGATCTTCTTCATGTGCATTATGCAGTCCCCCATGCGGTATGCGCGTACTTGGCTAAGCAAATGAATGGCGACGGCCTCAGAACCGTTACGACCTTGCATGGGACCGATATTACCGTGCTGGCGCAAGACGAATCTCTAAAGGATCTGATTCGACTGGCGATTCACCAAAGCGATGCCGTAACAGCCGTATCGAATGATTTAATAAATGAAACAAGACAGCTGCTTGATATTACTACACCTATAGATTTAACTTATAATTTTGTGGATAAGCGAGTATATTACCCGCGGGATATAATCTCTCTGCGATCGGATTTTGCTGCGCCGAACGAGAAAATTTTAATGCACATCTCGAATTTCCGTCCCGTTAAGCGGGTAGGCGATGTTATAGAAATTTTTGAACGTGTTTCCAGAAAGTTGCCTTCTAAGCTTCTGTTGGTAGGAGAAGGACCTGAGCTTTCAAAGATGCAATGCCGTATACGGCAGCTCGGGCTTGAGGACCGTGTCCACTTCCTGGGCAAGCAAGAGGATGTTGCGCAAGTTATTTCCATGGCCGACGTACTTCTTCTGCCTTCGGAGAAGGAAAGCTTCGGCTTGGTTGCGCTTGAGGCTATGGCATGCGGCGTCCCGACGATCGGATCCGACGCTGGAGGGATTCCGGAGCTGGTTACGCACGGGGAAACCGGCTTTTTATCAGCGATCGGCGATGTTGAGGACATGGCCGCAAACGCGGAGCGACTCTTGACGGATGATAAGCTGCACGAGCAGTTTAAGAAGGCATGCATGTTTAGAGCTAGACATGAATTTTGCAATGATGTCATTACAACGCAATATGAGCAAATTTATTATCGTGTGCTCGGAATTGAAGCAGATCTGCCTGTCGCTGTCTGCAGTGAATAGAAGTATGGCTGCTGCAGAGGACGGTGCTTGATGTGGAGCAATTGCTGCCAGAACCCATAAGGATTGCTTCGCCCATCGTAAGACGGCTTCGAGCGCATGAATTCGAAGCCGTCTTTGTTGGCGGCTGCGTTCGGGATACGGTGTTAGGCTTACCCATAAAGGATGTCGATATTGCAACATCGGCCCGGCCGGAGCAGGTGATGGAATTGTTCGAGCGCTGTATTCCGACAGGATTGCAGCATGGAACAGTTACGGTCCTATATGAAGGGTCTGGCTATGAAGTTACAACCTTTAGGCAGGAGTCCAGCTATGAGGAGCATCGCAAGCCGGAGAGCGTTCTTTACATTACAAGCTTGGAAGGCGACCTGCTTAGACGGGATTTTACGATGAACGCGATGGCTATGGCGGAGGACGGAGAGCTGCTGGATCCGTTCGGGGGTCTTCGCGATTTGGAAACAAAGGTTCTGCGATGCGTTGGAGATGCGGACGCCAGGTTTCAGGAGGACGCGCTTCGTATGCTCCGGGCCGTTCGATTCATCGGCGCTTATCATCTGATACCAGCCCATCATACATGGAAAGCGCTTATTCGGCATCGAAAGCTGATGAAATTTATCGCAATGGAGCGAGTACAAGCAGAGCTTGATAAAATGATGGCAGGAGCGGCGCCGCAAAGAGCGCTTTATTTTGTTGGCGCGAGCGGGCTGCTGCTGCATCTGAAAGAGCCGCTTACCGAGGATGCTTTATTAGCTCTAACGAATGCTTGCCGAACTGCCGAATCAGCTTCGTTATTTTCGCGATTGCACCAGCTGAGTTCTCTTGACTTGAGATGGGCTGCGGTCGGAATCGGGTTAAGCCTTGCTTTGGAGGACATTCTGCATGTCATGCAAGTGCTGCGATTTTCGAATCAGCGCACGAAGAGCATAGCCGCCATTTTTGCTATCCATAAACAAGCGTTAGTTCTTGCAAACCAACAAGACGAGCAACTGCTGCGTTTGGAGTGGATTAAGCTCATTATACGCTTCGGGGAAAGCCCGGCTAAAGAATGGATCGACGTACTTCGCGTTTTAACGGGAGGAAATCTAACCCGCCTGAATGGCTGTTTGTCGCGTTTTGAAGTATGGTTGAATGAGATTTCGATTTCTTCGTTAAAGCAGCTTAAAGTGAACGGCAGCGAGCTTAAAAAGCATTTGCGCCGGAAGCCGGGGCCATGGATTAGCGATTGGCTGAACAGACTGCTGGTCGAAGTCGCTAATGGTCAGCTTGTGAACGACAAGCAGCAGCTTCTTAAGCAAGCATCAGAATGGGATAAAGAGGATACTAATGATGAATAATGAATCGTTGTTGCAATTGTTTGAAGCAAAACCTGGGGAATATGTATCCGGAGAGAGCATAAGCCAAGAGCTCGGCGTGAGCCGAACAGCGATTTGGAAACACATTCGCAAGCTTGAAGCGGCGGGCTACCTTTTTGAAGCGTCCAGGCGGCTTGGTTACCGTCTTATTAGCGCGCCGGACAGCTATTCCTTAGAGGAATTACAAAACAGCTTGACCTCTACCGTTTTCGGTAAAAGCTTGAATCTGTTCGATTCTGTGGAGTCTACTCAAAATCTTGCTCGTGCGGCTGCGGAGGAGGGGGCTGTTGAAGGGACGATCTTTCTCGCGGAGCAGCAGCTCAGCGGCCGAGGCCGTATGGGACGCGGCTGGATCTCGCCTCGCGGCAGAGGGATTTGGATGAGCATGGTGCTGCGTCCGTCCGTGCCGGTTCATTTTGCCCCGCAGCTTACGTTGTTGACGGCTGTTGCGCTTTGCAGAAGCTTGATGCGGGTAACTTCACTTCCGATCGGGATCAAATGGCCCAATGACCTGTTGATCGGCGGCAAGAAAATAAGCGGCATATTACTTGAGTCGGCAGCCGAGGACGAGCGTCTTCGTTATGTTATCGCAGGCATTGGAATAAGCGTGAATTTAGAGGCAGCCGATTATCCGGAGGAATTGCTTGAGAAGGCGACATCCCTTCGAATCGCAGCTGGACAGAAATGGGACCGTAACGAGCTTATTGCTGATTTTTTGAAGGAGTGGGAGCAGCTTTATTTCCTCTATCAAGAGCAAGGCTTCAGTCTGATTATTACGTTATGGGAAGCTTTGTCTGTCTCGCTTGGAAAGCCGGCAAGACTGATCACCCCGCAGGGGGATATAGTGGGCATTCCGGTCGGTTTAGACGAAAGCGGAGCGATTCGCGTTGAGCTTGCGAATGGATTGACTAAAGCCGTTTTTTCAGCAGAAATGGGAGAACCGCAATAGGACGATTTCTTTCGTTTACGGAACGTGAAAAATTTGTTAAACTACATGTATCAGGCGGTATTTTTCGAAAGCTGCACTGATCTAGGAATCACACAATGCATATGATTGGAAATGCACACTCTGCTCTGAGCCGTAGGGACCGAGACAGAAGGAAGCACGACAAGCAAACGTTTCCTTTTCAGTTCGGGGACCTTTTTAGCAGCGGCTAAAAGGTTTTTTTGTGTTTATCCTATCATTGAACGGGGGATGAAGCTGATGAGGAAACGACTGACGATTACGAATATGAAAAAGATGAAGCAGGACCGCAATGCGATTTCCGTATTGACAGCTTACGATTATCCTTCAGCCAAGCTTGCTGAGGAAGCAGGCATCGACGTTATTCTTGTCGGTGATTCGCTCGGAAACGTCGTGCTGGGTTACGATACGACGATACCTGTAACGATTGACGATATTGTTTACCATACAAGAGCGGTTGCCAGAGGAGCGCAGCAGACGTTCATCGTAGCGGATATGCCGTTCATGACGTACGGCATCGGCCGCGAAGCGACGCTTCGCAATGCGGCGCGCATTATGCAAGAAGGCGGCGCCCAAGCCGTGAAGCTCGAGGGCGGATCAGACATGGCTTCCGATGTAGCCGCGCTTGTCAAGGCCGGAATACCGGTGATGGGACATATAGGCTTAACCCCGCAATCGGTACACCAGCTTGGCGGCTATAAGGTACAAGGAAAGCTGGATATGGAAGCCGAGCGTCTAATGAATGATGCGAAAGCGTTGGAGGAAGCGGGAGCCTTTAGCCTCGTTTTAGAGCTTGTAACCGAACCGCTGGCTACATTAATCAGTGATTCGCTTGCCATCCCTGTCATCGGAATCGGCGCAGGCCGCGGATGTGACGGTCAGGTGCTCGTGTATCATGATATCTTGCAATACGCATCACCGTATTTCGAGAAAAAATTTGTGAAAACCTATGCCGATATCGGCTCAACGATAAGAAATGCCATTGAAGCTTATGTGAATGACGTGAAACAAGGCGCTTTCCCCGGAGAGGATCATGTATTCTCGGCGCAGCCGGCTGTCTTCGGGCCGCTTTATGGCGGCGCCGAGCAAAGTTCGAAGGAAATCGCGAAGGAAATCGGGCACCAAGGCGAACAGCAGGCAAAGAAGGAAGGACGGCCCATATGAACATTTGCCGAACGAAAGCGGAGCTAAAAAGGCTAATAGCCGAATGCCGCAAGGATGGTCTAAGCGTCGGATTTGTCCCTACAATGGGATTCCTTCATGAAGGCCATGCGAGTTTATTGCGAAAGTCTAAAACGGAAAACGATGTTACGGTGCTCAGCATCTTCGTCAATCCGCTCCAATTCGGACCGAACGAGGATTTGGAGAGTTATCCTCGGGATGAGAATCGCGACATTGCTTTGGCGCAGGAGAACGGAACGGATATCGTCTTTATCCCTTCCGTTCATGAAATGTATCCGGAGAAACCGCTGACCACAGTCATTGTGAATCAAATTACGGATCGGTTATGCGGAGCTTCAAGACCCGGGCATTTCGACGGCGTCGGTACGGTCGTCAGCAAGCTGTTTCATCTCGTACAGCCGGATCGCGCTTATTTTGGAATGAAAGACGCTCAACAGGTCGCCGTTATCCAAAAAATGGCGGACGATCTTAATTTCCCTGTGAAAATCGTCGCCTGTCCAATTGTGCGGGAGCCAGACGGTCTCGCCTTAAGCTCACGGAATGTCTATTTGAGCGCGGACCACCGACAGCAAGCTGTTGTACTTTCACGGACGCTGCAGGAAGCGGAGAAGCGGCTTGCTGACCCCGATATAACCGTGGAACGGCTTCTTGCGTTGGTAAAGCAGCAAATCGGTAAAGCGGGAGATGCCGTAATTGATTATGTGGAATTGCTGTATTATCCAAACCTGCAATTACCGGAAGCGTCAGCTAAAATTCAAACCTTAAGACAACCTTTATTGCTTGCATTAGCTGTTAAATTTGGTGCGACTCGATTGATCGATAATAAAATATTTGACGCGGCGGAGGTGAATGAATATGTTCAGAACGATGATGAAATCGAAGCTGCATCGGGCAACCGTAACGGAAGCGAACCTGAATTATGTCGGTAGCATTACCATCGATGAGGATTTGATGGATGCGGCTAATATATGGGAAAATGAAAAGGTGCAAATCGTAAATAATAATAATGGTGCGCGCTTCGAGACGTATGTCATTACGGGAAAACGAGGATCGGGCGTTATTTGCTTAAACGGAGCAGCGGCAAGGCAAGTACAGCCTGGCGACCAAGTGATTATCATATCTTATGCGATGATGACGGACGAAGAAGCAAAAGCGCATAAGCCGATCGTTACCATTCTCGATGAAAGCAATCGGCCTTTGCAGTTGTTAAGCGCAGAGCTTCACGCAACAATCCTTTAACTTCATGATTAGTCCGGCTTGCCCCTGCGTTATGTAACGGCTGGTATACTGTATGAAAAGCATCGATTAAACAAAAAATGAACATAACACTCCTTAATTCTTTGGCGAAGGCGGGATGCGGTATGTTCCAGCATATGTTTGCATCAATGAACGAGATGCTTGATCGAATTATTGACGGTTATGAAGGTGCAGATGCACAGGAGAAACTGAAATTTGCAGAGCAAATGATTGAGCTTAAAAAAATGAGCGACACTTTCATTGAACATTGGCTCGATTTCGAGGAAAAATTTGCTAATTTCAAGGAACAGCACATGGAACTCAAAGAAACAGCCAACGCTGCGATGAAATCGAAGGAACCAAAAGCTGCTGGAAGTGCCATGTCCACATGCAATTCAGCAGATTTGGAAATATCAGATGAGGCTGCCACGATCATTAATAAAGGCCAAGGCTATTATAAGTTATTTATGTTTCCGCAGGCTGCCATACAATTTCAGGCTGCCATGAATCAAGCTCCTGATTGCAATTTAGCTAGACTTTTTTTAGGCATGACGTATATGCATCTTCAAAATTGGAGCGAAGCACAAAGACATTTTCAAATGCTTATTTCTTTAACAGACTTTCCTAAGTGGCGGGCAATGGGCTATAATGCGCTAGGATGCATTCAAGCGGTTTACATGAATATTGCTAAAGCTGAACAGCTGTTTATGAAAGCATATGATGTATGTCCAAGCTTCAAGGATCCGCTTAATAATCTTAGATCATGTCAAGAAACGCCTCAGAAATTATCGTTATATTTCGGAAGCACGGAGCTGTGCTGTTTGTGAGAGGAACGGGGAATAAATGAAATTCGCAGTATTGGATTTAGAAACGACGGGACATAGCTCAGAGGATGACATTCTGCAGATCGGTCTGGTCATTGTTTCTGATGAGCTGGAAATTATCGATACCTTTTGCTCCTTTGTTCGACCTAATATCCCAATACCTGCTTTCATCACACAATTGACGGGTATAGGTGAGTCGGATGTAGCCGATGCTCCCGGGCTTAATGAGGTGTTTGGCAAGCTTATTCCGATTCTTGATGATGCTGTGCTTGTTGCCCATAATGTCGGTTTTGACGCAGGATTTCTTAATCAAGCGCTTGGTCGCTGCGGCTACCAGCGATTTGCCGGACGAAAATTGGATACGATAGAACTGCTGCGGATCTTATATCCGACAATTAATACCTATCAGCTTGGAGCTGTCTCCGAACTGTTTGGCATCGTGCACGAGCAGCATCACCGTGCGGATAGCGATGCAATGGCAACCGCGTTATTGCTTATCGAATCGATCAAGAAGCTACGTCAACTGCCGCTGCTCACTTTGCAGCGGCTATCCGTTCTTATCGACGATGGGAGCGATTTAAGCTGGTTTATTAAAGAAACACTAAGACTAATGGAATATCGCACTCTATTTGAGTCCAATGAATATGAATATTTCAATCAATTTGCACTGAAGGTTAGGGAATGGTCCGATGAACAAGCGCCGCGTTCAGGAAGCAGCGAGGAACCGTTAAACGATTTATCCTTCAACCATTATTTAGACGATGTAAAGGCTCGCTTCAAGCAGCGGTTTGAAAATTATGAGGAGCGGGAAGCGCAAACCGCGATGTTTCAAGAGGTTTACAACGCGTTAAGCAGCAATCGGCATTTGTTGATCGAAGCTGGCACAGGAACAGGCAAGTCGCTTGGCTATTTAATTCCAGCCCTGTATTATGGTATACAAAATAATAAGAAAGTTGTTGTAAGTACACATACGATTAACCTTCAAGAACAGCTAAGGCAGCGCGATTTGCCCCTTCTTGAGGAGGTTCTTCCGTTTGCCTTTAAAGCCTCCATCTTCAAAGGGAGAGGGAATTATTTGTGCTTGCGCAAATTTGAGGGAAAAGTGAATACGAAGGATTTAGTATCGCCTATCGACGATACGGTTACGGCCGCTCAGATGCTCGTATGGCTAGGTGAAACGGAAACCGGTGATCAAGAAGAGCTTAATTTCGGCAATAAAGGATCCGAATTTTGGTCAACGGTTGCCAGCGATACGGATTCTTGCTTGAATCGTGCTTGCCCGTGGTTCAAAAGATGTTTTTATCATCGCGCCAAGCATGAATCGAATATTGCGGATGTTTGCATTACGAATCACTCGATGTTATTTACGGACATTCAAGCCGACCATCGGCTGCTGCCATCATATACACATCTCATTATTGATGAGGCACATCATGTTGAAGAGGTTGCCGGTAAGCATTTGGGGATGCAAATCAATTATTTTTCCTTGACACAGGCCGTCCTTCGTTTGTATAAGGATACACGTTCGGGACTTTTACCTGCACTGCGCCAAAAGCTGCTATACGAAGACGATGCCCATCAATCTGCATGGATAGAGACGATCGATACGGTTATTCCTATCTTTCAAGAAGTGAAGGAGCATTGGGATAAGCTCTTTGAAATGTTTTACAGCTTTACGTCAACTTCAACCGATGGACCATCCGATAACGGGCAAACGGTATGCCGATTGAAGAAAGATGAGCTGCCAGGCGGCTGGGACGATGCGGCGAACGTCGAGTCGAATGTACATACGGAGTTAAATCGCGTAATTCGTACAGTAGAGAAAATGATGACCGACATAAAGGACCGTATTGATGACATGTCTGTTCAAGCTATTTTGACCGATTTGAACGGCGCGGTTCGGGATTTGACGAGAGTGAAGGATGAACTGCGGACTTTCATAAAATTAGAGCTTTCTGAATCCGTGTTTTGGATCGAGGCAAGCAGCGTTTACCGTTACCGGTCCGTACAGCTATACGGCATGCCCGTTGATGTAAGCGCCCAGCTGCAAAAATATTTTTTCGATGTAAAAGAAAGCATCGTGCTGACATCTGCGACATTATCCGTTCAAAAATCGTTCCAATATGCCGAAGAACAGCTTGGCCTTAGCGGATATGAAGAGCAAGGAAGATTAAAAACGGTTCAGCTCCCATCGCCATTTAATTATCGGGAACAGGCTCTGGTCGTCATTCCTCGTAATTTTCCCGTACTAAAAGGGGCGACGGTTGATGCTTCCTATCTCGAAATGCTGGTTCAATCATTAGCCGCTTCAGCGAAAGAAACAAAGGGCAGGATGCTGGTCTTATTCACGTCCTACCGTATGCTTAAGCAGGTGTATGAGCCTTTGAAGGAGATGCTTTCGGCTTCGGGAATTCAGGTGCTTGGGCAAGGCATCGACAGCGGGAACCGGACGAAGCTAACAAGACGGTTCCGACAAACGCCTGAGTCCGTCTTGCTTGGAACGAGCAGCTTCTGGGAAGGAGTCGACATTCCGGGAGAGGCCTTAATATGCTTGGCGATCGTGCGGCTTCCTTTCCAGCCGCCGAATCATCCGCTGGCGGAAGCAAAGGCCGAGTTGCTGCAAAGACAAAAGCAAAATCCGTTTATGAAGCTTTCGATTCCGCAGGCGGTTATCCGTTTTAAGCAAGGCTTTGGCCGGCTTGTCCGCAGCTCGCAGGATAAAGGCATTGTTATCATTTATGATACAAGAGTCATTGATACCTTTTATGGAAAGCATTTCTTGTACTCTCTGCCGGGTCCAAAGATCGAAACGATGCATACCGATCAGATGATTATCCGTATGAGGGAATGGTTGGAGGAGGAACGATGAAGCAAACGAAAATTTCCGAAGCTGTCGTCAGAAGGCTCCCGATCTATCTTCAAGTATTGAATGAAATGCATAGCCGTGAAATTCAAACCGTTTCTTCACAAGAATTGGGCTATAAGCTCGATTTGAATCCTGCTCAGATCCGAAAGGATCTTGCCTATTTCGGTGAATTCGGCCGTAAAGGCATCGGGTACGATGTTCAATATTTAATTGAGAAAATCAGGCAAATACTAAAAGTCGACCAAACCATTAAAGTAGCATTGGTAGGAGCCGGCAATCTGGGTCACGCCTTGTGCAATTACAATAAATATTCAAAGGATAACATGCAGATTACTGCTGTATTCGACGTGCTTCCGAGCAAGATCGGTTCACATATCAATAGCTTGAAGGTATTGCCGATGAGCGAGCTGGCACGCGTCGTGGCTGAACAAAATATCCGCATCGGAATTATTACGGTCCCGGCATTTGAGGCGCAAAACGTGGCAAATCAGTTCGTTGAGGCCGGTGTGGAAGGCATTTTAAATTTCGCGCCTGCTATATTAAGAGTTCCTGACGAGGTGCGTATACAGAATGCCGATTTTACGAAGGAACTGCTTAGTCTGGCCTATTATTTAGTTAGAGAAGGAGAAGCCGAAAATGAGTCAGATTTGGATTGAAAATGGTTTGTTTGTCACGATGGATGATTCTAATCCTTCTTTTAAAGGACATATGGTCGTAACGAATGACCGCATTACGTACTTGGGAACGGAATCGCCGCAGCAGCTTGAGGGAAGCGTGCAAAAGGTTGACGGGAACCGGATGGTTTTCATGCCAGGCCTTATAAATACGCACGGACACGCAGCGATGAGCTTGCTGCGCGGCTATTCGGATGATCAAAACCTGCAGGTATGGCTGGAGCAAAAGATGTGGCCAATGGAAGGCAAATACGTCGATCAGGATACCCGGGCGGGCAGCGCGCTTGCCATCGTGGAGATGCTTCGCACCGGCACGACGGCTTTCGTCGATATGTATGATCGCATGGACCAAGTTGCTCAAATGGTGCTGCAGGGCGGTATTCGCGGCATTTTAACCAGAGGCGTAATCGGACTTTGTCCGCAGGATGTGCAAGAGGCTAAGCTGGTCGAAGCTATCGCTTTCGCAAGGGATTGGAATGGAAAAGCGGATGGCCGCATCACGACGATGATATCGCCTCACGCGCCATATACTTGTCCTCCTGCGTATATCGAACGATTTGTACAGGCTGCTCACGACTACGATCTGCCTCTGCATACGCATATGTCGGAGACGCTTGCAGAGGTCGAGCAGAATGTGAAAGATTACGGTGTAAGACCGGTTGAGCATCTGGATCGGCTAGGTTTTTTCTCGCGTCCCGCATTAGTGGCTCATGCCGTCCATCTCCATGATTCGGAGATTGAATTGCTGGCTGCGAAAGGGGTTTCCGTTTCCCATAACCCTGTCAGCAATCTGAAGCTGGCAAGCGGTATAGCGCGCGTGCCTGAGCTGCTGCGTGCCGGCGTAACCGTATCTCTCGGTACGGATAGTGTGGCGAGTAATAATAACTTGGATCTATTCGAGGAAATTCGGTTCGCAGCTTTGCTTCATAAAGGCGTATCCGGAGATCCTACAGCCATCCCGGCTATGGAAGCACTTAAGCTGGCGACCGTATATGGAGCGAAAGCGATCTGGCAGCAAGATCATATCGGCAGCTTGCGTGAAGGGATGAAGGCTGATTTCATTGCGATCGATTTGGAGCAGCCTCACTTTTATCCGAAAACGGATATCATATCTCATCTCGTCTATTCCGGCTCAGGCCGCGATGTAAAGCATGTTTGGATTGATGGTCGGCAGGTTGTGCGGAACGGCGAATGTACATTGCTCGATGAGGAAAAAATTCGTTACGAGGCGCAAGCAAGCTTCGAGCGCTTGCTTCAAGCCTAATGCGTGTCATCTCCAAGAAGCGTCCGCCGTTCATGACGCCGCATCGATGGATCTTCCTTATTGCAGCTGGCATTCTGCTGTCAGCAACCGGATTCGGAGTTTATTTCCGCGAAATCCAAATGCCTAGATGGACTGCAGCAAGCGATGCCGAGGCGAAAGCGATCGAAGCAGCCGGACTGGAAAATGTTGATAACGTATATAATCATGTCTGGCATAAGGAAAGCTGGATCGTAGAAGGCAGCGATCTGGACGGCAACAAAGTGTTCGTGTGGTTAACCGGCGACAACGAGTCTCATGCAGTTAAGGCCGAGTATGGCGTTTCTTTCAAACAGATCAAAAATACGTTTCTAGTAGAGAAGCCCGACGCGGCGATTAAACGAATTCAGCCAGGAATGTTTGACGGTAAGCCCGTATGGGAAGTATTTTACAGTATCGGCCAGAGCCCGGAACGATATTACTACGAATTTTATATGTTTGACAGCGGAACGTTTATTGATATGTACCAGCTGCCTGCCAAAACGGAGCCATAAGGCTCCGTTTCCTATTTTTACAACGTCAATCCCGATCGCAAATATGATATACTTTCGTATAGCGGAGTTGATATACGGAATATACAATCATACGCTTTGGGAGGGATTTTGACTATGATGAAACCACGCGTGATGCCTATTATAATTACAGCTGCAATTTCCGCTTCTGTATTATTCGGGGGTTGGGCTATATATAATCAAGCGGCTGTAGCAGCGCCATTAGAAAAGGCCGTAAAAAATGTTGAGGGTGTCGTCTCCTCTACTAAGCCGGTAATGACAAGTGACCGAGTCATGATAGATATGGTGTTAGAGCCGGATGCGAACGTTAAGTCCATCTATGAGACGGTCCAAGCGAACGGCAAGGATGTGTTCGGTGACCGCAAGCTGGAACTGAATATTAAGGCGGAGTCAAGCAAGCAGCTTGAAGAGCTGTGGTCGGCTTCCTTATTTCAAGTAGCGGAGGCAATGGAAACGAAGGCCTACTCTGATATTCCAATAGCGATGGCGGAAGCCGCCGAGTCCTATAAAGATGTATCCGTTACGACAGATATGGATGATACTAACGTGTATATTACAATTAAAAATGCTGAATCCGTAAAATATGTCGTGCTTCCTCGCGCGGCTGCCCAATTGGGGGTGTGGTAAGATGCGTAAATATTTGCCCGAGATCGCAATCGGCATCGTCCCTGTCCTTCTTGCTTTTTTCATTTTTATCGGACAGAACGTCGTACCGATTCTGCTGTTTGGCGTATTAGGCTTTGTCGTATTCTATGCATCGCGCGGAAGAGGAAAAATGACGGCATTATCGAGTCAGCAGCGTCGTCCGAGCGTAAAAGCAACTCCATTTACTTTTGAACAAATCGGCGGTCAGGAACGAGCGAAGCAGGAGTTAGTCGAAGCGCTTGATTTTCTCGTTCGTCATGAGCAAATCGCTAAGCTTGGGATCAGGCCGCTTAAAGGTATTTTGCTAGCCGGACCGCCGGGAACAGGCAAAACTTTATTAGCGAAAGCAGCTGCACAATATACCGATTCAATTTATTTGGCCGCTTCCGGCAGTGAGTTCGTTGAGATGTACGTCGGCGTAGGAGCAGGGCGGGTTCGGGACTTATTCAAGGAAGCGCGTACGAAAGCGAACAAAACAGGGAAAAGCAGCGCAGTTATCTTTATCGATGAGATCGAGGTCATTGGCGGCAAAAGAGACGGCGGCCAGCAGAGAGAATATGATCAAACCTTGAACCAGCTTCTAACGGAAATGGACGGCATTCACGCGAACGAATCGCCTCGCATTTTGCTCATAGCGGCGACGAACCGCAAGGAAATGCTGGACAGCGCACTGCTTCGTCCGGGAAGATTCGATCGGCATATTCATGTTGAATTGCCCGATAAGAAGGGCAGGCTGCATATTTTGAACATCCATGCAAACAATAAGCCAATCGCCGAAGACGTTGACTTGGAACGCATTGCCACCGAGTCCTACGGCTTCTCAGGCGCTCAGCTTGAAAGCGTCATGAATGAAGCGGCTATATATGCCCTGCGCGAAGAGCAGGACAAAATTGCCGAGAGCCATCTGACGATGGCGATCGATAAGGTTATGATGGGGGAGAAGACTGACCGCGAAGCGTCAAGAGAAGAACGCGAGCGAGTAGCCCTTCACGAGCTTGGCCATGCCATTATGGCGGAAATGGTTCGCCCGGGGAGCGTATCCCAGGTTGCCTTATCGCCTCGCGGTAAAGCGCTCGGCTACGTGCGTCATAATCCGCAGCAGGACCAATATCTTTATACGAAAGCTTTTCTGAACGGTCAGATTATGATCGCGTTAGGCGGAGCGGCGGCCGAAGAAATGTTCTACGGGGATCGGAGTACAGGCTCGAGAGGTGATTTCGAGCAGGCCATGAGCATCGTGAAAACGTTGGTTGAATCCGGGTTAACGGATCTCGGTATTATAGATTCCTCTATGATGACCAAGGAATCATGGGCCGGCATTAACCGTTCCATTTTGGACGAGCTAATGGAGCAAACGAAAAAAATGCTGGAGCCGAAGCGCGGCATATTCACGCAATCTTTGCAGACGCTGCTTCGCGAAGAAACGCTTAGCGGTGATGAATTCCGGCTTCTATTGAACGGAACTACAGCGGCATAATGCTTTTATAATATTACAATTTGAAGGCGGAGCAGGCGTCCGCCTTCTATTTTTTATGAAAACCGTTATAATAAGATCTGACAATATACGCAGAGAAAGCTGCATAAAGGTTATAAGGCGCATTCTCAACATACTAAAGGGGTTATATACATTGAACATAAAAACAGTCGGCGTGGTCGGAGCAGGTACGATGGGTCAAGGTATTGCCGAAATGCTGGCATCAAAAGGCTTAGAGGTCATCATCATCGAGCAATCGGAGGAGCGGCTTGATTACGGCAAGCAGATGATTGAAGTTAGTCTGGATAAGCAAATCGAGAAATGGGCGCTTACGAAGGCGGAAAAAAAGCTCATTATGAACCGGATTGAGCCATCGCTTGGCTATGACAAGCTTGCCGGTTGCGAGCTTGTCATTGAGACGATTACAGAGGACCTGGACAGCAAGAAGGAAATATTCAAGAAGATAGACAAGATTTGCGGCGCGCATGTTATTTTGGCGAGCAACACCTCGACGCTGAGCTTGACAGAGCTTGCAAGCGTAACTGGAAATCCGGACCGTGTCATCGGGATGCATTTTATATATCCCGTATTCAAAATCGACTTGGTTGAAATTGTTAGAGGATTGAAGACATCGGAGGACACCTTCGCAAGAACGAAGCATTTTGTCGAGGAGATCATTAGAAAGAAGGGAGTCATGGTGTTCGAATCACCCGGATTCGTGACGACTCGGCTTATATGCTTGTTCATAAATGAAGCCTTGCATGTGCTTGAGGAAGGCGTTGCGTCAGCTGAGGATATCGATAGTGCAATGCGTATAGGTTATTCCTTTCAGCACGGGCCTTTCGAAATGTGCGACCGCTTCGGGCTGGATTCCGTTCTGGCCGCTTTGGAACGGATGTTCCGCGAGTACGGCGAATTGAAGTACCGTCCATCAATCGTGCTGAAGAAGATGGTGCGTGCCGGACATCTTGGCGTCAAATCAGGCGCGGGTTTCTTCAAATATGATATGGATGGAGATCGAATCGGATGAAAATACTCGTAATCAACGCAGGAAGCTCGTCTTTAAAATATCAGCTCTATGATATGAGTAATGAATCTGTGCTTGCAAGCGGGCGCGTTGAGCGAATCGGCATGGATTCCTCCATCGTTACGCATGAACCGATCGGTAAACCGGAGGTTAGGCATGTAAGTGAAATATTAGATCACGTTACTGCTGTGAAACGGGTTACCGATATGCTGCTCCATCCGGAGTTTGGAGCAATCAGAAAGCTGACGGAAATTGAAGCAGTCGGTCATCGCGTCGTTCACGGCGGCGAGGCATTCAGCAGCTCCGTTCTCGTTACGCCGGAGGTAAAGCTTGAAATCCGCAGATTGTTCGATCTTGCGCCGCTGCATAATCCAGCCCATATGATGGGAATTACGGCGGTTGAAACGAATATGCCTGATGTACCGCAAGCCGTCGTATTCGATACGGCCTTTCATCAAACGATGCCGAACACCTCCTATCTGTACCCCATTCCGACAGTTCTGTATCGACGTCACAAAATACGCAGATACGGCTTTCATGGAACGTCGCATTCTTATGTAAGCGCACAGGCAGCCGCCTATTTGCAGAAACCGCTGGAATCGCTTAAAATGATCTCCTGCCATATTGGGAACGGAGCAAGCTGTGCGGCTATTTTAGATGGCAAATCTTTTGATACAAGCATGGGAATGACGCCGTTAGAAGGTTTGATGATGGGCACGAGAAGCGGTGATCTTGATCCGGCCATCGTTCCATTCGTCATGAATAAAGAAGAATTGACATTAAATGAGGTAAATTCTATGCTTAACAAGCATAGCGGCATGCTGGCTATATCCGGAATTAGCAGCGATATGCGAGAAGTAACCGAAGCCATGAACGATGGCGACAAAAATGCAAAGCTGGCTTTCGACATGTATACGTATCGCGTGAAAAAATATATCGGAGCATATGCCGCAGCCATGAACGGACTGGATACGCTCGTATTTACGGCAGGCGTAGGCGAGAACTCCGCTGCACTTCGTAAAGCAGTATGCGAGGGCATTACTTTCCTTGGCATTGAGCTTGACGAAAAACGCAATTCGGAGCGGAGCAAGGATGCGAGACAAATATCGACGGACAATTCCAGAATCAAGGTGCTTGTGGTTCCAACGAATGAGGAGTTGTTGATCGCGAGAGATACCTATAATCTCGTTAAGCAATCCGAAATTTCATAAATGCAGAATAGTTGGGGGGACAGCAAGCAGTGAACAACGAGATTTGGAAGGCGTATTCGCATGGGATGGCCGCTGCGTTGCAGGAAGGCGGCGTACATGTATCCGCCATGCTGCTGCGTACATACCGCCAGCTTGATTTATCGGATACGGAAGCGATGCTTTTGTTGCAAATTATGGTCTATATGGAAGCGGATTTGAATGATTTCCCGACGCTGGAGGAGCTAGCCGAACGTATGGGACTATCGGTCCGAGAGGTTGGCCAGCTGTTGGGCAGGCTTATGAAGGATGAGTTCCTCACCATTGATGAATATATTGACAGTTCGACCGGAATGCAGTCCGAACGGTATAATTGGAGCGGCTGGCTGTTCAAAGCCGCGCAGCTGACGTCCGAGCTTAAGCGGGAGACGAAGAAAGCGGAGCGGCAGCCCGCGAAGCCGCTTTCTGCTTCATCTGCCGATTTATTCAGCGTGTTCGAGCAGGAATTCGGACGTCTGCTGTCGCCGATGGAGTGCGAGACGATAACGGGATGGCTTGACCAGGATCGTTACACGGATGAGATTATACGTTTCGCTCTAAAAGAAGCCGTATTCGCCGGCAAGCTAAGTTTGCGATATATCGACCGGATTCTGATTGAATGGAGCCGAAACCGGGTGACGAACGCCGATGAAGCGCGAGCCCATTCGCAAAAATTTCGCGGAGGAAGAGGCTAAGCCGCCAGGCTTGGCCTATTTTTGCATAGGGCTTGTCCAAAAGGCACTCATCGTCTATTTAAGTTGAACTAATACATCAAGCGAGATCACGGCTGCTATTTGGATCATAGAAATATGATAAAATAATGATACCTACAGAGAAATATAAAGAAACGATTACTTAAAAATGAAATGGAGGAATTATAAATGAAGTGGAAAGAGGTAAGGGAATTATTTCCAAACCAATTTGTTTTAATCTCAATCCTTAATTATCATGAGGGAAAAGATAAAAAGGTAATAAACGAAGTTGCACCTATTCGTTCAATATTTGAAGAAGATGCAAATAAAGAATTTTTCAGAGCAGAACCTGGAAGCATTGTATATCATACATCTAATGAGGAATGTGTTATTCATATTCGTAGAGATCCATTGATGAGAGTGAGACGAGTGTAATGATATTTCGTATGATGGACAACTTATCACTACTTCTCTCACTGTTAGATTTCAAGGGAGAATGCTACAAATTAATGATGTTATTATAGATACCGGTTCAGTACAGGAATATTACATATTCGGAGAATTATTATCATGGGGAGGTGTATAAATAAGTGAATTTTAACATCGATCTTGAGCATAAGGAGAACGATATTTCAATAAAACAAAGAGCGGTCCAAAACCGGTTGTTCCCGTTTTGGACCGCTCTTTGTTGATTGAGAATGAACTTAACGATTTCCGCGCTGCAGCAGCTCGAGGCGGTACACGTATTCGAATATAAATTCGAATGCTTCAAGATGGCGCTTCGCTTCGAAGGCGTTTGCTCCCCAAGCATAAATGCCGTGCTTGCGCAGCAGGATACCTGGAATGTTCGATGTGATTCGCTCCGTAATCTCAGGCACGATTGACGGGATGCGGGCAAAGTTTGAAACGATCGGAATTTCAATATGCGCTTCCTCGTCCCATATGTTAAATCCTTTGATTAGCTCGACACCGTCCACGGGCACCGATTTGCGATTCCAGAAATATTCAGAGATTACGCTGTTAAACACAGTATGGACGTGAAATATAGCGCCGGCACCTGTTAGCTTGTATATTTCGCAATGAATCAGCGTTTCCGCCGAAGGCTTAAGCCGAGTCGCTTCGCAAGGCTTGCCGTCTTGATCGACAAACAAGTAATCCTCAGGCGTATGTACCGTCTTATCTTTACCGCTTGCCGTCACGGCAAACTGGAATTCATCCGGCTTGAAATCTCCGACACGTATGGACAGGTTGCCGCTTGTGCCCGGGAACCAGCCGCGCGAGGCGAAAAGTTCCTTGACGTCGCGGAGCTCGCTTAAAGCCCGCTGCTTATCCTCTAAAGCAATTTGTAGAAAGCTCATTTCGAAATCGTCCTTTCAGCATTCATCTCGTGAATGATATCGTGAAATGTTTCGTATTCGTGATGCGGCAGTCCAAGCTCCTTGCATTTCGCGGTCAAGTGGGAGCGCGAGTAAACGACATCTGCCAGCTTGGCGCCTTCAAAATCGGTTA
Source organism: Paenibacillus alkaliterrae (assembly GCF_021532375.1). Lineage (GTDB taxonomy): Bacteria > Bacillota > Bacilli > Paenibacillales > Paenibacillaceae > Pristimantibacillus > Pristimantibacillus alkaliterrae. Next base: position 202,853 of record NZ_JAKGAP010000007.1, read on the forward strand.
CGCTGTCGCCGATAATAATACGCTCGTATTGGTCGGCAGGGAAGCGGCGCATGATCGTCGTCTTGCACATGCCGCAATCGTTGCCGCAATGCTCATCGCATGGATTCGGCCACAGGATTTCAATGACTTCACCGCTGAAGTCGCTTCCGTTGCAATAAATATGATCCTGCGGTATGCCGAAGGGCTCAAGTATCGGATAAACAAAAAAATCGATACCTCCGCTTGTCACATAAAATGCAATGTCCTGCTCTTTGCAAAACGACAAAAAATCAGCGAAGCCTTCCCGAATGCGAGCATTGGAAATGCCGAATTCAATAACCTCTTTCTGAATGGAAGCGGGGAGGAGACGGAACAATTGCCCGACTCCGTCCTTTATAGAAAGTTCCTGGGCGATGGTCTGTTCGGCAATCCGTTCCCAGCCATCTGGATTGAAGTGCTTGATGATCGCGATAATATTGTCATTCATCGTAATCGTACCGTCAAAATCACAAAACACGATGCGTTTTTTAGCTGCTTGATTATCACTCATTATTCTTTAATCCCCCACGCGTTAATAGCGGCCTGCAGCGGCTCATTGCCGGGTTCCGAGGCTGCATCTCGTAAAGGAACTCCGTCCATTACTGCTCCAATGGCTTGACGGAACGCTTGTCCGCCTGCTGCTGTACCCATGGCATGGCCGTGGATGCCCCCGCCGGCATTAACGACAACGTCCGTGCCGAAATCCTTCAGAATGAGCGGGACAAGTCCAGGGTGGATGCCGGCAGACGGGACAGGGAAGCTTGTCCGAAGTCCATGCAGCGGGGTCGTTAAAGCATCCTTCACAGCCAGATTCTCTTCCTTCGGCATCACAACCGAGCCGTAGGGCGAAGGGAAGAGAACGAGATCGGCCCCAGCCAACCGCATTAGCTTGCCGAGGAGCAGCGGAGCGCTGAACCCATAATGCGGTGACGGATACATCGCGCCAGCCATGGCTGGATGGGCTGCTATGGGCACATTGATCGATTTATCACTGCTGAGCTCATGGAGTACATCGTAGCCGTATGCCAACACGTTGAACAGCAGTGCGTTTGCGCCTGCTTGGACGGCTTTGCGGGCATTAGCGGCAAGCTTTGAAGTAGGACCGGTCAGGTTAACGGCATACAGCAGCTTTTGGCCGGTTTCGGCTTCCGCAAGGCGCGCTGCGTCCATACAGGCTTCAACACGCTTCTCAAGCGGCGTCAAAGGATTTTCGAACAAAATTTCATCGTCCTTAATCAAATCGACGCCGCCTAATGCTTGCATGTAGAACTGATCCTTCAAATTAGCAAGATTGTGGCCGACAACGGATTTGAAAATACTCATAAGCAGCGGCCGGTCATGAACGCCCAGCAGGTCCCGGACACCGTCCAGTCCAAATGCCGGACCCGGGAAAGCGGAAGCGAAATTATCGGACACATCCAGGTCCAGCAGCTTGATCTTGCCGTCCATCGACAGCTTGCCGAACACCGTGACGAGCAGGGCAGGCAAATCGCGGCTAAAGTTTATATCCGGATAGGAGATTTGAATATCGGCATAACGCTCGCCTGGAGCGGCTCCGGCAGGTTCATGGACATAAACTGAAAGCACTTTGCCGAGATGCTTTTCCATTTCGGCCTTTTGCGCCTCAGGCAGCTCCGTCCAGCTGCCGACTGTTAATCCGACAGCGATCGAAAGCGCCTTTTTGTTAAAATCGGCTTTATCGTCATAAGAACGATAGGTTGCTATGCATACTCCTTTCATTCCGTAATACTCCTTTCGATTGCTGCGCCAAGCTCGCCGGCACGTTCAGCAGAGCGATGAACGGCTTTTATAATCGTTTCCGAAAAATGACGCTCCGCCATTAATTCAAGCGCAGCTTGTGTAGTGCCGTTTGGCGAAGTCACTTTTCGGCGAAGCTCAGCAGGCTCCTCGCCCGTTGACCGAACCATCTCCGCTGCGCCCAGAACCGTCTGAACGACAAGCTCTTTCGCAGCTTCCTGCGACAAGCCAAGCTGGCTCGCTGCTTCAATCATAGACTCCATAAAATGATATACATAAGCAGGTCCGCTGCCGGAAACGCCGGTTACCGCTTGCTGCAGCGATTCGTCCACGATCGCATTAATGCCGATTGAGCTGAAGATCGCCTCGGTGAGCAGTCTTTGCTGCGGCGTGACTGACTCGGAATAACTGATGCCTGTTGCTCCGAGACCGATTGTGCTCGACGTGTTAGGCATAGACCGTACGATTGCTGCTTGTTCGCCAATCATCTGACCAATAGAGCTGATCGATAAACCGGCGATAACCGAAATGATGAGCTGCTTTTGGGATACATAAGGCTTGATCTCGGCCAATGCGGCAGCCGCATCCTTTGGTTTCATCGCAAGAAAGATGATATCGGCTTCCCGCAAATAGGCTTCATTGCTGGAGCCTTGAATAACGGTTTGAACGCCGTAACGCTCGTGGAGCTCTGAGAGACGTTCCTTGTTATGCCGATTGAGCATAGAAATACGGTTAGGCGCAATAAGCTTCTCGTTAATTAGGCCTCTGACGATCGCCTCGGCCATCGAGCCCGCCCCGTAAAAACTAAGCTGCAGCGAGGCAATGCCAGTTTGTGTTAACAGTGACATGGTAGAATTCCTCCGATACTCAAATGGAATAATAAGCAAAAGAAGGCTGTAGGTTAGCCCCGAATTTGTCCGTTTCCGAAAACCCGATATTTCGTAGAAGTAAGGGCAGGCAAACCCATCGGTCCGCGCGCATGCAGCTTCTGCGTGCTAATGCCGATTTCCGCGCCGAACCCGAATTCGAAGCCGTCCGTGAAGCGGGTAGATGCATTATGATATACGGCAGCCGCATCGACCTCATGTATGAAACGATCGGCGTTTTGCGCGTTTCCGGTTACGATGCATTCGGAATGCTTGGTGCCGAAGCGGCTTATATGATCGAGGGCTGCGTCGAGATCTGAAACTACTCGGATATTCATTATATAATCATTATATTCTGTGCCATAATCCTCATCTGTAGCAGGCTTAGCCGAAGCAAGCAGCGAAGTCGTCCGTTCGCAGCCGCGAAGCTCGATGCCGGCCTGAATGAAACGATCGGCCAGCCGAACCAGATGCTTCTCTGCAAAGGCCTCATGAACGAGCAGCGTTTCCATCGAGTTGCAGACGGAAGGGCGCTGTACTTTGGCGTTAAAGGCAATGGCTGAAGCCATGTCGAAATCGGCGCTTGCATCCACGAACGTATGGCAAATGCCGGCTCCCGTCTCTATAACAGGCACGGTCGCATTTTCGACGACATTGCGGATAAGAGATGCGCCGCCGCGCGGTATAACGACGTCAAGCAAGCCGTTTAGCTTTAGCATTTCATTGACGGATGCGCGGTCCGAATCCTCAATTAGCTGAATGGCATCCGCCGGCATTGCCGTTTCACCAAGAGCCGCCTTAAGCACCTCTACGATTTTGCGATTTGACTCGATGGCTGCGGAGCCCCCGCGAAGCACGACGCTATTGCCGGTTTTCAGGCATAGTCCGGCGGCATCAACCGTTACGTTCGGGCGTGCTTCATAAATCATGCCGATAACGCCAATCGGCACGCGTACCTTCTCGACTTTCAAACCATTTGGGCGGTCAAAATGTTCAAGCAGCTCGCCGACAGGATCCGGAAGTCCGACAATTTGACGCAAGCCCTCTGCGATTGCCGCGACCCGGTCGCCGTTTAAAGCAAGCCTATCAAGCAGGGAAGGGCTGGTGCCTTGCTCGCGTCCGCGCTGCAAATCGAGAGCATTCGCTTCAATTATAGCTGCCTGCCCGGAGAGTAAGGCATCCGCCATATGTAGAAGCGCCGTATTTTTTTGTTCGGTCGTCAGTCTGTTCATTATTGCTGCCGCATCTTGGGCTAGCGCTGCTTTCTGTCTCACTTCACTGGTCATGGAAGACTCCTCCTTATTATTTCAACGTAATCCATTCGTCGCGGTGAATAACCTCAATACGTGAAACATCGACTCTGCGTCTTACTTCTTCGGTAGTTAAACCTGCTACCGCTTGAATTTGCCATGCTGCATAATTAACGACGCCGCGGCCAAGCGTATCGCCAAGTCGGCTGGTTACCTCTACGACGTCGCCAGGCAGGAATTCGCCTTGAATATCCGTTACGCCCGCCGGAAGAAGGCTTTTGCCGCCTTCGAGCAAAGCGGATACGGCACCGTCATCAACGCCGATTCGCCCTTGAGGGATTGAATGGAAGCCAAGCCATTGCTTCTTCATGGACAAGGTATGAAGCTTCGTATCGAAATAGGTGCCGCGGCCATTGCCTTTGGCTGCGAGCGTCAGATCGCCTTCCTGCTGCACCTTGCCGATAAAGGCATGCACGCCGCCGCGCATGGCGATGCGCGCAGCCTCGATTTTGGAGCGCATGCCGCCTGTTCCTACGGAAGATCCGGCGCCGCCTGCCAGCTTCATAATATCCTCGGAGATCTGATCTACCCGCTCGATTTTGACCGCTTGCGGATTTTTGCGCGGATCCTCTGTATATAAACCATCCATATCCGTAATGATAATGAGCTTCGCTGCTTTCGTCATTGCCGCCACTAGTGCCGATAGGTTGTCATTGTCCCCGAATTTAAGCACGAGCTCATCGGTCGCGACCGTATCATTTTCATTAATGATCGGAATAATCCGCTGCTTGAGCAGTTCTTCTATCGTCATCAAAGCATTTTGGATACGGCGACGGTTGGAGAAATCTGCGCGGGTAAGCAAAATTTGCGCAGCTACGATCCCGTATTGGCTGAAGGCCTCCTGGTAGGCTTGCATAAGCAAAGCCTGCCCGACCGCGGCAGCCGCTTGCTTCTCGTGAACGAGCTTCGGCCTTGCGGCATAGCCTATTTGGCGAAAGCCGGCTGCTACCGCACCGGAGGTCACAAGCATAACGCCGTCACCGTTTCGGTGCACAGAGGCTAATTCGGCAGCGAAGTACCGGATTCGCTCACGGATTAGACCGCCTTCCTCCGATGTAAGCGAGCTGCTGCCAATTTTTACAACGATACGTTCTGACATAATTAATCCCATCCTATGCTTGTTTCGTGACGACAAAAAAGGCTTTCGTCCATAAAGGACGAAAGCCTTAGCTTCCGCGGTACCACCTTTGTTGATGATCGCATTAAATAAGATCATCCAGCTTAAGCCTATAACAGAAGGCGCTGTCCGGCTCATCGCCGGCCGCTCGGAGGTAGGTTCAGCAAGCGGCCTTCGGTAAATTCTTGCAGCCCATGGAATTTACTCTCTGATCGCGACCCTTCTTGCTTACTAGTCCCGTCATCACGTTACATGTTCAATTCCTATAAGCATATCACGATCGCAAACCGCTGTAAAGCGAGGCAGCAGGCGCGGACAGCCTAAAATAAATTCAGCTTGCCGATTCTCTGGACGGCCTCCTGCAGCCTTGCTTCACCGGTTAACAAGCCAAGGCGTACGAAGCCTTCGCCATGCATACCGAAACCTACGCCGGGCGCAACTACAACGTCTGCTTCCTGCAGAAGTATGTCGGCGAACGTTTCAGACGTATACCCGGGCGGCACCGGCAGCCAGCAGAAGAAGGAGCCGCCAGGACGCGATGCCTTCCAGCCGATCTTGTCCAGCGCGCCGAATAGAGCCTCGCGCCTGCTCTCGTACACCGCTTTAAGATCGGCTACGCATTGCTGCGGACCGGTCAACGCCAGCGCGGCGGCTTCTTGTATGCCACCGAACAGGCTGCAGTAGTAATGGTCCTGAATCAGGTTGATCAGCTTGACGATTTGGGCGTTACCAATGGCGAAGCCGACTCGCCAACCGGCCATATTATAGGTTTTGGACAACGTATAAAATTCTACGCCGACTTCCTTCGCGCCAGGCGTCTGCAGGAAGCTGACCGGTTTATTTCCGTCAAAGCCGATGGCTCCGTAAGCGAAATCGCTGGCGACTGCGATGCTGTGCTTCATCGCATAATTCACCGTTTTAGCGTAAAATTGGGCATCGGCCACCGCGCCAGTAGGATTGTTCGGATAATTCATGAACATGAGCTTCGCGCGCATTGCGATCTCAGGGCTAATCGCATCATAGTCCGGCAAATAACGGTTCGTTTCCGTTAACGGCATGAACGACATTTCCGCACCCGCAAGCGCAACACCCGACCAGTAATCGGGATAGCCGGGATCAGGCACGAGACAAACATCGCCCGGATTAAGCAGACATTGGCTGATCTCGACAAGACCGGTTTTTCCGCCGAACAATATAGCTACCTCGGAAGACGGATCGATATCAACGTTGTAATCCTCCTTGTACCGCTTCGCTACGGCTTCCTTTAGAAACGGATAACCGCTGAAAGGAGGATATTTATGGTACAACGGATTAGCCGCAGCCTCCTGCAGCTTCGCAACAATATGGGGAGGGGTCGGCTGATCTGGATTGCCTTGTCCCAAATTGATTACATCTCGTCCTTTGGCCGTCTGCGCATTCGCTTTGGCGACCAGCTTGGCAAAAAATTGCGTCGGAAGACCGTTCATCCGATCCGCAGGTTGAATCAGGCGTTGACCTTTTTGCGTTTCCATACCTTCACACTCCACATGACAAAATCGCTATATTAGGCAATAGCATTAATGTAGCATGAATGCGGAGAGAAGAGAAGCGAATCGCTAGACAGCGGGTACTCCCACCTTTTTGATGAAAGGTGCAATGTCGGCTTTGAACAGAAATAAATACGGTCTGCGCTGGTCATCGAATACGAGCAAAAGCGGCGGCTTATCCTTGCAGTAAAATACAAATAGATCATCGGAAGCTACGGAAAGGTCATTTACTTTGATCGTTACGGCTTTCTCGAGCGGCACCCGGTAAACGTAGCTGCAGCTTGGATCGCTTGTAATCTGCGGAGCCAATCCCGTGATCGATGAGGTCCATTCGGCCGCTAAGCTTTGAAATTGCGCATCATTCGGTATCGTTTTGATGACTTTTCCTGCTGCTACGTCAAAGACCTGTACCGGTTTAAGTCCCGTCTCGGTCGTTGGCTCGCTTTGAAGGGGGACGTTTGGCGACGCGACAGCCATTTGCGCATAAAGCAGCAGCGAGCAGAAAGCTATAAGCAATGCGGTTATTCGTTTCGGAAACATAACGGACATACTCCTTTTTAATCGTAAAGTAGTAAAAGCCTCATCGTTAAGCTTCCCATCTTGACACAGAACCATGAGACGGTATCATTAGGGAAAATAAGCAAACGTGGGAGGAACGGCAGATGAAAAACAAATTGCGGCTTGCTTTGCTGCAAATGCATGTAGAAGCGGGATATCCAGAAGCGAATTTCGCTAAGCTTTCGACGATGCTGGAGGACGCGGTAAGCGCAGCTGAAAAACCGGATGTCATTCTATTTCCCGAAATGTGGAATACAGGATATGCGTTAACGCAAATTCAAACGATCGCGGATAAAGAAGGGGAGAGGACGAAGGCGTTCCTGTCGGCCTTCAGTAAAATGCATCGAGTTCATATCGTCGGAGGATCGATCGCGGAGCTTAGGGAGGATAAAGTGTTCAATACGATCTATGTCTTTGACCGGGAAGGGAATGTAACGGCTGATTATTCGAAAATACATTTGTTCCGTCTAATGGACGAAGAAAAGTATCTCGCTGCCGGAGATAAGCTTGGCACGCTTGAAATTGAAGGAGCCAAGGCGGGGATGATGATCTGTTACGATATCCGTTTCCCGGAGCTTGCGCGGAAGCTTGCGCTGGAAGGAGCCAAGCTGCTTTTTGTGCCTGCAGAATGGCCGCACCCGCGCCTTCACCATTGGCGAACGCTGCTTACAGCGCGCGCGATTGAAAATCAAATGTTCGTCATTGCCTGCAATCGGATGGGCTCAAGCGGAGACGCCCATTTCTTCGGTCATTCAATCGTGCTGGATCCTTGGGGAGAAGCCATTGCAGAAGCCGGAGATGAGGAAACGATTATCTATGCGGATATCGATTTGTCGCTCGTCGATACCGTGCGATCCAAAATTCCGGTGTTCGAGGATCGCAGACCCGCCATATATGAAGCTTAATTAGCGAAAGTTACTGATCGTTTTGTTCAATGTCCGTATAAAAGCGTCAGCCGCCTTGGATAGATAACGTCCCTTGCGGCTTGCGACTACAAGCGTTCGCGTAGGCTTAGGGTTTAAGGGTAAGTAAACAGGAATAAACTCTGCGCCTTTGGCCCGCGTCAGCATTTGCGGGACGAAGGCGATTCCCATGCCGCCGGCAACAAGAGATTGAATCGTCTCCATATTGCTGCTCTCGAACACGATTTTGGGCGTGAAACCGGATTGCTCACATAATTCCACCGTAATTTGACGGAAGCCTTGCCCGCGTTTTAGCCCAATGAACGGCTCCTCCTCCAAATCCGCGATATCGATCGCTCCTTCTCGCTGCGCAAGCGGATGCTGCGGCGATACGGCCAAGCAAATTTCTTCTTCCAGGAACGGCTCGTAAGAAAGGGAATGATCGATGAGCGGCAGCGAAAGCAAGCTTAAATCGGTGCCGCCGCTGGCGGTAAGCTGCTCCAGCTTGGCAGTCGTGTCTTCTACAAGTACGACTTCGATCTGCGGGTACAGCGCACCAAACAAGGGTAATACAATCGGCAATATATGCGAGCCCGTAATAGGCAGTGTCCCAACGACAAGCCGACCCCTGCGCATTTGAGCCATATCGTCCATTTCCTGCTTCAATTGCTCTACGGCATCAAGAATGGAATGCGACTTATCTACAAAAACTTGTCCCGCCTGCGTCAGTTCTACCGAGTTGGTCGTTCTTCGAAAAAGCAGCACGCCAATCTCTTGCTCAAGCTTTGACAATTGCTGGCTAAGGGAAGGCTGGGCAATATGGAGCTTCTCGGCGGCACGGGAAAAATTTTTTTCCAACGCGATCTGGATCACGTAGTTTAGTTGTCTCAGTTCCATTATGAATGTCCCCTTCATTTGGTTATGAAAGTTAGAAAACTTCCATTATAGTTTTTTTCTATAGACGTTATAGATATTATATCTTGGATCAATGAAGAAAGAAATGATATAGTAGGTTCAGTTAAGAAATGCAGAAGATTTCATGAAACGATGAGGTGAGCATAATGACGAAAAAGACAATGTTTGAGAAGATCTGGGATAATCACGTCATTCATCAAGAAGAAGGAAAGCCAAGCGTTATTTATATCGATTTGCAGCTCGTTCACGAAGTAACATCGCCGCAAGCGTTCGAAGGCTTACGCCTATCAGGCCGTAAAGTTCGCCGTCCTGACTTGACATTCGCTACGATGGATCATAATGTACCGACGAAGGATCGTTTCAACATTACCGATCCGATCTCGAAGCAGCAAATCGATACATTGACGCAAAACTGTAAAGATTTCGGCGTAACGCTGTTCGATCTTGACAGCATTGACCAAGGTGTCGTACACGTAATGGGTCCTGAGCTCGGACTTACGCATCCTGGTAAAACAATCGTATGCGGCGACAGCCATACTTCCACGCACGGTGCATTCGGCGCTTTGGCGTTCGGTATCGGCACGAGCGAGGTTGAGCACGTTATGGCTACTCAGTGCTTGCAGCAATCGAAAGCAAAGACGCTGGAGGTTCGCTTCAACGGCACACGTAAACCGGGTGTAACGGCAAAAGACTTAATTCTTGGCGTTATCGCGCAATACGGCACTGACTTTGCAACGGGTTATGTAATCGAGTTTACCGGCGAAGCCATTACCAGCTTGACCATGGAAGAGCGTATGACGGTTTGTAACATGTCAATCGAAGCGGGCGCACGCGCCGGCCTTATTGCTCCGGATGAGACAACCTTCAACTACCTGCGCGGACGTGAATATGCGCCGGCTAACTTCGATGAAGCGGTAGAGGCTTGGAAACAGCTTACAACAGACGAAGGTGCAGAATACGACACAGTCGTTCACTTTGACGTAGATGCTCTTATCCCGCAAGTAACATGGGGAACCAGCCCGGGCATGGGTACAAACATTACGGCTAAGGTGCCATTCCCGGCTGATCTTCCAACGGAAAATGAACGCAAAGCGGCAGAAGCAGCACTTGAGTATATGGATTTGAAGCCGGGCACGCCAATGACTGAAATCGAAATCGACTACGTGTTCATCGGATCTTGCACAAACGGCCGTATCGAGGATTTGCGCGCTGCCGCTGAAATTGCCAGAGGCTACAAAGTTAGCGACCGTGTAACGGCAATTGTCGTTCCGGGATCGGGCCGCGTAAAGATTCAAGCAGAGAATGAGGGCTTGGACAAAATCTTTACAGAAGCGGGCTTTGAATGGCGTGACGCAGGCTGTTCGATGTGCCTTGCAATGAATCCTGACGTTTTGAAGCCGGGCGAGCGCTGCGCATCAACATCCAACCGTAACTTTGAAGGCCGCCAAGGCCGCGGCGGACGTACGCACCTTGTATCTCCTGCGATGGCAGTTGCCGCAGCGGTTAAAGGCCGCTTTACAGACGTACGCGATTGGGAAATCAAATCCGAAGTGTTGAACTAATTGAACGCGAGAGAGGGGTATATCCGATATGGAACCTTTTAAAAAACTTACAGGCATCGTCGCCCCGGTCGACCGGGTCAATGTCGACACTGACGCCATTATACCGAAACAATTTTTGAAGCGCATCGAGCGCAGCGGCTTCGGCCAATTCCTTTTCTTCGAATGGCGTTTTCACGAAAACGGCGATGTGAACGCCGAATTCGAGCCGAACAAACCGCGTTACGAGGGTGCTTCCGTTCTGATCTCCCGCGCGAACTTTGGCTGCGGCTCCTCCCGTGAGCATGCGCCATGGGCCATTCTAGATTATGGCTACAAAGTTATTATCGCTCCGTCTTATGCGGACATTTTCTATAATAACTGCTTCAAAAACGGTATTTTGCCAATCAAGCTAAGCGAAGAGCAGGTTGAAGAGCTGTTCCAGCGTACGGCGAAGCATGTTGGCTACAAGCTGACTGTCGATCTTGAGAACAAGCAGCTTACTGACGAGCACGGTCTTTCTATTTCGTTTGACCTCGATGAGCACCGTCGTCAATTTTTGCTGCAAGGCCTCGATGATATCGGCTTGACGCTGCAGCATGAGGACAAAATTACCGCTTACGAGCAAAAGCACGCCGCTCGTCTTGGATAATGTACACGTAACGAAGAGGGCAATTCGGCCGATAATGGCGAATTGCCCTCTTTTTTCCTCTAAACGCAACTTTTTCTGACAAGCTGCGTCTATATTTTAGTCTGTAATAGTCGAATGCACTCATTCGATGCGGGCAATTTCAGTCATCGAGGTGGGAAATGAAAAGATTTGTATCCATGTTGTTGTTTATGTCGGTTTTTTTCACGATGTTCGCCGCAGTTGGACATGCTGCACAGATCGTCCCAAAGCTTTATTTGAACGGCCAGCCATTAACTTCTGACGTCAATCCGCAAATCGTCAATGAATCTACGATTGTCCCGGTGCGTACGATATCGGAAGGTTTGGGCTATCCAATTGAATGGGACAACGCTACCAAGACGGTAACGGTCTATAACGGCCAAGCTGTCATTAAGCTGAAGTTAAATGACAGCGTTGCGAAAGTTAATGACCAGCAGGTCCAAATGGATACGCCAGCATCGATAGTGAAAGGAACAACGCTCGTTCCGCTGCGCTTTATTGGCGAGCAATTCGGTCTTGACTTCGAATGGAAGCAGGCCGAGAAGGAAGTACATATTTATGAGAAGCCAATGGAACCGGAAGTGCCGACATCGCCTGAGGTGCCAAAGGAATCGGAAGAAACGACGGGCTGGATTACACAAGTGTCATTTGACGGCATTAGCAGCTTGAAGATCAATTATGCCGGCAGCGTTACGACGAAAGAACCGCTTTTCTTGGATAATCCGAAGCGAATCGTGTTTGATTTGCCGAATACCGTCTATTCTAATGAATTGAATAACCTATTCGCGAAAGGTCAAGTCGAAAGCATCGTTGCCGACAATCCCTTCCTGCAGAAGTTTCGTTACTCGTTATTTTCCAATTCTCCATCCGTAGCGCGCTTGGTTTTGGAGGTAAGCGAGGATACTGGCTTCATTATGTCGGAAAGCGTAGGTGAAATTCGTTTCGACTTATTGCCGGCGAATGAGGTTCCGCAAGAGCCGATCGAGCCGCCGCCGGTCGTTGTCGACCCGCCCGTTACGGAGCCGGTAGCGCCTGCGGATGATGGCATTTTCGACATCGTCATCGATGCGGGGCATGGAGGCAAGGACCCTGGCGCCATAAGCGTGCTAAAGAGAACCGAGAAGGAATTTAATTTAAGTATTGCGCTAAAGATTCAAGCCTTGCTTAATAAAGAAACGAACATAATGGCTCATCTCACTCGTTCGGACGATACCTTTGTTGAGTTGGTTGATCGGGTGAAATTTGCGGAAGACCTGAAAGCGGACTTATTTATATCTGTTCACGCCAATAGAGTCGAAAATTTTTCTGTAACCGGAACTGAAACCTTTTACAATCGCGCAGCCAGCAAGCCGTTCGCAGATGTCATTCATAAGCATCTGCTTGCTGCAACAGGCTTGAAGAATCGAGGCGTGAAGGAGGGACCGTATAAGGTTATTAGAGAGACGACGATGCCTGCAATATTATTAGAAGCCGGCTTTTTGTCGAATAAAACAGATGCCAAGCTATTATATGATGAAAAAGTGCAAGATCGGATCGCTTCAGAGATTGTAGCAGGTATTAAAGAATATTTAAAACTTAAATAGGAAGCGGGTGTTCAGCGATATGACGACATCAAAAACGCGGGGGCTGCTTGCTTTCATTGTACTTTCTTGTGCATTAGCAGGCTGCGGCGCTCAGGACAAGCCATTGGGAAACACGGGAACTTCGATGGAGGAGCCGACAGCCACGGTTATGCCGACTGCAACAGCTTCTCCATCTCCGTCTCCGTCTCCGTCTCCGTCTCCATCTCCGTCTCCGGAGCCGACGGCTGTCATCAATGAGCGAGAGGCTATCATTTACTTAACCGATGCCGAGCTGCTTGCAACGGTAGAAAATCCGGTGGTAATTCCCTATGAGACCGAGGAGGAGCTCGTGAAAGAGGCTGTTGCCGCCTTGCAGCAGGATGCCGGCGAGAATGCCTTGTCGTTATGGAAACCGATTGAAATCAAAGCGGTCGAGCTGGCAGACGGTCTTGTCACTCTGGATATTCATATACCGGATGAAGCCCGTCTCGGCGCGCCTGGGGAACTGCTCGTTATCGAAACGCTGCAAAAAACATTGTTTCAATTCGAATTTGTCGAGTCCATCGATGTGCTGGTTGACGGCGAAGCGGTCGAGAGTTTGATGGGCCACGTCGACCTGGAGCATCCGTTGCACAAGGAATAAAACTAAAATAAGGGTGGCTTCCATTGTCGTTTTTGTTACGGCGGTGGAGGTCATCATCAACTTTCAGGGGGAATAAGTGTCTATGCCATTTCCATTTACAGGGAATAAAATGTTGATTGGAGCGCTGGCGTTATCGCTAGTCGCAGGAAGCGGTATGAGTGGTGTTGGATCGGCAGATGCTGCATCAGCGGCATTAACGACGCCTTTTACCGATATTAGCAAAGGGCATTGGGCCGAGAAGCATGTGGCTAAGCTGGCTCATCAGGGTATTATTACGGGTTACCCGACAAGCGGCGGCACCTTTGAATTCCAGCCAAATAAAAACGTCACGAGGGAAGAAGCGGTTATTATGGCGCTTCGTTTTGCCGGACTTGAAGATCAAATCGATAATGGCACGTTGATTGGATTTCCAGATACTTTCGAGGTCAGTTCTTTTTTCAAACCTTATGTTCTGCTCGCCTTTACCTCCGGACTGCTAGACCAGACTGAGGAATTCGCGCTCGCGGCAAAAGATCCGGAATCGGCATGGGGGACACGTCCTGCGTCGCGCGAATGGGTAACAAAGCTTATGATTCGTGCGATTGGCCAGGATGAAGCAGCCGTCCAACTGCAAGACACGCTATCGATGTTCGTAGATGCCGACCAAATCGACGATTTGTACAAAGGCTATGTGAATGCGGCATCCAGCCTGGAGCTCGTAAAAGGGGTTACGGCTGATAAGTTCGCTCCGAAAGCGGATGTAACGAGAGCGAGTCTAGCTACCCTTATAAGCCGTGCGCAAAATCAGTTCCCGGTTGAATATGAGGGCCAAACGAGCGGAATCGTATCACTATTGTCGGATTCTTCTATTACGCTGTACAACGATATGACGGAAACGACCTATGCGCTTAGCGCAGACACGCTTTATTATGAGACTAATTCGGAAACGCCAATTACGAAGGAAAAACTGATCGAATACGGCGAAGTTACGATCATTGCTAAGGAAGGAAAGGCACTTTACGTCGAACTGACGGATATCACTCCGCATACGGAGACCGTTAGCGGTACGCTGGGTCGTGTTATTTCCGCAGAGAACAAGCTTTACATATGGGTTAACGATAAGCCTGTTGAAATCAATTACAATGCTTCTCTTACCGTAACGGACAACGCGGGCAATGCCATCGCTCTAAACAGCATTAAACAAGATGCGCCAATAAGAATCGTAAGAGATACTTTCCGTGAAACGCCGCTGGCGTTTAAGATTACTGCTGCGCCTCAAACGGCGGACGCGGTCGCAACAGGCACTTTCTATGGAACGGACGGGGAGCTCATTACGATCATGGGCGAATCCGGTTTGATCACTAAATTCATGGCAGTTGCTGCCACCGTTGAGATCGAGGGGATGAGCGGCTCGACGGTATCGGATCTGCTTAAGGAATCCGATCAGGTGGAGCTCACTATGAATGCCGATGACAAAGTTACGAAAATCAAAGTGGTAAACCGTAATGTCAAGTTGGTGGCCGGCGCACAAATCGCAAGCTACGCGGAGGATAATAAACTCCTTACGATCCTGGGCGGAAATGGCGGAAGCCCGATGGCTCTTTTCTTCACAGATCGCACCAAAATCGATTTCGGCGGAAATGCGATGACGCTGGATTCTGCCAAATCGTTTTTAACGAAAAATCGCAAAGTGATCGTTTCCTATACGGGCGACACGATCGTCTCGCTGCAGTTTGTAACGAAGTATGAGGGTTCGCTTGTTTCAATGAACTCGGTATCGAATCAGCTGACTCTTCGTCTTGAAAGCGGTGCTCAGGTGTCCATACCTTACAATACCGCCGTAGTCGAAGTTGCAGGTGCGGCTTCGGCCTCATATGCCAGCCTGAAAGCAGGAGACAAGCTTACGTTATTGCTAAATGCCGATCAAGATAAGGCAGCGACCATTAAAGTTCACCGCAGCCTTCAGTATGAGATTGCGTCGGTGGACGCCGTTAACAAGAAGCTGGTTGTCAAAAACGCGGCGACTACGGAGCTTAATCTTCCACTGTTCAATGTTGAACTGTTTAACGAGGCAGGAGCGAAGCTGGCGATCAGCCAACTGCAGCCGGGAATGATCGTGAGCGCAGCTTACGTCGGTTCGCTGCCGGTATCGGTTAAGACCATTACCGCTACGTACGGTACGGTCGAAGCGGTTGATGCCGGCAGCGTGACCATTACGGACATGGCCGGCCAACCGGTCGTTGTGAATGGCGACGGTGGGTTCATCATTTATAAAGGAGCTGCGCAGGACAGCGTTACAAGTCTCTTGTCTGCAGGCGACTATGTAGAAATTCTCAAAACCGATGACGGTAAAACGCAAATATCCGTAGCTCCCGGTGAAAGCAGAACCTTTACAAACTACAATCTGCTATCCAAACTTGTGCAAACCGAGAAGCTGTCAGCAACGGATACTCGCAGCTTTTTCAAAGTGACGAATCAAACGAAGTATTACCAAGGCGGAAATACCGTGACGATAGGTTCATTTAAGTCCGGCGACCGCATAACCGTTTACGGTTTTAGAAACACGGCGATCGCTATCGTTAAGCAATAAATATAGAGCGATTTATGGATCTGAATAAGAGAGATACAAATATTTTGTGAAAAAACTGCCCTTCGGGGCAGTTTTTTTATAGAATGTGGTTGAATCTAGTTGCTAACCGTGACAAATTTCGCTACACTTTGAACGATAGTGTATCGATTAGGGGAGAGGACGATGAGCGCGAAACAGAAAATGCGTCATGTGCTGGACATTATAGCGGATATGTTTCCAGATGCGCACTGTGAGCTTAATCACAGCAATCCATTCGAGCTGACGATAGCGGTGTTGTTATCGGCTCAATGTACGGATGAAACGGTGAATAAAGTGACGGCGTCTTTATTTCAAAAATATAAGCGGCCCGAGCATTATTTAAACGTTCCGCTGGAGGAGCTGGAGCAAGATATTCGCCGCATCGGTTTATTTCGCAGCAAAGCTTCCAATATCCAGAAGCTATGCCGCATAATCATTGATAAATATGACGGGGAAGTACCGGATAGCCATGAAGGGCTGACGGAGCTTCCGGGCGTTGGCCGCAAAACGGCGAATGTCGTCATGTCAAATGCGTTTGGCGTACCGGCGATTGCAGTTGATACGCATGTGGACCGAGTTTCAAAGCGTCTCGGCTTTGCGAAGCCGGAGGATTCGGTCCTTGAGGTCGAGAATAAGCTGATGAAGCTCGTTCCGCGCGAGGAGTGGACGTTAACCCATCACAGACTCATTTTTTTCGGCCGCTACCATTGCAAGGCGCAAAGCCCGCAGTGTCCGATTTGTCCGCTGCTTGATTTGTGCAAGGAAGGTAAACAACGTATGAAGCCAGGCTTTAAAACAAAAAATAATACCAAGAAACCTAAAATAGCCAGTGAAGGATGATGATGATGAATTGTATTTCCGTGTACACGAATAATTTTGAGCTTTTTTCCGATATTTATGAGCAGGTTCTTGAATCTCCCCCTCAGGAGCACGAGGATATCGTCGTGGAAGGCATTACGGTCAGCGGCTCCGGCGATGTGCCGGATCAGTACATCGAGCGCATGCGCGTAAAGCCGGAGGTTGTCGTTATGAGAGATAAAGAGCGCAACATCATGATTTTGCAGCATGGCAATGTATTTGAAATTTGTTTGCCGTCTGTTGAAGTGGAAGCCGTTTAAGGAGCCAGCAAATGACTGAATTGACCGTTCAAAGCATAGCGGGAGCAATATCCGAAGCAGCAGGCGCCATGGCAGCCGCTGGAGATACAAGACATGCAAAGCAAGCGCAGGAGCTGAACAGTAAGCTGACCGATGGTCGGCTTACTGTCGCTTTTTGCGGACATTTTTCGGCTGGAAAATCCACTTTGATCAACCGGCTGTGCGGCACGAAGCTGCTGCCTTCGAGCCCAATACCGACAAGCGCCAACGTGGTCTCGATTCGCGGCGGCGAAAGAGCTTATGCGGCTGTTGAGACGCTCCGGGGAGGGGTTGTTTCGAAGGCTGAGGTTGCAATCGACGAACTTGACCGGTACTGCGTAGACGGTGAGCAATTTATGTCTGTATCTATCGTATATCCGAGCGAGCGTTTAAGCGATCATACGGTGCTGCTTGATACGCCGGGCATTGATTCCACCGACGATGCGCATCGTATGGCGACGGAGTCGGCGCTGCATCTGGCGGACGTCGTGTTTTATGTGATGGATTATAATCATGTGCAATCCGAAATTAATTTTTCCTTTGCCAAGCAGTTGAAGGACTGGGGTAAGCCCTTATATTTTATCGTGAATCAGATCGATAAGCATCGCGATCGCGAGCTATCTTTTGCCAGCTACCGCCAAAGTGTTGAAGATGCGTTTCATGCGTGGCATTTAGAGCCTGCGGGAATCGTTTATTTGTCGTTACGCGAGCCTGATCATCCGCATCAGGAGTGGACATCTTTAATGGAGCTGATGGATCGATTGCAGCAGCTGCGAGAGCCGCTTTGCGCTTATAGCGTAGATGCATCGCTGCGGCATTTGGTGAAGGAGCATTTGAAGTGGCGCGAGCTGAAAACGGAGCCTGAGCGGGAAAGATTGCTCGGGGAGGCCGGCGGGGAAGAAGCGGCAGCGAGCGTCAAAAACGAGATGGAAAGACTTAGCTTGCGAATAAGCAGCATTGCGGGCGAACGGGACGTTTATCGGGCGGAGCTGCGCAAGGAGCTGCAGCTGCTGCTCGATAATGCGAATATTACGCCTGCCGGGCTGCGCGATCTGGCGCAGTCGTTTCTGGAAAGCCGCAAGCCCGGCTTCAAGGCGGGCTTGCTGTTCGCCGCTGCGAAGACGGCTGCGGAGCAGGAAAGGCGTTTGCAGGCGTTTGGCGATGAATTGAACAGCTTGATCAGCGCCTCGATCGATTGGCATGTAAAGCATTTGCTGCGCGTGGCGGCGGAGCGAATCGGATATGATGCCGACCGGCTGGAGAGCGAATTGTCGCTTAAGCTGGGCTGGCTCCCTGAACCGAAGTGGCTCGTGGAGCGCGTTAAAGCGGGGGCCGTCATCGGCAATGAATATACGATGACGTATAGCCGCGACCTAGCCGCGGATATTAAAGCGGTTTATCGCCAGCGGGCGCTTGAGCTGATCGACGCGCTGGCGGAGCATGCGGCGGCGGCGGGCGAAGCGGCGGCCGCCGAGGCGCAGGCACAGATTGCGGCGCTTCGTGCGCAGGCTGGCGCTTTCGGTGCGCTGGCAGAGCTGGCGAAGCGCGCTGGCGAGCATGAGGCCCGGCTGGCGGCAGCGCTGCCGGAGCCGGCGGCGAAGCCGGCTTTGCCCGCGCCGCGCGCAGCTGACGCGGGTGCGGGCGCGCAAGCGAAGCAGACGGCCGGCGGCGGGGCCGCTGCCGGAGCTAGCGCCGCGGAGCGAGCGCTGCGCGCGGGTGCAGCGCGCGGCGGCGCCATCGCCGGCGGAGCCGCGCTCGCGCAGCAGCACGGTGCAGCCGCGCGCTTAGCCGGCGCGGCGGAGCTGCTGGCGCCGCACGCGGCGCTGGCCGCGGCTGCGCACGCGATGCGCGATAAGGCGAAGCGGCTGCGGGACAGCCGCTTCACCATCGCGTTGTTCGGCGCCTTCAGCGCCGGCAAATCATCGCTTGCTAACGCGCTGATCGGCGAACCGGTGCTCCCGGTATCGCCTAATCCGACGACCGCAGCGATCAACCGGCTCGTGCCCCCTACGGAGGAGCACGGTCACGGCACGGCGCGCATCGTCATGAAGCCGCGCGCCGCCATTCTGGACGACGTGCGCTACTCGTTAGCGCTGCTCGGAGAGAAAGCCGCGTCCGAACAACTGCCGGACGCCGAAGCGCTGATGCGGACGATTGACCGCCTGTCTCCCGATTCCATCGGAGCCGGCGGCCGCCCGCATTACAGCTTCCTGCGCGCCGCCCGCGCAGGCTGGGATGAGCATGAAGCGCTGCTTGGGCAGCAGCTTTCGGTCAATCAAGCCGAGTACGAGCGGTACGTAGCCGAGGAATCCAAATCCTGCTTCGTCAGCGAAATCGAGCTTTATTACGACTGCGCCTTAACGGCGCAAGGTATCGTGCTCGTGGATACGCCGGGCGCCGACTCTGTTAATGCGAGACACACGGGCGTAGCTTTCAACTACATCAAGAACGCTGATGCGGTGCTTTTCGTTACGTACTATAATCATGCCTTCTCTCAGGCGGATCGGCAGTTTCTGATGCAGCTTGGCCGCGTGAAGGACCAGTTCGAGCTCGACAAAATGTTTTTCCTTGTTAATGCAGCTGATTTGGCAGCCGATCCGGAGGAACTGACGGGAGTGCTTAACCACGTGGAAGAAAATCTGCTGCAGCATGCCATACGGTCGCCGCGTTTATTCCCGGTATCGAGCCTGCAGGCGCTTGACGGGAAGCTGGATGGCGACGCAGGGCTGCTTGCGCGGTCAGGCGTTGAAGCATTTGAGCAATCCTTCCTATCCTTTATCCGGAACGATCTCGGCCGTCTCGCTATTGAATCCGCGGAGCAGGATTTGCAGCGTTCGGCAGCGACGGTTGCTGGCTGGCTAAAAAGCGCGGAAGGCAGCGAAGCAGCGAGGGAAGCGGAGCTTAATGAGCTCTTGACAGCGGCAGAGGCCGCTAAGAAGGAGATCGCAGCCTTGCAAGCATCGTCCATGCCGGAGCAGCTTAAGCAGGAGCTTAATGAACTGCTTTACTATGTTGTTCAGCGGATCCAATACCGCTTTGGCGAGTTTTATAACCTTGCCTTCAATCCGGCCTCCCTGCAGGATGACGGCCGCGATTTGCGCAAAGCGGTCTGGACGTCCTGGCTCGAGCTGCAGCGTCTCGTTCAATTGGAGCTGTCGCAGGAAATGCTTGCAACGTCGCTTCGATTGGAGAAAGGGGTTCACTCCTTATTACAGAAGCAATACGCAAGCTCTGTTCAGAGCATTGAATCGTCAATCCATGCTTATCGTGCAGTGCCTTATGCGGCTGCCGCATTGCCGACGCCGGAGCAGCCTGAGACATGGGAAGCGAAGACTGTCGAGGCCAAGCTGCTATGGAGCCGCTTCAAGTCGCCAAGGCAGTTTTTCGAAGGAGAAGGCAAGGGACTGCTGCGCAAGGAGCTGGAAACACTGCTCTCTCCTTCCTTGAATGACTGGATGGCCGGTCAGTCGGCACAATGGACACTCCTTTACGAACAAATATGGAGAACGGCCGCGGAGCATGCAGGAAGCAAGCTTTTAGCGGACATGCTTGCTTACGCGGAGGGCCAGCGCAGCTCGTTGACGGGAAGTGCAAATACGGACGAACTGAGGGCGCTTTACGAAAAATTGATTCATCTCTAATCGTCAATGAATATTGATCATTTCATCGCATTAATAGCTCAATGCTTTTGCGGGTGCGTGTACACCCTGCAAAAGCTTTTTTTATTTTTGTGTGTTTCTGTGCAAAAAACGAGCAATTGGCACATTATTGTCACGATTTAAGACCATTTGAGAGTATTAATGGTATCTAATTTCCATATCGCCACTATAAGCGGGTTCAATCACATATTCGCATATTTATACTGTTTGCTACCATTTACCGATGCTGATAATATTCATTCATGCTTACAAAATAGATACGGGGAGATGGATTTACTTGGACGTGTTAAGACAGTTGAAAGCATTTTATTGGGCGGAACGAAAGTTATTGTTCTCCTCGATTATATGCTTAATGTGCGCGACAGCGCTCGGACTTGTCTATCCCAATTTGCTGCGCTACTTGATTGACGATGTCATCGGGCCACAGAAATTTGAGCTAGTACCGGCGCTTGCGTTCACGGTTGTTGGAGTTGTTACTTTTAAAGGCTGCATGCAGTTTTTGCACGGATTTTTTGGAGGACGCCTCGGCAATCGGGTCGCATACCGCTTGCGCAACGCATTGTACGACAAGCTGCAAACATTGTCCTTTCAATATTACGATAAAGCGAAGACAGGTGACCTCATGTCGCGGCTAACCGCTGATCTCGAGGCAATCCGGCAATTCATCGGCTTCGGTTTTGCGCAAATTTTGAACATGGGACTTATGGTCGTGTTCGGCGGTGCGATGATGCTTTTCATTAACTGGCAGCTTACGCTAATCACACTCATTACGATTCCTTTGCTGGGCTTCACGGCGATTCGGTTTGAACGACACATCCATCCGGCCTTTCGCGAAATGCGTCAAGCTATGAGCAACTTGACTACAGCTGTGCAAGAGAACGTTACCGGCGTGCGGACGGTCAAATCCTTTGCCCGCGAGTCGCACGAAGTATCGAAGTTTTCAGTCCGAAGCGAAGCCTATCAGACGAATCAGGTCGGCGCCGCAAAGATTTGGGCGAGATTTTTCCCGGTCATGGAGCTCGTAGCGAATTTAAGCGCTGTCATTTTGCTTGTTGCAGGCGGTATTCTGGTCATCAACGGATCGCTTTTGCTCGGTGAGTTCGTCGCTTTCTTCAGCTTGATTTGGTACATTATCGGCCCGATGTGGGGCTTAGGCTTTCAAATTAACAACTATACGCAGTTTAAGGCATCCGGGGAACGGGTGCTTGGCCTTCTGAATGAGCATGTTCATGTCAAAAATGCGGAGCATGCGGTAGAAGTTAGCAGCGATACGGTCAAGGGCCATGTGCGCTTCGACAGGGTTACGTTCAGCTATCCGGACAAATCGCCGGCTGTAACCGATCTGACCCTCGATGCTCCCGCAGGAACGGTCATCGGCTTGCTTGGCGCTACGGGATCGGGGAAATCCACGATCATTCAGCTGCTTATGCGCGCTTATAACGTGAAGCAGGGCACCATTTTACTGGATGGCATGGATATTCGAAATCTGGACGTGGAGAGTCTTCGCCGCCTCATTGCACCGGTGTTCCAGGAAACTTTCCTATTCTCGGCTTCGATTCGCGATAATATCGCCTACGGTGTTCGCGATGTCACACCGGAGCAAATCGAATATGCCGCCAAGCTGGCGAAGGCCCATGATTTCATTATGGAGCTGCCGCTCGGCTACGATACGATTGTCGGTGAGCGGGGTATGGGCTTATCCGGCGGTCAGAAGCAGCGGATTGCCATTGCGAGAGCGTTGATCAAAAATCCTCGCATTCTGATACTGGACGATGCGACAAGCGCGGTTGATATGGAAACGGAGCATGAAATACAGGCGGGCTTCAAGGAGCTGATGGCGGGCCGCACAACGTTTATCATTGCGCATCGCATATCGTCCTTGCGCCATGCGGACGAAATTATCGTGCTTGATAAAGGTCATGTGGTGCAGCGCGGAACGCATGCCGAGCTTATCGCACAGAATGGACCTTACCGCGAAACCTACAATATTCAATACGCTGACTATCCGCTTGATGTCGTTCCGACGGCCTTACAAGCAAGTGATCGGAAAGGAAGTACCGTCTAATGAGCGCAAGTATCAAAGCCAAAGCAACCAATAAAAATGAACGATTCGTATACCAGGACGACGAGCTGATCGAAAAGCCGTTTAACTGGAGTCAGCTGCGCCGTTTGTTCATGTACATGAAACCCTATACGAAGCAGCTTATGCCAGTCATTTTCATGATGATACTAGGAACGCTTACCCGTCTTGGCGTGCCGGCGCTCGTTATTCTCGCGATCGATGAAGCGATTGCGCCGGTGAACGGAGCAACGAGCGTCTCAAAGCTTATCCTTATAGCGGGAATCATGCTTGTTTTATACGTTATCCAATGGGCCTCCAATACGTACCGGATCAAATATACGAACATTATCGGTCAAAAAGTTATCTATGATCTTAGGAATCATCTGTTTCAGCATATTCAGAAGCTATCCTTCCGTTTCTATGATAAAAGGCCGGCCGGCTCGGTGCTTGTCCGTGTAACGAATGACGTTAACGCACTTCAGGATTTATTCACGAACGGTGTCGTCAACCTGCTCATGGATTGTGTTCAGCTGTTCGGTATCGTTATCATCCTGCTTGTCTGGAACTTCAAGCTAGGTCTTGCGGTTATGATTACTGTACCGATTATGTTCCTTGTCTCCACCTCGCTGCGCAAAAGGATTCGTACTGCCTGGCAGGATGTGCGGATCAAGCAATCGCGAATCAACTCGCATTTGAACGAAAGCATTCAAGGGATGAAGGTCACGCAGGCTTATGTGCAAGAAAAAGACAATATGAGCTTCTTCAACCATATGAACACGACGAACGTGCTTTCCTGGAACAAAGCGTCGGCGCTCAATCAAGCCTTTGGCCCGGTTATTGAAATAACGTCAGCTGTCGGAACTTTTATTTTGTTCTGGTACGGCTCGCATCTCATTCAAGCGGGGGCTATTACAGTCGGGCTGTTGGTCGGTTACGCCAACTACATCGGGAATTTCTGGGATCCGATCAACCGCTTAGGCCAGATGTACTCCCAACTGCTTATTGCCATGGCTTCATCGGAGCGGATTTTTGAATTCATCGACGAGGAGCCGACCGTTGGCGAATCAGTCGTCGCGAAGGCTCTTCCTGAGATTAAAGGCGCAGTCAAATTCGATAATATCGTTTTCGAATACGAGAAAGGCAGACCGGCTCTGAAGGGCGTGACCATCGATGTGAAAGAAGGACAGTCGATCGCGCTTGTCGGTCATACCGGCTCGGGTAAGAGTACGATCATTAACCTGCTGTGCCGCTTCTATGATCCGGTTGAGGGACGCGTGCTTATCGACGGCATCGACATCCGCGACGTTACGATCGAGAGCCTGCGTTCTCAAGTAGGGATCGTGCTGCAGGATACATTTATATTCGCAGGCTCGATCCGCGACAATATTCGTTACGGCAGGCTGAACGCAACGGATGCGGAAGTCGTCAAGGCGGCGCAGGCCGTAAACGCTCATGATTTCATTATGAGCCTGCCGGACGGCTACGACACGCAGGTCGAAGAGCGGGGCAATGTTCTATCCATGGGTCAACGCCAGCTATTGTCTTTCGCCCGCGCGCTGCTTGCCGATCCGCGTATCCTGATTCTGGATGAAGCAACGGCAAGCATCGACACCGAGACAGAGCTGAAAATCCAGGAGGCGCTCAAAGCACTTCTTGCAGGCCGTACCTCCTTTATGATTGCGCATCGCTTATCGACAATTCGTCATGCAGATGAAATCATCGTTTTGGATCACGGTCAAATCGTCGAGCAGGGCAATCATGAAGAATTGATCGCTAAACGCGGCGTTTATAACGGTTTAATCGAAGCGCAATATCGTTTTCTTTAAAATATAATAATGGTTGATTTTTGCATTCGGAACCTCCACAATGGAAGAAAAACGAACCGGATCGTTGGTCTGTGCTCTTACTCGCACAACGAACGGCCCGGCTAGCTTCCAGGAGGTTCTTTTTTGTTATGTATGGATCACCGTTGTCATCAAATGCCCGGAAAATACTGCTGCTCGGTTCAGGAGAGCTAGGGAAAGAAGTCGTGCTGGAGGCGCAGCGTTTAGGCGTCGAGACCATTGCTGTAGACCGTTACGATCATGCTCCTGCCATGCAGGTCGCGCACCGCAGCTATACGATCGACATGCTTGACGGAGCGGCCATTCGCCGCATTATTGAACAAGAGCGCCCGGACTTTATCGTTCCGGAGATCGAAGCGATCGCAACCGAAACGCTGCAAGAGCTCGAGAAGGAAGGACATCGCGTCATTCCGACCGCCCGCGCGGCCAGGCTGACCATGGACCGCGAAGGGATTCGCCGACTTGCTGCCGAGACGCTCGAATTGCCAACCGCCCCTTACCGCTTCGCCGATACGCTTGACGAGCTGCTTCAAGCGGCGGGGGAGCTTGGTTACCCTTGCGTCATTAAACCGATCATGAGCTCCTCGGGCAAAGGTCAAAGCGTATGCCGTTCGGAAGCAGAACTTGAAGCCTGCTGGAACTATGCGATGGAAGGCGGACGGGCAAAGAAACAACGGATCATCGTCGAGGGCTTCATCACCTTCGAATCCGAAATAACGCTGCTAACCGTACGTTCGGTTTCCGGGACAAGCTTTTGCCCGCCGATCGGACATGTTCAGAAGGACGGCGATTATATCGAATCTTGGCAGCCGCATGAGATGACCGCTCAGCAAATCGGGGAAGCGGAAGAAATGGCTCAACGAATTACGGATGAGCTTGGCGGTTACGGCATTTACGGCGTGGAGCTGTTCATCACGAAGGATGGCGTTCTCTTTAGCGAAATATCCCCTCGTCCGCATGATACGGGCATGGTGACGATGGCGACGCAGGATCTCTCGGAATTTGCGCTGCATGTGCGCGCCATTCTAGCATTTCCGATTCCGGCGATCCGTCTGCTGACGCCAGGCGCTTCTCATACGCTCAAAGCGGACCGCGAGACATCTTCATTCCGCATTGGAGGAATCGAAGAGGCCCTTTCTGTTCCGAACACGCAGATTCGGGTTTTTGGCAAGCCGGAGACGAAGGTAGGCCGCCGTATGGCCGTCGCGCTCAGCAGCGCTGCAGATATCGGGCAAGCCAGAGAGTCGGCTCGTATTGCAGCTGAAGCGCTCTATATCGAATACGATAATTAAAAATGATGATAAGAAATGTTAAACCATGAAGCATAGATAAGCGAAATCAGCCCGGCTGATCGTTTATTTATGCTTTTTTTTTCATACTATGGGAGACAATAAGTTTTTTACACCTAAATGCTGCAGGCTGACCTTAACCGATTCGTGCTTGCAAGCTGAACATAATAGGTTTACCGCTGAATTCAATCGTGTATAATGAAGCTTGCGGATGAGTTATACGGATTATCGATAAGGCAGGTGAAGCCGATATGGGCAAAAAACAGAAACAAGCACGTAATAATCAAGCCAAGCCGTCATCGAAAGCCGAAGAAGGCATGGGCTTGTCATTAAAGGATTTGCTTGGCGCAGAGGTGATCGGGAAGCTTAAAGCGCAAGCGGACGACATGAAGCAGGCTGAAGCTGCGCGCAAGGAAGAGGCCCGAAAGCAGGAGGAAGAGAAGAAGAAGCAGGAGCGAAAGCTATTGGAGAATGACTTCGCGTACTTGCTCGAAAACAGCGACCCGCGCTGGTCCAAGCATAAATGATTCGAAGCTAACGGCTAAGGGAGAGAAGTTTTATAGTGGCTGATTTATGGAATGTGAGCGGTCCGTTAATTATCGCAACTTTTACGGCTATCGCTTTAGGTATCGTATGTTTGTACGTGTTTTCGAAAATACCGGACGGAAGCAGGAAGGGTATGCTGCGTCCATTAAATATCTTTGTCATCTTAGTCGGTTTTTTGGTCGCTCTCTTTATAGCAGCCGGCTTTTGGGGATATTATTAATTCTATTTAGCGGGGAATAACTGCTGATGTACCCTAATTTGAACAATTTTTATCCATCATACATAAATCCCATTAATCTGCAAAACATGCTAACATCAAATCATTTCGCATAAAACGATTTCATTGCCGATCAAGGAGGCAAGCTGAAACGAGTATCAAGTGAACGACGTAATGTCCCATCGAGGACGAGCGCTAAATATTTGTTTGCCGTTAACCTGAAGCTGACCGGCTATTTGAATGGATCGCCGCCGCCGATTGACGGAATGTCATTGCTTTTTTCCCTTGCCGCGCTTGCGATTTGGGGGAATGGCGCGCTGGTCGTTTCCTTTGTTGTCTTTACGAAACAGGACATCTTGAATTAAAATAGCTTGAAGATACGGAAACGTGACTACAGATTGGGGGGCGCTCATGTCAGAGCAAACGGATCTCTTTGCAAATACGGCGGCCGCAGACCGGAACTACGAGGCCGATGATATACAGGTGCTTGAAGGCTTGACCGCGGTACGGAAAAGGCCGGGCATGTACATAGGCAGCACAAGCAGCTCGGGGCTGCATCATCTCGTTTGGGAAATTGTCGATAACGCGGTGGACGAGCATTTAGCTAAATTTTGTTCAGCTATTGAAGTAACGCTTCACAAGAACGGATCGGTAACCGTTCACGATAACGGGCGCGGAATCCCGACCGGCATGCATAAGACCGGCATACCGACGCCACAGGTCGTCTTTACCATTTTGCATGCGGGCGGTAAATTCGGAGGCGGAGGCTACAAGAAGTCCGGAGGTCTGCACGGCGTAGGCGCTTCGGTAACGAACGCGTTATCGGAGTGGCTTGAGGTGGAAATATTCCGCGATGGCAAAATTCACAAGCAAAGGTTCGAATATTGGGTCGATGAAACCGGCAAGGAGCATGTAGGCGAGCCGGTGCGCGGGCTTGAAGTCATCGGTTCGACCAACCGTACCGGGACGAAGGTCACCTTCAAGCCGGATGGACGGGTTTTCCAAAACGGCACCTCGCTCAGCTACGACACATTGGCGGAAAGGCTTCAGGAAATTGCTTTCTTGAACTCCGGATTGAAGGTGTCGATCAAGGACGACCGCAGCGGCAAGCAGGACGTGTTTCACTATGAAGGCGGAGCAAGGCAATTTGTTCAGTTTTTGAACGAGGACAAAACGGTGCTGCATGATGTCATCCATTTTGCTGCTGAACGCGATGAAATCGAGGTTGAGGTTGCGCTCCAATACAACGACGGTTACACCGAGACTATCGCGTCTTTCGTGAACGCGATACCAACTCGCGGCGGAGGCACGCACGAAACGGGCTTCAAGACCGCTTACACGCGAGTGATGAACGACTATGCGCGCAAAACGGCTATGCTGAAGGAGAAAGACAAAAACCTTGAGGGCAATGACCTGCGCGAAGGCATGATGGTCGTGATCAATATCAAAATGTCCGAGGTGGAGTTCGTCGGACAGACGAAGGATCAGCTGGGCAGCGCTTCAGCTCGAAGCGTGGTAGATGCGATCGTTTCGGATAAAATGCAGGTTTTTCTCGAGGAAAATCCTCAAGTTGCGCAAATGCTGCTTAAGAAGTCATTGCAGGCGTCGAAAGCCCGCGAAGCAGCGCGAAAAGCCCGCGAAGAAATTCGCAGCGGCAAGAAAAAGAGCGAGAGCTCAAATCTTAATGGCAAGCTGACCCCGGCTCAATCGAAGGACTATACCCGTACGGAGCTGTTTATCGTGGAGGGTGATTCCGCCGGAGGCTCGGCAAAGCAGGGCAGGGACTCGAAATATCAAGCGCTGCTGCCGCTTAAGGGAAAGCCGATGAATCCCGAGAAGGCCAAGCTGATCGATATATTGAAAAATGACGAGTATAAAGCGATTATCTCGGCAATAGGAGCAGGCGTAGGGTCTGAGTTTGCAGCCGAAGAATGCAACTATAATAAAATCATTATCATGACGGATGCCGACACCGACGGCGCCCATATTCAAGTTTTGCTGCTTACCTTTTTTTACCGCTACATGAAGCCGTTGATCGATTTGGGCCGCGTATATATCGCACAGCCGCCATTGTACAAACTAACTCGTAAATCGGGTAAGCTGGAAACGATTCGATACGCTTGGACGGATGAGCAACTGCAAAACTACCTGAAGGAATATGGGAAAAACTATGAGCTGCAGCGCTACAAAGGTCTTGGAGAGATGAATCCCGACCAGTTATGGGAGACGACGATGGATCCAGAGAAGCGCACGCTGCTGCAGGTGCAAATCGAGGACGCGGCCAAAGCGGAGCGCAGAGTCTCTACGCTTATGGGAGATAAGGTAGATCCGCGGAAGCGCTGGATCGTGGAAAATGTCGACTTTATGGAATACGAGGAATAGGGGGGATTGACGCATGAGTATGCTGGAACAGTTTTTGCCGGCGTTTCTTGAAGAGGTCGTAGGCGACCGCTTCGGGCGCTATTCAAAATATATCATTCAGGACCGCGCGATTCCTGACGTTCGTGATGGCTTAAAGCCGGTACAGCGCCGTATTCTATATGCGATGTACGATTCGGGCAATACACCGGACAAGCAGTACCGCAAGTCGGCCAAAACGGTCGGCGACGTAATGGGTAACTATCATCCCCACGGCGACGCTTCCATTTATGAAGGCATGGTGCGTATGGCACAGCCGTGGAAAATGGGTCATCCGCTCGTGGACGGCCATGGCAACTGGGGCTCGCAGGATGACGACCCGGCAGCGGCAATGCGTTATACGGAAGCGCGCTTGTCGAACATCGCAATGGAGCTTCTTCGTGATATCGACAAGAGAACCGTGAAATTCAAAGATAATTTTGATAATACGACGAAGGAGCCGGTTGTGCTGCCGTCGCGGTATCCTAATTTGCTTGTAAACGGGACCAGCGGCATCTCTGCCGGCTTTGCCACGGAAATACCGCCCCATAACCTGCGCGAGGTCATTGATGCTTGTATAGCCTTAATGGGACGTCCTGAGCTTCCTCTGGAAGAACTTATGTCATTCGTGAAGGGACCGGACTTTCCTACCGGCGGCATCATCATGGGCGAGGAAGGCATCCGGGATGCCTATGCGACAGGGAAAGGGCGAATCTATTTACGCGCCAAGACGGCTATCGAAGAGATGCGCGGGGGCAAGCAGCAGCTTGTCATTACTGAAATTCCTTATCAGGTCGTGAAGTCGCGCCTTGTGACGGCGATGGAAAACATTCGACTGGAGAAAAAGGTTGAAGGCATCGCCGAGGTTCGCGATGAGAGCGGACGCAACGGTCTTCGCATCGTTATAGAATTTAAGAAGGAAGCCGACGCGCAGGGGATACTGGCTTACTTGTTCAAGAAGACGGATCTGCAGGTAGCCTACAACTTCAATATGGTTGCCATCGTGAATAAAACGCCGATGCAGCTTGGATTAAAGCATATTTTGGCCGCTTATATCGAGCATCAGAAGGAAGTTGTGACGTTCCGGACCCAATACGAGCTCGAGAAGGCAGAAGATCGCGCGCATGTCGTCGAGGGGCTTGTGAAGGCTTTAAATATTTTGGATGAGGTTATAGCGGCTATCAAAGCCTCCAAGAACAGAGCAGACGCGCAGGATAACCTGATTGCGAAATTCGGCTTTACCGCCCGTCAAGCCGATGCGATCTTGACGTTGCAGTTGTATCGATTAACGAATCTGGAAATTACGACACTCGAGAAGGAGCTTAAGGAAGCGCATAAGAAAATCGCTTACCTGAAGTCGATTTTGGACAGCGAGAAGAAGTTGATCGGTGTCATTAAGGACGAGCTGCTGGAAATTCGCAATAAATACGGCATCGATCGTCGTTCGGACCTTCGCGGTGAAATCGAAGAGCTGAAGGTTAATCTCGAGGTGCTGGTGACGCCTGAGGACGTGCTAGTGACTCTTAGCCACGATGGTTATGTGAAACGGACAAGCATGCTGTCGTTCACGAGATCGGGCGGCGAACGCCAGAGCGGCGGCGTGAAGGAGGGTGACTTCATTCGCGAGCTGCTTGAGGTTAATACGATCGACAATTTGCTTCTGTTCACTCGCAAAGGACAATATTATTTATTGCCTGTTCATCAAATACCTGAATTTAAATGGAAGGATACAGGCACGGCTATCGTGAACGTCGTACCTATACCGAAGGATGATGCCGTCGTCAGCGTTATACCGGTCCGGGATATTTCGGCATCGGCGGCTTCTCTCGTGTTCATCACGAGAAGAGGCCAGGTCAAACGGACGGAACTCAAGGAATACGCAACTACAAGGTCAACCGCTGTAGCCGCTTGCAAGGTAACTGACGGGGATGAGGTCATCCGCGTTGCGCTCAGCGACGGTACAAAGCAAATTTTACTCGTAACCAAACAGGGAATGAGCATTCGCTTCTCGGAGTCTGAGGTTAATCCGATGGGCAGAGTAGCTGCCGGCGTCAGAGGCATGCTGTTGAAGGATGGAGACGAGCTAATCGCCGCGGAATGGGTTGACGATGATGAGGGTGAATTACTCGTCATATCCGATATCGGCTATGCGAAGCGCTCGCTTCTGCTCGATTATCCGATTCAAGGCAGAGGAGGTAAGGGTGTTCAGACTTTTGAATTCAAGGAAGGCAAACGGGTCAGACCAAATGGGTCCTCGCTTGCGGCGGCCTACTATTGCAAAGTTGCGAAAGAGATTATAGCGTTTACTGCATCGGGGGCTAAGCTGATCGCCGATTCCGAGAAAGCGCTGATCGAGGACCGGAAAGGGATTGGCAAATTACTATTCCCAATCGAGAAAAACGATGTGATCGTCCATTCGCTGGCTCGTTCTTCAGCCGATTCTAATCATAAGGCCGATTAGGCGGATCGAATCGTTCGATCACTTGCAGCAAAGCTTCAAGCATGACCCACAATGGCACCAGCTCATCCGGCCGGTCCAGCCATTGTGGGTCTTTTATGATGCCGTAGCCTTTTATTTTTTGAATGATTGCCGCTTTCCTTTCGTCCATCTGAATTCACGCTCCTTACCTGTTATGCAAAAAAAGACATAGCGCTGGGCCTTCGTCACATTGTATGTCTAATGCTGTCATAATGTTCATGAAAGTATCGATTAATAGCGCAAATTATTAATCGGGTTAATCTTTTATTCGACAATAAAGACTGCTATAATAGGTATCAAACAGGTGATTATTGACAGGGAGCGGGTGTGAGAGCATGGTATCTGATGATTTTAATCGATTGTGGACGAAGCTTTCGCGTGAATGGAAAAATAATATGGAGCAAGCGTTAGCGCCTTTGACCGAAGGACAACTGAATGTGCTGGAATTGCTTCTGCAGCATCAGCCGATGAAGCCTTCCGATTTGCTCCAGTATTTGTCGACTACGCCTGCGGCGATAACGACGCTGCTCGACCGGATGGAGCGGAATGGACTCATTGAACGGACAAGGGATGACAATGATCGAAGAATCGTTTGGGTTTCGGTATTGGAGAAGGGGAAGGCAGAGGCGGAACGCGGTACTGCGATTCGGACCGAAATGATCGAACAATCGCTGGACCGCATTTCCTCGCATAACCAGCAGCTGCTCGTTTATTTGCTTGGCAAGGTCGCCAATTTGTAGAGCAGCTGCCGTATAGATCTATTATTTCATGGAATCGAGCCGATTGCGAAGCAGCTCCGCATTTTTCTTTAGTGTCGCGTAGTCGGCTTGAGTCAATAGCTCGTCGCTTGAAGCTGCGATCGTTTCATCAATCGGCAATATGCGGTAACGGTAAGCATGATCCGGCTTGTACCGGTGAACCCAAGTCGGTATCGACTCAATTTCCGTTAGCTGGGTGGAGCCATCCGACTTATTTTTACGAATATTTACTTTGAATATGACGCCGTAATCCTTTGTTTCTCCACGTTGATTCGAGATAAAATTGCCCATAGAATAAATGATGAGACCTTTTTTGGCTAAGCCATGCTCATTAACGGTTTCAACGACCTCATAAGGCTGTACGACATGCGGATGAGAGCCGGCGATAATGTCCGCTCCCGCAGCGATAAGCGATCTGGCTAATCTCTTCTGCTCTTCGTTCGGCGCCGTTTGATATTCCGTGCCGAAATGAAGGGACACCGTAATAAAGTCAGCGCCTTCGCGGCGAAGCCGCATAATATCCTCTTTTATTTTCTCTTCATATATGATCGATACCAGATAAGGCTTTCCTTCAGGGATAGGAATACCGTTCGTTCCGTACGTATAAGCGGCAAGCCCCATCACGATTCCGTTTTTCTCGGACAGCAGCAGGCGGTCGGCTTCTTCCTGCGAGGCAGCAGTGCCGACTATCGGCAAGTCAAGCGCCTTCAGGTTCGCCAGCGTGCGAAGCAATCCTTTTTCCCCTTTGTCCAGCGAGTGATTGTTTGCATTTGTAATCATGTTAAAGCCGGCCGCTTTGAGTGCTTCCGCCAGCTCGACCGGCGCGTTAAACAGCGGATAACCGGAATAACCGAATTCTTCACCTGCGATCGGCGTCTCTAAATTAGCGATCACCCAATCTCCTTGAGCGAATAGCGGCTTTACTTCCGTAAAAAACGGATCGAAGTTGTAGCGGTCGGTCGTTTTGTCATATGCACCGGGAAGCAGAGGCATATGCATCATAATATCGCCTACCGCCATCCACACGGCATCCGTGTAATCAGGCTCTGGAGGATCCTCTGACGACTCTATGACGATTGGAGAGGGGGAGGGCGGCGCAGCGATTGCTTGATTACCAGCAGGAATCGCAGGAACTGCCTCGTTTGGCGCTGGTGCCCTTACAAGATTAGAGGGTAATAAAAAGATGATCCATAACCCTATTAAGCTTAAAACCAATAAAGTCGTTTGCCATTTTCGGTGCCTTTTGCGGCGCATCTCTGTTTCGTCCCTCCTTAGCGTAAGCTGCCCAGCATCGTAGAGGCGGCTTCGAGCTGTTCATCCGTCCACCAGGTCCAAACATCTGAGCCGCTCGGAATCGAATGGAAGCTGAACATTTCCTTTGTTACAGGATGGGGAGCAGAGACGGAGGTCGACCATAAGGCGATATCCGATATCCCTGCTTCAGGCTTCGCGCCATATTTGAGATCCCCTGCGAGCGGACAGCCGATATGTGCCATTTGCGCTCTAATTTGATGCGGTCTTCCGGTATGCAGACGGACGGCAATAAGCGAATAGCGACCGGATGCAGCTGCAACCTCATAGTATAATATCGCTTCCTTCGATTCGGACGCGGCCTTGTCATAAACGGTCACCCTGTTGTGCTTGCTGTCCTTGCGGATGAAGTGCGTTAGCCGACCTTGCTTCTTGGCAGGCTGCCCTTGGACAACGCAAACATACGTTTTACCGAAATCGCGGTTTCGCACGGATTCCGATAATCTGGAGGCCGCCTTCGAGGTTTTGGCAAATACCATGACGCCTCCGACCGTTCGATCAAGGCGATGGACAAGGCCGAGAAACACGTTTCCCGGCTTGCCGTGCCGTTCCTTTAGATCCTGTTTAAGCAGCGTTAGCATATCGGGATCACCCGTTTCATCCTCTTGCGAGAGAATGCCGGGGGGCTTCACGACGGCCAGAACATGATTGTCCTCGTACAATACGGGTACCGGCATTACTTCGACTCCCAACGACCCAGAATGCCGCAAGGCAAATTCAAGCCGGATTTTGTAATCGGAAGTCCGATTTCGCCGCAATTAATCTCGCCGCCATACTTGGCATTCATCGTCATATGCAGCAGGTTGTGCAGCACGGAGGGAGAAAGGCCCGTCGTATACGAGTTAATGAGCAGAAATAACGGTTGGTCGGACAAAATGGTCGTGCAGGATTGAAGAAACGGGAACAAATTTTCTTCAAGCTTCCACGTCTCGCCGTTCGGTCCGCGTCCGTAGGAAGGGGGGTCCATAATAATGGCATCATATTGCTTGCCCCGGCGCTGCTCGCGCTGAACGAACTTGAACACGTCATCCGTAATATACCGGATATGAGCGGACTCGAGACCGGATAGCTGTGCATTTTCTTTGGCCCATTGCACCATCCCTTTGGCTGCGTCAACGTGGCATACTTCAGCGCCCGCCGCCGCCGCCGCAACGGTAGCTCCGCCGGAATAGGCGAATAAATTCAAAACGCGGATCGGACGCCCGGCGGATCTGATTTTATCCATCATCCAGCTCCAATTAACCGCTTGCTCAGGGAACAATCCGGTATGCTTGAAGTTGGTCGGCTTTATATGGAAATTGAGCTCCCCATAGGAGATCGTCCAACGCTCAGGGAGAGCAGGGCTCATCTGCCATTGGCCTCCTCCGGCGTTGCTGCGGTGATAATGACCATCGGCTTTTTTCCATAAACCCGTCTCATTTTCAATCGGCCAAATAATTTGGGGATCCGGGCGGCGCAGCGTGTATTGTCCCCAACGCTCCAGCTTATCCCCGTCTCCTGTATCAATAACCTCATATTCTACCCATTTATCTGCTATGTACATGTTTCTCTTAACCCTTCCTTGACGTTGGTTTTGTAATATAATAATGTCATCGCTAATTATATCGAAGCGAACACAATGAAGCAATGAAACAAGGAAAATGGAGGCTGTTTAAAAATGATGAGCTTTGAATGCGAATGCGGGAACAAGACCGTATTGTTTGCTACTGGTGATCGGGACGAGCATGGGAGAGAGTTCATCGAGATCGAGGATGACGAGCGCCTTACCTTCACGATTGGGGATAAAAGCGTGTTGTTTCGCTGCTCGTTTTGCGGCTATACCTATCGTTTGGAGCAAATTTGACCGTACAAGTGATTTTTTGCAGGATACATATTGAAATGCTCGTTATTTCGGAGTATTATAAACGTACGTCAAGTTGTATGTACAAGTTCTCCGTCATACTCGTTATAACTAGCACTGATGTCCGTACAAGTTAAACAATGAGCTTTATATTTATGTTTTGAGGAGGAACCAGTCAAATGTTACAAGTTAAACCTTATCAATTTTGGTTTGTTACAGGAAGCCAGCACTTGTACGGTCCGGAAACGTTAGAGGAAGTCGCTCAGCATTCGCGCATTATTACATCTTCATTGAATGAGGATTCGGTCATTCCATTCGAAATCGTATTTAAGCCTGTTGTAACAACTCCTGAAGATATTTTCAAGCTTTGCCTTGAAGCGAAAGCGGACGAGAACTGCGGCGGGATCATCACTTGGATGCATACTTTCTCGCCGGCGAAAATGTGGATCCACGGTTTGTCCGAACTGCGCAAGCCATTGCTTCACCTGCACACTCAGTTTAATCGGGATATACCGTGGGGCAGCATCGATATGGACTTCATGAACACGAACCAATCTGCGCACGGCGACCGCGAATTCGGACATATCTTCTCCAGACTCGGCCTTGAGCGCAAAGTCGTGACCGGCCATTGGGAGAATGGCGAAACGCGTTCACGGATCGCAAGCTGGATGGGCACTGCGGTCGCCTTTAACGAAGGACGTCATTTGAAGGTTGCACGCTTCGGCGATAACATGCGTCAGGTATCCGTAACGGAAGGCGATAAGGTAGAAGCTCAAATCAAGTTCGGTTGGTCAATTAACGGCTATGGCATCGGAGATTTGGTTGCACGTATGAACGAGATATCTGATTCGGAAGTGAAGCAGCTGCTTGAAGAGTACAGTGATCGATACGATATTTCTTCTGAAACGCACGGTAACGCGGCTTCATGGGCTTCGATCGGCGAACAGGCCCGCATTGAGCTTGGTCTTAAAGCATTTTTGCAAGAGGGCGGCTTCTCGGCATTCACAACCTCTTTCGAGGATCTGCACGGGATGAAGCAGCTGCCTGGTCTTGCCGTCCAACGCTTGATGGAGCAAGGGTACGGCTTCGGCGGCGAGGGCGATTGGAAAACGTCCGCCTTCACCCGCTTGATGAAGATTATTGCCAACAACAAAGGGACGTCCTTCATGGAGGATTACACCTATCACCTGGAGGAAGGAAATGAACTTGTTCTGGGCTCCCATATGCTCGAGGTATGTCCGACCATTGCAGATAACCGTCCGAAAATCGAAGTGCATCCGCTAGGAATCGGCGGCAAAGCTGATCCGGCGCGTTTCGTATTCGATGGCCGTTCCGGCACAGCGCTTAATGCATCGCTCATCGATTTGGGCAACCGTTTCCGCCTTATTGTAAACGAGGTAGACGCTGTAATGCCGACGCATGAAATGCCGAAGCTGCCTGTTGCCCGGGTATTGTGGAAGCCGCAGCCGTCGCTGCGCGACGCTGCTGAAGGCTGGATCTATGCAGGCGGTGCTCACCATACCGTATTCTCCTATGTAGTAACAACGGAACAGCTTGTGGATTGGGCTGACTTGGTTGGCATCGAGACCATCGTCATCGACAAAAACTCGACGGTACGCGGTCTTCGCAACGAGCTTCGATGGAATGATCTCAGTTACCGCATTCGTTAACGTATTTATAATAGACCGCTCTAAGCATATGCTTAGAGCGGTTTTTCTGTCATTTTGGCCATGCTGGCCTTCATATACATGTGAGCGAAGAACATTTCGAGAGGAGACTGCGATCGTGAACGATCAGATGCGTTACTATAAGCCTTTCATCAGTCCGTTAGATCCTTGTCCGCCCATCCGAGTGAAAAGCTACAGCACACCGCCGCAACTGTTCATTCCTTTTCAACCGCCAAACCTGCCGCAGTTTACGCCGTACGAAGCGCTGAAATACGGCACGCTATGGCCAGCCTTGTACAGTCCATATCCATATGGTCATAAGTACGTAAGGCAAGAAGAAGGTGACGCATAATGAACAAAGCCTTGGATAATGAATTTTATCAACTTCTTCACGAGTTGCAATCCGTTGATTTTGTTTTAGTGGAACTTAATTTATATTTGGACACCCACCCGATGGATGCGAATGCCATTCAGCAATATAATCACTACGCCCAGCTTAGACAGAAAATCGCGCAGCTTTATGAGTCCAAATACGGCCCGCTTCAAAATTTCGGTCAAAGCTACTCGAGCACGCCATGGTGTTGGAATGATGCTCCGTGGCCGTGGCAGGTCTAAGAAGTCGAGCAGGCTAACGCGAAAGATTAGAGGAGGTTTCGATGCATGTGGGTTTATGAAAAAAAACTGCAATATCCCGTTCGCGTAAGCAAATGCGATCCACGAATGGCGAAATACCTGATGGAACAATACGGCGGGGCGGATGGAGAACTCGCCGCTGCTCTGCGTTACTTGAATCAGCGCTATACGATTCCGGATAAAGTCATTGGGCTGCTGACAGATATAGGGACTGAGGAATTTGCGCATCTGGAAATGATCGCCACAATGATATACAAGCTGACCAAGGACGCGACGCCTGAGCAGCTAAGAGAAGTAGGTTTAGGCGATCATTATGTAGCCCATGACAGTGCTTTGTTTTATCAAAATGCTGCCGGCGTTCCTTGGACGGCGGCTTATATTCAAGCAAAGGGCGACCCAATCGCCGATTTATACGAGGATATTGCAGCTGAGGAGAAGGCCAGGGCTACTTACCAGTGGTTGATAGACATAACGGATGACGTCGATTTGCAGGACAGTCTTAAATTTTTAAGGGAGCGGGAAATCATACATTCGTTACGTTTCCGTGAAGCGGTCGAAATATTGAAAGAAAAGCGAGATGAGAAAATCTTTTACTAAACTGAACATTAGCAGAAAAACCGCTGACCGGACGGTCAACGGTTTTTTTCGTATGGGTACACAGGCTAGTAGCAATAATACTTCTTCCATATCGCGAAGGAATCTTTGTTATAATATTCCCAATCGCGAATGGTATCCCACCAGCTCTTTTTCTTGTCGAACCAATCGAACCAGCCTGTAGAATCCCAGTCATCATCGTCCTTATGCTTATCGTCTGATTCCGAATGGCTGTAGCTGTATATCGATGACGTGAAAAATGATAAAATATTTGAGAAGAAGTCTTTTTTGTCATCTGATGATAACTGGTTAGATGAAGCAAATGCGGAAGCCGGGAACAGACATACGCTGAGTAATAAAGTAAGGCACACTATTTTTCTATACTTGGACATGACTTCAATACCTCCCGTCAAAACATTGATCAAGAACAAAACGGTTCGTTATAAAGAATTTTATAATAAAAGGTCTCTTTTGTAAACGGATTTCTTAAATAATACACCATACCATCAAGGAGTCTAAATAAATGGATGAATCTCAATTCCTCAAGACGCTTCGGAATAATAGAGACCTGATCTTACAAAAATGGCTGGATGATTTTCAAGAAAATGATCTGGAAATGTATGAACGAACGAGCTTTATGAGAGAAGCTTTTAGTTATTTCGATTTTATGCTGGATGTTGATATTCCCTTTGAGCAGCATACGCATGTGAAGAGCGTTCCGCAATACTATAAAGGATTGTTCGATCACAACATTTCGAGCAGTCATTTATTGCACAGCAATCATTTGTGGCGAAATGCTGTTATGCAGTTTATCGAAGAAAAATTGAACGGTCAGCTCATCCCCATGGACGTTGTTCGAAAAATCCATCTCCGATTGGATCAATTTGAACGGTACATCTTTGATTACTATAACGAGTGTACAAACGATTTGCTTGCAGATAAGGAAAGCACCATTTCCGAACTGCATGAAGCGCGCATGACCATTATCGGAAAAATGGCGGCCAGCATGGCGCATGAGATTAGAAATCCGCTGACCGCCGTTCTTGGTTTTATAAAAATGATTCGCAAACAAATGGCCAACCGTTCGTTTGATCATTTAGATACGTATTTGGACATTATTGAAATTGAATTTCAAAATATTCAAATGCACATTACCGGTTTTTTAAGCTTCTCGAAAAAAGATGTGATTGAAGAATCATTTGTTGATGTATCCTCTAGCACCATAATTGAAACGGTTATTTCATTAATTCATCCACGGATAATTGACGAGAACATTGAGCTGACCTGCGATGACATTCAGAATTATTCGCTTCATATCCAAAAAATCGCAATTCAGCAGGTGTTGTCAAACATACTGATTAACAGTATTGACGCGCTTTACCAGGTTGAGGGGGATAAGAAGATAAAAGTAACAAGTAAGCAGGAAGGAGATATTTATCTGATTACCGTTACGAATAATGGACCGGAAATTCCCGCAATGTTGAAGGATTCGCTCTTCACACCGTTCGTAACAAGTAAAAAGGAAGGCACCGGACTTGGTTTGGCTATAAGTAAGCAGATTATGAACCGGAATCAAGGCGATATAACATTTACTTCGAGTGCGGAGGAAACGACGTTTACGATGGTTTTTAAGGTCGTTCCCGTTTTCGGGCCTGATGCAGTCGGAGATCGTTCCGAATAACGGAACCGCATTAAGCTTCCGCGCTCGTTGCCATTTATTCAATTTTTATGAAAAGCATCCCGAAGGGTGCTTTTTTTGCGTTTCGTTCCAGATTTTCTAGGCACATATGGAGCGTGCTGACATATGCTTTAGAGATGTGAACGGAGCAGTTGCATCTTTGAAGGTTAAGAAAGACATCCAGAGTGAATTAGAGGTGAGTTTGATGTCAACCAGAGTAGCGTACTTTTCAGCGGAGTTCGGGATTGATGGATCTTTACCGATTTACTCGGGCGGGCTTGGTATATTGGCAGGCGACCACATTAAGGCTGCAAACGAATTAGGCCTTCCGCTAATCGGAGTCGGCATTTTTTACCAAAAAGGTTATTTCAAGCAGCGTATTCGGGAGGATGGCGTACAGGAACATATATACCCTGAGATAGATACCGCCAAGCTTCCCTTGGTACAGGTGCTGGACCGGGAGGGGCGCCCGCTAACCATTAAGGTACCGATGATAAACCGCAGCGTTTACCTAAAAGCCTGGTGCCTGCATGTGGGGCAGGTTCCCGTCTATCTGTTGAATTCGGATGTGGATGAAAATGATGAGCATGATCGGCGGTTGACTGACAATCTGTATCCAAGCGACCCGGATATGCGGATTAGCCAGGAGATTATTCTTGGCATCGGCGGCGTGCGGCTATTGCATGCGCTTGGTATGGAGCCGGATGTTTGGCATATGAATGAAGGACATTCTGCTTTCTTGACGTTTGAAAGGATACGCAGCTATTCGGCTGAAGGCATAGACTTCGGTACCTCATTGGAAGTGGTAAAGTCAAGCACAGTTTTTACGACCCATACACCAGTACCTGCAGGGCATGATAAATTCAGCATGCAAATGATGGACCATTATTTTGGAGACTTTTATTGGCAGCTGGGAACGGATAGGGACACGATTTTGGGGCTCGGCAGGTTGGGGGAGGAATTCAATATGACCCGCCTTGCCATGAATACGTCATCGAGGGTAAACGGCGTAAGCAAGCTTCATGAAAAAGTAACGAAAGGTTTATTCCATCAATGGATGCCCTATATTCCGGAGCAGGATATCCCTGTAGAATCGATTACGAACGGGGTTCATATCGGAACCTGGTTATCCTCCGGTTTGAAGGAGCTGTTGGACCGGTACCTTCCACAAGATTGGGAAATCCGATCCGCAGATCCGGCCGTATGGGTGCCTGTCCGGGAAATTCCGGTTGAACAATTGTGGGAGCATCACCAGCGGGTAAAATCCGGAATGATTCAGAAACTGGGTTTCTCGAAACTGAAGTCACCGGAAGGAACATTAATGATTGGGTTTGCCAGGCGATTTGCCACATACAAAAGAGCTTTGTTAATTTTTCAGGACTTAGACCGTTTAGACAAAATTGTGAATGATCCGCAGCATCCCGTCTGTTTTGTATTTGCAGGAAAAGCGCATCCTGCCGATGGACCCGGACAGGAATTGATCCGCAAAATCGTAGAAATCTCCAAGATGGAACGCTTTAAGAAACGCATATTGGTCATGGAAAATTATGATATGAACAACGCGAAATGGCTGGTTCAAGGCGTTGATGTTTGGCTCAACACACCTGTCAAGCCGATGGAGGCAAGCGGTACAAGTGGACAAAAGGCAGCGTTGAACGGCGTGCTTAACTGCAGTGTGCTCGACGGATGGTGGAACGAGGGATATAACGGACGGAACGGATGGGCTATTGAAGGAGCCATGAAGGGAAGCATGGAGCACCAAGCCCGGGTAGACAGCGACACCTTGTACCGTCTTTTTGAAGAGGAAATCGTTCCCTTATATTATAAACATAACGAGCAGGCGGTTCCGGTTGGGTGGGTCAATAAGATGAAAGAGTCCATTTGCACTCTTGCTCCCCGTTTTAATACCCACCGGATGGTCAGCGACTACTGGAATCGGATTTATGTGCCGACTGCATCCCGCGGCAAACGTTTTGTCGCAAATGACTTTGAGATCGCCAAAAGGGTAAGCGCGTACAAGAGATTTATCCGAGAGCATTGGAATAAGGTAAGCGTAAAGAAAAAGAATACTTTTTCAACACAGGGCACGAGGATCGGTTTTACCGAGACGTTCTTTCAGGTCCATGTCCATTTAGGTCCGATTTGGGAAAAGGATATCCGTCTGGAAGTGGTCGGTTCCGACGGGAAGGATGGTATCTGGAAAGTAAAGCTTAAGTTAGCCGAGAAGCTTGAAAACAACTTGTATCGGTACGAAGGCTCTTTGTGCGATAAGCATGACGCATTATTACATTCGAATGCCAACGTCCGCGTTATTCCGGTAAGTCCCGAGTTCAACAATGATTTTGAAATGGAATTGACCGCCTGGGGAGAGTAACGAAAGTTTTTATAGAAAAGTTTATTCTAGGAGTCTGTCCGACGAAACAGGATTTTGTCCCGCACGCCTCGAATTTATTAGATAAATAGTAATGGACGTGTAAAGGAGTGAAGTCGCATGGC
>NZ_JAKGAP010000070.1 GCF_021532375.1 Paenibacillus alkaliterrae
AAATCTAATCGCCAAATGCTTGTCGGTGGCGAATGAAAAAAGCCACCGTCATTGGCGGTTCCGAATTCACCGACAATTAAAGTGGCTGATGACAGTAAGGTAACAATTCTCTGAGCCAAGGCGACATTACTATTAGTTAATTGTGCTACTTCCCCTAGAGGCGCTTCTGTAGTTAACACTACATCGCCTACCTTTGGTAGACCTCTAACCATCCATGAATCATAATCTTTTTCATCAATAAATTCATTTGGAGAAAATATCGTTCCATTTTTAACTATTTTTGCAGTAATTAGAGGAATACCGGCGTCAGTTTTCTTAGGAGTTTTCCCTCTATAATCAATTAATGTTTCGAGAACTTCTTCTAATTTAAATGTCTGCCACTCGGAATTAAAACTCAAACCCAATCCCTCCAAGCCGCTTGCGAATCTCTTCTTCTAGGTGGTGTGATTTAGCAAATTGCTCCGCCAGTTCTGATGTTAGTCGTGCCATCTTATCCTCGAAAGGTTCGCTGTCCTCTTCGACATCTTCAATGCCAACATATCGTCCAGGCGTCAATATATATTCATGCTCTTGTACTTCCGCAAGTTTCGCAGCTTTGCAGAAGCCCTTAACATCCTCATATGCTCCAACTTCAGCTTGCCCTCGCCAAGCATGGTACGTATCGGCAATCTTCTTGATATCTTCCGAAGTCAGCTCACG
The DNA here is from genome assembly GCF_021532375.1 of Paenibacillus alkaliterrae. Classification (GTDB taxonomy): domain Bacteria; phylum Bacillota; class Bacilli; order Paenibacillales; family Paenibacillaceae; genus Pristimantibacillus; species Pristimantibacillus alkaliterrae. The sequence goes on from NZ_JAKGAP010000070.1 coordinate 700, forward strand.
ATGCGTACGATCGACCATTTGGCCCCTTTTGCGGGCATCGATGAATAATATTTCTTCACGGCGGTCTCGGAGCCCTCTTGGAGCCTTGTTCTTCGCCATGAACCAGAGGCAGACAGGAATTTGCGTCGAATAGAATAACTGCCCCGGAAGCGTTACAATGCAATCCACCAAATCCGCATTGACCAACTTGCTCCGAATGTCCAATTCAGCCGTTGTACTCGTAGACATCGAACCATTCGCCAAAACGAAGCCGGCTACACCACTTGGAGCCAGCTTGTTCACCATGTGCTGAATCCAAGCATAGTTGGCATTGCCTGCTGGCGGTATACCATAAGACCAACGGGCATCTTCCATTAACCGATCGCCGCCCCAATCGCTAATGTTAAATGGAGGATTGGCCAGTATATAATCGGCCTTTAGGTTCTTATGCAAATCGTTATGGAACGTATCTGCATGATGTTCGCCCAAGTTGCTATCAATTCCGCGGATCGCCAAGTTCATTTTGCAAAGCTTCCACGTAGTGGGGTTCGATTCTTGGCCATATACTGCGATATCTCCGAGCTTGCCTTGATGTTCTTCGACGAACTTCTCACTCTGAACGAACATGCCGCCAGAGCCGCAGCACGGGTCATAGACCCGGCCCTTAAATGGCTCGATCATCTCAACGAGTAAGCGGACAACGCTGTTCGGCGTGTAGAATTCGCCGCCGTTCTTACCCTCAGCACTAGCGAATTTGCTTAGGAAGTATTCGTACACTCGGCCAAGTACATCCTTGGAGCGGCTATCTTCATCGCCAACCTTGAACGAGAACAAGTCAATGACTTCGCCAAGGCGCGTTTTATCCAAAGCTGGTCTGGCATAATCCTTCGGCAAAACTCCTTTCAGCGATACGTTCTCCTTCTCGATGTCGATCATCGCTTGATCAATGATTTGGCCAATCTCCGGTTTCTTGGCATTGTTCTTAATGTGGCTCCAACGAGCATCCTTCGGCACCCAGAAGATGTTCGCGGCGACATATTCATCCCGGTCTTCGGGATCCGCATAGGGCTCATTCTTCAGCGCTTCGTATTTCTCTTCAAATGCATCCGATACATATTTAAGGAATAGCAGGCCTAACACGACGTGCTTATATTCCGCAGCATCCATGCTGCCGCGCAGCTTGTCGGCCATGCTCCATAATTTTTCTTCAAAACCTAAGTTCGCTGTTGCCATTAGCAAGCTCCTCTTAAAATATTCTTTGATATACTTCTTGTTTCGCTTGTTCCCATCTTGCGTGGGCTTCCAGAATAACAGCTTTGTATCGCTTCTTCTCGTCCAAATAATGGGTAACCAACTGATGCTGCTTCTCTTCTGGCAGTGTAGGAATTTCGATTTCTCCAACATCTGAAGGATTCAAGTTCATGACCGTTGTTCCCCGCTGGAAGCTTTGAATAAACGCCATCCCTGTCGGACTCTCTAAAAAAACCTTTACAAATTGAGCAAATAAACTCGACTTGAACCGAATTACGATAATGTTGGCGGAGGCAATCACCATTTCTTCACTGCCTGGGAAGATGGCGAGTTTAATCACGGTTCCTCTGCATGTCATGACCAGATCACCGGGAAGCAATTCATAACGCTTCACCTTACGCTTTTCTTCGTCGATAGTCTCCAGCCCTTCTAACTTAACCTCGCCATCCTCCAAATTAGAAATATTCAACACTCTAATCTTGCCTTTCTTCAATTCTTGCTTCGAGATCGCCTTCCCGCGGAATATATCCGCCATGTTGCGAAGCCTCTCCTTCGGCATGGAAGCCTGCTGGAAAGAGCGCAGCTTTTCCTGCTCTTCGTCGAGCAGCAGATCGATCCTCCAATTGTCCCATAGCTGGAACTGATCTGGATGAATCGTCACTTCCCGATCAATCTCCAGAGTTTGCTTCCTTATGATCAATCTACCTATCCGCACCTCTGGTAGACTTTCCTTACCGAATTCCACCTGATACGTCCTTACCGAGGTATAAGGCCTGAACAAACCATCCGGAAGCGTATAAATCGATTGCACTGGTGCTTCCATGTTCATCTCATGTCTCCAGCCTGCGATTGCTCCTCCTTGGAACATCATGCGTGGCGGGAAAGTCACGCTTAGCCTGCCTCTCTCCTGCAGTAAAGGTAACAGAAAACTGACGGCTGCTCCCTCCGATTCTCGAATCGAGATTTCATCTTCATCTTGAAGCTTTAGACCAAAGTTTGGAATGGACAGAATCGCGTCGAATCTCTCTTCCATTTGCAACGGCTGGTAGATGCTCCCTTGAATTACGGTAATCCGAGGATTCAGTTCAAAGTATATTTTAAGTAAACGACAGATCATATAGTTTTCCGACATCAACGTGACGTGAAGATCACGCATGTAGCATTTCGTCTCGTATAGACCTTGTAGAAACTTCTCCGTCTCTGTTATGAGAATGGAGCTAAACTGGCTTTGGTCGCACATATCAATAAAGCGTTCCATGATTCCGGGATGCGCCATAAGCGTCCCGGTTATTCGATCCTGCTGCAGCGTGCGTAATGCATACTCCAGCAGGTCCAGTTCTTTGCCTGCATGGTACAGTCGGCAGAATAGATCCCGATCCCCAGGAAAATGTCCCAGCTCCCGTTCACCGACTTGCTCTTTCATCCATTGGAATAGCTCTTCTGCGCCCGCCTCCTGTTCCCATTCGATAGTTTTATGCCGCTCAATCGACTGGCGGGTGCGATTCACTCGAATCGCCTCCCGCAAAAGCTGATCCCTTGAATAAATCTCATGAAGCAAGCATAAATTCCAAAACGATTCAATCACTCAATCACCTTCTTTCTTGCATGGCATATTCCATCAAAGAAAAGTTTAGGACCTGAAATTTCCGATTTTGGCCAAAACCTCATCCGGAATATGTCCTAAAAAATAATTTTCAATGTATTCCCAGAATCGATCGTTATCCACTTCATTCTCGAACAAGTGGGTTAACATCGCCACCGATAGATAATGCCTTTCTTTTACATTCTCCAAAATATAGTTTGTATATCTCGCTGGGTTTTGTATGCTGCGTTCGATTTGCATACGGGAGTTGATACGAAGGAATATTTCGGGATTATCTCCCCCGTTCACGCGATAGATCAAATTGCCCAGAGCTTCTAGTATACCAAGAAGAATAAATGTTTTCTCTACTTTCTCGGGGTTTACCTTCGGCAAGAACAGTGTAACGTGATTTGGTTCGGTATTGATTTGCTGCCCTTGGTTGAGGATTTGTCTCCACTCGATTTTGATCCAATCTAGAAATCCCGCATACCCACTGTTCTGGAGTGAGTATTTCTCCTTCGATTCGCTATACTTAATAAATCTCTGATAGAAGTTGGAATGTTTCTGCATAATCCGATCATAATGATCCGCACTATGAATCAGAATTGAGGACAGATTCTCACAAAAATATTTATCGCCCTTTATTCTCTTCTTCAGCTCCGCCGCAAATTCTGATATGGAGAAGTAGCTTCGTTCCTTGGCGTATGTACCGAATATATCCGCGATTTGCTCTAATTGATGATTCAGCTCATTCGTGAACTGATCACGGTGTAATGATTTAAGCGCAAGTTCCAGCTGTAATACGGGCAGAAGATGAACTAAAAAAGGCAGTCCCAGATCCTCATCTTTCGAATGAAATTTATATTTGAATTGAGGGAAGGATAGGCTCTGAAACCGTGATTCCCACATGTTCTTCATATCACAGGTGTAGATATTGCCATACGCCGTCTTATGTCCTTCTGCAACCTTTTTAAAGTATCTACCGTATCGCTCCAGAATTTGCTGCTCTTGATCTTTCTGTATCATAAAGTACTCTTTAGCAAATACGCTTCTCGGACGGGCGATGATAGGCGAGTACCCCATTTTGGCTTTAAAATCCTTCTCGATAATTAATAAAGCTGTCTTCAGCTTGTTATCAACTTCATCACTTGCCTCAGCGCCTTGCTGGAAGATATATCGGAATTCCTCCGCATTGACAAGAAGATGACGCACATTGCTGCTGTGCCTATTTTCATTAATGAGTTGAACAATCTTTGCCATCACTTGAACTAGTTGCTGTTTACGAATTGTGGAAATTCCATGCAGTCGATTAACATGAACGAAGTCCTTGGGCAAGAAATCAAAATATGCGTAACCCCGCTCCAATGCCCTTGCAGCACGTCCGATCTCCTGAACATAGTCACACACATTACCTGTCGGAGCGAAGTGATACACATTCATAATATCAGGCAGATCGATACCCATTCCGAACGCTTTGGTTGCAAGCATGACTAACGATTCACCTTCCTTGAACCGTTTATAGTTTCCGTTTTTGAGATCTTTGGAGAGAGGACCATAATATGACGTTAGATGCTGACGCAATCGCTCGCTCGCATAGATCTTCGTAAATTCATGAAACTGATTAATTAATCCGACTGTAGGGAAATAGACAAGCGTTTTTTCACCTTTGGCCAGGTACTGTTCTAACCTGAATACAAGTACCTTAAATTTATCCTCCAGATATTCCTTAAACCTCTCCTTAGATTGACTGGTTTTCTTAATGCGAACCTCCAGATCATCCCGCTTCACATATCCAAAATAGCTAATGGGATTAATGAGATTCAGGCTATCTCTTGTTTCCGCGTACATATCCTCTACTCCACCATAAATTGCAGTTGCAGTAAAGGTAGCAATGGGGAACTGCATTTCCTTCTTGCGTAGGCGCTGGAGGTAACTACCCAAATACCAGTAATCCGAGCGAAATGCTTTCCCCCATGTTGTGACTATATGTGCCTCGTCGATCACGAACAGACCTACCTCTCGGTCTCCGATTAATTGCGCAATATCGGAGCGACTAAGTAGCGTCTCTGGCGAAATATAGAGAATGGAAATTTCTTTTGTCCGAATCCGTTCAATGATGCCCATCTTCTCAACCGGCGTAATTTCCGAATTAATTGTTGCGGACATGTGCACATTGCGATCCATCAGACCTTGTACCTGATCCGTCATCAAACCGATTAACGGAGAGATAACGATGGTCATTAGTCCATATTTTTCAGCAAGGTAAATAGCGGGTACTTGAAACATAACCGATTTGCCCGCACCGGTCGGGGAGGTCACGAAGATGTCGCGATAGCTCTCTCCCTGCTGCGCTAATGTGGCCTGCTGCACGATGCTGTCAATGACCTGACTTTGAGGAATAAAGACCGTTTCCTTCTTAAATTCAGGATCATGAATATCTTTGTACATTCGCAAGTCACGGAAACTCGTATAATTCCAGTACTTCTCGAGTACGCGCAAATATTCTGTCTCATATAGCTGAGGTACAAGTGATGTCGTCTTAGTAGCCAATACGAACGAAATATGAGGAAGTAGGCTTTGCAGAAGCTGAATTCGCTCGCGATAACGATGAATTGATACACTTAGATCCCCCGTGTAAGAGATCCGAACTTCTTGTTGCTCCATTGCTGTATTCGATAACAGTCGGGCTATTAGTCCAACCAGTACATCTTCTTCTTCTACAAGCTCAAGTTCTGCTGTGTCGTCATTTGCCAACTTGTGTTCTGGAAGCTCGAGGTCGGGAATTGGATAGTAATCACTCGCCGGCTCGGAATCAGCATATACAATAAACCAGTTATTATCGATTTTCTTTAACGTTCCATAATATTTCTGAAAGATTTCAAAGTCCGGATCCTGCTCAGGCTCTTCGGTGGAATTCTCATCCTCGAAATAAGTGATAAACAACCTCTCCGCGGCATGTATACTATATAAACAAGGATAGGTGCGGTGATATACATTGTTTTCATAGATCATAATGTTGAAGTAAAGGGACAGTACTTCTGTTCCAATGACTTGATATTCCTCATAGGTGCACCAAGCAGCCTGATCGATTTGGTGGAGCGATTGGAACATCTCTGGCAGAATCGATGCTTTGGCTTGATCGAGCTCATGAATTGCCATTGTAACCGAATACGGAATCAGCTTGCGCAAAGGCATCGTTTCGAAAAATGAAGCTGGAAACCCTTTGAATACAAAAAGCGCCTTTTGGTTCGAATCCTGCATCATTCGCAAGAGATCTTGTTCGATTCTTTTATAATTGTTCATCCTGTCAACCTCCCATTGGTTCTGGCCAGTAGTAGTCCTCGCGGTTTGCCCTTTTTCTCATTTTATTCGCTAATTTCTTCAATGCCTTGGCTTCTATCTGTCTGATTCTCTCTCGCGTTACTCCGAACTTTTCCCCTACTTTCTCGAGAGTTTTCGGTTTGCAATCACCAAAACCGAACCGTTCCAGGATAACCCCTTGTTCCCGTGGTTTGAGATGAGTGCTTATCAATTCATGAAGCAGCTTCCTTAAGTCGTGCTGCTCTGCCAAAAGTGCAGGATCAAAATAAATTTTACTGTACTCGCCCAATAACCGATGCGTCTCCAGACTTATAAATTGACTTAGTTCCGACTCTTGACCATCCTCCGAAATATTCTGTTCGGTGGACGTCATCCCTAGCACCTGATGCTCAACGATCTTGGCTCGTTCGTATTGGTCTGCAGAAATGCCAAGTTTCATAATAATCGCCTGTTGGTCAGGGATGTTATTCTCCACTTCATAAGCTTGTTCTTCCCGCCGGATCTTCTGAATGAGTTCAAACATATGTACCGGCACTCGAATCATTGTCCCCGTATCGACGATAGCCCGTATTATACGTTGCCGTATCCACCAAACAGCGTAAGTCGAGAATTGAACATCCTTTTTCACATCAAATTTTCTAATTGCGTCCATTAGCCCTATCGTACCTTCTGATACTAGGTCATCATAGGAATGTTGATGATTGGAATATCTTAAATACCTCGAAGCTAACTTGTGAACAAGCTTCATGTTATCGACAACCAGCTGTTCGAACTCTAGGTCGTTATGAGTCTCATGGTACCCTTTCAGTAGGATAGCATTTCTCGAATAAATACTCTGACTGGAAGAGTGTTCCATTATTTTCGGATCTGAGACTGGCTTCCATTCCATATTTAAAATGTCATCAATGCTCGGTTCTTCGTTTGCTTGCTTGGACTGGTTAGTATACAGGATATTCTGGAAACCCATAATCTCAAGAAACATCTCGACGTCATCATTCTCGAGTTGCTCATTTGATAAGGATTGCAGAAGAGCCTTCGCCTCGGCAAAAGGAATTGTCTGCTTATCAGGAAAAGTAAGTTCAAACACTTGCTGTACCTCGCGAATACTCTTGCCCATTTGAAGTCCTCCTTAATTACCAAAAACACCCTATACGAATATTACCATAATGACATTTGATATTTCAATATCAAATTATAAATCGGTTAAAATTTTAATGGAATGACTCCCCAGAAAAAGAGGTTTTTCGTATTTGATACAGACTTTAATGCCACTTATACAGCTATAACTTACTCGGCATGCCCAAGACTTTCCAATTGTTTAGTGAGCAGCTCCAGAAAAAGAATCTAAAGTCGAGTTCCTGAGGTCTTTTTCTCATATGCGCATCGTCATCAAGTCGCGACGGATTGTTACATTACCTATATAGTCGTCGTACACCCGTTCTCCTATCTTAAAGGCATACCAAAATAAGAAAAAGCCGAGCGAATATCAGGAAATTGATACCCGAAATTCGTCGGCTCAGTTATATTCTTATTTCTGCGGAGTGATGGGTAGTTTACTTAAAATATAAATTCACATGAGACTCTAACATGCTAAAGTCCCGGCATCAGCGTAAACGTGAGAATATAGAGCACTATAATGACGTCAGCCTAGAAGCACTCTCGGTAATTCATTGCTGAGATAGAACCAATTCGATTCTTTACGTCATTAACTTACTTGCAAGTCTAGAGGCCCATTCGCGAATCGTATCACTCTGATAATGCTTTAGTTTTTCAATATTCATGGTATCGCATTGGTTAAGAACTGACTGATCCCAATGACCACTCTTTAGAACCAATCCATCAAGAAGCTGCTTAATGTTTCGCTCAATTATCCTAAAGGATAATTGATTCATCGGACGGAGAATAAGTGTCGAGATAGACCAGTCAACCGGTCTTGCAACTTCGACAATATAGGATGTTGAGGCTCCATTAGTTACTTGTATAATGGCACATGTCCGACGAGAGCCATTCATGCATACAGAGAAACGCCTGCCGGGCGGCACTCTTACTACTGACATTCTCACGTTTACAGTTAACTTCTTCTTTAACATTTCAATCATCTGAAAAAATAGCTCTAAGCCAATTGCTTCAGAGGCCGGAATCGTTTCAAGTGTCTGAAAGTCGATAGGAGGGGTATCTCCGCCAACCATGGAATCATGAGTACTGACTTCTTCAGAAGCAGCTGCGTGTTTTCCCCCGCGTCCAGTCGAAACGAAGACTTCATTTCCTGTATTCGAATGTCTTACACTTGATCGACGAGTCTCCACTACAGGATAATTGGCGAAACGCATTATTGTAGGGGAGGTTTCCAGTATATCTTGATTTGAATCCTCTTTGGCGTTGTCGCTTTGATCGTTTAGCACATAATCAGTGTTTTTAGAGCCAGGAATCATACGAATCGTCTTGTCACCCGAACTCCATTCGCGACGTTTCTTTGAGGGATGCCAAAAGAGAATCTCATTTGATGGGTGCTGAAATCCGCCTATGGCAATAATCTCTTTGACCAACACGTAATCGATAAATTGCACCCCGCGAGTATGCATTTCAATAGAGCCCAAAGACGGAAGATCAATGTTTAAAGGAACACCTTTTTTCAAGGAAGAGGATGGATTATAGGGTGAACTTTTAACAGCCTGAATGAACATATTTTGATAGACGGAGTCCCACAAGGAACGTATCATCGGGTCTGAGTAGATCCATGATAGATGGCGAACATTACTGTCTGTAGCCAATTTGGCTGGAACTCGATTGCTCAAGTCTAAATGTAATGTTTTCCCCAATGAATAGCTATTATCGATTAACAAGTCCAAGCCATGGGGTTGGAGCAAATAGTAGGCTAAGTACCTCGAGTTAATGAGCATGGCTCTGATTAATTCAATTACCGGTATACAATATGTGAGACCATTCGTTTGGTACTGAATGATATTCTGTAACCCGAGCTCTGGAATTTTACCAAAATCAATCAAACGTTTAGGCAGCTTAAAACCGTTGGTCACAGTGCCGTGGTTGAAGGCATCTATGGTAAATTGGAATGCCGATCCGCTCATGGGTGTAATCTGGTCATAAGTCCCGTTTGAATAGATTTGACCAATACGCAAATAAGGAATCGTTCCCCAGGGGTAGGATACTACCTTTATCCCTTCGGCTGAAGTTCTAAATGCTACACGAATTCTCCAGTTCCCCTTATAATCCATAAACGGCGATCCGAACCAGACTAATTCCGCCTCGTGATTCTCTGGAAAAGGCCAGGATTTCAACGTCAGTGTTGCCATGAAGATTTCTCCTCTGATGATGTGAATGGTTGCAATAATCGGCTTTGACCGATGCATCGATCAATTTCACCTGATACTTCCTGAGAATAGTCCGGTCTTAGTCCTGCAAGCTTCTCCAGCTTCCATCGTTTAATCGGCCACTCTCCTGACAAACGTTCCGCAGCCCAGCGTACTCTGCGCATCTGAAATTGTGATACGGATTCTATATAGACCGTTAAAATACTCATCGTTACGGGAAGCTTATGTTGATTCTTTTCCAACCAACTTAGCTTCCCAATTCGCTTGCCAATCAAAGCAATCGTAATTCGAACAGGCTTGGAGTTGATATCAGCCAAGATGGCTTTACATGTCTGTTCAACTCCCCAGCTTAGCTCCAGATCACGTTTTTCCCAGTTAACGCGCATGAATGGAACATCACTTGAGCTAATCGAAGGAGAAGTAGTTCTAGCTTTATTAGATTTCTTTGGTTTAAGTGGACCATTTCTTTCAGGCAATTTTCCGTTGGCATACTTGATGACAGTATTCGTATCCACCCCTAGCCTCTCAGCAGCAGAGCGATAGGACATCCCATCTTGCATGCACTGCTTTAGCTTATCTGACCATATCGGGCCGAAAGTCTTGATTCTTCCTCGGTAGTACTTGTCAGCTTCAGATTTATCAGGACCACAACGAGAATAGGAGAATCCGCATGAACATGCAAAGGTACCAACAGGTCGCCCTGTATCTGAGCAACGGGTGATATCACAATGCGTAACAACTAATTTCTTATAATGGTCAGCCGCCTTATTTAGACAGGGCCAAGGGGCATTGCCAAATGGAGCGTTTGCACCGTTAGTGCGATCAAGAAATTCACGAAATGATCCATATAAAAAGCGGATAAGAAGCAACTGACGTAAAGGATGAATAGCTCGCCGCGCTGTTCTCGTTGATTGCTCTAACCACGAATATCTGCTTTCTGTTGGGTCACTATCTATTAGATCTAACAACTCTCGACTATAGAAAAGCACAAGCTGCTCGCAAAGCTTCTGTTGGCGGATACGAGATGATACAGTAACATATCCCTTCTCTGCTAATCGTGGCAGGATAGCCTGTCTTAAGTCATATAATGCCGGCAGATTGTCCTGCTGAACGAGTAAATGAATGTCTTCAGCAATATCTGACAGACGATCAATTAGTTTATCAGGTAAATCTTCAATGACAGCAATCGAACGAAACATATGTCTAGATATCGGCAAAACATTTAAACTATGTCTATCCGACACTGGACTCGTTAGCTTATGTAGAACTCTCCGGTGATGAGGACAGAGATATACACCTGGTAATTGATGAACTCGATGCCAGTAGGGCTCACCATAACGTTGAATGTCTTGTTCGTAACAGGAAGGGCAAAACCACAATCGATCCGTCCGATCAATCGTGCTTGCTGTTATGCCTACTAAAGCATGAACGCCCGATCCATCCATGCTTCTCATAAGTGCCTTAACGCGCGTAGCTCGGGAGTCCGGTAAGAAAGGGGCATAGTAAGAATAAAAGGTGTGCTTCATAATCCATTCATCAGCCATGATCTGAACTACGTTTCTTCTTGACAATGCATCCAGATGGCTTGGAAGATCGATCGTAGGAATGACATTGTCAGTACCGAAAACTTCCCTAAGTGTCCATTTGGGACTCGTATTATTTGATCTAATGTGATACCTGGCGATCACACTGTACAAGAGTTCGTCAGGGTATGGGATTGGAAGTGCACACCATTCACTCAACTTTCATCACCTATCCGAGAAACTCCATTGGATTTTTAATATAATCCGCAGCCTTCAACGAATCGTAAGCAGACATTTTCTTCTTTCGGCCTTGTGATACAATGAGCCGCAAGTCGCTTGGATTCGACGGTATTACCTTTGGTTTCGTCTTACTACGCTGCTGCGATGAGTTATTCACCAAAGCACTTTGCTTCTGCAATGCCACTTTAAGTGCCTCTTTATGAAGATCGATTTCATCCAATTCATGAAGATGAATTTTCGTTACCTCTTCCGCAGCTTGAGAAGCTATTACTTGTGTCACACCAGCCTCGATTAGCCATGCACTGACTTCGTTTATCGTCTGTTCAGTGACGTAATAGCCAAGTTCTGTTCGAATCACTTCTAATCGTTCTGCTTGCCTTTGTTCAGCTTCAATGCGATCCAAATAATCGTCGATGGAAACACTGTCATAAATATCAGCGAATTTCTGGATCTGAGCTTTCTTACCTGAGCGTAGAGCCTCTAAAGCTGGCCTAATCAAGGTGAGTCGATCCTTTGCCACGGAGCGAATTAGCCCCGGCGTAACCGATTCGAGTTCTTTATCCAAAGCTCTCCATTGCGTTAGCATGAATAGCTTAATGGCAATATCCGATATGCCTTGTGACTCTTCATACATGACATCAATGAACTCTTGATCCAACTCGACTTTCTTGTCCGTCCACTGGTACTTCCACAACCCCTGAAGCAACCAGGTCCATTCCTCATCTTTCTTGAAGTGATGCCATGTGGCATCTCCTTGACCACTATTCCGTCTAGCATTACGAAACTCGCCGTTCAATGCAGGAAGAGCTTTGTAGGTTCCGACAAGAATAACCGGCAGCCCAATGGTATTAACTAATTGAACAAAGAAATTAAGCATTTGAGCAGCGCGGTCATCCTTGGCTTCTTGAAGATTCTGAATTTCATCAATGACAAGAACCCCGAGGCAGTGGACTGCCGCAGCTTGTGCCATCAGAGGAAGTAACTCATCCGGGTTCTTGGTTACATTTTTCTTGTAATATTTTGTTCCAACGAGGCTGTCTACTGCTAACAATAAGTTTAGACATAGCCCTCTTATGGATCCATCATGAGGGCAATCCATCTTCAACCAAACAATTTGAAAAGGAGCAGGCATATCCTGCCCTCTATATTTGCGGTGCAGAATGACTTGCGGATACATTTGCAGGATTCGCAACAAACTGCTGGACTTACCAATCCCAGATATGCCAACTAAGGCAAATCCAGCAGAGGTTGGAGTATTCACTGGGTAACCGCTTGTATTGCCCTGCATAATGAGCTCATAGGCGTCCTTGCGAGCTCTGAAAGCGTAATTTGGAGTCAGAGGGTTACGACCTACATAACCGTCACGAATAAGCCTTGAAATGCTCTGCTGAAGCTCCAAATGTCTGGATAACGGTCGAAAGAAGTCGCGTGATATACGTTGAACACAGTGCAATCGGAGATGAACGGGAAGGTCACGCTCCGAGGCATTGAAGATTGGCTTGGACGCCAGTTTGTTCACAACCGTCTTATCATCCCAAATCGGTGGGAGAGCTTCGAGCAGTGGGTTATTTCGATAATCTTCAAGAAGCGGATCTTGGTAATCGGCTTCTACAAACTCGCCGCGGCTGAAATGGAATAACGGGACATCAAATTCGCTCATTCATCATCACCATCTTCAAGCAAATAAGCTTTTATTTTAGATAACTTGTCCGCTGGAGGAACATAGGCTTGTTTGGTCTCTGCCTTGTCGTCGCGTTTCAAAGGAACTACGTTGTTTGTTGGATTGCTTGGTGTCGAGACTTTTTCAGACAACTGGAATGCTTCTTGTTCACGATTAGACGCTTTCTCGTTAGAACGCCGCTGTCTGGTGCCTTTAACACGCTTACTGTTACTTTCCTCGCTTTGCTGAATGGCTGCATCCGTTTTCTTAGTTGCCTCATCAACGATAGCCTTTGTTTGTGCATCGAGCTCAATTTTGGATAGCATGTTGTTAACTTCCTGATGTCGTCCTTGGTACCGCTCAATCTCGAGCAAATCTTCGACTTCCTCAATTCTCTTATTGAGGTATCGCTCTTCACGTTCTAGTAGAATACAAGTCTCGAAAAGGTGCCCTTCGTCTAACCATAAATAGATTTCATTCGTTGATCGAGGATCGTAGCAGACCTTTACCCGCCAAGTCTTGCCTGCTCTTGCCTTTACAAACCATTGTTCACGCATAGCCAATTCACAACTATAATGCATACCCTTGAACTGAATACCTGCAGCAGTAACTGTTGCCTCACCTTGATACATTAGATTTAGCTTAACGATATGCTCCGGTTGTTTCTTAAGCCTTCCGTTGCGATTGATGATTCCCCAGTGCCACAAGTCTCTTGGAATAGGAGATACTTCGTCAGCCACCATAAACTCATTCCTGTCATACCACAGCATGTGATGATCATTATTATGATAAAGGACAGTTTGAATCATAATTTTTGTAAACTCTCGAAGCGTTAACTTTGCATCCAAACGATAATCTCGTTGTCCACGTTCTCTATAGCGCTCTTTTATCGCTCCAGGAATGAATTGAATGCTCCGTAGGTTCGCCAATCTGAACTGTTGTTCAACGATGCCTTTCCAGTCGGCACGATACGGAGGGGCATTTTCCACATCAACACCAAGCACATCAATTAAGTGACTGGGTTTCTCCCCTTCAAGTTCCCCACGATCTGCCGTCAGTTTCTGCGGTAAATGACTAGATACCCATTCTTCAGGTTCGATATCTATCCCATATTGGGCACAAAACTTTACCTTATCGGCTGTCGTATTAGCTAAAGCCATCATTGCACCAATCCAGCTTGGACCTTCAAGTCCAATGTAGATACCTGCAATATACCGACTGAAGACATCAATAACGATATAAATTATCGGGCGACCAATGATCCACTCCCGGCGGTACTCACTGACCAAATACACATCTGCAACGGTCGCATCAATCTGAAACCTAGACCCTGGGCCAAAACTTTCAAACGTGGAGCTTCCAAGTATAGGCCGATAATCTAAGGCATAACGTTTTTCTCCAAGCCGACTTTTTAGCGTATCCTCTAAATTCATTTCTTTCTTAAACCAGTACCTGTACTGCCCAAAACTCGGCAGCTTTTCAGGGGGAGGAAGGATCGGCACCAACGCTTGTCCATCTTGTCGAAATCCGTTAGCAAAGAACTTTTCCAGTGTTTTTTGGAACGCATGTTTGAGAGGAGCTTTCTGCTTATTGTTATAGAACAGTCGGATGCCCGATCGCAGCAATTGTTTTGTCTCCTCGTCGATATTTATGCCTACCGGTTCATCTTCAAATTTTCGCGGACGACCGCGCTTCACATCTCCCGGTGATCTCTCAGTTCCATAACTACCACTATTATTGAAGTGTGGCAGAAGAGCATTCTTCATCTTTCCACCTTGCCAGTACCTTCGTAGGTAGCGGTAAATCGTACTTTTATGTAATCCGGTTCGCTCCTGCGATTCTCTTACTCGTGAGCCTCGGGAATTCTTATCGAAGCAGCCCGGTTCATCCATAACGATGTCTTTAATTACGTCCCACGCTTTATCTCTAATGGTCAGATACTCTTCATTAATGTCCTTATCCAGTAAAGGTATATTTCCATTTATCCATTCGACTGTCTTGAGAAGATTCGATTCGAAGCCTGCAACGTACTCGTAATAAGTTTTCATAATTGGGAATGCCTTGTCATCTTCCATTACAATACTGAAAACCACGTCGTCAGAAGGGGAAATCCACAATATACGTTCTAAATGCCGATCTTCTGAATCAGACGATATCCATTCCACGACCATATTTTCATAAATAGCCTGCATTATAATCACCCGCCTTTTGCTTCAAGTCTATATTCAGGAGTTGCTATCTTAAACTCTTTCGCAGGGAGAGTCGGAATGATTCTTTCATTCATATTTACAGACCACTTTTTACGCGCGACAAAATGACGGAACAATGCAAGAGATGTTCCAACTTCTAGTCCTAATCGTTCGTCGCAAGCTAAACAAGCCTTCGATATTGCCTCACCTTCGTCTAAACGGGCAGCGAGCATTTGTTCTAAATTGCGAATAGTAAACACACCTAGATCAGATACATCCTCGTTAAGGTACTCCTTATGGACCCACTCAATATTTCTAATCAGCACATCAGGTAAATCACGGTCAATAATAATGCCCCAATCTATATGACGCGTTTCCCAATAGACCCGCTCAATTTCAAACTTGGCTATCGTGCGTTCATCTTCCATTTCACTAAAAGGCTTCACAGTCCTTGCACAATCCTTGTCCCCGTAGGTAATTAGGAAATCCGTAGTCATCACGATAGGAACGCCAGTTTTAGGATCCTGCGGATGATTTACTCCGATTTTCTCTGCAATCATCAAGGTTTCCTCAAGTGGCAATAGAGGGTATTGTTCACGGATATCCGAGACCTCATCTGCATAGTCAAGCAGATAACAATAATCACGCTCAATATCCGAAAGAAGCTCGTGTCTTCGGCCAGTCGTCCAGCCTACGCCACGAGTTGCTCTGCCTTCCGATGGAACGTCCTGAATCTTGAGCCAAGGAAGATAGTCTTTACCGGTACCTTGACCTCTGCCTTCCTTAATCATTTTTTCGATTTTCGCTTCGGTTAGTTGCCTTTTTCGTTTGGCCATTCATTCACCTCAGTTGTTAGTAGGCTCATCCGAATGTCTCTGATCCTCTGGAATGGTTTCTTTCACAGCCTGCCGCTGTTTCCTTAAAGTCACTAACCTTTGAAATTCCAGATAGTAAGCATCGAGTCTCGCTGAATTAACAGGTATGTGATCTATCCTTATGCACACGACAGAATTGCCATCATTCAATATGACTTCTATTTGATCTGGTTTCTCCTCATGACTTCTTATGGATACTGGCCAGCCTCCAATGAACTCGGCATGCTTAAACCATTGATGTCGAACAGCCCATGAGCAAGAATAGATTTTCCCATCAAACCAGATCCCGCTTGGAGTTACGATTCCTATATCCAATTTATCTTCTTCCAAGGTAACACCCCGCTTTTTTCGGTAATGTTACCATGATTACACTTTTCGGATTTTTTAATCCGTAAACGGATATTTATTTTTCCTTAGCTTGATATGTATGATTTCAAACAATTCGTTTTTTTCGCGAGTAGGGAGGGATCGAATGCTTTCGAGCAATTCCAATTCCTCATTTGATACATTGGTTTGAACAGAAGTCGACTCAACGTCATCTGCAAGTAGCCAATTCAAGTCGCATTTGAATTTATTTCTGAGTGCAATAATCGTTTCGCATGACGGGAGGCAAACACCGCGTTCAATATCACTAAGTGTCCCTTGTGAGACTCCAATCCTGACCGAAAATTCCTTTTGATTCAATTCATTTGATTTTCGAATAAATCTGACTTTCTCACCTAGATTCAACTGTATCAGCTCCAGAAAACAAAAATACCCCGTAATTAGTTACAATTACGGGGTTCAAGCTCATGATGTCTGTTATTTGGAGTAAATGCTGTCACACCCAGCAGTCTAATACTTTATTTACTCAGTCTAATACTTTATTTTCACAGTCTAATACTTTATTTTTCAGTCTAATACTTTATTTTCACTGAACAACTCCAAAACATACTAACTAGCCACTACTCCACCGTAACGCTCTTCGCCAAGTTCCGAGGCTTATCAACATCATGCTCAAGCGCCAGCGAAGCATAGTAGGAAATCAATTGCAGCGGAATAACCGACAGCGCTGGAGAAAGAATCGGCAGCGTCTTCGGAATCGCGAACAGTTCGTCGACGGATTTGCTTACCTCTTCTTCCGCGCCTGCGTTAGCGATACCTAGAACGTGAGCGCCGCGCGCCTTCACTTCTTTAATGTTGCTAAGTGTTTTCTCGTAAAGCTCTTCTTGCGTGACTAACGCGATAACCGGGATACCATCCTCGATCAGCGCCAGCGTTCCGTGCTTCAGCTCGCCAGCCGCGTAGGCTTCGGAGTGAATGTACGAAATCTCCTTCAGCTTCAGCGAGCCCTCTTGAGCGACTGCGTAGTCTACTCCGCGGCCGATGAAGAAGAGATGCTTGTGGTGCGAGATCGACTCCGCCACTTGCTTTAGCACAGCTGCTTGCTCGAGTATGCTATCGACCTGCTCCGGCAGCTGCTGCATGGCCGCAATAACGTCTGCAATATGCGATGCTTCTTGCGTCCCAAGCGTTTCAGCTAGGTACAGACCAAGCAGATAGAACGCAATAAGCTGCGATGTGTAAGCCTTTGTTGAAGCAACCGCGATTTCAAGACCGGCCCATGTGATCAACACATGATCCGCTTCGCGGGCGACCGAACTGCCGACTACATTCGTGATCGCAAGCACGCGGGCGCCGTTGCGCTGCGCTTCGCGAAGCGCGGCAAGCGTATCCGCCGTTTCGCCGGATTGGCTTACGACGATAACGAGCGTATCCGGGGTAATGATCGGCGAGCGGTAACGGTACTCCGAAGCGACATCATTTTCGACCGGGATGCGGGCAAGCGTCTCGATTACCGATTTACCTACAAGACCTGCATGATAAGCCGTTCCGCAAGCTACGATATGCACCTTGCGAATCGACTTGATATATTCAACTGTCATACCCAGCTCTTTCAGCTCAACCGACTTGCTGTCCTCTGTGATACGGCTCATCATCGTATCGCGGTATGCCTTTGGCTGTTCGTAGATTTCCTTCAACATGAAGTGATCAAATCCGGCTTTCTCCGCCGTTACAAGATCCCAATCGACATGAAATATTTCCTTGGAAATAATTTCGCCTTCAGTCGTCATCACTTCGACACCATCGCGTGTCAATACAGCCATTTCGCCGTCGTTCAAAATGTACACGTTGCGCGTATGCTCCAGAATTGCCGGAATATCCGATCCGATGAAGTTTTCGCCTTCGCCTACTCCGATAACAAGCGGGCTGGCGAAACGAACCGCAACCAAACGCTCAGGCTCATGCTCCGTTAAGACGCCAAGCGCAAACGCTCCGCGCATACGCTTAACCGCCCGTTGTACCGCTTCGACAATGTTGCCGTCGTATTCGTCGGCAACAAGGTGCGAAATAACCTCCGTATCCGTCTCCGACACGAATACATGACCTTTCACCGACAGTTCTTCCTTCAGGTTCAGGTAGTTTTCGACAATGCCGTTATGAACGACGGAAAACTTCGCTGAGGTGTCTGTATGAGGATGCGAGTTCACATCCGACGGCTTACCGTGAGTTGCCCAGCGCGTATGACCGATACCTACGGAGCCGGCAAGCGGCTCTTCGCGCAGCAAGCTCTCTAAATTCGCCAAACGACCTTTGGACTTCGTAATCTCGAGCCCGTTCTTCGTGAAGACAGCGATACCGGCAGAGTCATAACCCCGGTACTCCAGCTTCTTCAATCCTTCGAGCAAAATGTCCTGCGAGTCGCGTTTACCAATATATCCTACAATTCCACACATAATTTAAAAAGCCTCCGATAAAGTGTATTTCCCGTCCTGACCGGATGCTTGCCAATGTATGGCAAGGGCAAATATGAAGTTGTCACAAAATAATCCCATTCGTTGCGGAAAATGTAACTCCACTGCCCATGCCCACCCCACTGGCGGCATCCTGGACATACAGGAGCAAATGAATTTAAACAAAATATCATTTAGAAGCCTGCCGCACGTTTGTAGGACCGGTCGCCCGGCCGTTTTGCGTAACGGCTTTCGGTTGGCTTGCAAATACCGGAAGGTCCCCGCCGAATGTTTCGAACACCTTCACCTCGTCAGCTTCCCGTATGAATACCCGTCTCAAGCTCTATACAACAGCTCTGAAACCGGTCCTTCATCACGCAAGCTCTGGCGCTTAATAGGCTTAAATACCTCTATCCTCGCTTTCCTTCTTGAATCACACTACCTATCATATTCATTTTTTCTCCTCACCGCAACCCGCTCTTTGAAAATTATCATCCCTTTTTTCCCAAAAAGTACAGAGAAGGCCTATCGGTTGCTAACTTCGACAGACCTTCGACAGATTATGATGAAAAATTAACCTAGCTCATTTTTCACTACATCGGCGATTTGTGCGACATAAGCCTCAACCTGCTCCTTGTCAGGACCTTCAGCCATGACGCGAATGAGCGATTCCGTTCCGGATGGACGAACCAATACACGTCCGTTATCGCCAAGCTCAGCCTCTACCCGCTTCACAGCTACCTCGATTGCCGCATTTCCTTGATATAGGCTCTTGTCTGCAACGCGTACGTTCACAAGCTTTTGCGGATATTTACGCATCAAACCTTTAAGCTCACTAAGCTTCTTGCCTGAGGCAGCAAGCGTATCGACGAGCTGAAGCGCCGTCAGGATGCCGTCACCCGTCGTAATATGATCGAGGAAAATAACGTGGCCGGATTGTTCACCGCCTAAATTAAAGCCGCCCCGACGCATTTCTTCCATGACGTAACGGTCTCCGACCGCAGTCTTCGCCGTTTTCAAGCCAATGCGTTCCGTTCCTTTGAAGAAGCCGATGTTCGCCATTACAGTCGTAACGATCGTATCCTCCTTCAGCTTGCCCGCGCGCTTCATCGCATCGCCGATCATGCAAAGGATAAAGTCGCCGTCGACCTCCTCGCCCTTCTCGTCGATAGCGATCAAACGATCAGCATCCCCGTCAAAAGAAAGCCCGAGATCCGCGCCGTGCTTCAGCACCTGCTCACGCAAATATTCCGGATGCGTCGAACCGACGCCTGCATTAATATTAAGACCGTCCGGCTCCGCTCCTACCGTTATAATTTCCGCTCCAAGCTCACGGAATACGGAGGGTGCAAGCTCGAATGCAGCGCCGTTCGCGCAGTCTAACACCATTTTCAATCCGCTAAACTCACCTTTAATCGTCGTTTTCAGATAGTTAAGATAGCGCTGCTTCGCTTCATCGTCGCTTGATACCGCTCCGATATCTCCGCCCTCCGGACGCGGCAAAACATCCGTCTCCGCATCGATGAGCTGCTCGATTTCCAGCTCGGTGTCATCGGATAATTTGAAGCCGTCGCCCGCAAAAAATTTAATGCCGTTATCTTCCACAGGGTTATGCGATGCCGAAATCATGACGCCCGCATCCGCCCCAAGCTCTTTCGTAATATAAGCGACGGCCGGCGTCGAAACAACGCCAAGACGCACGACGCTTGCACCGATCGACAATAATCCTGCAATTAGTGCAGCTTCCAGCATTGGACCCGATATCCGTGTATCCAAGCCGATAACGACCTTAGGCTTATTAGCTGTCCGTGTTAAAACATAACCCCCGCAGCGACCGATTTTGTATGCCAACTCTGGCGTAAGCTCGCGATTAGCTACACCGCGCACACCGTCAGTACCGAAATATTTCCCCATAATCATTATGCTCCTTTGTCATTTGCTGCTTATCCTATCTCTTACATAGCCTCTTCTTCAATTAAGAATTTGAATTCGACCCGTTAGCAGCATTACTGCTGCCGCTGTTCTCTCCGCCCGGATCTGGCAATGCTCCCTCCGGCTCCTTTGATGGTGTGCCGCCTACCTCCTCCGATTCCTCCTGCTCTGCTTCCACGGAGGCATTGTCGACCAGTTCAATGGAAACCGTCAACGTCTGCCCATTTGCCAGAACCGTCTGGACATAGGGCGGCACGTCGACCTGGAGGGGCACGACATGTACGCCAGGCTCCAGTCCTTCCACGTTGGCAATGATATGAATATCATCCTTCTTCAGCTTGGAGAGCACGGTTTCCGCCCCGCTTACAGTCAGATCAAAGTTTCCGTCTGCCGGAGAGCGAATAACCGCGGACAATCCGCTTGCCGCGCCCTCTATCGCAACAGACAGCCCCGAAAGCGTTCGTGTGACGATTGGCGCCACGACGACCTCAAGCGTCACTTCGGCAGGATCTACTCCTTTAATGCCATTTACAAGCTGGGTTTTCACCTGCAGGCTTCCGCTCTTCTTCACATTAGATAAATCGAGAACAACACCATCATAAATTTGCAGCTCATTCAGCGTCTTCTGATCACCGTAAACCGTTACTTGCTCGACAGCCGGCTTAACGTACACTAGGCTCAGATCGTCAGGCAAGCTACCCGTATACCTTACCTGCAACGGGACCGTTTTAAATGGCGGCGTAACCTTTACCTCGACCTGTACCGTTTCAGGCGAGACGACAGCATTCGTCATTTCAATGCCTTCCGAATCATATACGACCACCTTGGCCTTCTTAATGACTACCGTTTTATCTGCACCCTCAACATTAATTTCCGCCGATACGACTCCAATTCGGCTCATATCGTCCTTCGGCAGCGTGACCTCAACAGCGCCAGTCGGCTCAATGATTGTCGGCGTTCCGGCGATAAAGCCGTCCGCGGGCTTTCCTTCCGCAACGACTTGCAGCTCGAATGGCTTCGTCAGTATTTCCTCAAGCTGAACCGTCACGGTTCGCGGAGACATCTGCACCAGCTGAATGCCTTTAGGTAAGCTTACGGTCAGGGGCAATTCCTGTATGCCAGGTTTCGCATCCTTCAAGTCCACCTTCACGATATAATCATCATCGGAGGACGCCCTCATCAGGTCCGTTAAACGCCCCTGCACGTCCAGCCTGACTACGGTCGGCTCCATCGCGGACAGCACATATTTATCCTCATCCAGGCCGTCCGCCGTAATGACGGATGCCTCGATCGTTTTCGTATCAATATTTGATGTGACGGTCTGCGGCGACGTATCCGGATCGATATGTACAACCGCCCACAATAACAATCCAAGTATAATCGAAATAATTTTGAGCGCGGTGGGATGATTTAGCCATTTATCCATTTCCGCCTCCTTTCCGCTTCCAGAACGATGACATGGACAATCGCTCCTTGCTGCGTCCGCTCGTCTTCGGCGTTAGCTCGTCGAATAACTTCGAGATAAGCGACTCCTCATTAATGTCCCGCACGATCATTCCGCCAAGCGACAAAGAAATTTGTCCGGTTTCTTCCGATACCGTGACGGATACCGCATCCGTTACTTCGCTGACGCCAATCGCAGCACGGTGGCGGGTCCCAAGCTCTTTGCTTATAAAAGGATTTTCGGACAGCGGCAAATAACAGCCCGCAGCCATAATTTGATTTCCGCGAATAATGACCGCACCGTCATGAAGCGGAGTATTTGGCGTGAAAATGTTAATGAGCAGCTCGGACGTAATTTTCGATTCCATCCGAATGCCCGATTCAACCAGCTCGCTCAGGCCGGTACTGCGCTCAAATACGATTAGCGCGCCGATTCTGCGCTCTGCCATAAAACGTATCGCTTTAATGACGCCGTCAATTTGCTCATTCACCACGTCCCGGTCGAGCGTGTTCGAGCGCGCGAACAGCTTCCCGCGTCCAAGCTGCTCCAGCACCCTTCTCAGCTCCGGCTGAAAAATAATGAGTACGGAAAAGATCCCGAGCGTAAACAACTGATTCATGAGCCACTTCAACGTATACAGATTGAACCAGGTGCTCAGCGCCCATACCGCAACGAGCAAGAAAATGCCCTTCAGCAGTTGAACCGCACGGGTTCCTCGAACGAGCAGTATCATTTTATAAATAATAAAGCTAACGATGCCAACATCGATAATGTCCTTTACATAGTCATGCCAAGTTAAATCCAAGAAATAACTCATATGCCAACCCCCAACAGCTGTTTCCGCTTCGTGTCTATGTTCGGATATCAACTTTATTATTTTCTAGATATGGGATTGGAAATCCTTTTTTTCAAAAATAAATTAAAAAATGCCCCCCTGCATAAGGGAGGCCGGTCGAATTAACGAGAACTGCCGCCGAAAGTTTGCGTCACCTTATACCAGAACCAATCCAGCGCTCGATCAATGGTTCGGCTCTGACCTGCTATATATCCTGTAGAAGCGAGATTCAAGGTGCCGTCGATAACGGTTACGTTGCCATCGATCTCACCCTTCACATCCGCGACTCCGTTCTCCACCGTCAAATTTCCGGTTAAATGCACCCCTTCCGGCACAATTACGGTATTGCCTTCTATTATGATCTGCTGAAGATCCTCGCCCGATACGATAAGCTTCGCGTCTTCTTCCCACATGGTTAAGAAGCTGCCTAACATGACGAGTGCGAACACTGCAGCTGCGGTTACGCCTGGGTACTTATAAATTAACCGTACGATACCACTTCGCTGCTCGCTCTTCTGCTTCGGCAGCTGCTGCATAATCCGCTCCGTTAACTGCTCCGACGCCTTCTTGTCATACTCCGCGGCAGGCTTAATCGCTTCTAAAGATTGGAATGCCGCGGCGTCCGTCTTCTGGAGCTGTTCCAACCGACCGCGACAAGCCGGACATGAAAGCAAATGAGCCTTTAACGTAACGATATCTTCACGAGGCAGCTCGCCGTCCAAATAATCATGCATCCATATGATGGCGACGTTGCAATTCATAGCAGCCAGTCCTTTCTTTCACTTGCTCGCGCATATTCTATTCTTGCTATTAGGATACGTTGCTTGTGAAGGGATGTTTCACTTTTTTTGCCGAATCTTTTTCTAGCTATAATTTATGCTCGAGCTTCTTGCGAAGAAATTCCCTGCCTCTATGCACGCGCGTCTTAATCGTCGTTACCGGCATATCTAGCACGTCGCCAATCTCCTGCAAGGAAAAATCCTGCATATACCGAAGCGTCATGACGGTCTTGTACTTCGGCGGAAGCGATGCGATCGCCGCATGAATAATCCGCTGCGTGTCCGACAGCAGCAGCTCCGTCTCCGGCGTTCGATTATCGCTTGGAATCATCGAATAACCATCCAGCCCCTCGTGATCCGTCGATTCTGCGTCCAATGAATATGTAGGCTTGCGCTTACGCAGCCGATCTATGCATAAATTCGTTGCAATTCGGTAGATCCATGTCGAAAACTTCAACGTTTCGTCATATCTGTCCAGATTTTTGTACACGCGAAGAAACGTATCCTGGATGATATCCTCCGCCTCCTGGCGGCTGTTTAACATCCGATAGGCCATATGAAAGAGCTTATCCTGATACAGGTCGACAAGCTCAGCAAATGCCTGCTGATCGCCCTTGAGCGCTAACCTCGCAAGGCGTGCTTCCAATACATTCACCTTGACTCCTCCAAACCTTCCGTTCGTTCGGCTATCGTCTGAGCCCTAATCACTCTTAAAAAATCGTAATCCACCTGCACCGAAAAAGCAAGACAATTGCAGAAAATGCAAACCATCCTGCCCATTATAAACGTTTAACGCAAACACGGCAATCGACCTGAGGCTAGGTAACGATTCGACCTTTGACCAGAAGCAAGGAGCCGAATGCAAAAAAAAGCCTGAAAGCCGAAATAAGCTTCCAAGACTTTTTAAAACCGTTCATCTTTCCTGCAACAATTGTGCATACTTCATTACAGCGTGTTGGTTTTCAACTGCTCCAAAACCTTCGTAATCGTCGTCGCAGGGATTGCGAACCCGATGCCCTGCGCTTCGGCGTTGACCGCCGTGTTGATTCCGATTACTTCGCCGCTTTCATTAAGCAGCGGTCCGCCGGAATTACCCGGATTGATTGAAGCGTCCGTTTGAAGCAAATGCTCATATTGATGCTCGCCCTGCTCGTCCGCAATCGTTATTGGCCGCTCCTTCGCGCTCAGCACGCCCATCGTCAAGGTTTGGTCGAAGCCATACGGATTGCCGATCGCGATGACCCAGTCCCCGATTTGCATGTCGTCAGAGCTTCCCAGCTTCAATGAAGGAAAGGCTTTGCCGCCCTGGCTCTCCACCTTCAGCACCGCTAAGTCAAGCTCATAGCTTGATCCAAGCACAGTTGCCGTAAACGGTTCATCATAGCCTTGTACAGTCACTTTAACCTCCTTCGCACCAGAGATCACATGCTCATTCGTCAAGATATAGCCGTCCGATTCGAAGAAAAATCCCGTACCGGAACCTGCCAGCTCAAGCTCCGCGCTGCCCTGCTCCTCTATTTGCGGCTGTTCCTGCTGACGTCCGCCTCGTCCAGCATCGCCGCCGAAAAATGGACGAAAGGCTGGATCTTCGAACATTGAGGCCGAACGGGCCGGCTCCGCGTAGGTTTCGATCTTCACGACTGCCGGACTTGCCGCTGCATAGATGCCCGCGATATCTTCACCCGTGGCTAGCGAAGCTGTCGTCAAACCCGCATCCTGCCGGGTCGGGCTGCCCGCCGCGCCGCCGTTCGCGCTTTGCACCGCAGCTGAATTACCGCTAAACACGTTATTTTTGTCCGCCATGTAAGAGAAACCGCCAATCACGACTGCCCCGATGAGGAAAGAGGCCAGCATCGTTCTTGCCGAACTTGCTCCTGCGCGCTTCGAACGCTTGCCGCCGCCCATCGAAGGCTTGATCAGGTCCATATGCATGCCCAGCTCCTTCTCGTAAGTAGCTCGCAGATAAGTACTTTTATCTGCCTGCCGTTTGTTATCATCGTTCATAATGATCATCCTTTCAATTGCAGGTGTCTATTCCCTATGAACCTATCATGCAGGATGTACCTTAAACGAAACTTAAGCGGATTTAAAAGGAACATAAGAAAAATGCCAGCCCGGCACAAGCGCCTGGACTGGCATTCTATGGCGAGCCTGTCAAAGCGACCGCTCTTTTATTAGCCTGTATTCCGCAAACCTGCGGCAATGCCGTTGATCGTCAGCAGCACCTCGCGAAGCAGCTCCGGATCATCTTCGTCCTTATCGCGCAAGGCGCGAAGCTCGGTAAGCAGCTGCACTTGCATATAGCTGAGCGGATCGACGTACGGATTACGCAAACGGATCGATTCTTGGATAACCGGTACGTTATCCAAAATTTCCGATTGGCCCGTGATGCTCAGGATAAGTTCGGACGTGAGCTTATACTCCTGCTCGATTTGCTCGAAGATGCGATCGCGGATCGTTTTGTCCTTGATCATATCCGCATATTCCTTCGCGATCAGCAAATCAGCCTTCGCCAAAGCCATTTGGAGATTATCGATAAGCGAACGGAAGAAAGGGAACTGCTCGTACATCGTACGCAGCGTCTCCAGCTTGCCCGCATCCTCGCCTACATACTGTTTGAGCGCGGTGCCAGCCGCATACCAAGCAGGCAGCAGGTATCTGCTTTGTGTCCAAGCGAATACCCAAGGGATCGCCCGCAAATCTTCAAAGCGGTCGCTGTTCTTCCGCTTCGACGGACGCGAACCGATATTAAGCTCGCCAACCTCAGGCAGCGGTGTCGATTCCTTGAAATAAGTTAAGAAATCCGGATCGCGGAAAATAAGATCCTGATACTTCTTGAGCGCCGTTTCGGAAATCGAACGCGCGATCTCCTCCCACTCCTCTTCCGCTTGCGGCGCTTGCTCCGGATATTTCGCCAGACGAGCCGCTGTAATCAGCGCCCACGTCGCTTGCTCCAAGCTGCGATAAGCAATGCCCTGCATGGAGTAACGCGAGGAAAGCACTTCGCCTTGTTCCGTAATCTTGATGCCGCCGCCAATGGTATGCGGCGGCTGTGCGAGGATGCTTCGGTTAAGCGGCATGCCGCCGCGTCCGAGCGCTCCGCCGCGTCCATGGAAGAACTTAAGCTTCACATCGTACTCTTTGCCGGCAGCCGTAATATCATTCAGCGCTACGCGCAGCTCCCAGTTCGCCGTTACAACCCCGCCATCCTTATTGCTGTCGGAATAACCGAGCATAATTTCGTGCAAATTGCCTCTAGCTGCAACCGCTTGACGGTAGATCGGCAGCTCGAACAGCTCCTTCATAATCGCCGGCGCCGCATGAAGATCGTCAATCGTCTCGAACAGAGGCACCGACTGCAACGTACAGCGAACCGTGCCGTCCGACTCTTTGCGGAACAAGCCGACTTCCTTCGCGAATACCATAACCTCGAGCATATCGCTCGCGGCTTGCGTCATACTGATCAGATAACTGGAGATACAGTTCACACCGAACTCCTGTTGTGCGCGATAGATCGTATGGTAGACGTTCAAGCATTCACGCGTTGAATCAGAATAATCCAAGTGCCCCGATGTAAGCGGGCGCGGATCGTTCAAGAGACGATGAAGCAGATCTGTTTTCTCTTCTTCAGACAATGAGGCATAGTCAGCCACTACATTCATTTTCGCCAAAATCTCGGACATCGCGTTCTCATGCTCTTGGCTGTGCTGACGTACGTCAAGCGCCATAAGGTGAAAGCCGAACAGCTCAACCTGGCGGACAAGCTTCGCTAAGTCCGTATCAGCGACGTAATCCGCATAGTGATTGCGAAGGCTGCGGTCGATTACGAGCAGATCCTCGCGAAGCTCATCCGGGTGGTTATAGCGCATAAGCGAACCTTTAAGCGATTCGTCGCGCGTGTTAGCCAGCTTCTCCAGCATGAAACCAAGCTTAATCCGGTATGGCTCCTTCGTATTTCTCCACAGTTCAACGCATTTGAGCTCGACATGTTCGCGGTCGAGACGAATCGATTCTACAAGCTCATCCGACACCGTTATCAGGTTCGTGCTGAAGCTGAGCAGATCCATAAGCTCGTGAAGCTTCTCCTCGTACTTGCGAATCGCCAGCTGGCGGTGCAGCGTAATCGTCTCCCAAGTGACCTTAGCGGTTACGGACGGGTTGCCGTCGCGATCTCCGCCGATCCAGGAACCGAAACGCAGATAATCCGGCACATGCCAGTTCTCATCGGAGTAATATTTGCTCAGGCAGCGCTCCAGCTCTTCATAGACGCTAGGCAATACCTCGAATAAAGTTTCATCAAAATAGAACAGGCCGTTACGCACCTCGTCGATAACGGTTGGTTTACGATCGCGAATCTCATCAGTCTGCCACAAAATGAGAACCTCATTCATAAGCTTCTCATGCAGCTTCTCGCGTTCGCGGTAGGTCAATGTCGGATTATCCAGCTCCATAACATCCATGGCAATCCGTTTATGAATATCAAGCACCGCTCGGCGGGTCGCCTCCGTCGGATGGGCTGTCATCACAAGCTCAAGGGAAATGCTGCTCAAAATATGCTGAACGTCGTCAATCGCGATGCCCCGCTCCTTCAAATCCTGAACGGCGCTCTCGATCGAGCCGCGCTGTACCGCTTCGCCGGCGGAAACCTCATAGTCGCGTTTCCGTCTAATCCGGTGATTTTGCTCGGCAATATTAACAAGTTGGAAGTAAATAGCAAACGCCCTTATTACTTGATGTCTAATTTCCGGGCTTAGGGACGATACGGTTTCTTTGAATTGTTCAAATAGCTCCGGCACAAATTCGGCGCGGAGCGCTTTACTTTGCTCGCGAATGCGCTCAACCATTTCCAGCAGCTCGCGCCCGCCTTGATGAACTAGCACTTCGCCGAGAATATTGCCTAGAAATCGGACATCGCGTCGAAGCAAATTGTTTGCTTGCGGCCGGTTGGTGGTCAAAGTTGATTCAGATTGATCCGACATACTGTTCCTCCTAAATTTTCACGAAGTAAAAATCGCTTCGTAAGCATATGCATAGTTTGCGAATGCAAACTTACCTCGTAAAATAATCGCAGTTCATTAACGTATTTTTGACTTCTACCATCATACTACAAAATCCAACAGGGTTGAAGCCCCGGAGCCAATCTCGGCTAAATAGAATGGCGCCTCCCGCTGCGGGAATCCAATTTGGCTGACTATCTAAGTATGTGCTTAAACATAAAAAAAGCCCTCGAGTGATCAAGGACTTTACCGTTTGTAGTTGGAGCGGGTGATGGGAATCGAACCCACGCTATTAGCTTGGAAGGCTAAAGTTCTACCATTGAACTACACCCGCAAAACAAAAAGTTAAAGATGGTCGGGACGACACGATTTGAACATGCGACCCCCTGGTCCCAAACCAGGTGCTCTACCAAGCTGAGCTACGTCCCGTGATGCGAAAAAAATGCAACTGCTTAAGTGAAAATGGCGTGCCCTAAGAGATTCGAACTCCTGACCTTTTGATTCGTAGTCAAACGCTCTATCCAGCTGAGCTAAGGGCACATATTATGGAGCGGAAGACGGGAATCGAACCCGCGACCCTCGCCTTGGCAAGGCGATGCTCTACCGCTGAGCCACTTCCGCACGCTATATCGTGTTAGCCGTTTGTAATTCATATCATCGCGGCGACAAGTAATAATATATCACCCCTGAAAACAAAATGCAACTGTTTTTCGAAGAAAATGATAAATTATTTTTTCGAACGGTAATAATCCTTGATTTCCCTATGTTTTATGACCTTTTTAAACTCGCTTCTATCGAACCAAGCCTCATGACGGTGAGGTTCAGCTCACTAATCATTCATTCAGCTAATGATTAAGGGCATTACCATTAAACCTCCTTTACCGTCCGCCGCTGTTCCAAGCCTCATAGCTGCACAAGAGTACCCCTGGCATAAACAACAAAAAACCGCGGTCCCTGCGAGGGAGCGCGGTTTCCGCTACACTATGCGCCTGCTGCGGCCAACGTCGAGTGACTGCCTATTGCCGCCTTCTCCGCCGCCGGTTGGCCCGCTAGAGCGAATGGCAAGCAAAGCGGAACGCCCGTGCGCGGGTCCTGCACGATGTCTGCTTCGATATTAAACACTTCACGCATGATTTCAGGCGTAATAACCTCAAGCGGCGAGCCTTCTCCTACGACGACACCTGTCTTGATCGCAATCATATGATGCGCATAGCGTGCGGCATGGTTCAAATCATGCACAACCATGACGACAGTACGATTGTTGCTTTCATTTAGGTTTTGAAGTAAATGAAGAACCTCTAACTGATGCGCCATATCGAGGAATGTTGTAGGCTCGTCAAGGAACAGGATTTCGGTTTCCTGCGCCAGCGCCATGGCAATCCATGCGCGTTGACGCTGCCCGCCCGAAAGCTGATCGACCGGACGTTCTGCGAAATGGCTCATGCCAGTCGCTTCAATTGCCCACTGCACGATGCTGCGGTCATCCTTGCTCATCGAGCCGAAGCCCTTCTGATAAGGGAAACGCCCATAGGATACAAGTTCCGCGACCGTCAGACCGTCTGGCGCGGTTGGGTTTTGCGGCAGGATGGCCAACTGCTTCGCCACTTCCTTCGTAGACTGCTTATGAATGGATTTGCCGTCCAGAAGCACACTGCCTTGGGCTGGATTCATAATACGGGCCATCGTCTTCAATATCGTCGACTTGCCGGAGCCGTTCGCTCCTACCAGCGCCGTAATTTTCCCTTGGGGAATGGCAATATTTAAATTTTGGACAATCAGACGATCATCATAAGCAATGTCAAGACTTGAAGTCGTTAGACGAATCATTGGACATACACGCTCCTTCCGCTGCCGGGAGGCAGACACCTTCTGAATGAATATATGTTTACAATTTCATTTCAAAACCATATTTGATAACGATTATCAATGACTATCTAATGATAATGTTTCTCAAGATAAATGTCAACGATTATAATGCTAATTATAATGGTGAACAAAATATTAAATTTAACGTATAGACAAAGTGAAGATACGTCTGCTATAGTTTCGTTGATAATGATTCGCATTATGACAAAAAATGCAAATACACTAATCGAACTTATATTTAGTAAGGCCTTTAATCCTTTTCCAACCAGCTGGTATACCGCTCCGAAGTGTGGCTTCGCCTGCTGGGCAATATCCTAACGATTCTCATTCAGACCGCGATCTGGGGAGTTGTCATCGGAAGCGGAGCGATGGAAGGAATTACTCTGCAGCAAAGTGGATAGAAGCTTGAAATCCGGTTCGATCGGTACAGAGCTTTTCAAACCGCTATTCTATCCGTTATACTTATTGTCCGACGGCTCCGCCTATCTATTGATGGCGCTTTTGATATCTTTTCTGCTTGATATCTTATCTCATTGATTATAATCGGTTTATGGCAGTGTGATTCAAATTATAAGGAGCCGGCGAATGACATGATTCGACAAATATTTCTATGGGACGCTCCTATCGTTTGACAGACTTTTTATTCCGTTTCATTTATTCTGGACTTGTTCTTATGCTGAGTGACGCTGAAATATTCCTTTATTATTCGATAAGAAAAAGGTGGGAGAGCATGCAAATTAAAAAGAAAACAGACATTGAGGCTGTTTTGGACAATTTTTCATCTTTAGCTCAATGGGATGATGTAGGGAGAAAATTTTACCTGGTCTTTGACGACCGCAAACGTGGAGGACAATGGACCTTAATGAACTATCCTGAGAATCGATTCAGCGTTCATGGGCTAGGCGAGGATTACATCGACGATAATGAATTATTTTTTGAGGAATATGACAGCGTCGTTTCTTTCCTTTGGAGTAATCGCGCTGCGTTCAACGCCGCCGTGAAGCCAACGACCGTAAGCGTTTAATTGCCATGAAGCACGCCTATTAGTGGGTGTGTTTCTTTTTTTGCATCATTTTGTTTCGTCGTAAGCTGGATAGCGGCAAAGCTCCCGAGAGAAAATAACCCAAGAAAAAAACGAAAGGTTGGTTATTGATTCCATCGTACGGTTCTCCGTTCGACATGATGAGAGAGTTCGAAATTACCTACAGCTATGCCGGGGAGAGTATCGCCAGCGGCCAATCGAGCCCGGGTTCAAGAATTTATCGGCTAATTGAATGTAATAGCGAACGACAACAAACGACTCCTTTCTATACCTAAAAAAGGTACAGAAAGGAGTCGTTTTATTTTCTCAAAGCCGCCGGTTTCCGCAAAGTTCCTGAATGCAGCAAAAAACCCTTGTTCGCCAAGGGTTTTTTCATAGTATGGTGCGCGTAGAGGGACTTGAACCCCCACGGTCGCCCGCTAGATCCTAAGTCTAGTGCGTCTGCCAATTCCGCCATACGCGCGTGGGTGAAACGTGTAAAACTATGCTGTTAAAGAAAGTGTGGTGCGCGTAGAGGGACTTGAACCCCCACGGTCGCCCGCCAGATCCTAAGTCTGGTGCGTCTGCCAATTCCGCCATACGCGCACATTTGAAAAGAGATAAAAAATGGTGAGTCATGTAGGATTCGAACCTACGACACCCTGATTAAAAGTCAGGTGCTCTACCAACTGAGCTAATGACTCAAATTATAAATGGCTGGGGATTCAGGGATCGAACCTGAGAATGACGGAGTCAAAGTCCGTTGCCTTACCGCTTGGCTAATCCCCAGCAGCGATATGGTGGAGGATGACGGGATCGAACCGCCGACCCTCTGCTTGTAAGGCAGATGCTCTCCCAGCTGAGCTAATCCTCCATGGGATAATGAATCCTTCTAATGAAGGAAATGGTGACCCGTAGGGGACTCGAACCCCTGTTACCTCCGTGAAAGGGAGGTGTCTTAACCACTTGACCAACGGGCCATGCTAAAATTGAAGCTTGTCTTACAATTGAAAGTATTCTGGAGCTCTCAACCGGGATCGAACCGGTGACCTCATCCTTACCATGGATGCACTCTACCTACTGAGCTATGAGAGCATAATGGCTCCCCGAACAGGACTCGAACCTGTGACAACTCGATTAACAGTCGAGTGCTCTACCAACTGAGCTATCAGGGAACATTGCACTTTTGAGTTGAAATGTCTCCAAGAGCTTCAACTGCAAAAGAGGCACGGTTGAAAACCAAGGCTTATTGCGCCTTGAAAACTGGATACGAAAGTCAGGTTTGCTGAAACCTTATTAGCTGTTGTCTGCCGGATGTATGGGTCCAGGCAAACTTATTTA
Organism: Paenibacillus alkaliterrae; assembly: GCF_021532375.1. Lineage (GTDB taxonomy): Bacteria > Bacillota > Bacilli > Paenibacillales > Paenibacillaceae > Pristimantibacillus > Pristimantibacillus alkaliterrae. The sequence continues at coordinate 33,638 of NZ_JAKGAP010000070.1, forward strand.
GGA
>NZ_JAKGAP010000071.1 GCF_021532375.1 Paenibacillus alkaliterrae
TCTACTGTTGAGAATAAGGAAGGTATGATAAGATATCAGCAGGGATTTGATGGAAAAGCTACCGCGTAGCGGTTTAGTTCAACACCATATTCACGCTGCGTCGCTATCGCTCCTTGATCCGGCAGAAGTGGACGAAGTTGATTCGATTGGAGCGAGTACAGTTACAGGGAAGCAGATTCAGCCGGACACATCCGACATTCGTCGGACGTCGTGAATACCTAAAAGTTATATGAAATCAATGCGATATTGTTTATGGCGGATAATTCAGTGGAGATTAAATTAGTCTTATTCAAAGAATCAGATTTTTCATAAATTGTTAAATGGGTAAACGAGCAACCGGAAGACTTTATTGTTCAATGGGCAGGATTAACATATACATACCCCTTAACCATTGAGCAAATGATGAATCATTATATTAAAGGAATTAATTCACTTGAATCCGATGTTTTTATTTATAAGATTATGAAACAGGATAATTTCATAGGCACAGTTCAATTGTGTCGATTTAATACGGAGAGTAAAGAAGCATTTATTGGTAGATTCTTAATTGGAGAAGACTTGAATCGAGAAAGAGGAGTAGGAAAGATATGTTTTAGTTTACCCAAACGCCGCGTATCCGTTCAATGGAATCCGACCTTCCTTTCTCTTAAACAGATTCGATTTTGGCATTGATGATAAATAAAAAGACCGTGATACTTCATGCGCCTTGATTATTTTTGGGGACGATAAGGAATTATATCGTAGCCCTCAAACCAAGGCCGGGGATATCGTGAAAGTTGATGTTGACGTTGAAGGCGTGAAGAAGCTTAAAATCGCTTTTGAATTAGAGAAAGGCAAGGGAGCAGCTTTCTTAAGCCCTGTCTTAAAACCGCCAATTTCGTATAAAAAAGCAGAGGACGGCCGCGTCGGATTGCAGCTACGCTCCAGGACTGATTTCAAAATCAATTTGGCGGAGCGTTGGACGAGTGGTGGTTCTGAGTTTAATTTTTTTCAAATCCCCAGGATTTATAGTTCAACAAAAAAATTTCAATTAAGCGACTAATAATATTCGCGGGATTTCACCCTTGTCAGAAATGCAGAAAGATAGACCAGTTGAAGACCAAGATCCGCGAATAAGTCAAAATTCGTACGACGAACGGTTAAATATGTTTAAGAGAGTCCTTACAACTACTGCAGGGCGCTCTTGTTATATGTGAACTATAGACTTCTTCCTAACAACGCTCCGACTTGTTTGGCCATTACTCGCGGCGGATAGGGCATACCGTTTCTAATCCACCATTCGATTACCCCAACATAAGCAGTTCCAGCATATTGCAACATAATATCGTCACTTAAATCCGTATTCCTGCCGCTTTCTCTGTCAATCTCACCTTTGAATCCTTTCGTAATAAAATCAAAAAGCCGAGTTCTAAAAGATGATGGGGTCCCTTTGCTTGCTAACATGGTCGAAAAAAATAAATAATTTTTCTCAAAATATTCAAAATAAGGAACAAGAGCATCGATCCAATCCATTTCACAAGCCCATGTATCCATTTCCCCTAATTCAGTAATGTGTGTTTCTATAAGATTATCCAATAAATCGTATTTGTCCTCATAATGAAGATAAATGGTTCCGCGATTTACGTTTGCCCGGTCTGCAATATCCTGAATTGTAATGTCATCGAAACTTTTTTCAGTCATCAGTTCAATAACAGCTTTTTTCAAGGATTCTTGCGTTTTAAGAATTCTCCGATCCACTTTTGCCATCGTAAACTCCACCAAACTTTCTAAGATAATAAACAGTTTATATTGCTGTGTTGATATATCAACAAAACGCTTTATTTTAACCATTGAATGTAAGCCTCTTACATCTATAATAATAGACAAGGGTTGATTAAACAATATCATTTGCTTATGCGTTTTCTGTTATTTTTAGTAAGTACTGCTAAGAAACATAATAAGAAGATCGATATGCTTAGTCACATTAACTAGCTCTCGATTGCAGGAGGTTATACGATGATTACTGCTAATGCACGCGCTACATTCAGTCCAGAAGGCCCATTCAAACTGACCACGATCGAACGCAGGGATCTCCAGCCGCATGATATTCTCATTGAGATTAAGTACGCTGGTATTTGTCACTCTGATATCCATACAGCTCGCGGCGATTGGGGACCTGTAAACTATCCTCTCGTTCCAGGGCATGAGATCGCCGGAATTGTCACCCAGGTTGGTTCGGAAGTCACAAAGTATGCCGTTGGCGACCGAGTAGGAGTAGGCTGTATGGTTGACTCCTGCAGAGAGTGCGATAACTGCCATAAGGGAGAGGAGCAGTACTGCCTCAATGGAATGACGGGTACCTATGGAGCTACCGATAGGTACGGGCAATATACGCAGGGTGGGTATTCCACTCACATTGTCGTAACGGAAGACTTCGTGGTTAGAATTCCTGACGGTATTGAGCTTGATGCCGCCGCTCCGCTCTTGTGTGCCGGTATCACAACGTACTCGCCGCTTCGCCACTGGGGAGCTGCTCCTGGCAAGAAGGTAGCGGTTGTTGGACTTGGCGGGCTTGGACACATGGCTGTGAAGCTTGCTCACGCCATGGGGGCAGAGGTTACTGTTTTATCACAAACATTGAAGAAGAAAGAAGACGGTTTGCGTCTTGGCGCGGACCATTTTTATGCCACGAGCGATCCGGAGACATTTCAGAAACTGGCTCGTTCGTTCGACCTCATCGTAAATACCGTGAGCGCGAAGATCGATATGAGTGCCTACCTTTCGTTGCTGGCACTGGACGGTACACTAGTCAATGTCGGGGCGCCAGCGGAGCCGTTGCCAGTTCACGTATTCTCACTTATCCCTCATCGTCGGTCGTTTGCTGGATCGATGATCGGTGGAATTCGCGAAACGCAGGAAATGCTTGACTTTTGCGCTGAACACCATATTGCACCTGAGATCGAGGTTATTTCCGCCAAACAGATTGATGAAGCCTGGGAGCGCGTACTAGCTTCAGATGTGCGGTATCGATTTGTGATCGACATCAGCACGATGGAGGAAGAATAACGAGTAATCCTAGCAATAATTTAGGGGCACGCCTAAGAAAGCGTTAAATTTATTAACAGGAGGAAAAAAATGTCTAAACAAAAAGTTTGGCTTGTCACTGGTGCCGGGCGCGGCATGGGGGTGATATCGCGAAGGCGGCCCTAACTGCTGGTAATCAAGTCGTTGCGACAGGCCGAAATACTGACAGAGTCGCAAAAGCCCTTGGTGATGACGAAAACCTGCTGGTCGTAAAACTGGACGTCACCAGCCCGGCTGATGCCGAGGCAGCCGTCAAAGCAGCGGTTGACAAGTTCGGAAAGATCGACGTACTCGTCAATAACGCCGCGAACTTCTATGGGGGCTTCTTTGAGGAGCTGACCCTGGACCAAATCGAGTCGCAAGTGAGGACGGCCCTTATCGGCCCAATGAACGTTACCCGAGCGGTGTTGCCTGTGATGCGCAAGCAGCGTTCCGGCAGCTGATCGGTGAAATGAAACGATATATCAGTGATCCGTAAAAGAGAAGAAAGGGTTTACGGTTTGGGATTGTCGCATCAGGAAACTCGACAGTCCAAAGCGGTTGACGAGATGCATAACGATCACATGTGCACTGTCTGCAGATTGTCGATGAAAGGACGCTGCGAGAGATTTATTTGGCGAGCTTTGAAGGCGCAGTTAAGCAGTCGCAGCCTTGGAGCGTGATGTGCTCGTATAACAAGGTGTACGGGGAACTGGAGATGCCGTCCAGCTTCGCGGACGGCGATTCCAAGATTGTCAAAGTCGTGCGCAGCGGGCAGTTGTCTGAGCAGACGTTAGACCGCGCGGTTGAGCGGTTGCTGAACTTTATCTTCAAGGCAGTCGAAAACCGGCAGGAGGACGCGTCGTTTGATGCGGAAGCGCACCATCGATTGGAGCGGGAAGCCGCGCAAGAATACATGATTCTGCTGAAAAATGAGGATGGAATTGAGTTAACCGGCCGATTTGATCTCATCTTAAATACGGTTTTCGCGAATTTGAATGTCGATGCTTATTTATCGCTGCTTCGCGTAGATGGAACGCTTGTCAATGTAGGTGCACCAGCCAAACCGGATCAATATAATGTGATCGATATCTCGACTCTATAATTTAGAGGATGCGTTTTATGTTCATAAGGGCGATACCACTCCTCAAATTCCCATCCTTACTCATTTGTAGAATACGGAAGGATAACAGCATGTATATCGTTATATGAAACAAGTGGCTAAAGAGAAGGAGATCGATTAATGTACACTGGTACCCATAGACTGGACACTTTAAAAAAAGGTGTTCAGGCTATGGGTACCTTTTTGCCATACTCCCCAAATGGCGCTCCGTCCCGTGTGGAGTCCGATCAGCCAGAGCTGTCTGACTGCAACGAATACCGGAATCATGGCGTAATCCTGCTCGCTTAATGGACGTTCCTTCGCATAGGCTTCGAGGAATCCTTAAAGCTATCGCACGATCCCATAGAAAAACAGACAGATCATACGAGCGCCAACCCAAACCGCAGCAGTCGAAATCAAAGTGGGTTAAGCCGCCGTCGTCTGCGTGAAACACGTTCCAGCCATGCAGATCCCCGGGACACACTCCCCAAACATAAGCCCCGTTAGTGGCCGCAGCGAGGCGATTTTTCAGACGGATGGCCGTCTCTTGCACAAGCTTTAAGTCATTCAAGCGATGCTGCAAAAACACGCAAAATGAATTTGCCGGTATCCGTATCGACCGCACAATATCGGAATCATCCTTCTAACCGTTTTATTGTTATTTATTTTCATCCTATCTGAATCGCGAACAGAAAGGGATTGAAATAATGGCTATAATTGTTCATTACCTGGTTTGTGCAGAAATCATTACTGGGGCGGAAGTATTCGCTAGCGCTAGAGAACCTTGATTACCAAATTCACAGGTATATCAAGGTTTTTTCTGCTGATGTTCAACATATCTACATGTTGGAGAACTTATCAGTTGGTAACTGTTTACAACGTTTATAGAGTAGTTCTATAATTTGAATGCCATTCATGAAACCCATTTCATAAATGAATGCAGAATTATTAAATACGTTTATCGCAGCTTTCCATGCTTAGTAAGATTGAACACAGAAGGGTATTCTTGTATTCGATCAGCGATTCTACTAAGACATTGCGTTCAAAGGGGAAAAGAGAGTGTTTTTGAACAGCGCATCGATTCATTATTTTCGGATGCCCAGGCAGGAATGGCGGGAAGTGCTGGTCAAGGTGAAGCTTGCAGGGATGAATTGCGTCGATACTTATTTTGCATGGAACGTGCATGAACCGGAAGAAGCAAAATGTGACTTCAGCAAAGACAAAGATTGTGGGGCTTTCCTTGATTTGTGCTCTGAGCTAGGACTGTGGGTCATCGCGCGGCCGGGTCCGTTCATATGTGCAGAATGGGATTTCGGCGGTTTTCCGTATTGGCTGAAAAATAAGAACACTGAGCTTATCGGAGTGGGAACGGAAAACCGTAAATCTTCTTTCGCTTGAAGCAGGCGAACTTGCCGAACGTCCGCGCGGATTTGCGGAGCTTGGTCTGGAATTCGGCTATCTCTTTTACAGCGGCGAAGTCGAGTGCGATCGGGATCAAGAAAGCATTCTTGTTTTCTCAGCCATTCAAGATTCTGACTGGAATTGCGGCAAGGAGGCCGTCCATCTGGAAGAGATACATGCCGGACCATTTTCTTCCGCGCTGTCGCGAACGTTCGAGCTGATGGAGATGGTATCGCAGCATGTTCGATCTTCCCGCGATTCCGGAGGACATTAGCCCCAAGCTGAAGTTGAGAATGACGGGAATGAGCAAAGGCTATTGCTTCTGAACGGCCGCAAGCTGGGGCGTTATTGGCAAATCGGGTCCCAGGAGGATTACAAGGTTCCGATGGCGTGGCTGAAGGAGAAGGGCAATGAGCTGATCTTGTTTGACGACATTACAAAACATGTCCGATTTTGCTATAATAGGCCAAGACTTGAAAGTAGGAAGGAAGCGTTAAGCTTGAGACAGGTCACCATATATGACATTGCCAAGGAGGCAAATGTATCGATTTCGACCGTATCCCGGGTATTGAACGGTACCGCTCCGGTAAAGGAATCTACCCGTGCCAAGATTGAAGAACTTATTCAAAATTACAACTTTCAGCCTAATGCGATGGCCAGAAGCCTTCTTAAAAATGAAACCGGAATCATTGGCGTGATTGTGCCCGATCTGACCAATCCCTTTTTCCCGGAAGTGTTCGCCGGAGCGGAGCAAGAGGCGATGCAGTCGGGACATACCTTCCTGCTTAGCAATACGATCGGCAATTATGCTAAGGAATCGGAATATCTCAGCATTTTGCGGGAGAAACGTGTGGACGGTATTATATTTTTGGGGGGGAGGATCAATTTAAAGCATTGTGAGGAGCATCTGGTGCAGGAGCTTGTGCAGTGTGCCAGCGTCATTCCGACCGTACTCGTCAATGGAGGCTTGCGCAACACCGACTTGATCAGGGTCGCCACGGACGAGTCGGCGGGCACCGCTCTCGCGGTCCGGCACTTGATCGAACTGGGACATACGGAAATCGGCTTCATTGGCGGAGAAAGCCATATGACGACGACTTCCATCAAGCTGCGGGCATTCCGAAAGACGATAAAAGATGAGGGGCTGAAGATCCGGGAGGAATGGCTGCTGCCGGACAGCTTCTCCATCGAATCGGGCAAGCGTCAAATGCTTAAGCTGCTGGACATGAAGGAGAGGCCGACTGCCGTGTTCTGCGTCAACGATTATACGGCGATCGGAGCGATCAAGGCGGCGGCGGAGGCCGGACTGACGATTCCGGACGATATGTCCGTCGTCGGATTTGACGATATTCCGCTGGCGCATCATTTTATCCCCGAGCTGACTACCGTTTCCCAGCAGGCGCACGAGCTTGGGAAGACATCCGTTAAAGTGCTTAAAGCGATGATGAACAAAGAAAAAGTCAAGAAGCATACCTCGCTCGAGCCTCAGCTTATCGTTCGGCAAAGTTCGGGATCCCGGAGGCCGCAAAGTTAGAACCTCGACTAGGAGGTTGCAAGTGATCATAATTCCCCTACGGAGGCCGTAAATGTGAAGGCGAAAATAGCTGAATGCTGAACGGATAAGCTCGCCGAACGGTTCGGGAGCAACTTTAAAGAGTAGAAGCTGGATTATTCCGGCTTACTGCTCTTTATTTTTATTAAGGGTCTTATGAGTTGGCCTGCAGTTATTTGCCTCGAGGCGCCGGTAGAAAAACTAAACTTTCATGTTGACCAAGGGCAGGAAACGAGCTATACTGAAATGGGTTTCATGAAAGCCTTTACATAAATTTGCGACTGATCAGGCTGTGATGTTTTTCCGAAATAAAGGTCTTTCTAAATCCTTATATAATGGCAAATGCCACTATATAAAAATCCATTTTTGGGAGGGTAGAGCCGATTTTTGTAACCGAACCGACTTGCTGTTATTCGTTTAATCATTCATTAAGGGGAGCGTGCTGAACAGTGAAACAGATGAAGAAGAAGAAACCGATGTTGCTTATTTTATTAACAGCCGTGTTGCTGATTTTGTCTGCATGCAGCGGCAACAACGCGGGGAATACAACGGCAACCCAGACGCCGGCTGCAACGGAGGAAGCGCCTGCTCCAACAGAGGAGACCGAACCGCCGGCCGCTGATTTGGGCGGCAAAGAAATTCGTATTTCGCATTGGTGGGATGCCACTCCTGTCGGAGATTCCGAAGCCGATGAATTGGCCCGTGAAAGAATTAAAAAGGTGGAAGAAAAATACAACGTCAAAATCACGTATCTGAACACCGAATATTGGTCGACTACAGAAAAGCTGTCCTCCTCGGTTATGGCGGGCGATCCTTTCGCGGAAATCGTCCGGCTGCCTGACGGATTCATTTGGGGACTTATGCAAGGCGGATTCCTGACGCCATTAGATGATGCCCTCAATAATACTCGCGTCGAGCAGGACGTAGTTGAAGCGATGCGTTTTGGCGGCGAGAATGTATTCGGATTGGAAAGCTGGTACAACCCGAACGACACCGGGATGTATTACAATAAACGGATTTTCAGGGAAGCGGGTTTGAAAGATCCGCAGCAGCTGATGGACGAGGACAACTGGAATTGGACGACAATGCTTGATGCTGCCAAGAAACTGACCGTTGACAATAACGGCGACGGTAAAGCTGACCAATACGGTCTTGCCGGTGCACATTATATTTTCTCAGAGCTGCTGATCGCCAGCAACGGCGGCATTATCTACGAAGAAGCTGCCCAAAAAGCAGTCTTTGATTCTCCGGAATCAATGGAAGCGCTTAACTTCCTGCACAGCTTGTATAACGAACATAAGATCGTTAAGGAGAACGAAGGAAACGACTGGGAGGATCCGGCGAAATATTTTGCGGAAGGCACAATTGCCATGTATCCGGGCGGCCTGTGGGAAATCGAGGGACGCATCTTGGACAAGATGAAGGATGAATGGGGATACGTTTACTTCCCCAAAGGACCTCAAGCGTCAACTTATTTTGATCCGCTCGGACAAACGGCTGCCTATGTGATACCAAAAGGAGTCGAGGACGCGGAAGCCATCGTAAAGATCTGGGAAGAATTGCAGGATTTCGACAACTGGCAAGAAAGCCGCAGACTGTGGCTTGAAAATGTGCTGCCGGATGAAAGCTCCATCGCCAATGCGATGAATGACGATGGATTGGTACAGCGGGTGTTTGGCGGTCGTTTCGGCGGTCTCGGCATTAAGGATCAGCTCGACTCCGTGACCGGTAAGTTCGTTAAAGGCGAAATTACGCCGTCAACAGGCGTTGCTCAGGTGATCGGTCCGGCGCAAGCGGCTGCTGAAAAGGTGCTGAGCGGCGAGAAAGCCAAGGAAGATGCAGCCAAGAAAGCCGAGGAAGCAGAAGCAGCAGAGGAAGCCAAGGAAGAGTAGATCCTGCAGGAAAATATATATAACGGCGGCCTGCCTGCTGCTCCTGAACGCTGGAGGACCGGGCAGGCTTTCGCCAAAACAAGATTCCGCTAGTTTGCAAAAGGGGGGAATTAGGTGAAAATCGCTTTTTCCAGAATGACGCTCACTTGGATCATGGTCATCTCTATGCTGATCTCGATATTGGTTTCCCCTATATCTCAGGCCACAGCGACCGGTACACAAGGCGAGACTAATACAGATGCTGATGCAATCATCGGCCAGAGCTCCTTGACGGGCGCAGCAGAGAACAGCTACGACCATTACTTGCAGCGGTACAAAGATGAGAAACGGCCTCTGGAGGAGATCGTGATCCAAGGGGCGGACTACATAAGCGCTAACGAAATGAACCCTGATATCGTAGGCGAGCTTGGCGGGACATCGGGCGAATTCGTCAAGACGGGGGAGAGCGGATCGATTGAGTGGGAGCTCGAGGTTCCTCAATCCGGCTTATATCATATGGCCATCCGATATTTCCCGATCGAAGGCAAAAGCTCCGCTATCGAAAGGGAGCTGCTGATCAATGGAGAGCTACCGTTCACCAGTGCCAGAAATCTGACCTTTCACCGCGTATGGAAAAATGAGAGCGATCAAATTGCGCAGGATAACCGGGGCAATGAGCTGCGTCCGCGCCAGATCGAAGCGCCGATGTGGCAGGAGGCGCTGCTTAGAGATACCGAAGGATATTACGAAGAACCTTACGTCTTTTATTTTTCGGCAGGCAAGCACACGTTGACGCTGGTGTCTTCCAGAGAGCCGATGGCGATCGACTACATCAAAGTTTTCCGATACGATGCGCCATCTGCTTATGAAGAAGTAAAAGCCGGCTACGAATCAAATGGTTATACGGAAACCAGCGGTCATTTGATTAAGATTCAGGGCGAACACGCCTCTTACAAATCGTCGCCGACCTTATATCCCATCCCCGACCGTTCCAGTCCGTCTACAGAGCCTTATGACGTATCGAAGATCAGAATGAATACGATCGGCGGCAACAACTGGCGGGTACCGGGCGGGTGGATCGCATGGGACATCGAAGCGCCGGAGGACGGATTATACCGGATTGCTATCAAGAACAGACAAGAATTGCTGCGGGGCATTTATTCTACACGCTCGCTATGGATTGACGGGGAAATTCCTTTTCAGGAAATGACGCAAATTCCGTTTTATTACGACTCGGATTGGCAGATGAATGTGCTCGGCAGCGGGGAAGAGCCTTTTTTATTCTATTTGACTAAAGGGAAGCACGAACTGAAGCTGGAGGTCAGCCTGGGCGCGATTGCGCCTCTGATTCGCCAAGTAGAAGCAAGTGTGCTCGAAATTAATGCCATGTATCGAAAGATCTTGATGATTACCGGTAATGTTCCGGATCCTTACCGGGATTATCAATTAGATAAACAAATTCCCGACATGGTTGAAGTGTTTCAGAAACAAAGCGACATTTTGTATGCCGTGTCGGAAGAGCTGGTGCGCCTGACGGGCGAGAAGAGCGACAAGACCGCCATATTGAACAAAACGGCTTATCAGCTGGCCGATTTGGCGAAAAAACCGGAAACGGTCCAGAAGCGGCTGTCTCAATTCAAAATCAATGTAGGCAGCGTCGGAGCCTGGATTCTCCAGGTTAGAGAGCAGCCGCTCGAAATCGATTACTTGGCCCTTGCGTCGTCTGACGTCAAGCTTCCCAAAGCGAATGCTTCCGCTGGCAAAAAAATCGTTCACGAGGTATCGTCCTTCTTTCATTCCTTCTTTGAAGATTACGATACGATCGGGAGCACGTCGGAAAACGATCAGTCCGTAACGGTATGGATCGGGACGGGACGCGATCAGGCGCAGGTGCTGAAAGCGATGATTGACGATACGTTTACGCCGCTTACCGGAATTGGGGTAAATCTGAAGCTGGTCAACCAGGAAGTGCTGCTTCGCGCGTCGCTCGCGGGAGAAGGCCCCGATGTGGCCATGCAGGTCGGCAACGATGTGCCGGTCAACTTCGGCATGCGGAATGCAGCGGAGGATCTGACGAAATACCCGGGCTATGAGACGGTCGTGCAGCAGTTCAGAGACAGCGCGATTGTTCCTTACCAGTTTGAGGGGCAGGTATTTGCTCTTCCCGAACAGCAAATTTTCAATATGCTCTTTTACCGGAAGGACATCTTGGAGGAGCTGAATCTGGAACCGCCGCAAACCTGGGATGATGTATACGCGATGATCCCTGTGCTGCAGAAGCATCATATGGATCTGGCGCTGCCGATTGCCCAGGCGACGGGAGTCCCCGTGCTGGAGGCGAACCGGGCCTTTGCTATGCTTTTATACCAGATGGACGGATCATTCTACTTAAACAACGGGGCCAAAAGCGGACTGGATACGGAGGTTGGACTCGGCGCATTCAAGAAGTGGACCGACTTTTATACCAGCTACAAGCTGCCGCTGATCTTTGATTTCCCGATGCGCTTCCGGACGGGTGAAATGCCGGTGGGCATCCAGGATTACACCTTCTACAACTATTTGACGGTGTCCGCACCGGAAATTAAAGGAATGTGGGAATTTGTGCCGGTACCGGGGACGGTGCAGCAGGACGGCACGATTCGCCGGGACGTCGCCAGCGGCGGGACAGCCGCCATCATGCTCAAACAGGCCAAAAATAAAGATGCGGCCTGGCAGTTCATGAAATGGTGGGTCGGCAAGGAGGCACAGGTTCGTTTCGGCAGAGAGATGGAGGGGCTGATGGGCGCTGCGGCGCGGTATCCGACCGCCAATATCGAAGCGCTCAAGGAGCTGCCTTGGCCGGCGCGGGATTACCGCAATCTCGAAGAGCAATGGCAATGGGTACAGGGCGTACCGGAGGTGCCGGGAGGCTATTTCACGGGAAGGCATCTGGACAATGCATTGCGGGAAGTGATCAACAACGGCACGAACACGGCGGACGCCTTATTTGATTACGTGCAAGAAATCGATTATGAAATTGCGGAAAAAAGGGACGAGTTTCATTTGGACTGAAAGGACTAGGGAGGGACACTTTTGCAGAAAACGAAAATCGCGGCCGAGATCATGATGCAGCCGAAGGGCCGCCCCGCCGGCTTGCAGGGGAAGTGGGAGCTGTTCGTCAAGGATATGAAGCGGGATAAACATCTGTTTGTCCTGCTTGCTCCTTATATGGTGTTGTTTCTGTTATTTACCGTGCTCCCGGTCATGATTTCGATCTTCTTCAGCTTTACGCATTTCAATATGCTTGAATTTCCGAGTTGGGTCGGCTGGGAAAACTATTCCAAGCTGCTTTGGAACGACGATGTGTTTCTGATCGGACTTAAAAATACGCTTATTTTTGCCGTCATTACCGGACCGGTCAGCTATATCGCCTGTTTCGTATTTGCGTGGCTTATTAATGAGCTGAACCCGAAAGTCAGGGCGTTTATGACGCTTGTGTTTTTTGCGCCGTCGATTTCGGGCAACGTCTTCTTTATCTGGCAAATTATTTTTTCCAGCGATTCGTACGGCATTATGAACGGCTTGCTGATGAAGATCGGGATGATCTATGAACCGATTCAATGGCTGCAGGATCCAAAATATATGCTCACCATTATTATTGTCGTTCAATTGTGGTTAAGCCTCGGCACCAGCTTTCTGGCGTTCATTGCCGGCTTGCAGACAGTTGACCGCACGCTGTACGAGGCGGGGGCGGTGGATGGCGTGAAAAATCGTTGGCAGGAGCTCTGGTATATTACCCTTCCTTCGATGAGGCCGCAGCTGATGTTCGGAGCCGTCATCCAGATCACATCTTCTCTAGCGGTAGCGGACGTCGCGATGGCTCTGGCGGGCTTTCCGAGTGTGCAGTACGGAGCGCATACGGTCGTTACGCATTTGGTTGATTACGGCACGATTCGGTTCGAAATGGGTTACGCGTCCGCCATCGCCACCGTGCTGTTTATTCTGATGCTGGGCACGAATCTGGCCGTTCAAAAGTTGCTGAAGAGGGTGGGGGAATAGGCGAGATGAAGCTGGCCATACGTGTCAAAAGAAAAGTGAACCGCTCCTGGCAGGTGGATAGCATGCTGTTCCTGCTGCTTGCCGCGTTCGGTTCCTTTATGGCAGTTCCGTTGATTTATGTCATTAATAATGCATTCAAACCGCTGGATGAGCTGTTCATATTCCCGCCTACGCTGTTTGTAAGGAATGCGACGCTCGAGAACTTCGCGGATTTGTTTCAAGTCATGAAAAACTCATGGGTACCATTCTCCAGATATATTTTCAATACGGTTTTTATTACAGCGGCTGGCACTGCAGGACATATTCTGCTCGCCTCGGCTGCGGCGTACCCGCTGGCCAAGCACAAGTTTCGCGGCCATAAAGTACTGTTCACAGTTATTGTCCTTTCGCTGATGTTTTCTCCGCATGTGACGGCTATTCCGAATTATATGATTATGTCCGCGCTGGGATGGATGGACTCGTATCAGGCCGTTATCATTCCGGCATTCGCTTATCCGCTCGGACTGTATTTGATGAAACAATTCATGGAGCAAATACCGGACGCGCTGCTGGAAGCCGCGAAGATCGACGGCGCCAGCGAATACCGGATTTTCTGGCAGGTCGTCATGCCGCTCGTCAAGCCTGCCTGGTTGACGCTGCTAATCCTTATGATGCAAATGCTGTGGGGAACGGACGGAGGCAGCTTTATTTACAGCGAGCAGCTTAAGACGATGCATTACGCCATGGGGCAAATCATTCAGGGCGGAATCGCCCGTGCAGGGGTGGGAGCCGCAGTTGCGGTTATTATGATGACAGTGCCGATCGTAACGTTTGTTTTGTCTCAAAGCAATGTGATTCAAACGATGGCTTCGTCCGGCATGAAGGACTAGAGCGATGGAGGCGTTTAGGTTTGATAATAAAGCGATCGATTCTGATTCTGGCGGCAGTAATGATATTCGTCGGCCTAAGTCCGAAGCCGGCTCACGCATCGCCGTATGAGGGATATACCTATTCGAATTGGGGAGAGGCCGTTCAATCGCCGATTGCTTATCTTCCTTCCAGGACGATAACGGGACAGGAAATCGGCATCGGGCCTTGGACTGCGCCGAGCGATCTGTTCGCGGCGCCGGATGGCAATCTGTATGTGCTGGATTCCGGCAACGGGCGAATTGTGGTGCTTAACAGCGAGTGGAAGGCAGTCCGTCAAATGCAGGGCTTCCAGCGTAACGGCCAGCAGGAAAGCTTCAACAATCCGGAAGGCATCTTCGTTACCGGGGCAGGTCATATTTATGTGGCGGATACCGAAAACAGGCGAGTGGTTGAACTGGACGGCAGCGGAGCGTTCGTCAGAGAAATCGGCGCTCCGAAGTCGGAGGTCATCAGCGACAATTTCGAATATTTCCCGCGCAAGGTTATCGTCGATAAAGCCGGCCGCATTTATGTGGTCGCCAGAGGCGTCTATGAAGGCATTATCGAATTCGACAGCGAAGGCGGCTTCACCGGTTTTATGGGTACAAACCGGGTTCAATTCGATCCGGTGGATTTATTCTGGAAGACGGTATCGACAAAAGAGCAGCGGGAAAAATTGATCCGCTTCGTCCCGATTGAATTTAACAATATGGACGTAGATGCGGACGGATTTATCTATACGACAACGGCTGACAAGCAAACCTTAGCCCCCGTCAAAAGGCTGAACCCGTCCGGCATCGATGTGCTCCGCGTAAACGGGAGCATGGGTCCGGTTGGCGATTTGAGCAGGGAGCGGTCGGCTTTCATCGATATCGATGAAAGCGGCAATGGTGTGTACCGGACGCTTGATTCGACTAGGGGGCGAATTTTCACTTATAACGAAGACGGCAATCTGTTATACGTGATTGGTCAGCTCGGCAATCAGATCGGCACGTTCAAAAATCCGGTCGCGATTGAAAGCATCGGTAATCGGATCTATGTTCTGGACCGCGACCTGGGAAGGATTACAGAGTTTGCAGCGACCAAATTCGGAAGCCTGGTAGGCGAAGCGAACGGATTATACAGCGCAGGGAAGCACGATGCTGCGGCGAAGCTGTGGGAAGAGGTGCTTAGGCTTGATGCGAATTACGAAATGGCCTATATCGGAATCGGCAAGTCGATGCTGCGTAAGGGCGAATACAAACAAGCCATGACTTTTCTAAAGCTGGGCAACGAGCGGGAATATTATTCCAAAGCGTTAACGAAATACCGCAGAGAGTACATGCGCGAGCACTTCGGGACCTATATGACGATGGTCATCGCACTCATACTGGTTGTAATGACCGTGCGCCGGCGCATGAGGTTAAGAAAGGGGGCGTCGAACAGGATGCGGTTTCTCAAGGAAGCTAGATACTCGCTGCACGTCGCTTTTCATCCCTTTGACGGTTTTTGGGATCTGAAATACGAGAACAAAGGGAAGCTTAGAATCGCGCTTATCATTTTGTTTGCCGTGACGGTTACGATGATACTGAAACGCCAGTATGCCGGCTATGTCGTCAATTATAATCATCCGCTTGAATTAAACAGCATTGATGAATTGAAATACATTGTTCTCCCATTCTTGCTCTGGTGCGTCGCGAACTGGTCGCTCACCACACTGATGGACGGGGAAGGGAAATTTAAAGAAATTGTCATCGCTACGGGCTACGCGATGCTCCCTTTGATTCTGATCTATCTGCCCAATATGGTGCTCAGCAATGTTATTTCGCTGCGCGAGGCTTCGTTCTATTATTTGCTGGAATCTGCGGCTGGACTATGGTTTGTTTGGCTGCTGTTTATCGGAACGATGACGGTTCATCAATATACCGTTACGAAGACGATCCTGACGATGCTGTTAACTGTCGTGGTTATGGGTGTCATCATCTTTTTGGGGCTCTTATTTTTCAGCCTGATCCAGCAAATCGTTAGTTTTGTGTACACGATCTATCAGGAACTTTCATTGCGAGCATAAGAAAGGGGGGCCAAGCGGTGAAGCGGAGGCTTGCGATTATCATGACTGCAGTCATTATCGGCTGCTTGCTTATATCCCAAGGCACCAATTTCGCGGAAACGACATCCGGGCCGGTGTCCGAACCGGATTCTTCACCCGGAACTGCGTCCGACCCGAATTCTGTTGGAGAGGCAGAGGCGGCGGACCTAGCCGAAGGTATGGAAACGGCGGCTGAGAATGAATTTTTGATATTGTACGTCAACCCGAAAACGACGGAAATTGCAGTTAAAGACAAGCGCAGCGGGGCGTTCTGGTATTCCAATCCGCAAGATCGCGAAGACGATTCCGTAGCAACCGGCTATAACAAAGCGAAGCTGAATGTGCAGGTCGAGATCTCTTATTTTGACAGTGCGGGAAATTCGTTAAAGTATGACAATTACACGCACAGCGTTCAGAACGGCCAATTTGTCATAGGGAAGGTAAGCGACGGCTTGAACATCGTCTATACGCTGGGGGAGGTCAAAAGCGATATCGATGCGATCCCTAAATATATTAGCGAAGAAAGATTTCAAACCCTCATCCTGGACAAAATCGAAGATTCGGGAGATAAAAGAGAGGTTGAAAAGCGGTTTAAACATAATAAGGAAAACAAACGTTACGAGAGAAGGGACTCCTCATTTAAGGGAGTCGGCTTATCGAAGGTAACTAAAATTTTCGATCAGATCGGTTATAACGAAGAGCAGAGAGCGATTGACAAAGCAGCGAATGGCGAAGCGGCAGGCGGCGACGTCAGTGTTCGCATCCCTCTTCATTACCAGCTGGACGGAGAGCATCTAAAGGTGACGGTTACGGCCAGCGAGCTCGAATATCCGGACTCGATGAAAATTCAGACGTTATCCCTGCTGCCGTTTTTTGGCGCGAGCGGACGCGAGGATGAAGGCTATACGCTCGTGCCGGACGGTTCGGGTTCGCTGATCCGCTTCAACAATGAAAAAACTTACGCAGCGCCGTTCCGTACAGCTCTGTACGGGACCGATTCGTCTATGAGCCAGCTCATTAGGATTCAGAAAGAGGAAACGGCGAGATTGCCTGTATTCGGGATGAAATACGAGGACCGGGCATTTGTCGCGATTATAGAAGAGGGCGATGCAGTCGCCGCAGTCGAAGCCGACGTAAGCGGCAGGCTGAACGACTATAACACCGTTTCCCCTAGCTTTACGATCCATAATCTGGAGGAGGTTACCCTGACCAACGGGTGGCGCTCCAGTACGGTCAAAAAGTTTCAAGCGGAGCCTTTCCAGGGCGGGATTACCGTTCGCTACGGATTCCTCGGCGCCGAGGAAGCAAGCTACTCCGGCATGGCCGGGCATTACCGCGATTATCTGATCAAGCAAGCGGGCATCGCAAGGCTGACGGAAGAGGAGAATATGCCCTTTTATGTCGAGCTTATAGGCGGCATACAGAAAAAGAAATTTTTTCTGGGCATCCCTTATAACGCCTATGAGCCGCTGACGACATTCGAACAGGCCGAAACCGTATTGGCCCAAATGCAGGATCAGGGAATCGGCAGCATCAAGCTGCGTTATTCTGGGTGGTTCAACGACGGCATCAACCATAATCTCCCGAAATCCATAAAAGTCGACAAGAAGCTCGGAGGAAACAAAGGGTTGAACGATCTGGCGGCTTATGCCGATGCGAACCGTATCTCGCTGTTTCCTGACGCTGCCTTTCTGGAATCGGCCCCGCAAGCGGACGGCTTCAAAAAGTCGAATCTGGCTTCCCGGTTGATTACGGGCAAGCTGGCGCAAGTTTATCCATACAGCACGGCAGACTTTAGACAAGATAATGAGCAGGAGCCCGGTTATGTGCTCAGTCCGAAGGCGCTTCCGAACATTGTGGATGGATTTATGGGCGATTACGGGAAGCTTCAGCTCACCGGAATGTCGCTGCGCGATCTTGGCAGCAAGCTGAATTCCGATTTTAACCGTTCCGAGGTCATCGATCGTGAAGAAGCGAAGGGGATCATCCATGAACAGCTGAAGGTAATGAGCGGCTCCGTACAGGAACTAATGGTGGAAGGCGGAAACGCCTATGCGGCTCCCTATGCACGGCATATCGTGAATGCGCCGATGACCAGCAGCGGCTTTAACATTACCGATGAGAGCGTTCCTTTCTTTCAGTTGGTTTACCACGGTTACGTTCATTACGCCGGAAGCGCTTGGAACATGGCGAACGATCAGGATTCAGCGTTTAACTTCCTGAAGGCGCTCGAAACGGGCTCCGCTTTGCACTATACGTGGTTTTTTGCCGATTCGTCCGCGATCATGATGACGGAGTACGATCACCTGTATTCCGCCGATTACCGGCGCTGGATCGAAGAAGCGGCACAGAGGTATCGCGAGCTGAACGACGTTCTCCATGATGTGCAGTCACAAACGATTGCCGATCATCGCAAGCTGGTCGACGGCGTCTATCAAACCACCTTCGAAAAAGGCAAATCGATTATTGTCAATTATAACGATTCAGCGGCAACCGTGGACGGAATCAAAGTGGGTGCCAACAATTATTGGGTTGGAGGTGAAACGCAGCGATGAGGTTCAAGAAGCTTTCGCTTGAACAAAAGAACAGATATTACGGACTGTATTTCATTCTTCCCTGGTTTGCAGGCTTCTTGTTCCTGTTTATCGTTCCATTGCTGTCCTCATTCCGGTACAGCTTAAGTAATCTGCAAGTCACGAATGACGGCTTCAGCCTGGACTTTATCGGGTTATCCAACTACCGGGAGGCCCTGCTGTCGCATGAATCGTACGTTAGGATCTTAACAGAATCCGTGGTGGATATAGCGGTCAACACACCGCTCATTATTATTTTCAGCTTATTTTTTGCGGTTCTGCTCAATCAGAGGTTTAGAGGACGAGTGCTCGCCCGGGCGATCTTCTTCCTTCCGGTTATTCTGGCATCGGGAATAATCTCGAGCATCGAGAACGGAGATTTGATGCAGTCCGTCGTACGAAGCGCAAACGATACAACAGGCGGCGGTTTGTCTATTATGAAAAATCTGGAACTCACCGTCATGCTCGTCGAATCAGGGTTGAATATTACTTTTGTGGAGTATTTGACCGGAGCCGTCAGCCGAATCTATGAGATCGTCAGTCAATCCGGCGTCCAAATTCTCATTTTCCTGGCAGGTCTCCAGTCGATTTCTCCTTCCTTGTACGAGGCTGCGAAGATCGAAGGCTCGACCGGCTATGAGGCTTTTTGGAAAATTACGTTTCCGATGATCAGCCCTTTGATTCTGACGAATCTGGTCTATACGATTATCGACAGCTTTATCAGCGATGAAACGAGCCGGCTCGTGGTGGATACGGCATTCAAAAGCTTTGATTTTGGACTCAGCGCCGCGATGGCCTGGATGTATTTTGCCGTCATTGCGCTTGTGCTGTGGATCACGACGTCGATTGTGTCGCGCAAAGTCTTTTATCAAGATTAGCGGTTAAGCGAATGCTTACGAAGTATGTTTGCTCTGCAAACATTTAAGGAGGAAATATATGAAGACGGAAACCGCAGTGCATGGGCGGCAGGCGAGAGAGGAGCGGCTTCTTCGCATCGCATCTGCTGCCTATTGGGTTGAATTCGCAAAAAAATGGCTATGGATCATCGTCCGCTTCGTACTCATTTTCGGCATATCGTTTGTCATCATCTACCCGATTCTGCTGAAGCTGTCGATTGCGTTCAAAAGCATGGATGATTTGTACGATTCTACGGTCATTTGGGTGCCGCAGACGCTAACGCTCGATAACTTCAAGCTTGTGTTCAAAGCGATGAACTACCCGAGTGTTCTGCTCCATACGTTATTTCTCTCTTCCGCGGTTATGCTGCTGCAGACGATAACCTGCGTGATGGCCGGCTACGGTTTTGCGAGAGTGAAGTTCAGGGGAAGCGGCCTTTTGTTCGCAGGAGTGATTTTTACGATTTTGGTGCCGTCCCATACGATTATGATTCCGCTCTATTTGCATTTTAAAAATTTCGATCTGTTTGGTTTGATCCAGCTCATCAGAGGTGAGCCCGCCAATCTGATCAACACCTATTGGCCGTTCATTATTTCCGCCGCGCTCGGCATGGGCGTGAAAACCGGCTTGTACGTTTATATTTTTCGCCAGTTTTTCAAAGGAATCCCGCGGGAAATTGAAGAAGCCGCTTACGTTGACGGAGCCGGTTACTTTTCAACCTTCTTGAGAGTCATCATGCCTAACGCGATCCCGTCGATGGTGACGGTTATGCTGTTCTCGTTTGTATGGCAGTGGAACGACTCCTTCTTTACAAACATGTATTTGAATGAACCGAAGGTCATGTCGTCGATGATGGCTTCCTCCGGGTATGCGATCGCCACGTTCCTTAGCGGAGGAGGACAGGCGGAAACGGCATCGTACGTTCAGGATCCGTTTTTTATGTCCATGATGATGAACACAAGCGTTCTCATGGCTATGCTGCCGCTTATTATTTTGTATTTATTTGTGCAAAGACATTTTGTGGAGAGCGTTGAACGATCGGGCTTGGTCGGTTAGGAGAGGCGGATGAGAAGAAAATGGATAGTCATCATACTTGTTGCTTTCACTTCAGTTCTAGGTTTGTATTTTGGATTCACGACCAACAGTTCCGACAGCTCAAACATTCCGAAAGAGGAGGAAGCGCTCGTGCAGCCTTTAAAAACACCGGACAACTACGTGTCGATTGACGGTTCGGTCAGATATCAGACGATTGACAACTTCGGCGCATCCGACGCCTGGTCGATGGACCCGCTGGGCAAGTATTGGACGGAAGAAAACAAAAATCGCGTCGCGGACCTGCTTTTTTCGAGGGAGAAAGGGATCGGGCTGTCGGCCTGGCGTTTCAATATCGGCGCAGGCTCGGCAGAAACGGACGATTCGATTATTCCCGATCCGTGGCGGCGTGCGGAAGCGTTCAAGATGTCGGAGGACGGCGATTACGATTGGAGCAAGCAGGCGGGTCAGCAGTGGTTTCTGCAGGCGGCCAAGGATCGCGGCGTTGATACCCTGATCGCGTTCGTGAACAGCCCGCCGGTCTGGATGACGAAGAACGGACACGCCCAGCCGGATCCGGCCGTCGGCTCCACCAATCTGAAAGAGGGCTACGAGGATGAATTTGCATCGTTTTTGATTGATGTATCGGAGCACTTTAAAGAGGAAGGGCTGGATTTTCAATATATCAGCCCGATTAACGAGCCGACCTGGGATTGGAACCTTGCGAAGCAGGAAGCGAACCGTTATAACAACGACGATCTGAAGCGCGTGATTCTCGAATTGCACCGGCAGTTGAAGGAAAGCAGCCTCGACGCGCAAATCAGCGCACCGGACGGCGTGGAAATTACAGCGCTGCTGGATGATGAATATTATCAAAGGTTTGCGGGCGGCGGGCAATATTCGGGCGGGGCCAACAGCCTGGGAACAGGGAAATATCGGGAATACATTAAGGATTTGCTCGGCGACCCCCAGCTCAAGGAAGCGGTAGGCAATAAAATCGCCTCGCATTCCTATTGGTCCGATTACAGCAAACCGGGCGACGACCGGTTGGGCGAGCTGAGGGATTTGCTGGATGCCAATATGAAGAAATACGGCCCCGAGGTCAAATACTGGGTGACGGAATATTGCATTCTTGGCGATTACGGGCCCGGCCGCGACCTCGGCATGGATCCCGCTTTGCATGTGGCACGCACCATTCATTTTGATTTGACGGAGGCGAATGCAGCCGCATGGCAGTGGTGGACGGCAGTGTCCAAGGTCGATTACAAGGACGGTTTGATCTATACCGATTTTAACGAAGCGGGTGACGAGCAAAATATTTTGACTTCCAAAATAATGTGGGCTCTCGGCAATTACAGCAAATTTATACGTCCGGGCGCGGAGCGCATTTCGCTTGCGGGGCTCGACGAGGAAGCGCGCAGCGGTTTGCTGGGATCGGCTTACGTTCATGCTGGAGAACAGACGGTTACGGCCGTGTTCGTCAACGACAGCGAAAAGGATAAGCGTATTCGGATTTCGCTCGACGGCGTGGACAAGAACGGATCCATTGCAGTCATGGAATCGTACATCACGTCGGCTGGCCGAGATCTTGCCCGGGGGGAGGATGTTCCGATCCGGGACGATCATACCTTTGAAGCGGTTATTCCTGCGAAGTCCGTGGTCACGTTGACAGGGGGAGGGGAAGACGGTACGGTTGAAGCAAACGAACGCAAGGAAAGTGAAGTGACAACGGAAATGGATGTTTCTGGGCAAGGAAATGGCAAAAGCGATGAACAAGCGGTTCAACAGGATAAAGAAGCGCTCGAGGTTGCTCAGGAAGGTTACGCCGGTTACCTCTTCTCCTACTTTACGGGAGAAGGGACGCCGGACGGAGAGCAAATTTACTTTGCGCTAAGCGTTGGGAACGATCCACTGCGCTGGAAGGAATTGAACGGCGGGAAGCCGGTACTTACGTCTACCATGGGCGAAAAGGGAGTGAGGGACCCTTTTATGATCAGGTCCCCCGAAGGCGATAAGTTCTATATGATTGCCACGGATTTGAAAATAAACGGGAACTGGAACTGGGACCGGGCTCAAAGACAGGGGAGCAGATCCATTATGGTATGGGAATCTAGCGATCTCTTGACGTGGTCCGAGCCAAGAATGGTCGAGGTTTCACCGGCAGAAGCAGGCAACACCTGGGCTCCCGAAGTTTTTTTCGATGAAGCGACGGGCGAGTATATCGTGTTCTGGGCCTCCAAGCTGTTCGCGGATGAAAGTCATGCCGGGGATGCTTATCAAAAAATCATGTACAGCAAAACCCGGGATTTCCATGTCTTCACGGAACCGCAGGTGTATATGGATTTTGGATATTCCATTATTGATACGACGATGATCTCCCACAAGGGAAAAATCTACAGGTTTACGAAAGACGAAAGAGACAATCAGCCGTTATCCCCTTACGGCAAAATGGTATTCCAGGAAGTATTGGACTCCGTATTTGATACCGGTAATCAAATGGTTAAGGAAGGGGTCGGCAGCGTTAAAGGTATCGAAGGCCCAACCGTTTTCAAATCCAATACGGAAGAGAAATGGTATTTGTTCGTCGACGAATTCGGCGGCAGAGGTTATGTGCCGTTGGAAACGACAGACCTGGATTCGGGCGAATGGACGGTTTCTCCCGACTACGATTTGCCCAGCAGTCCCCGTCACGGAACGGTTATACCGATAACGAAAACCGAGTACGATGCCATTTACGACAAATATTTGCTTAACCGTTGACGGTTAAGCAAAGACGGGTCTTTACAGGAGGCCACTGAAAAAACCCATCATTAAGCAGGAAGCTGATTCGCAAACCATTTGTGCGAAAGCTTCCTGTTTTTTCGTATAATAGAGATATAAAATTCGGTGGGTGTCCACATTGATTTACGGCAATACGAAGCCAAAGTTTATCGGTTAATTTCCTAATTGCGCTAGTGTAGTGTTTTTATCCAAAATGACAACGAAAACAAGGCTGTCCTTCTAGAAGGACAGCCTTGTCTGCTTCCGGTTAGATTTTGCTCAAACTGAGACGATAAATCGAGGTTAAGAAAGTACTATACAGCTGAAAAGAATGATAATTTGTGGATCCAATAGCTCTTTAAAGCTGCAATATGCAATCATTTTCTACGAATATCACTGGGAATTTAGTTGGTTCGATCAGTACTATTGCCTGTCGCAACCCCGAAACTTATGATATGAATTGTAATCGATATACACATGAATTTATGATGAGGGGGACGGCAGATGAAGGGGCAACATGCAGCCCGATTACAATCGAGTCACAAGTACCGTATCATTAAAGAATCTTTGTTCGTAAGGGATATTGTCAGAGACCGATGGTTGTATTTCATCTTATTTCCAGGTATTTTGTATTTTATCATTTTTAAATATGTGCCCATGTTTGGCTTGATCATGGCTTTTGAAGACTATCAACCGCATCTCGGTTTTATGAACAGTCCCTGGGTGGGATTGAAACATTTTGAACGATTTTTTACAGAGCCGCAGTTTTGGATGCTGTTCCGCAATACTATTTTGTTAGCGATATATAATTTGGTGTTTTTCTTTCCGCTTCCTGTTGTATTAGCGCTTATGTTGAATGAAGTCCGTAATAAATTGTTCAAAAGCTTCTCTCAGACGTTATTGTACTTGCCTCACTTTGTTTCATGGGTAGTAGCGGTTGGCATTTTCTATATATTATTTACTACCGAAGGAGGGGTTGTAAACGAATTGATCCAAAAAATCGGAATAGAGAAAATTCCGTTTCTGCTTAGCGAGGATTGGTTCAGAACGATGATCGTCAGCCAGTCGATCTGGAAAGAAGCAGGATGGGGAACAATTATTTTCCTGGCGGCGTTATCCGGAGTCGACCTTCAACTCTACGAAGCGTCCCGCATAGATGGAGCAGGACGTTGGCGCCAGCTCTGGCACATTACGCTGCCTGCTATTCGCAGCACGATCGTTATTTTGTTTATTTTACGCTTGGGTACTTTTCTGGACACGGGTTTCGAGCACATCTTCCTCATGCTTAACTCCATGAACCGGGAAGTCGGGGAAGTGTTTGATACTTATGTATATACGAAAGGCTTGACCCAAGGACAATACAGCTATAGTGCCGCGGTCGGGCTGTTTAAGTCTATGGTAGGGCTTGTCCTTGTACTCGGCTCCAATTGGATGGCGAAAAAACTCGGCGAAGAAGGCATTTATTAAATGCGTAAGGAGGTTTCAATATGCCAGCGGAAGATAAGCATTGGAGTGACCGGCTGTTTAATACGGTAAACTATTCGTTGTTGACCCTGATATCGCTGATCACAATCATTCCCTTCGTGTATATCGTTTCTGTATCCTTTGCTACTCCGGAGGAAGTGGCTAAAGGCGGCCTGCTCTTATTTCCTTCGGAGTTTACATTAGGTGCATATAAATATATCTTTTCAACCGATACGATGTTTCGAAGCATTCTTATCTCGATTTATGTGACCGTATTCGGAACGTTCATCAATCTAATATTGACCTCATTTACCGCATACCCTTTGGCGAAAGCCACTTTACGGGGGCGCAGGACCATTCTTCTCATGGTTCTGGTTACCATGCTCTTCAGCGGGGGATTGATTCCGACCTATTTTGTAGTCAAGGCCTTCGGCATGATCGATACGTATTGGTCCTTGATGATTCCGACCGCTATCAGCGCATTTAATTTGATCGTGCTCAAAAACTTTTTTCAGCAAATTCCAGACAGCTTGGAAGATTCCGCAAAGATCGACGGCTGCAATGACTTGGGGGTATTGTTCCGTATCGTTCTGCCGTTATCCATGCCGGCGATGGCTACATTCGGACTTTTCTATGCCGTAGGACATTGGAATTCATTCTTTAATGCGGTGATGTATATTAACGATGCTGAGAAATTTCCGGTTCAGGTTATTTTGAGACAAATTGTATTGCTATCTCAAGATCAAATCGGAGATACTACGTCACAGCAAGATCCAACCGATTATTTACCGCAGACGATCCGAATGGCTTCCATTATAGTCGCGACTGTCCCGATCGTGCTCGTATACCCATTCTTACAAAAGCATTTTGCCAAGGGTGTGCTATTAGGATCGGTAAAAGGATAACTTTTTTTCGAAATATAGGAAAGTATAAGTTGGAACTTTATACTCAGCCTATATTTCACAGCGAAACGAGCTTTACCGCCAAAGGACGGCGACAGCCGTTTACGCTTGAAGGGTATTATTGTATATAATAAAATTCAGGAGGATTATCGTATGAAAAGAAAGCGCTTCATTATTCTTATAGTTTCATTGCTGACGATTGCGGGCGGTTTATCGGGGTGTGCAGACGGGAAAGATTCGCAAACTGCGAAGCAGGAGGAAAATGCGCCGTTAGAAGTTACGATCGCTACGCCACAAGTTGGAGAGACCCCGAAAAAAGACAGCGAAGTGGAGCTGGCTATAGAGAAATATACGAATTCAAAAATCGATATTCAATGGATTCCTTCCGCTGCTTTTGAAGATAAGAAAAATATTATGATCGCCTCCAGCGAAATGCCCAAAGCATTTAAAATAACGTTGAATGCCACCACGCTTAGCGCAATTCAATCCGGCTTGTTTTGGGAGATCGGCCCTTTCTTGAAGGATTATAAAAACTTATCGGCTGTCAACGCGTTGTATTACGAAAATATAAAGGTAAATGAAAAGCTTTATGGATTGCCCTTGTACCGGGACTTCGGCCGCGCAGGGATCACTTACCGGAAGGATTGGTTTGACGAACTTGGTCTGAAGCCTCCGGTAACCTTGGATGATTGGTATAACATTATGAAGACTCTCGCAGAGAAGGATCCTGATAAGAATGGTCAGAAAGATACGTACGGCATGTTTCTTGACAAGTCCTACAACGATCCGGTTGCCAGCAGCTCCTCTCTGACCAGGCTCGCGGTTTCTCAGGGAGCGCCGAATAAATGGGGCGTAGAAGACGGTACGCTGGTACCTGAATTTATGACCAAGCCGTACCTGGATTCCATGAAGCTGCTTCGCAGGCTATATCAGGAAAATTTAATCAATCAGGACTTTTCTGTTGTTCAGACAGCTGATGCCGATAATAAATGGAATGCAGGCAAGCTGGGGATTCGTATCAATACGGTGGCCTCGGCAGCTGCGACTTCTCAAATCAACCTAAATAAGGCTGTACCAAATGGTGTAGTTGATATTGTGCCTTATATGGGACCATCGGGCAATCGTGTACCGGCTGAACCCGGCAATAATGGCTTTTTCGTCTTCCCGAAATCGAGTGTAAAGTCAGAAGCAGAACTAAAGCAGCTGCTGGGCTTCTTCGATAAGCTGCTGGATCCGGAGATGTCGACACTTCTGACTAGAGGGGTTGAAGGCAAGCATTTCACTAAGACATCTGACGGAATAGCACAGTTTAAAGATTTGTCCCTATTTAATCTTGAGGTTAAACCTTATCGTGACAGTCTGCCTTCGTTTGAGGTGACCGGTACGGGTCTGCCTCTTGAATTATCTGACTTGCAGGCGAAGGGATGGAAGGTCGTTGCCGACAATCTGGAAAATGCGGTGCCTAATGCAGCATTAACGTTGAACTCCAAAACTTATTTGGAAAAGGGCGGTGAGCTGAACACGTTAATTCGTGATGCTCAAACCAAGTTTATTATGGGGAAAATAGATGAGGCAGAGTGGCAAGCGGAAGTGGATAAATGGAAAGAAGCCGGCGGCGAGAAGGTGATTGAAGAATATTCGGCCGAGTATGCGAAGCAGAAGTAGTAAGTCGTTCATACTGGAACATGCTTATGCAACGGTATCGTGGATTTCTCTGATATAATGGTAATGCCGAAGCCTTGTATGCGAAGGAAGGAGAGGTTTCCATTGCCTAAATACTTATATCGGCTGCTCGTCTTCTCTCTTCTGCTCAGTGTAGCTTCTGTTGCTTCCATTGGAGTCATTTCCTACTATATTGCCTCAAAGGATATTAGGAAGAAGGTTAATGAGGGAAACGTACAGATTCTACTGCAAAACCAGATGAGAATAGAGCAGATTTTAATAAATGTGGAAATGGCAGCTGTGCAGTACATCAATTCATCGTTGGCAAGCGACTTTCTATACGATGATTTACAGAATGATGATTTCCAAACGATCAACAATCTCTCCAAAGGCTTGTATAATCTTCATTCTATTGAGGGTGTGGCCGATACGAAGTTAATAAACTTGGAGCACGATTGGATGATGAGCAATCTCGGCTTTACGACAGCAGAAGATTTTGCGAATCGGGATTTGCTGAGCGAATATGCCAAGCGTCCGCAAAATTTATTTTGGTTAGCTAATATCGAACGTTTCTCACAGGAAAATAATATTCGGATGGTCATCAAGCTTCCAATGATCACCTCTGCGACTGTGCCTAAAGCGCTGCTGATTATTGATATGTCGCAAGATGCATTATTGAGCAATTTGGCGCAAAACACCCAATTAGGAAGCATTTATGTACTCAATCGAGATCGGGAGCCGTTCTTATCCAGCTCCGGCACCGCTTTGGTCCAGCCTTCCATTCTGCAAAAGATGCAAGCGGCGGTGGACCAAACGGGGGCTTTTGAAACCGACGCTATGGCGGTCAACTATAGAGTTTCCTCCTATAACGGCTGGTCCTATGTTTCTATCGTTTCTATGGAAGCGATTACAAAGGATTCTAAGAAAATTGCTTTCATTACCTTAAACGCTTGTGTCATTATTTTAATTCTAATCGCATTCGCCGCTTTCTACGGAACCTTCCGCATGTATAGGCCAATCCGCCGGCTGTTTACGATGTTGGAACAGTTCGGAGGAGAGTCTATAGGGTTCAAAAAGCGGGATGAATTCGCACTGATCGAGGAACGATTTTCTTCATTGTTTAGTACGGGAAAGGAGATGCAGCAGCAGTTGAAGGCTCAGCGCGGACAGGTTAAAGAATTTTTTCTGTTGAAATTAATTATGGGACAGGTGACAGAAAGCGAATTCTCCTATAAGTATGAGACCTATGGCTTCGGGGAAAAGGGGAAGGCGCTCGGAGTGCTCGCCCTGCAGATCGATTCTCTAGAGGACACCCGATATTTGGATAGCGAAAAGGAGCTGCTGTTATTCGCGATCAATAATGTCGTAGGGGAGCTAATTCCTAGCGATTGTATCTTGGGTA
The DNA here is from genome assembly GCF_021532375.1 of Paenibacillus alkaliterrae. GTDB lineage: Bacteria > Bacillota > Bacilli > Paenibacillales > Paenibacillaceae > Pristimantibacillus > Pristimantibacillus alkaliterrae. The sequence continues at coordinate 28,655 of NZ_JAKGAP010000071.1, forward strand.
CTTTGCTGCAGGATCAATCTCAGGTCACACTGCTGCTGGGAGATTCGGAGGATCCGGATGAGCTGAAGGGCTACTTCTATCGAATGGCGGAGCTTATTGCGTCGAAGGTGCATGAGCTGCTTCAGCTAAAAATCAGTATTGGCATCAGTCGGCCGTTTCATCGGTACACGGACGCTATGGACGCTTACTCAGAGGCATTAGAGGCGCTTAAACGCAGAATCAGCCTTGGCAATGAGCTCATTTTGAACTATGAAGATATCGAAACGCTCAACCGTAATTATGTTCAGCCCGCCGCCTCTTGGAGCCACTTTGAAGAATGTATGCTTGGTGGGCTTAAAACAGGTGATGCCGCCTCGGCTTATGAGTATTTTAACCAGTATGCGTCGGCGATTTTGGTAAAAAATGTATCATTTAATGATTTTCAAACCCTTATGCTCCAATTAATTACGAAAATCTATCGGCTTGTTCAGCAGCAAGGCGGAACACTGGACGGGCTGGTTGGCACCAAATCCGTCATGATCCGATTTATGAAATTGAATACGGCCGAGGAGATTACGGCATGGTTCAAGACGGAGTTGATCCCGCCCACGCTAGCTTTCCTGCAGGGGCGCATCGATTCGCAATATATCAATATCGCCCACCAAATGGTAGAGCTGATTCAAGACAAATACGATCAGGATATTACGCTGGAAATGTGCGCTGAACAATTCCGGTTTCATCCTGTCTACTTAAGCCGAGTGTTCAAGAAAGAGATCGGAATGACGTTTATCGATTATTTGACGAACTATCGAATGAATATGGCCAAACTTTGGCTAAGGGACAGCAATATGAAGATTACGGAAATCGCGGAGCGTCTGAGCTATACAAACTCCACCGGGTTTATCCGAACGTTCCGCAAAGCTGCAGGGATGACACCGGGCCAGTACAGGGAATCCCATTCGAGATCGTTATAACTGCATTCTGGCGGCTGATCATAATTACATGACCTATCGCGGAGGTGCCTCTATTGACCTATGAATTGGTAGATAGACTGAAAGAACAATATATGTCGAGCGAGAAATGGTTTTCGGTAAGGTGGCATTATATTGAGGGCTGTATTTTAAAGGCGTATTTGGACAGCTATGAGCAAACCGGTTGCGAAACGGAGTACAACTTTGTGAAAGGCTTTATGGATCAGCTATTTGATTCCAACGGCGATATCCATGAAATTCAAATCAGCAGCTATAATATCGATCAATTCAGGATGGCTGTTATTTTATTTCCTCTGTTTCAAAGAGAGCAGGAACCCAAATATAAAAGAGTAATGGATTTGCTGTATCAACAGCTGGCATCTTATCCGAGAACGAAGGCCGGGTCGTTCTGGCATAAAGAAAACTATCCCTATCAAGTTTGGCTCGATGGATTGTATATGGGGCAGCCGTTCTATGTCCAGTACGTGAAGCAGTTCGCAGAGCGAAAGGATTATTCCGATACGATTCAACAGTTCCAAAATGTCCGCCAATATGTATATAACGAAGAAAAGCGGTTGTACAGCCATGCTTATGATGAGAGCCGCCATATTTTCTGGTGCGATAAAGCAACAGGACAATCACCGAATGTATGGGGGCGTGCGGTCGGCTGGTTCGCGATGGCGCTGGTGGATGTGCTGGAGCTGCTGGAAGGAGAGCCGGCAGATAGCGGTATCCTCAAAGTCTATATCAAGGAGCTTATAGACGACATACTGCCGTACAGGCATAGTGAGGGCATGTGGTATCAGGTCATGGATAGGCCGGACTATCCGGGCAATTATCTGGAAGCCAGCGGGACGCTGATGTTAGCATATGCCATTTTGAAAGGTGCGAGATTGGGATATGTGCCAGAGGAGTATGCCGTATACGGCATACAGGCGTTTAACGGGACAATCGCTCGTTATTTGAGAGAAGAAGCAGGTGAAGTATTACTGGGCGGGATTTGCCGAAGCGCCGGTCTTGGGAAAAAGCCGGAAACCGGAGAAATTCGAGACGGCAGTCTAGCGTATTATATCTTCTCCGAAGAAGTAGTTGACAATAATGGTCATGGTATGGCGCCTCTGTTCATGACCTACAATGAAATCAAACGGCGCGGCTTATAATAAATAGTTTAATCAAAAAATGAAATAAGTGAAGGAGAATCCATATGGATACAAGCTGGATTGGCGGTGTAATCCCGCCGATTGTTACACCGGTAGATTCAGAGGAATGTGTGGAAGAGCAGGGGCTTCGCCATGTGATTGAGCACGTAATTGCCGGCGGTGTTCACGGGATACTGTCATTAGGCAGCAATGGAGAATTTTATGGATTGGATCATGAGCAGCAAGAGCGCGCCGTCTCCATTACAATTGATCAGATAGCAGGGCGCGTACCGCTCTATATGGGGATTGGAGCTATAACGACCAAAGAATGCGTGAAGCTTGCCAAAATGGGTGAAAGGCTTGGAGCGCAAGCGATAACGATTTTGCCGCCTATGTTTTTAACACCTTCGGAAGAAGAGCTTTATCGTCATTTTGACACGATAGCCGGTTCGACGTCACTGCCTGTTCTGCTCTACAACAATCCGGATCGTGTCGGCAACAATATTTCCGCCAATCTGATCGAAAGACTTGCCGATATTCCGAACATCGCCGGGGTTAAGGACAGCAGCGGAGATTTGACCTTAACCGCGGAGTATATTCGGAGAACAAGGCACAAAGGCTTCCGGGTAATGGCCGGTCGGGATGTCATGATATTGGGCTCATTAGTATACGGCGCAGTGGGATGTGTGGCATCTACCGCGAATATCGTGCCGTCACTCGTCGTTGAGATTTACGATAAATATGCGGCTGGAGATATGCCGGGCGCATTGGAAGCCCAATTTAAGCTGGCTCCGCTTCGAATGGCATTTAATCTTGCAAGCTTCCCGGTCATCACGAAAGAGGCTATGAATCTCATAGGGGTTCCTGTTGGCGGCTCAATTCTTCCAAATACCGCTTGCTCCGATACAAACCGTGATAAGTTGAGGGATATTTTACGGCAAATAGGTGCTCTTAGGGGGTCGCAAAAATGTTGAAAGTTGGATTCATTGGTCTGGGCATTATGGGAAAGCCGATGAGCAAAAATTTACTAAAAGCGGGCTATGAGCTTGTCGTTTTGGCGAAGAACAAAGGCGCTGCCGAGCTGGTAGCCGCTGGAGCCTCGCAGGCTGACACGCCTAAAGAGGTGGCGGAGAAAGCGGATATCGTCATCACGATGCTGCCTAACTCCCCGCAGGTGATGGAAGTTGTCCTGGGATCAAATGGAGTGATAGAAGGGGCTAAACCCGGCTGCGTTGTGGTGGATATGAGCTCCATTGCGCCTCTTGCAAGTCAGGAGATTGCCGGCAAGCTGGCGGAGAAGGGAATCCACATGCTGGATGCCCCCGTAAGCGGAGGTGAACCGAAGGCAATAGAAGGGACGCTTTCCGTCATGGCCGGAGGTAGCGAAGAGGTGTTCCATAAGTGCTGCGATGTAATGATGGCCATGGCAGCCTCCGTTGTAAGGACAGGAGACATTGGCGCTGGAAATGCAGCAAAACTCGCCAATCAGATTATTGTGGCGATTAACATCGCGGCTATGTCGGAAGCACTGGTTTTGGCTGCTAAACTTGGCGTTGAGCCGGAATTAGTGTTTCAGGCGATTCGAGGCGGATTGGCAGGAAGCGCTGTGCTGGATGCGAAGGCTCCCCTTGTTATGGACCGCCATTTCGAGCCTGGCTTTCGAATCGACCTGCATATTAAGGATCTCAGCAATGTGCTGGAAACGTCGCAAGAGGTCGGAGTGCCGCTCCCGTTAACCTCATCGGTCATGAAGATGATGCAGGAGCTTACGGCCAATGATATGGGGGAGTGCGATCATAGCAGCTTAATACGCTACTATGAAAAATTGGCAAAAATTGAAGTGAGCAGGCAGCGGTAGCCGAACCGGAATTATGATATAAGGAGCCATTCCTGTAATGAAGTAATTTGAGCTTTGAGCAAAAAAGCGCCACTTGCTATACTAGGAAGCGTTCCGGACAAGAACAAATCCCGTA
>NZ_JAKGAP010000072.1 GCF_021532375.1 Paenibacillus alkaliterrae
CCGATTTGACTTGTCAAGTGCACTATTCGATATGTTGTGTCAATTATGTTACGACGTTAGATTTTGGTTGTCCATTGCTTAACCTGTTGACATTGGTTATCTATTAGCTGCATCATCAGTTGAAAGGCTTCTGCCGGCTTGCGGTCCCCGTATTCAATTCGTGCCGCACCCGGGGGGGCGATACCGGGACAGCCTGCCGAGCATATGACGGTTAGTTTGGTTGGATCTGCATGCTTTGCTACAATAGTTGCAGCAAATTCATTAAGCACAATGCCGTGCATACCCTTAATCCCCGCAAGAAACCGCCTAAGCTGCTCCTCATCCTCCAAAACATGAATCAGCTCGTCAGGCACGCCTGAGCTGATGCGAATTGTATCAACTAACTCCATATTATTGTAGCTGTCGATGATGAGATAGCTTTGTTGCAGGCTGGAGATCGTATTTGCCTTTTCAAAGGCATCCGCATAATTATAGTTCAGCTTATAAAAGAGGGAGTCATCAATGTGGCTGTCGACCACGATCAACGGTACGCCGACCGAAAAATGGCTGGAAATCAAATGAAAGGTCTCTTTCTTTACATCGATGACAAAAACGCCATCGAGCTTGCGCTCCGAGATAATGTCGAGCTTAGGATTCGCGGCATCAAGACTGGTCAGGACGACATGATAACCCCGTTCCGTTAAAAGCCGCTCCAGCCGTTCAATAAAATGGGCATTGCGGAATTGTCGCCAGAAGCCTTCATTTTCCGCGCGATTTATTAGGATGCCAATCAGTCCGGACTTTTGCTTGACCAGTGATCTGGCGGCAAGGTTGGGCACATAGTTTAATTGCTTAGCGGCATCGAGCACCCTGCACCTGGTATCGTCGGGAATCGTTTGATTAGGCGCATTATTGAGTACATAGCTTACTGTAGCGACGGATACCTCGGCTGCCTTTGCGATATCCTTTAATGTTGCCTTTCTCATAGAAAGTTTGCTCCTTAAATAACTTAATCGTTTAAGTTATTATGACATGAATCCGAATGAAAGTCTAGAGGCAGCTGAACTTTCGACGAAACATCTTATTATCAACGTTAAATATGTCCGGAAAGCGAGAGGTTACTGTACAAACCCAATTTAGCGAACGCGGAAGGGCTAAAACTTCTTGCTCCCCAGCCCCGTTTGGCGCTCTATCTTGGATTTATCCAGTAACTTAACGCTTACGAATTACTCCTAACCTAGCGAGCGGTTTATTCAAGCATATTCTCCCAATTACCAATTAATCTCGTGAACTGCATAAGTCCTGATTAGATACACTAAATCCAGCTATTACTAGAATAGTAAGCTCTCAGGTTCTCTAGTGGCAAGAATGCATCTATAAGCAAAACAAATGGGGCTTGCCCCTAAGTCATCAAATAACTTTTGGGACAGCCCCATTATGGTATTGTTAAACCGTAACCTGCTTTAAGATAATAAAGCCGTAGGCCGGCAGCGAAAGCTGCAATTCGCCTGCTGCATTGCTTGATATTGTAGCCGGATCAGACTCGTTATTTGCACTGGAGAGGAGCGTCGTCCATTCGGATATGCCGCCCTCGTTAGCTGCAGCGGATTCTGCCGCCTCCGAAGCTCCAAGGCTGGTTGGCACGTCAATGCTTGCAACAACCGTCGAAGCTTCGAGGCTGTTAGGCAGGTCAACACTTGCCGTTGTCAAAGCCGCAAGGACTTTTGCCGAACCAACGGTTGCCGATGCCGCAAGGCTGCTGGCCGCACGATCGTTTGCCACCGACATGGCTGCTCCTGCTGAAGCCGGTTCCGCAGTATCAGCCGCAGCTTCTGTCGCCGTTTCGGTTTGAGCGAAGCCCGCGAATGCAATCGCGTGAGGCGCCACGCCGTTGTCCGCCGGCGCTGCCTCGACTGCGAAGCGCAAATCCGCCGCTTCGCCGCGGGCATTCATTGCGATGAGCAGGCGCTGATCGCCATCACGGCGCTCGTACACCAGCGTGCCGTCGGCCGAGCCGACGTGCACGAAGCGGATGTCGGCGCTGCGAAGCGCGCTGTAGCTGTGGCGAAGCTTGATCGCTGCCGTATAGAACTGCAGCAGCTCCCCATTTTGCTCCACGGGATCCCACACCATGCATTTGCGGCAGCCGGGATCGCCGCCTCCATCCAAGCCGACCTCGTCGCCGTAATAGATGCAAGGAGTTCCCGGGTAGGTGAGCTGAAACAGCGAGGAGAGCATCATCGCATCGGTGTTATCGTCGCAAATCGTGAGCAGCCGCGGCGTATCGTGGCTGTCGAGCAGATTGAAGGCCGATTCCGTCACTTGCTGCGGATAGGCAGCAAGTTGTGCGCCGATCGCATCCGCGAACTCCGTCGCATCGATCTTCTGATAAGCGAAGAAATCCAGTACGGCGTTCGTAAACGGATAGTTCATCACCGCATCGAACTGGTCGCCCTGCAGCCACATCATCGAGTCATGCCAAATCTCGCCCAAAATGTACGCTTCCGGATTGACATCTTTCACCGTCTGCCGGAATTCGCGCCAGAATTGGTGATCGACCTCGTTCGCGACGTCGAGTCTCCAGCCGTCGATGCCGATTTCCTCGATCCAGTAGCGGGCCACCTCAAACAAATAGGCCTTCACCTCGGGATGCTCGGTGTTAAGCTTCGGCATCAAGGGCTCAAACGCGAACGTCTCGTACGTCGGGACGCCGTCCACTACCTGCAGCGGCCATTCGCGAACGTGGAACCAATCCGCATACTTCGACTGCCGGCCGTTCTTTTGCGCGTCGACGAAAGGAGGGAACGTTTTGCCGGAATGATTGAATACCGCATCCAGAAGGACGCGAATGCCGCGCGCATGGCAGGCGTCGACCAGCTCCTTCAGCTTCTCGTTCGTGCCGAAATGCGGATCGACCTTCATATAGTCCTGTGTATCATATTTATGGTTCGTCGTCGCTTCGAACAGCGGCGTGAAATAAACGGCGTTGATGCCCAGTCCGGCAATGTGATCCAAGTGATCCATGACGCCCTGCAGGTCGCCTCCAAAAAAGTTCTGAGCAGTCGGCTTGCCGCCCCAAGGCAGCACGTTTTCCGGGTCAAGCGACGGGTCGCCGTTCGCGAAGCGCTCCGGAAAGATTTGATAGAAGACGGCATCCTTCACCCAAGCCGGCGGTTCAAATACATCGATGGGATTGATATATGGAAAATCAAAAAACGAATTCGGATTGTCCGGAAGCGCGGGCTCGAAGCCTTTTTCCGTGAAAAGGACCGTTTTTCCTCCATCCATTAGACGGAAAGCGTAACGAAGCCGGCGGAAAGGTGGGATTACGGCCGTTTCCCAGTAATCGAACAAGGCATCCGAGGAGAACACTCGCATAGGCGTTGTGGTTACGGTCTGATCCCATGCGTACTTGTCGCCCACAATCGCTTCAACCGCGGAAACATCGTCTTTTTTGGTACGCAGCCGAAGATGCAGCGTCTTGCCGTCGTAGGCGTAGGCCCAATTTTGCTTCGGTCTGTGGTAAATCGCTTCTAATAACATGTTTTCATCGCTCCTTAAGGATTGGTGTGGAAAACGGGACTTGAAAACGCGAAAAAGGTACACCCTCTGCTCATACAAGCCGAGGTTGTACCTTTTCCATTCACACGTTCAGGCGCCGCTCACGCGAAGCATACGGAGAATAAATGGTTGCGGTAGCATTGCCTTTTTATTGTAACTCTCAACACTTTTATTATACATATTTTGTGCGTATTGTACTAGTCTGTTTGCCAAAAAAAAGTTTACGCGTGAACCGTTTCGTGAGCCTGGGATTCCAGGAACCGCTCGCAATCGAGAGCGGCCATGCAGCCGCTGCCGGCGGCCGTGATCGCTTGGCGGTAGTTGCGGTCCTGAACGTCGCCGCAGGCGTATACTCCTGGAATATTCGTCTCCGAGGTGCCCGGCTTCACGATAATGTAGCCTTGCTCGTCGAGGTCGATTTGGCCGCCGAGGAAACCTGTGTTCGGCGTGTGGCCGATTGTGACGAATAAGCCGTCCGTTTCGAGAAGCTCCTCCTCGCCCGTTTCATTATTGCGTACCTTCAATCCTTGAAGGCCCATGCCTGTCGCCGTTACTTCAATCGGAGTGCGGTTCAAGCTCCAAACGATTTTTTCGTTGGCGCGGGCGCGGTCCTGCATAATTTTCGAAGCGCGCAAATCGTCGCGGCGGTGAACGAGGCGAACCTCGGAAGCGAAGCGGGTAAGGAACACCGCTTCCTCCATCGCGGAGTCTCCGCCGCCGACTACGATGATCTTTTTGCCGCGGAAGAAGAAGCCGTCGCAGGTTGCGCAAGTGCTGACGCCGCGTCCGATGTTTTCTTGCTCGCCCGGAATGCCGAGATATTTCGCCGATGCGCCGGTCGAGATAATAATCGATTCCGCCTGCAGCTCGCCAAGCCCTTCCACGTCAAGCGTGTAAGGGCGCTTGCTGAAGTCTGCGCTTTTCACCGAGCCGGTCTTGAAGACAGCGCCGAAGCGCTGCGCTTGCTTGCGCATGTTCGACATCAGCTCGCTGCCGAGAATGCCGTCAGGGAAGCCTGGAAAGTTTTCGACCTCGGTTGTCGTAGTCAACTGACCGCCCGGCTGCCAGCCCTCGATAACAAGCGGCTCCATATTGGCGCGAGCCAAATAAATAGCTGAAGTCAAGCCGGCGGGACCTGTGCCGATAATAATCGTTTTGTGTACCATATATAGTTCCTCCATTCGGAATTCGCGTGAAATAATAAATACTACTTTAAAATTATTACAAACTAGCCTTTATGTCAATATCGTTCATATAACATTCATGTCGTTGCTGTATTGGATAAGTAAAGGCAAAAAGGGTATGATGAAGGCAGTATTTACGATTACTGCGAACATGGAGGTCATGCTCGAATGGAGAAACGGATACGGAAGGCGGTTATTCCCGCCGGAGGATTAGGCACGAGGTTTTTGCCGGCTACGAAGGCGCAGCCGAAGGAAATGCTACCGATCATCGATAAGCCGGCGATTCAATATATTGTAGAGGAAGCCGTCCAATCGGGCATTGAAAGCATTGTTATCGTCAGCGGGCGGAACAAACGGGCGATCGAGGATCATTTTGACAAATCGGCCGAGCTCGAAATGGAGCTGGAGGCACGACATAACGAGGAAATGCTGGCGATGGTAAGGGACATCTCAAAGCTGGCCGACATTTATTATGTTCGTCAAAAGGAGCCGCTCGGGCTTGGGCATGCCGTATTATGCGCCCGTCGTTTTATTGCGGATGAGCCTTTCGCGGTGCTGCTTGGCGATGATATTTTGAAATCCGATCCGCCCTGCCTGGGTCAAATGATCGGCGTTTACGGGGAGACCGGATCTTCCGTCGTGGCGGTTATGGAGGTGCCATGGGATCAGACGCATAAATACGGCATTGTCGATATCGAGGCGGGCCAGCAGGTTGCCCGCGTTCGCGATATTATCGAGAAGCCGGCGCCGGGGCAAGCTCCGTCCAATTATGCGGTAGTCGGGCGCTATGTCCTGAACCCGGCCATATTCGACCTGCTGGAACGCGCAAAGCCGGGAAAAGCGGGAGAGATCCAGCTGACCGACAGCCTGCAGGAGCTGAACCGCATCGACGCGTTATCCGCTTACCGATTTGACGGCCGCAGGCATGATGTGGGCGACAAGCTCGGCTTCGTGCAGGCGACGATCGATTTTGCGCTGGAGCGTGCCGACCTTGGCGAAGATGTCAGAAGGTATTTATTGGAACGGTTGAAGGAATCGCATTCCTAATTATTTATAACAGCTGCAGCTAAGCCGCCTTGGGGCGGCTTTTTGTATTGCCATATGGAAGCGTCTGCCGGAATTGAATCATGTACGTACAAGTTTCACATGTGCTATACTAAAAGGCATACAACTAACGGAGCTGAGGTGTGAAGTGAAAGAACAGCAAACGCCCAAATATATGCAGTTGAAGCAGCAGATCTTATCATGGATCGTCACTGCACAGTTTAAGCCGCATGATAAGCTGCCGTCGGAGAATGAGATCGGCAAGCAGTTTGAGATGAGCCGCCAGACGGTGCGGCAGGCGCTTGGCGATTTGGAGCAGGAGGGCTGGCTGTACCGGGCACAAGGGAAGGGGACTTTCGTCTCCGACCAGTCCGTTACGGAGCGGCGCGGCTCCTCTCACGGAATGACGATCGGAATGATCACGACCCACATATCCGATTATATATTTCCGACGATCGTTCGCGGGGTAGAGTCCAGCCTGCGCGCTGTAGGCGCAAGGCTGCTGCTGGCCAGCACCGATAATGAGAAGGATAAAGAAAAGGACAGCCTGGATTCGATGCTTCGCGAGCCGTTAACCGGCCTGATCATCGAACCGACCAAGAGCGCGGAGGGAAACCCGAACTTTAATTATTTTCTGGCTCTCGATGCGATGAAAATTCCTTATGTGATGCTGAACGAGCGCTATAGCGATGTCGACGCGCCATGCCTGCGGGTAGATGATGAGCTAGGCGGTTACCGCGCGGCGGAGCATCTGATAAAGCTGGGGCATCGCCGCATTGCCGGTTTTTTCAAAACCGATGACTTCCAAGGCGTTCATCGGATGCGCGGTTTTTTGAGAGCCAATCGCGAGCATGGACTGGCGGTTCCGACCGATTATTTGCTCCGTTACTCGACGGAGGAGAAGCAGTCGAAGCCGGCCGGGGCCTTATTTTCCCTGCTGCAGCGCGGGCCGGAGCGGCGGCCGACAGCCATGATATGCTATAACGACGAGCTGGCCGTTAGAATGCTCGATGTCGTGCGCCAATTTGGACTGGCCGTGCCGGAGGATTTGTCCATCGTCGGCTTCGACGATGCCAATCTGGCAACCGCGACCGAGGTGAAACTTACGACCGTCGCCCATCCGAAAACCGACATGGGAGCCGATGCCGTGGAGCTGTTGCTTGGCATGGTCGAGAAGCAGCAGCGTTGCCATGCGCAGGATAAGGTTTATGATCCGCAGCTTGTCATACGGGAGTCGACGCAGCAGCTTAATCATTAATCGGCAGATGCACGTAAGATTGATAAAAAAACACGTGACACACTTGTACGTACAACTTATAATGGAAACGAAGATATTTAATGGTGATGTTCGTATAAGCGAAAACGGGCAACCGAATCGAAGATAGCTTGAAGGGAGCGGTCTAGTCTCATGTTAGAAGCGTTGAAGCATGCGGTTTGGGAAGCGAATATGGATCTTCCGAAATACGGTTTGGTTACATTTACTTGGGGGAACGTCAGCGGAATCGACCGGGAGTCCGGCTATGCGGTCATTAAACCGAGCGGCGTTCCTTACGAGGAGCTGAAAGCGGAGCAAATGGTTGTCGTGGACTTGGACGGCAGCGTTATTGAAGGAAATCTGCGTCCATCCTCGGACACGGCGACACATGTGCTTTTGTATAAAGCATTTCCGAATATCGGCGGCATCGTGCATACGCATTCGCCCTGGGCGACAAGCTGGGCGCAGGCGGGCCGCGGGATTCCGGCTTTAGGCACGACGCATGGCGACTACTTCTACGGCGAGGTGCCCTGCACGCGCGCGATGACGGAAGCGGAAATCAAAGGCGCTTACGAGCTCGAGACCGGCAATGTCATCGTGGAGACGTTCAAGAATAAGAACATCGATCCGAACCAGGTGCCGTCGGTACTGGTGAACAGCCATGCACCGTTCTGCTGGGGCAAAGACCCGCATAATGCGGTTCATAATGCCGTTGTTCTTGAGGAAGTGGCGAAAATGGCGCTGCACACGTTCCAGCTGAACCCGAACGTTCAGCCGATGGATCAAGATTTGCTGGACCGCCATTATTTGCGCAAGCACGGGGCTAACGCCTATTACGGCCAAAAATAAGGAGGACTCGAAAAAATGAGCAAAAAATATGCAATTGGTGTAGACTACGGCACGCAGTCCGGCCGCGCGGTTCTCATTGATCTATCTGACGGGGCCGAAGTAGCCGAGCATGTAACGGCTTACACGCACCGTGTTATCGACGAGAAGCTGCCTGTATCCGGCATCAAGCTGGAGCTTGACTGGGCGCTTCAGCATCCGCTTGATTATATCGAAGTGCTTGAAAAGTCCGTGCCGGCCGTTATGCAGGAATCGGGCATTGACCCTGCCGACGTAATTGGACTTGGTATTGATTTTACGGCATGTACGATGCTGCCGATCGACGAGGCAGGTCAGCCGCTATGCGTACAGGACGCTTACAAGGACAATCCGCATAGCTGGGTAAAGCTGTGGAAGCATCACGCGGCGCAGGACGAAGCGAACCTTATTAATGAGCTCGCGGCTCAGCGCGGCGAGAAATGGGTACCGCGCTATGGCGGCAAAATTTCATCCGAATGGATGATGGCGAAGGCTTGGCAAATTTTGAACGAAGCGCCGGAGATCTATGAGACGGCAGATAAATTCGTTGAAGCAACCGATTGGGTTATCGGCCAATTGACCGGCAACATCGTTCGTAACAGCTGTACGGCCGGTTACAAAGGCATGTGGCATAAGCAAGAGGGCTACCCGAGCAAAGCGTTTTTCAAAGCGCTCGATCCGCGCCTGGAAAACTTGACGGAAACGAAGCTGCGCGGCGAAGTGGTGCCGCTTGGCTCTAAGGCAGGCGAGCTGCAGGCTGATATGGCGGCCCGCATCGGTTTAGCTGCCGGCACGGCTATCGCCGTAGGCAACGTGGACGCGCATGCGGCAGTGCCGGGTGTTGGCGTTGTTACGCCAGGCAAGCTTGTTATGGCCATGGGCACGTCGATTTGCCATATGCTGCTCGGTACGGAAGAGAAGGAAGTCGAAGGCATGTGCGGCGTCGTTGAGGACGGTATCATTCCGGGCTACTTCGGCTACGAAGCGGGCCAATCGGCGGTTGGCGACATTTTCGAATGGTTCGTGGAGGAATCGGTTCCGGCTTATGTGCTTGAAGAGGCTGAAGCAGCTGGCGAGAACGTTCATGTCTACTTGACACGCAAAGCAAACGAGCTGAAAGCCGGCGAATCCGGCTTGCTGGCGCTTGACTGGTGGAACGGCAACCGTTCCGTTCTTGTCGATACGGATTTGACGGGGACGATCTTAGGCCTAACCTTGCTTACAAAGCCTTGGGAAGTATACCGCGCCCTGCTGGAAGCGACGGCATTTGGTACACGCAAGATCGTGGACGCGTTCCACAGCAACGGCGTTGAAGTCAATGAGCTGTATGCTTGCGGAGGATTGCCGCAGAAAAATGCGCTTCTGATGCAAATCTATGCAGACGTAACGAACCGCGAAATTAAGATAGCGGCTTCCAAGCAGACGCCGGCGCTCGGCGCGGCGATGTTTGGAGCGGTAGCGGCAGGCGCAGCGAAGGGCGGCTTCGACAATATCGTCGATGCAGCCCGGAAGATGGCGCGCGTGCGCGAGGAAACGTTCAAGCCGATTCCGGAAAACGTGGCGGTATACGAGAAGCTATATGCGGAATACAATCTGCTGCATGATTACTACGGCCGCGGCGCGAACGATGTGATGAAACGGCTGAAAGCGATTAAAGAAGAGCAGGTTTAATGAAATAGAAGGGTACAGCTGATAGGGCTGTGCCCTTCTTTTTACATATTAAGCAGAATGTAAGTTTGAGACTTACTCTGCTTATATTTCACCGCGAAACGGGCTTTTGCCGCCAAAGACGGCGCCAGCCTTTTGCGCATAAGTTCCCACTAAAATTAAATGGAGATCGTTTACTTTTTAATATAGAATAGATAGATGTGTGTGGAGAACGAGTTGCTGGGGGATGAACGGAAGTGTATTGCCATCATTGCGGGAAGAAGCGGACAGACGATGCCATCTATTGCATGAAATGCGGCAGACTGCTCGCTGCAGAAGAAGAGGCTGACGAGAACGCTGGCGCCGAGCAGGCTGCCGGACTATCGGAGTCGGACTTATTAATAGAAGCAGAAAATAGGAACGGACATCAGATTATGCCGAAGGTTATGGGGAAAAGGGAAGCCAGTCGGTCTGTTTGGCCATGGCTGACGCCTTTGCTGCTTGCTGTTGTGATGGCGGTGTCTCTATTCTTTTACTATACATATCAATCACATTTGAATGATAGAGTACTTGAGCTGCAAGCAGAGGGGAAGGCTGCGGCTATGGCAGGCCACTATGCCGAAGCGCTGGATAAGCTTAATGACGCAGCGGATGCCAGGCCGGCATTTGCGGCTGTACAAGCGGATATAGAGATCGTGACGGATGTCGCAGAGCTGGAGCGAATGGTTGCAGCGGCCGGCAAACAGCTGGAAAATCAGTTGCTGGGCGAAGCCGAGCAAGCGCTGGAGCAGGCAAGGGAGCGACTTAAGGGCCGCGCGGAGCCTGTATATGCGAAGGTGAAGGATCAGATGGAGACCTGTCAGGTCAAGCTGGACGTCATGAAGCTGGCGGTGGAGCTCGAAGGCCTTACGACCGTAGACGAGCTTGAGGCAAAGCTTAAGGTCGCTAAAGGTTTAGATAGCGAAGAAGCGGCCGCTGTTCAAGAGCAGATTATAGCAAGAATTATAGACATCAGCTATACGGAAGCGGAAGCGCTGCTGCAGAAGAAGGACTATACCGACGCGCTGTCCGTGACGGTCAGGGCGCTTGCTTTTGCCAAGGACAATGAACGCTTGACCTCGCTCGAGAAACGGATCCAACAGGCTCAGGAGCAGTACGAGAAGATGGAGCAGCAGCGGCTCGAGCAAGCGATGCAGAAAGCGGCGGAAGAGGATTTGAAAAATCAGACGGCGGCGGTGGAGGTCGTCAATATCGTCACGACGCTTGACGAATTCGGGGCTCTCCATATTGAAGCCGAGCTGAAAAACGCGGCCACGCGGCCGATCTATTCGATTTCGATCGAATTTACGGTCTATGATGCCGAGGGCAACGAGGTTGGCTCGGGTACGGCGGAAGCGATGCCGAATTACGTAGAACCGGGCGAGACGATGAGCTTTATGGATACCGTGTTTGGCGTGTTTGCGGAAGATACGACCGTAGTCGTCGACCATGCGACATGGTATTTGGATTGAGGAGGAAGCAGATGAGAAAACGTACGTGGATGAGCATCCTTGCCTCTGCCCTTGTCTTATGCGGAGGAGCGGGGGCCGCCTATGCGATCCATTCGGAGGTTCCAAGTCAGCTGACGGGCAAGCCGCTTCTGGCTATTGCCGAGCAAGGGAAGGCGAAATCGCTTAAGGATATTATTTTTGAAACGCAAAAGTTTGTGGTGATGATCGAGACGGACAGCGGCGCGCAAGGCTCCGGTTTTCTCTATAATCGGGAGGGCGATTTGATTACCAACGCCCATGTCGTTGAGGGAACGCGCAAGGTGACAATTAAAACGGCGGATGCGCGCGAGCTGGACGGCGAGGTTATCGGGATTAGCACGGAGACGGATATTGCCGTCGTTCGTGTTCCGGCATTGGCAGGCATAGAGCCGCTTCAGGTCGTTCGCGGCGAGAAAGCGGAAGTAGGCGACGAGGTGCTTGCTGTCGGCAGTCCGCTTGGTTTTCAAAATACGGTCACGACGGGGATTATCAGCGGACTAGGCAGAAGCTTCGAGATCGAGCCTTACTTGTATTCGGATCTGTATCAAATCTCGGCCCCGATTGCGCCCGGAAACAGCGGAGGGCCGCTCGTTAATCAGAAAACGGGTGAAGTAATCGGCATTAATTCCGCAGGCTATGAGCAGGGCTCGATCGGCTTCAGCATTCCGATTGACAACGTTATTGAGCTGGCAGAAGGCTGGTCGAGGGAACCGATGGAGGAGCTGCCTAAGCTGGAGATACCGGATGAAGCGGCCAGCTTGGAAGAGGAGGCCGCGGTAGACGAGTTTGCCGGTTATCTGGTCACTCATTTCTATGACAGCTTGAATAATGCGGATTATGTATATGCGTACTCGCTGCTTGGCGGCAATTGGAAGGAAGGCACGAGCTACGAGAAATTTCGCGAGGGATACCTCGGTACCCGGAACGTAGTGATCGATGATATGCATGTGAATGACAGCAGGGACGACAAGACGACCGTAATAGCCGTGATCTCGGTTGATGAGCGGGTGGACGGCGAATATGTGCTTAGTAAATATCAAGTGACCTACGAGGTCGGCTACGAAAACGATCAGTTGAAGCTGATAAGCGGCAAAGGGAAGGCTATTAAGTAACGTCGTTAAGCAAAAAAGAGCTAGAAGAGTCGTCCGGGGAGACGATTCTTTCCAGCTCCTTTTTGATTGAATCGCAACGTGATTTTGCCGCAAGGACGGTGTCAGCCGCTTTTGTTTCACAATGATTTATTAGTCTTCTTGGCTTTCTTCTTCACGTGTAAACGGTGAATATATAAGCTCTAGAGCGACAGAGTCATAGCGCTGAACCGGGAAGTTAAACAGTGTGGATGGAATGATGAGTCCATTCAAAAGAAGCTGATAGCGAATATTGCCGCCGACCGGTATGCCGCTGACGGAAATAATTTGGCCGTATTGATTGAAACGAACGACGCCTGTTCCAGCCAACGCCAGATAGATCGTCATACCTGGACGGTAAGGAACCCGATAGGCCTGCGTCACATTAGGGAACGCTCTTCCTCCGTTAATGACGACCGTGATCCATGGCCGCGGTCCTGGTCCCGGAGGGTAAGGGTACGGTCCCGGTGGGTAAGGGTAAGGGAATGGTACCGGAAAAGGAATAGGGTACGGGAACGGCGGAAACGGCGGCCGCGGCGGCGGTGGCGGCGGGAATGGCCCCGGCCCCGGCCCCGGCGGGAACGGCCCCGGCCCCGGCGGGAACGGCTCCGGCCCTGGCGGGAACGGCTCCGGCCCTGGCGGGAACGGTCCCGGCCCCGGCGGGAACGGCCCCGGCCCCGGCGGGAACGGCTCCGGCCCCGGCGGGAACGGCCCCGGCCCTGGCGGGAA
>NZ_JAKGAP010000073.1 GCF_021532375.1 Paenibacillus alkaliterrae
CGGCGGGAACGGCCCCGGCCCTGGCGGGAACGGCCCCGGCCCTGGCGGGAATAAGCCTCCCAGGCCTCCCGGCTGCGGCATTAACATGCGTGGTCCTCTACAGCCGCAGTCGCTGCCGGCTGGTAGCGCTTGTTGCGGTTCCACGAGATAATGTTGCTGGTTAGTGTAAGTATATTCCATACAAGAACTCAGTCTCCTTCACGAAACAGATTAGGCGAATATCCTGCTGTATCGTATGCGGCGCCCGCCCATCCGGTGTGCGGAAGCTCAAAAAAGGATGAACGAATGCTATATATCCCTGTCCCATATCGATCTAATTTGAGCTAATCTCGTTAAAAAGAAATTGTGGACTACATGTAACATGACTTATGCAGTTCGACCCTTTTTATAGGGGCTGTTTGACGCGCTATGATGGGTTTATACAGTAACTTCTCACTTATGTATTACTTCTAACTTAGCGACCGGTTTATTCAAACATAGATTCTCACAATTACCAATTAATCTCGCGAACTGCATAAGTCATGCATGTAATTCCTGCATGTAAAATAATTACATTACGCCTTTAACGAAGCAAGTAACTATAAAATGAAGACTGTCAATCAACGTCCAACGTGCATAAGACGAGGCAATTTACCGGTAATTTCAGCTCTATTTTGCTTCACCCGCTCTCAAACAGAGCTCAAATACCCCACGAATCTGAAATAGTGCTAAAAACTAGCTCTAATTGCTCCAAACTAACCAAAAATGCAAAAATAGAGCTGGAAATTAGATCTATTGTGCACCACCCGCCATCAAACAGAGCTCAAACACACCACGGCTCTGAAATAGAGCTAAAAACTAGATCTATTTCCTCCAAACTAACTAATATTGCAAAAATAGAGCTAGAAATTAGATCTATTATGCAGCATCGCCGGTTCTCCAACGAGTTCACCCAAAACCGCTGAATAATTCTGGATTTTTCCTCTTGCACTCCATCTATAACAACGAAAAAAGCGGCGCCGTCTCATAAGAGAGACAGCGCCGCTTTCGGAATCGATACTATTTTACAGCTGCTTCGTAACGCTTGCTGACTTCATCCCAGTTTACAACGTTCCAGAAAGCTGCGATGTAGTCAGGGCGTTTGTTTTGGTAGTTCAGGTAGTAAGCGTGCTCCCAAACGTCCAAACCAAGGATTGGCGTTTCGCCTTCCATGATCGGGCTGTCTTGGTTAGGCAAGCTGTATACTTTCAATTTGCCGCCGGCAACCGCAAGGAAAGCCCAGCCGCTGCCGAAACGGGTTGCTGCCGCTTTCGCGAAGTCAGCTTTGAATGTGTCAAAGCCGCCAAGCTCGCTTTCGATAGCTGCTGCAAGATCGCCTGTCGGCGCTCCGCCGGCGTTTGGTCCGATTGTTTCCCAGAACAAGCTGTGGTTAGCGTGTCCGCCGCCGTTGTTGCGAACAGCGGTGCGGATTGCTTCAGGCACGACGGCTAGATCGGAGATCAGCTCTTCGATCGATTTGCTTTGCAATTCCGGAGCGGATTCCAAAGCAGCATTAAGGTTAGTCACGTATGCGTTATGGTGACGGCCGTGGTGAATTTCCATAGTAGTCGCATCGATATGCGGCTCAAGTGCGTTGTGCGCGTACGGCAAAGCAGGTAGTTGATGTGCCATTTTTTACAGCCTCCTAATATATGTAGTTATCCTTAACCATTATCCCTTATCCGATCGAATAAATCAACATTATTGTTTCAAAAGTCGGGAGGCGCGAATGACCCGTCATGACCTAAAATAGGATATCACTGAGTGTCGAAAATTATGCGAATGCCGCGGTCCGCTAACAATAAATTTACAGGAAGATCATTAAAATGAATGAAAGCGTTTAATATTAAGCGCTTTCAGGAGATAATCGATGATTTGTTTAATTTTTTTAAGGAATATTAAAGATAGAAGCAGGATTTCGTTAAATTTTGTCGTATTATAATCTAAATGCAGCACTATGACATGGTATAGAAGGTGTAAATGTAATGAATGTTCGTTCCTTCCAGCTGTCCGATTACCGACCAATTACGGCACTTCTTGAGGATGTACTAACAGAAGAGTGCTACGAACAAACGATGGAAGCTTTTGCTCGCCAATTGTCATGGGATAGCGATTTAGTTCTAGTCGCTGTCGAACATTCAGAGATTGTTGGCATGATCATCGGTACGATTGATAATAACAAGGGTTATTACTATCGCATCGCCGTTTCTTCCCTGCATCAACGGAAAGGAATCGGCAAAGCGCTCGTTCATGGATTGCGCCAGCGCTTCGAGCAGCGTCATGTCACAAAGATACTTATTACCGCGGACGAGCACAATGAACCGGTTCTGCCGTTATATGAGTCGATGGGGTACGCTTCAAATGACTTTTTCCGGTCTTTTCAGAAACTAGCCATTGTAACGGGTTAACGCTAACTTTACTGCATGTGAGTTGTACGCAGGGCATATCTGCATCGTCATTGATTTTGGCGGTGAGATATGCTTTTCTTATTCATATAACCTTTTTTTGAGGAGAACGGAATGGAACATTATCGGCACTGTGTCATCAAAAGCTTTAAGCATAACGGTCACCTGCACCGTACATGGCAACAGAATTGGCTTGTTCCGGATGAGCTGCTAACGCCTGAGCATCGGGCGGAGTCGATGACAGTGCTCATTAACCGCCAAACGCCGATTCAAGAATCTGACGGGAAAATATGGATCAGCCGAGTTCCTGCAGTCTCCTTTTTTATACCTGGCCAATGGTTTAATGTCGTTGCCCTGCTGGAGGAAGGGGGCGTTCGCTATTACTGCAACGTTGCTTCGCCGCCTTATTTGCAAGGAGACGTGCTTACCTATATTGATTACGATTTGGATGTTATTCGCACGGCGGACGGCGAAAGGTTCGTTGTGGATCAAGACGAGTATGACATGCATAAAGCAGCGTATCATTATCCGAAAATGGTAGATGAGAAGGTGCGGGAGGGGCTGGATGCGCTTTTGCTGCGAATCGATCAAGAACAAGCTCCCTTCCATGAACAAGTTGTGACTCAATATTTTGAGGAATGGTTTAAACAAATCGATGAGGTGAATGAATGAACTTGCTGGAGCGGGATAGGGAGAACGAGGCGGGGATGGCAGACGAGGATCGGCCTTCTGCTGTTTTAACGGCCCAAAAGCGCCCCGAATGGGTGAGAGAGCTGCTGGATTGGGTGAAAACGTTAGTCATTGCCTTCGCGGTCGTAATGACTTTGCATTTTTTTGTTTTTAACCTTTCAACGGTTGAGGGGCATTCGATGGAACCTACGTTAACCGATAACGAATGGCTTTTCGTTAATAAATTCGTTTACTTGACAGGCGAGCCGAAGACTGGTGATATTGTTATTTTGACCGAGCCGGACTCAAATGCCAAAGACAAAAAATTTCTAGTGAAAAGGGTAGTAGGTGTCCCCGGCGATCGGATCGAAATCCATGATAAGCGGCTGTACCGTAACGGGGAGCTGATAGACGAGCCCTATACGGATACCGTTATTGAGGATATGAGCTACGGACCGGAAGTAATCAGCGAAGGGCATTATTTTGTGATGGGAGACAACCGGCATGCGCGCGCAAGTATGGACAGCCGCTCATTCCATGCCGTTCCGAGCGAGCTGATACGCGGGAGAGCCGATTATATTTTATGGCCGTTCAAAGAGATAAGGGCACTCTAAAGGCAGACGTATATAAGGAGGGGTCAAGGATGAAGGACGTTATGATTTATACGGACGGCGCGTGCTCCGGCAATCCCGGTCCGGGCGGCTGGGGAGCGGTGCTGTTTTTTGGCGCTCATCAGAAGGAGATATCCGGAGGGGAGAAGCATACAACGAACAATCGAATGGAGATTCAAGCTGTCATCGAAGGGCTGAAGCTGCTCAAGGAGCCTTGCCAGGTGAAGGTATACAGCGATTCGGCTTATGTCGTAAATTGCTTCCAGAAGGGCTGGATTAACGGCTGGCTGCGCAATGGCTGGAAGAACAGCAAGAAGGATCCGGTCGAAAACCAGGATTTGTGGAAAGAGCTGTGGGAGCTTATGAACAAACATAAGGTTGAATATGTGAAGGTGAAGGGTCACAGCGATAATGAATGGAATAATCGCTGCGACCAGCTTGCCCGCGAAGCCATCAGAAGGTTGTAACCAATGACAGACCGGTGGGTAAAGCTGAAGGAGGAGCTGCTCGAGGCGGCGCCAATCCTGGGCATCGATAAAATTGGAATCGCCTCCGCCGACCCTTTCGTTTCTCTAAAACAAATATTGCTCAGGCATCGCGAGCTCGGCAGGGAATCCGGCTTTGAGGAGCCTGACATAGAGAAGCGGACGAATCCGTCGCTTCTATTCGATAAGCCGCAATCGATTATCGCGATCGCGATCGCCTATCCTTCGAAGCTGAAGGACCCTCCGAAGTCGGAACCTGGAGCGAGACGCGGCATAATGTCGCGCTCGGCTTGGGGAGACGATTACCATCGCGTGCTGCGTGACCGATTGGCAAAGCTGGAGGAATGGTTGAGAGAACGCGTTCCCGAGCTGCGCGCAGAAAGCATGGTCGATACGGGAGCATTGTCAGACCGGGCGGTCGCGGAGCGCGCGGGCATTGGCTGGAGCGCCAAAAATTGCTCCATCATCTCGCCCGGGCTTGGCTCATGGATTTATCTTGGCGAGATGATTACGAATTTGCCGCTCGCACCGGATGAGCCGATCACGGAGGGCTGCGGCTCATGTACGAAATGCATCGACGCTTGCCCGACGGATGCTTTGGTTGGTCCGGGGCAATTGAATGCCAGCCGCTGCATCTCCTTCGTCACTCAGACGAAAGGAATGCTTACGGATGAGTTCATGCGCAAAATCGGCAACAGGCTATACGGCTGCGATACGTGTCAGACGGTTTGCCCGGTTAACCGGGGTAAAAATTGGACACATCAGCCGGAGCTGCAGCCTGATCCGGAGCTCGTCAAGCCGCTCCTCGTTCCCTTGCTTACGATGGGCAATAAAGAGTTTCAAGCGAGATATGGGCGCACCTCCTCCGCATGGCGCGGGAAGAAGCCGATCCAGCGGAATGCGGTTATCGCGCTTGGCAACTTTAAAGAGGCTGGCGCGGTCCCTGATCTGATCCGGGTATTGGAGCAGGATACACGTCCTGTCCTTCGCGGCACGGCGGCGTGGGCGCTCGCGCGCATCGGCGGCGAGCAAGCTGCAGAGGCGCTGCGCGCTGCCTCGGCGAAAGAGAGTGATGAGGAGGCTCTGGCGGCTATTTCGAGCGCGATTGAGACCATGCAATCAAATCCGGCGAGGCTGCAAGGGGACAGCGTGTAAGAGCGGGTGAAAGGCTGGGGACATGCCTCAATCTGTTCATTGCGAACATGGGTTGAACATGCTATCATGGGAACATTATACACAGCAGGAGCTTGGAAAGGGACGGGTGACATTTATGTCTTGGGTTGATATTGTGGTACCTATCGTTACGTTATTAGCAGGAGCAGCCGGTGGTTTTTTTGCAGGCGTATTCTATTTGCGGAAGCAGCTGGAGAAGATGCAGAATGATCCGGAAATGATTCAGAAGATGGCTAAGCAAATGGGCTACAATCTGAATAAGCAGCAAATGAACAAAGCGCAAAACATGATGAAAAATCAAAAGTTTCCACGCAGATAAAGCGAATGGGTGAGTGAGGCCGGAAGGGGAGTTCTGAAATGGCGGGTAAGAAGGATTACGTCAATTCGATGGTGACGAGCAACCAGGAACAGATTGAGTACCACATTAGAGAGATCTTAAAGCTCGTCGGAGAAGATGTAGAGCGTGAAGGGCTGCTTGAAACGCCTGCCCGCGTAACACGCATGTATGAAGAGATTTTTGCAGGCTACGAGGTTGATCCCCGCGAAGTGCTTGGCGTAACGTTCGATGAGCAGCACGAGGAGCTTGTGATCGTGAAGGATATCGTCTATTACAGCCAATGTGAGCATCATATGGCTCCATTCTTCGGGAAAGCTCATATCGGCTACATCCCAAGCGGCAAAATCGCCGGACTCAGCAAGATTGCGAGATTGGTAGAGGCCATTACGCGGCGGCTGCAGGTGCAGGAACGAATCACGTCGCAGATCGCGGATATTTTAGAGGAAGAGCTGAAGCCGCATGGCGTAATGGTCGTCGTGGAGGGCGAGCACCTGTGCATGTGCGCACGCGGCGTGAAGAAGCCGGGCAGCAAGACGGTAACGTCCGCCGTCCGGGGCGAATTCCGCAGCAGTGCAGCTCTTCGTTCCGAATTTCTCACTTTGCTGAAGCAATAGATTTATATTCTGAAAACTCCGCCGGGAGTGTGCTCCCGGCGGAGTTTTTTTGTAGCTGGCAGTAAGTTGCCGGTGTAGCTCTCCAGACGGCGGGGCCCGAGAGAGGTTACTGTGAAAAACCATCATAGCGCGTCGAATAGGGCTAGACGGAGGGAAGATAGTGTACAAATCTTCATTGCGTAATCAGTACGGCACCCAAACCAATCTGCGCGCTTCCTCGAACCGATCGCTTACATAAGGCCAGTTGACGACATTCCACCAATCCTTCACGTATTCGGGGCGTCTGTTCTGATGCTTCAAATAGTAAGCGTGCTCCCACACGTCGAGCGCGAGCAATGGAATAACGTCCCATTGGGACAGGTTCTGGTGCTTCTCGGCCGTTAAGATTTCGAGACGTCGGCTGCGCGGACTCCATACGAGAATAGCCCAGCCGCCCCCCTCGACCTTTGCTGCCGCCTCGCTGAATTGTTTCTTAAAGGCAGCGTAGCTGCCAAAGTCATTCGCGATCTGGCTCGCGAGCGTACCGACAGCATCACCTCCTCCGTAAGGCGACATATTGTTCCAGAAAAGCGTATGGAGGTAATGCCCTGCACCGTTAAAAGCAAGCTCGCGCTCCCAATGCTTCACGAGGTCGAAATTTCCGGTGTCACGGGCGATCTGCAGCTGCGTTTCCGCTTTATTTAATCCATCCACATAAGACTGGTGGTGAATATCATGATGGATTCTCATCGTTTGTTCATCGATATAAGGCTCAAGGGCATCGTATGGGTAAGGGAGGGGAGGCAGTGTGTGCCCGCCTATCGGTACCTGCTGAAGAGGGGCGCGATGCTCGCGATTGCCCGGGCTGTTCGAGGCTTGACGATAGGCGCTCATTAATCCAATATAATAATTCGATTCGCGAATGGCATGCAGGATGACGGTGCGATAATTGGAAGGGCCGGCGGGCGAGCTCGTTCGATCGACCAGCTGCGAGAGCTGATCGACGTAGGTGCGAGACTGCTCAAGAGCCGCATCAACCAACGACTCGACGGTTTGTTCGACTTGCGAAGGCAGGCGAGTCGGGTAAGGCAGCCATTCGTCCAGCCATTGCGTTGCGTAGTGGGCAGTATGGGAAAAGACCGGGTCCCAGGATTGGAGCAGCTGCACATATTGGCGTTCCAGCTCAGGAACCGCCTGCAAAATAACGGTTGTATGCTCCTTCTCTTGCATTTTCCAATGACGAATGAGTTCCATAACTCGGACGGGCATGAGCGATCCGTAAACAAAAAGCACGACCATCGCCTCCTTTTGTCGCAACAAGTGCATCTATGCTAGATGTATTCGCTGCTTCGAAGGCTTATGTCGTGCTTTTTTTGATTAGGCTCTGTCAGTTTGGAGCTTTTGATTTACCTGGCTCAAAAATAACGCAGCCCGTTGAATGTATTCCGCCTTGTGTGCCCGAAACAGCATCTCATGCTGGCCGTCCGGAACGATCCACTTGCGGGACAGCAAGTGGCTTTGGCCTTCCGCTATCGCTTCAGCGGTTTGGAACGGAGCTTTCACATCATTTGTTCCGTGAATAATGAATAGTGGAATATCATATACGTTCGAAATAACCTCACTTGCCGGAATGGAGCCGAAGCTGGTACCCGTCCAAAGCGGAATCAACGATTCGATAAGAGGCAGCGAGAAATTAGGAAGAGATACGAATTGATTTATATTATTAAATAAGGCCTGGGAGCTTGGTATGAACAAGCTGTCTAGAATCATGGCATCTATTTCTTCGGTTTGAAGCGCAGCCTGCAGAGCGGTTCCTGCACCCATGGAGAAGCCCCAGACCACGATATCCTCGGCGCCGCGGGATTTGGCATAATCAACTGCCGCTAGCAGCTGCTGCGACTCCTCGAGGCCGCCAGTGGCCGGTGCCTTGTATTCTTTCGAGGCGTAGCTGTAATCAAACATCAATATATTATAATTCAAACCGTGCAGCAGCTTCGATAGCTCGTACATCGGCACCCAAGTTTCTTCGCGGTTGGCTCCGTAGCCATGGCTGAATACAACAGTTCGCAGCGACCGGGCAGGCTCGCTTGCATCGGAATCCGCCGGGATGAACCAGCCGCTGACGGTTGTATTGCCGCTCTTGCTAGGAAAAATAACATCCTCATATTCTACGCCGATAGCGGCATTCGGATTTGACGATAGCGGTGCCACGAAAGGATAGGCCAGCATCCAAGCCACATAGCCGTGAAAAATGACGACAGCAAGAAAGCACATGGCCGTAACGGAAGCGATCGAGGCGATCAACAAATGCTTGCCCCGGCTTTTAGTTTTGTTGCGAGCGAAGATATGGTCTGTGTCCGGATTAGGAAACGGCTGAAGGCCTTGCGGAAATCTACCTTCAAGCGGCAGCGGTGTCATTGTTGTTATGTTCATATCTTCATCTCCTAACTATGATGTACGGTAAATCCTCATTGTAAGCGCTTTTCTTTTCTAGTACTTTTATCGTAGTCTGGTCCTATATGCCTGTCAATTGATGTCGGTATATTGTTAATCAGTTGTAATATAGCTGTAATGTAAAAGTCTTTTCTTTACGTTCATGTACGCATTGAGTTATACTGAATGAGAAGCAGTTTCATTGGATGAAACTATATGGAAGGGAAGGTGCGGCTGCATGGAGGATGGAAAATCGACGGTTCGAGCGGTGGATCGGGCGCTGGATATATTGCTATGCTTTACTTCCAAGACGGACTGGGCGATGACGGAAATATCCGAACATGTCGGCTTGCACAAAAGCACCGTTCACCGCATGCTCGCTACTTTGGAGGAGAAGGGTTTCATAGAACGGGATCGGTCAACGGACCGGTATCATTTGGGACTTAAGGTATGGGAGCTGTCCGCTAACCTATCACGAACGGATGACCAAGCGACGATTTGGCTTCCCGAGATGGAACGTCTGCGGGACCAGCTTGGAGAGACGGTCAGCATATATGTAAGAGACGGGTCGGAGAGGATCCGCATTCAAGCCGTGCAGAGCAGTCAGCCTGTTCGCCGGGTAGCTCCGGTAGGCGTCAGATTGCCGCTCTATGCGGGCGCATCAAGCAAGGTGCTCATTGCTTATTCGGAGCCTATTGTGCAGGAAAGCATTTTCGGCAATCCCTCGTGGTTGTATTCGATCGATCTCGATCAATATAAGCAGCAGCTGGACGAAATTTGCTTGAATGGCTATGCAACCAGTTTCGAGGAACGCGAGCCGGGGGCAGCGGCTTTGTCGGCGCCTATCTTTGACCGTACGGGAAAAATAGCAGCTGCGTTGTCCGTATCAGGCCCGGCAAGCAGGCTGACGATGGATACGATGAGGGAATACGCCCCGGTAATGATGGAATCCGCCAAGCGGATGGGCATTATGATTTTATAGATGTTATGCAAAAAAACCGCAGGTTCCAGGTATGTCCTGGAACCTGCGGTTTTTTGTTGCTGCTGCAAATTAATTCATGTTTGCAATCATTTGGCGGAGTACCGTTTGCAGGATACCGCCGTTGCGATAATAGTCGACGTCAACCATCGAATCCAGGCGCACGATTGCAGGGAATTCGAACGTTGTGCCGTCTTCGCGAGTAGCTTTAACCGTTACTTGCGTACCTGGGGTAACATCATTGGACAAGCCGCCGATATCGAATGTCTCGCGACCAGTGATGCCTAACGTCTTCCAGCCTTGACCCTCTGGGAATTGAAGAGGCAATACGCCCATGCCAACCAGATTGGAGCGGTGAATACGCTCGAAGCTTTCCGCGATTACGGCTTTGACGCCAAGCAGGTACGTACCTTTTGCCGCCCAGTCACGGGAGCTTCCCGTACCGTATTCTTTACCGGCCAGGACAACAAGGTTTTTGCCGTCTTTTTGGTATTTCATCGATGCATCGTAAATGGACATCACTTCATCGGTTGGCAAGTAAGTCGTTACGCCGCCCTCTGTGCCAGGCGCCACTTGGTTGCGAATACGGATGTTCGCGAACGTACCGCGCATCATGACTTCATGGTTACCGCGGCGGGAGCCGTAGGAGTTGAAGTCTTTGCGCTCGACGCCGTTCTCGATCAAGTATTGGCCGCCTGGGCTGTTAACCGTGATGTTACCGGCAGGGGAGATGTGGTCCGTCGTGACAGAATCGCCCATAAGAGCAAGCACGCTTGCCGAGTGAATATCTTGAATATCCGTTAGTTCGGGACCCAGGTTTTCGAAGAACGGCGGGTTTTGGATGTAAGTCGATTTAGCATCCCACTCGTAGCTCTCGCCTTTTGGTACCGAAATCGCGTTCCAACGCTCATTTTGCGTAAATACGTTCTCGTATTTGTCACGGAACATTTGCGGATTCAGAGCAGCTGTCATCGCATCGTTAATTTCTTGCGAAGTCGGCCAAATATCCTTGAGGAATACAGGCTTGTTGTCTTCTGTAAATCCGATTGGCTCGGTCGTTAGATCAATATTTGTCGTTCCGGCAAGCGCGTATGCGATAACTAGCGGCGGGGAAGCCAGGTAGTTAGCTTTTACCTGAGCGTGAACGCGGCCTTCGAAGTTACGGTTACCGGAAAGAACAGCTGAAACCGTCATATCGTTGTCTGCGATCGCTTTGCTTACTTCGTCAGGAAGCGGGCCGGAGTTGCCGATACACGTCGCGCAGCCATAGCCGGCAACATGGAAGCCCAACGCTTCAAGCGGCTCAATCAGGTTTGCTTTCGTCAAGTATTCCGTAACGACGAGCGAGCCAGGCGTCAAGGAGCTTTTCACATAAGCCGGCTTCTTAAGGCCAAGGGCAACGGCTTTCTTCGCAACAAGGCCTGCACCGACCATAACGCTAGGGTTGGATGTATTCGTGCAGCTCGTAATCGCCGCGATAACGACAGCGCCTGTGCCCATTTTGCTCACTTGGCCGTCATTATGCTTAACCGTTACGAATTGCTCGATTTTCTCATCGCTTAGGCCGTAACCGCCTTTATCGATCGGGGTGCGAATGATGTCATTAAACGATTCTTTCATCGCTGTAAGCTCTACGCGGTCTTGAGGACGCTTCGGACCTGCAAGCGAAGGAACGATCGTCGAAAGGTCCAGCTCAACAATATCAGAGAATACAGGATCTGGAGTCGCATCCGTGCGGAACATGCCTTGCGCATTGTAATATTTGTCAACAAGCTCGATTAAATCCTCGGAACGGCCTGTTTGGCGCATGTAGCTGAGCGTTTCGCTATCGACAGGGAAGAAGCCGATCGTAGCGCCGTACTCAGGTGCCATGTTGGCAACCGTCGCGCGGTCAGCAAGGCTGATGTTTGACAAGCCTGGGCCGAAGAACTCGACGAACTTGCCTACTACGCCTTTTTTACGCAAAATTTGAGTAACAGTCAGCGCAAGATCTGTAGCCGTGGAGCCTTCTGCAAGCTTACCAGTCAATTTGAAGCCGATAACATCAGGCATGACGAAGTAAAGCGGCTGTCCAAGCATACCCGCTTCAGCCTCGATACCGCCTACGCCCCAACCAACAACGCCAAGGCCGTTGATCATGGTGGTATGGGAATCCGTACCTACGAGGGAGTCAGGGTAAACGACAGTTTCACCGTCTATTGTTTTTGTAGCGGCTACGGAAGCCAGGTACTCAAGGTTAACTTGGTGAACGATACCTGTTCCCGGCGGAACCGCACGGAAATTATCGAATGCCGTTTGCGCCCAGCGAAGGAAACGGTAACGCTCTTCGTTGCGCTCAAATTCAACCTTGGTGTTATACTCTAGCGCCTCTGGCGTACCGAAAGCGTCAACCATGATCGAGTGGTCGATTACAAGGTCAACCGGAACGAGCGGATTAATTTTTTTCGGATCTCCGCCTGCTTTTTTCACCGTGTCGCGCATTGCAGCTAAGTCAACAACAACCGGTACGCCGGTAAAGTCCTGCAATACGATACGGGCAGGGATGAAAGGAATTTCCTTATCTTCACGACCGTCCGCCCATGTAGCAAGCTGTTTAACATGTTCAGGTGTGATGGCGCGGCCGTCAAATTGACGAACAGCTGCTTCAAGCAATACTTTGATGGAAAAAGGCAGTCTCGAAATGTCGCCTAGTCCTTGTTCTTCAAGTCCGCCCAGACGGTAGTAAGCAAATGATTTGCCGCCTGCGTCCAGCGTCGTGCGAACCGAATAATGATTTTGTGTAGACATCGTCATTCTCCTCTTTTGAATATAGTTCGTGTTTCATTGTGTGAAACACGATTTCAAAATCGCTATATCTATAGTATATCGTTAAAATAGCCGTTCCGTAAAGACCAATTATGTCCTTTTACGCATGTAAACCAGTTTGAAAACGAATCCTGCGAATATTACATGAAACCTCATATCGTCTCATATAATGAAGCAGTTATTCTGCCGCATCACGTTAAGCTCAAGGAGGGATTGCGATGCCGCGAACGGGTAACCGGGGATCGGGCAGTCAGAATCAGAAGCGAAATCATGCATCGTCAAAACCGATAGCCTCTCAGCGCAAGCTGCAGGAAAAGGCTGCCATTCATGTCTCACCGCCGTTTAAAGAGGATGATCGGCAAGAAGGAGCTGCTTCTTCTTTGTCTCGCGTACAGGAACGCGCCGGCATATCCTCACAGCCGGAAAGGCAGCCGCAATCCAAGCTCAATTCGCTCCTTCGCTCATCGGACTATGATCATAAACGGCAGCAAGATAGCGAGAATGGCTGGAAGTCGGCCGTTCATCTTTATGTGAGCTTATACAATCAGGCCGAAACGAATCAGCATGCGACTGTATTGACCGATTACGTGTCGGACCGCGATCACTGTGCCCGCCTTCGCAGCAGACTTGAGCGGCTGCGCGAGCGTGATTTACTTAGAGGCGCGCTGCCGGCAGGCAGTGAGACCAAGGCCGAGCTCATTCGTGTGAACGAATCGCCCAGCGAGGTATCTGTGCTTATAAGGCTCCATATTAAGAGAAGGATGGAACAGTCGGGACGTTATTACATGGAGGAAAGATCCGAATATGAGCGTCTTTGGCTAGGGCTGTCCGCGAACTGTTGGGTTGTTCTGCGAGTAGAGCCGCTAATCGCGGAGCGAAGACCGCGATTTGGCACGTCCACGGACAATTGGATGACCGTGGATGACTATTCGGAGCTTTTTGGCGATATGTCCTCACCTTCAACACCATACTTAAATTATGACCTATTACCGCAATTCAAACACCGTCCAGCAGGCATTCGTTACAGGAGAGATTTGGTTGCCGCTTATGCGGACCGCTGGTGGAAGGAAGGCAATCCGTCTTATGAACTATTCGAGGTAAACTGCACCAATTACGTCTCGCAGTGTATCTTTGCAGGCAATGCTCCGATGAACTATACTGGTAAGAGAGAAACGGGCTGGTGGTATAAAGGTCGAAATAAAGGCAGTGAATGGTGGAGCTTTAGCTGGGCAGTGTCGAATGCGCTGACCAATTATTTGACTGCTTCCAGGTCCTCGGGTCTTCGCGCTGAGATTGTGCAATCGGCGGATGAGCTCCAGCTTGGAGATGTGATTACGTATGACTGGAATGGCGATCAACGCTTCCAGCACAGCACGATCGTAACCGCCTTTGACTCGTTCGGCATGCCGCTCGTCAATGCAAATACCGTATCCAGCAGGCATCGATATTGGGATTATCGCGATTCCTACGCTTGGACGGAACAGACGAAATATCGTTTTTTTCATATTGCTGATCTAATATAATTATCGTACCGGAGGATATGCCATGGGGAGCAAAGTTCGAGTTGGTTTAGTGTATGGGGGGAAATCGGGAGAGCACGAGGTCTCTCTTCAAACGGCTTTCGCTGTAATGGGCGAGTTTGATTATAACAAATATGAAATTAAACCTTTCTATATTACGAAGCAAGGCCAGTGGAAAACAAGCCAAGTGCTTGGGGCTCGTCCAGCGAGCGTTGAAGAGCTTCGTTTCGATACAAGCGAGGCGGAGCAAACAGGCTTCGCGCTCGCTCCGGTATTTGCCGGCTTAAGCGGAGGACTTGCCGGAGACAGCGGTGTGCCGCCGATCGACGTTGTGTTCCCGCTCTTGCACGGCACGTTCGGCGAGGACGGAACGATTCAAGGTTTGTTCGAGATGGCCAACATTCCATACGTCGGAGCAGGCGTTCTCGCTTCTGCCGTTGGGATGGACAAGATAATGATGAAGAAAGTGTTTGCCCAAGAGGGCTTGCCCCAATGCGTATTCCGCTATTTCAACCGCACGCAGTGGGAGAGAGACGCTTCGTTCTTCATCATGGAATGCGAGGTGTCGCTAGGATATCCGTGCTTCATCAAGCCGGCCAACCTGGGCTCGAGCGTAGGCGTGTCCAAAGCCAAAAATCGTGAAGAGCTGATCGAGGCCGTGAATTTTGCGTTCCGTTTTGACCGCAAGGTCATCGTCGAAGAGTTCGTCGATGCAAGAGAGATCGAAGTAAGCGTGCTTGGCAATGATGACGCCAAGGCATCCGTGCCGGGCGAAATCGCGGCTTCCAATGAATTTTACGATTACAAAGCCAAATACATCGACGGCAAATCGACCATGCAAATTCCGGCGAACTTGTCGCCCGAAATGACCGAATCCGTCCGCGAAATGGCGGTCAGAGCTTTCCAAGCCATCGACGGCTCCGGCTTGTCCCGCGTCGATTTTTTCCTTCGCAAAGCGGATAATCAGCTGTTTATTAACGAGATTAACACCTTGCCCGGCTTCACTCCATACAGCATGTACCCGCTCATGTGGAAGGAAACAGGCATTCCATATAAAGAGCTGCTGGACACCCTGATCACCTTAGCCCTTGCCCGCCACGCCGAAAAACAACGTATAGACTACAC
This sequence comes from Paenibacillus alkaliterrae, assembly GCF_021532375.1. Taxonomy (GTDB): domain Bacteria; phylum Bacillota; class Bacilli; order Paenibacillales; family Paenibacillaceae; genus Pristimantibacillus; species Pristimantibacillus alkaliterrae. The sequence goes on from NZ_JAKGAP010000073.1 coordinate 15,154, forward strand.
CGGCGGCGCGGCAAAATAACAGAGGCTGTCAAACCATAAACAAAAAACCCCGGTTTAGTTTCGCAAAACGAAACTAAACCGTCTATTTCATTTAGCGGGAATCATCCACTGTCAGCGTGACCCTCAGGAACAGGCAGCCCAGGTGCACGAAACTTGAAGCGTGTCCCGCAGGGACGAATGCGAGCGCATCTCAACAGTAACTCACATCCATCTCACCTGCTCGAACATTAGTCCAATTGCGGGAGTCCAGAGGGTGCAACCCTTGGGGCCCTCCCTTGGAAGGGAGGGTTCGAAAGCCTTTGAAGGTTTGGTAGTAAAACCCTTTGAAGGTTTGGTAGAAATTTCACTGAAAGAAGGGAAAATTTATGGGTTTTGCAACCGAATATAATTCTGTGTGCAAATTCAAGTCCGAACAAGAGCTGTATGAATTGTTGGAATATGGTCGGGGCAAAATGGTCAAGAGCGGCTTTCGCGTATTTCCGACTGGCCAGAAGGTAATTGCTTACACACCGGCCAATGAAGCAATCGCAATTGTCCGTATCCTGGCTTCTATCGCAGAAATTAATTTTCAAGGCGAGGAAGTAACGCAAGTGGAGATGGAGCTCGTGAGAAAGCTTACGGCTGAAGAAGCAAAAGTTCAAACGGCGCTTGCGTTTGAAATGTTTTTTGGGGAAAGGGCTTAGCTGCGACTAAATGTAACATACATATCGGTGGAGCATAGGCGACAAGGCAGTGGCCGGCGAACGTTTTATTCGTCAGTTCGGTGCCTTGTCGTCTCGTTTTAAGCATCGGTTTACGCTTCGGACCTCACCGCGCCAGCTTGATTGATAACGTCATCGAAAAGGTGAATAACTCTCATGGAATGGTTTCTTCTCGTATTGCTCGGCCTTGTAGCAGCTATGTTCGGCAGCATTGTCGGACTTGGCGGAGGTATTATTATCGTACCTGTCCTGATGCTTCTTGGGTCCGTGCTTACCGGCGACACGATTGGACATGCTGAGGCTGTCGGCATTTCGCTGACAGTACTGGTTGTGACGGCGCTTGCTTCAACGATGTCCTATGCAAAGCGCAATATCGTTGATTTTCGCAGCGGCGGACTATTTTTTATAACGAGCGGTCCTGCTGCAGTTCTGGGCTCTGCCTTAACGGGACTTTTGCCTGCTGGTGTATTCCAGCTTTTATTTGGGGTCTTTATGCTGCTTATGGCCTCGCTCCTGATCGCTCGTGACTATATGAAACCGTTTACGAAGAAATGGCCGATCGTGCGTACCGTAAAGGATGCATCAGGACAGGTGCATACGTATAGCTACGGTATTATACCCGCACTTGCAATCGGATTTGGCGTCGGCCTCATATCTGGCTTATTCGGAATCGGGGGCGGATCGTTGTTTGTGCCGCTAATGGTGTTACTGTTTCGCTTTCCGGCGCACATGGCAACGGCCACGTCGATGTTCGTTATCTTTTTGTCTTCGATCCTTGGAAGCGGGATGCACGCCGTTCTAGGAGATACGAATTGGCTTCTGGTGCTGGCGCTTGTCCCTGGAGCGTGGATTGGCGGAAAATTAGGCGCGGCTATTGCGGTCAGAATGAGCGGAAAAGGGCTCTTATGGCTTTTAAGAGTTACTCTGCTGTTGTTAGCTGGACAATTAATTGTTGAAGGCTTGCGGTCATTTTGGTAAGGTGGAACTATTCAAATACGAAACTTGGTGCAAGGTTCATACGTATCATTAGGAGGACATGGACTCTGCGTTCATGAATTTACATAGAGGGAAGAGTGATAGTCCGTGAGTGACCAGAATAATGGTTCCGTCATAGGCGGGAAAAGCTTTACTGCCGTCGCTATCAATTGTGCGTCAAAGGCAGGAGAATGGATACAGACGAAGCTTGGAAATCACGCAAGCCTTGATATAAAATATTCCTCGCACGACCTGGTTACGGAAGTCGATAAAGGCTCGGAGCGATTGATTCGCAATTTAATTATGACCCATTTTCCTCATCATTCATTCTTGGGGGAGGAGGGCGTAAAGCCGGGACCGGAGGCTTCGACGAAAGCGTTAGAGGACGTTCGGGAAGCGGAATACTTGTGGATCGTCGATCCGATCGACGGAACAACAAACTTTGTGCACGGCTTCCCTTTTTTCTGCGTGTCGATTGCGCTCGCGCATAACGGTGAAGTAATCGTCGGCGTGGTTTACGACCCGATGAAGGATGAGCTGTTCGTCGCGGAAAAAGGGAAAGGAGCCTACGTCCATGGCAAGCGGATGCAGGTATCAAAGGAAGAGACGCTGCGGGGCAGCCTAGTGGCTACGGGGCTTCCCGCCGATCATCAATATGCGCTGCCCTTGAACCTGAGAGGCATCGGAGCGATTGCTCCGCAGGTGCGCAACCTTCGCATTGCCGGATCGGCAGCGCTGCATATGGCTTATGTCGCCGCGGGTCGTTTAAGCGGATTTTGGGAAATCGGGCTTAATAGCTGGGATTTGGCGGCCGGTGCCTTGCTTATTCAAGAGTCCGGCGGCGTCGTAGGCGATACGCTTGGCAATCCCTATCATTTAGGCGTACGCAACGTTGTGGCCTCGAACGGCATCATACAACAGGAGCTTATAGCCGCGCTTGCTCACGCAGAAGCGAATCAATAGAAGCAGGAGGACAACGAACCGCAGACGTGCCGGTGCGTTGTCCTTCTCTATTTAGATCATGGAGAGTGATAAGCGGAGAGTAGCAACAATTGTTAGTTTAATGATATAATATCGTCAGAATAATGTCATTAAGAAGGGGGTTGTAGAGAGTGAATATTAAGCCTTCTACTACAATTAGACAGGATTACAATGGCTTTTCGAAATATTGCCATGAGCTTGATGAGCCAGTGGTTCTAACACGCAACGGGGAAGCCGACTTAGTTGTTATGAGTCATGAGGCATTTCGACGAATGGAAGCTCGCATCAAACTACAATCTAAGCTTTTGATAGCAGAAAAGCAGGTAGCCGAAGGAACACAATTACTTGACCATGATCAAGTAATTGCACGTATGCGGAGGAAGATCAATGCTGCCAAAGAATAAGATCAAATATTCTCAAGCAGCAGTTGATGATATGGATGAAATATTTTCGTTTATATCCCAGGATAATGTTTCCGTCGCAGAAAACATACTGGAAAAGTTAGATCATTATATTGCAGGTTTAGCAGATTTCCCAAGTATGGGCTCTGTATTGTCAGACGAAGAATATACGCTTATACAGCGTGGCTACCGATTTATTGTTGTGAATCCGTATTTGGTTTTCTATCGGATCATTGATGATAAAGTAATCATCCATCGTATTTTGCATGGGCGTAGAGATTATCTTCGTGAATTGTTTTGCTCGTTTGAATAGCCGCTCAAATGTTTACGATAGCACACGAATTAGCTCACATATGGTTTGGTGCGAGTTTTCAATATTTTGATTACGCAAAAGCAGAATTTGCAGGAATTGATTCGGAATTGAATACATGAATACTTTTGAAATGCTCCGTAAGTTGAGAGCAAATCTAGGGGAATAAGTTTAAGTATAGCTAAAGGGAAGGCTTAAGTTAGCCCTCCCTTTTTGTTTATCATCTCAGTCGAGAAGATTCCCTCTTCAACATAGTAAGGGGGAGATGAATCGATTTCTTTTTGGTTTATAAATGCGAACATATGTGCTATAATTTGGGTGAGGGGGTGATCCCAATATTCGTCCATAAAGCCTACAAATTTCGTATCTATCCTAACAAAAAACAAGCAATACTCATGAACAAAACGATAGGCTGCACTCGATTTGTGTTTAATTTTTTCTTGGCCAAGCAGCTAGAAAAGGATGCTTATTGGCACATTGTCGAAGAAATGAAGCAAAGCGGTCAATTGCCTTCAAATGAGTGGAAAGGCGAGTTTTTTAACAAATATGAAGCCATCAAAGGCGTTCGGGAGTTAAAACAGCATTATCCTTTTCTTAAAGAAGCGGATAGCATAGCCTTACAAAAATCGGTTGAAAATCTAAATGATTCGTATACCCGCTACTATAAGAAGCAAAGCTCGGTTTGGTTCGTTTTTCCAAAAGTCGTGCGGTCGAGGGAAGAATCTTAAATGCTACGATTCGCCTTCAACCCAGCGGTAAATACTTCGTTTCACTATTGGTAGAAACCGAAGTACAGGCGTTGCTCCTGTTGCGGAACGAAGAACAAAGACGTGAAGAATCTCGCCTTGCGTGAATGGGAATGCCCAAGCTGCGGCAGTCATCACCATCGAGATCTG
>NZ_JAKGAP010000074.1 GCF_021532375.1 Paenibacillus alkaliterrae
TATAGCACGTATGTTCGCATTCATAAACCAAAAAGAAATCGATTCATCTCCCCCTTACTATGTTGAAGAGGGAGTCTTCTCGACTGAGATGATAAAAAAAAGCCCTCCATAGACAGCTTAAGGGCTTCCTGCAATTTTCAAGCCTTGCCTTATAACCCCCTGCTCACAACCTCTACGCCCTTCGGCACGATCAGAGTAAGCTGGGGATCGACCGTGTCCGAAACGAAGCCGCCGTCCCTGCGTTCTACCGTGCCAATCATCACGTACATGGTGGTACCTGCAATTTTAGTATCCATCATCCTGTCATCCAACCGCTCCAGCTCTTCGGCCGACCAGTAGCGCACTTGCCCAAAAAGCTGCACTTCTCGTGTATCGGTCTCGCCAAACTCCACGCCGCCCATCGAATGCACGATGATTTTGTTAACCTCGGCAGGCACCTGCACCGTCTTCGTATCGACGAACGCAGAGCGCTGAGTCATATTCAGCCCCCGCTGCAGCTCGTCGAACAGACCGGTAGACATAAGGAACGCAAGCCCTAAGCTTGCCAACCCAACAGCTCCTACAAAAAACACGCTGATCCAATCGTAGCGCACGATTGCACGCTCGCTGTTCGAAAACTTCAAGTACAGCAACAGCTCCGCTCCAAGCATAATAAAGACGACCGGCGCTACCCACATGAGCATCTCGTAGGCTTCTATATCCTGCCAGATGGACACAGCCAAAGCCGTACCCATCAGTATTAACATAACACCCATCGATAGCGAGCCCACTCGCCACGTGCGGATGCCTTCCATTTGAGCAGTTGGGCTGATCATATTCACAGCGCTCACGATAACCTCTCCTCTTGCTTGGACCCGACTGCTGTAGAAGCAGCGGAATGTTCAGCTATTTTAGACGATTTAGATGTTTTTGTCCCGAACGCGAGCCGCAGTCCTACAATAATCATAATAAAAGCAATGACAGCCGTCGGAATCATATATTTGATCTGCATATATTGCGAATATATTTCGCTTGAATAGCGAGAAGCCACCTCGGCAGCTACACGGTCAAGCAAATAATAGACGCCGAAGCCGAGCAGCCCTATTCCGAACCACTTCTGATAAGGCACAAGCTGCGGCAGCACCGGATCATCGGTAAGCGTCTGACGCTCATAGCGCGAGGTTTGCTGCAGAGCATCGAAGAAAGCGAAGCACCAGAACAGCGGCAGCAGGAAAAAAAACAATGACAAGCGCATATTGTCCATAATATAGATCGTTAGCAGAAATCCGCCCATTAGCTGCAGCCCCCGTTTCTGCAAGCCCAGATAGAGATGGCCTGCGCCCGGAAAAATCGATAAAGCAATCGCCAGCACCTTGTTCTTGCGGCCGGAAGCGATATGCGCCTCCAAATCCTCGAATATGGCACGATCACTAAGAAGCTCCCCGCGCTGCTTCGCATGAAGGTATGAAATCGCATCAAACATGCCGTAAATCCATATGACCGGCAGTGCCAGCAAGAAAATAAGCAGCGCTCCCGTGTTCATAATGATGCTGAGAAAGATAATAATCGCAAACAAGCCAATGAACGAAATTAGAAACGTAATGCCGCGCTGCATGAGACCGAGGCTCATATGACCAAGCCCCGGCAGGAATGACAGCATAATCGTGCGCGTCTTCTCGCGCTGCTCATCGAATGACAACGGTGCAGCGCCGGCAGTGATTTCAGTGTACGCTCCGAATGGCGCCGCAGCAGCACCTGCCCCGGGTACTTTGCCCGAAACAAGCGTCATAATCATATCCAGCATATTGATAAACCAGCTAATCGCCATAACAAACAAGAAAAAAAGGATAATCTCATTATGCGGGCCGGCGCCAGTCATAATAAATAGAAGCATAAACACAAGCGGCCCAAAGAAACCTCCTCCATACAAAATAGTTCTAATCGGCCTTCCTAAATACGCATGCCCTGCGCCCGGGATAAACGAAAGAAAAAACGCAGTTAACGGGCTTTTATTCATTGGAACTTCATCCCTCTCATGATCATATTTCACTCCATCCCCTCTTCAAATCCCTTTATTTAAAACGAATCGCTTGCAGTCCGTCCAGCCACGATCCGGTTTGATTAACCATTTTTTCCGACCATGATTCCGACGGTTTGTCAGCAGGCACCGCTGAAATCGACGGGTGAGGCTGAAGCGTATGCTGCTCCGCGCCCGCCTCCACTTCCAGATCAAGCTCCGCCAGCTTTTGCGAGAAGGAGGCGAAGGTGCCGCTGGCCAGCAGAAGCAATGTGATCGATGCAGCAATCGTATATTGCGTAACGGGATGCTGCAGCCAATTGCTGCGGCGGTAAGGCTTCTCCTGAGCGGCTATGGCCGTTATGGTCTTATTCGTTTCTAAAGATATAAGGAACGGTCTTTGCTCCGGCTTCCCCACTCTCAATAGCTGCGACACGACCCGCTCCTCAATTCGCTGCATGTCTGGAAAGGCAAGCTGTGTCTCATATTTAGCATGAGCCATTCCGTTGTTCCATTCGGCTTCCATTAATTCCAGCTCTGCCATAAATAGCTGCAAGCAATGCCCGCAGTCTGCAAGCCGCTGCTCCACCTTCGCACGCTCTTGCTCGGTCGACCTGCCGCACACATAGCGATTCATTTCATCGGCACATATAGGCTCTGCAGCCGAACACTCGCCCTCCTGCTCCTCATTCCATCCATTCCTATTACTCATTCGAAATCCTCCTTTCGCCAGTGGCGCTTCATCCAGCTTCGCGCGCGGTACAGCCTGGATTCTACGCTCTTGCGCTCCAGCCCCGTTTCAGCCGCGATCTGCTCATACGATTTATCCTCCATATAATAGGCCGTTACGACCTCGCGATAATTATCCGGGAGCAGGTCCACCTGCTCGAGCACCTGCCTTTTACCCTCCTGCTCCAAAGCGATCGTCTCGGCAGCAGATCCGCCGGTTCCATCGCCTTGAACCTTCTCTAACAGCTCTTCGCTGCCATGCGGCTCCTCCGGTCTTCGCGCTCTGCTTCGTTTGAAATCAATCGCCCGATTAACCGCTATGCGGGTAATCCACGTCTTCAGGCCATCCAATCGGCATTCCGGAAGGGAGCGATAAATTTGCAGCAGCACTTCCTGTGTGACGTCCTCCGCATCATGCGGCGAATGAAGCACGGCGAAGACCGTTTTATATATGTAGGGACCATAAGCCTGTACGAACGGTCGATAATGCTCGGGCCCGCCGCTTTGCACCGCTCTGATCCAATCCTCGTCTTGAATGTCGCTCCCCTCCTTCCCATTCTAATAGACGTCAACCAACTCTGCTTCCCCTGCACTTCTCGCAAAAAAATATTTTTATGCGGTTTCGTTCCCTATTAAAAGTGAAAAACCCCGCCATTCGCAAGACTAGCTTCGCGAACGGTGAGGTTCTCATCCTAACGGCGCATTCTGCCGCTCTATGCCTATTCTCGATTACACGCTCAAAGCTTGCTTCAGCTCGTCAGGCGAGCGGTCCCACCATTCCTGATTGTGGTCGACAAGCAGCTTCTGAAGCGCCGCCTTCTCCACATCGCCCAGCTCGCCCAGAATGTAACGGCGCTTAATTGAGTAGTCCAGCTTGTTCACGTGATCGGCGAGAATTTTCCAGCCGCGGCGCGCTTCTGTGTCGATCAGCATCTCGCATGCCGTTGCGCCGGCGTAATACGAGCCTTCTTCCTTACGGTCTACCGCTACCCACACGATCCAGCATTGGCGGCCGTTCGGCGTATCCTCTTTGTTTGTCGTAAACTTAATGCCGCGCTCCACCTTGCTCTTCGCATGCATCGCTCCTACGTCGATATAAGCGACGCCATCATCAATAATAACGCAAGCTACATCGCTCAAATCGATCGATCCCGCGCCAAAGCCTTTATGTTTTTTGCTGCTCACCACGTTGAGCGACATTGATTTCTTTTCCTTCTTTTCCGGCTGTGCCGCTTGTCCTTGTTCTTCCGTCACGCGCATTCACACCTTCCCCGATACAATAATTCCATTTTAGCTAATATTCCTCGAAAAGCAAACATATACATGCTGTAGATGCTTGTCAACGGGAGGGAAACGTTCAATGACTCCACGCTATTCCAAACGAATTTTACTCGTAATACTCGCAGTCGTCCTGCTCGGTCTGTCTGTGCAGCATGATTTCGGGACTGCTTGGCAATCCCAATATACCTATGCCTTCGCCCCCGCCGCCAAAGCCAAGCAAACACCGGCCCCTGCTCAAAATTCGGTCAAGCCGCCTGCTGTCCAAGAGCCGAATACCGTCATGACACCGAAGCCGCAATCGCTTAGCAAGCGAGTCGTTGAGTACCATATCAACGTCCATTTGCGCGAGGATGCTCAGCATTTAGACGGCGAACAAGCTGTAACCTGGACCAACCCCGGCAAAAACGCGGTGTCCGACCTCTACTTCCATCTGTATCCGAATGCCTTCCAATCAGACAAATCGACGTTCATGAAGGAATCCGGCGGTATGCTGCGCCAGGACAAAGCAACGGCGAACAGCCTTGGCTATATGAAGCTGCTGACGCTGCAAACGCTAAATGGCGAAAGCCTCCTGCCCCGTCTGCATTATGTGCAGCCTGATGACGGAAATGCGTTCGACTTCACGCTCGCCAAAATCCGGCTGCCTGAGCCTGTGGCGCCGGGCAAGTCCGTAACGCTGCGCATGAGCTACGAAGTTAAGCTGCCTGAGGTGTTCGCACGCATGGGCTACTCCGGCGACTTCGTCATGGCCGGCCAGTGGTTTCCTAAGCTAGCCGTTTACGAAACCGTCGGTACGCGCGGCCGTACCGCCGAAGGCTGGAATGTGCATCAATATCATGGAAACTCTGAATTTTACAGCGACTTCGGCATTTACAGCGTTCAGATCAATGTACCTGAGGCCTATACGGTTGCCGCGACAGGCTTTCAGACGAAAGCGATCCAAATGAAGGATCAGAAGAAGGTGTACCAATTTTATGCGGATGACGTGCATGACTTTGCTTGGTCCGCTTCTCCGCACTTCGTCTACGAGGAGGATGCTTATTCCGATACGGGCATCCCAGGCGTTCGCATTAAGCTTTATCTCGATCCGGAGCACGCGGAGCTCAAAGACCGGTATATGCATGCCGCCAAATCCGCATTGTCCAACTATGCCAAGTGGTACGGCGAATATCCGTACAGCACGCTGTCGATCGTCGTTCCGCCGAAAGGGGCAAACGGCGCCGGCGGCATGGAATACCCGACGCTCGTTACCGCCTTCGCGGCCGAGAGCAAAAATCCCGGCTACGATTTAGAGCGCACCGTCGTGCATGAGATCGGCCACCAATACTGGTATGGCATGGTTGCCTCTAACGAGTTCGAGGAAGCCTGGCTCGATGAAGGCTTTACGTCCTATGCCGAAGACAAGGTTATGGAGACCGCTTACGGACTCGAGCCCAATCTGCGCATCGAAGCAAGCTATATGACCGATCCGGCGCCGCTCAAGCTGCAATCCTGGTCCTACGACAGCCACACCCAATACGCCGAGAATGTATACATGAGAGCGAAGCTCGTACTCGTCGGTATCGAGAACCAGGTCGGCTCCCGGACCATGCAAAAGATTTTGCGCACTTATTTTCAAAAATATAAATTCAAGCATCCGAACACCGCAGACTTTCAGCGGGTGGTCGAGCAGGTAACGAAGACAAAATGGCATGATTATTTCAGTCAATACGTATACGATGACCAAATGGCCGACTACGCGGTGGAATCCATTCATGTACGGCCGGTTAAACAGGACGGCCGGCAAATGTACGAATCGATTGTGCTGATCAAGCGGCATGGCGGCGTCAACGGCGAAATTCCGATCGTGATGCAGTTTACGGACGGCACCAAGATCACGAAGAGGTGGAGCTCGGATGAGTCTCACATTCAATACAACCAAGTGCATACCGCGCCGCTCGAATGGGCTATCGTCGACCCCAATCATAGCAACGTGCTCGACAACAAAATAATTAATAACTTTATGCAAGCAAAGCTGCCCGAGGAGACGCGCACGAGATGGAGTCTTGGCGTAGTGAAGCTGATAGAAGGGCTGATCGGCTCGCTGGGCTGGTAAGTAATTGCGTTCAAGGAGCGATAATCGATGAAAATACACATGAAGCAAGGCTGGCAGCTGGCGGTCAAGCATTTTAATCTCGTCATTTTACTCTTTCTGTACCAGCTGCTGTGGGGGTTCTTCCTCTACCGCTTTATTGATTCAGTCGTCTCTCCGCTGCTTCGCCGGTTCCCGGGCTCCTACCCGTCCGAGACGGCCACGCAGCTCTTTATGACCGAGGCGCAATTCCAGCTGCTAAAGACGGATCTCGTATCGCCTTATTTGTGGCTGCTGGGCGGTCTTCTAGCCGTTCGTATGCTGCTAACGCCCGTATTTAATGCGGGCTTGTTCTACTCGCTCCAGCAAACCAGGGAAACGAGGGGCGGCACCCGCTTCCTCGAAGGCGTCCGCAAATGGTGGAAACCGGTCCTGCTTCTATACTGGATCGAATCGGTACTCGCTCTAGCCCCTGGTTGGTGGCTGCTGCCCCGCGCGTTCGACTCCCTTCTGGAGAGCGGCTCCATCCCGGTGCTTCTGCAAGCCGTGCTGCCCGGTGCAGTGCTATGGCTAATCTGGGCGACCGTGATGCACCTGCTATCCCTAGCCATGCAGTTCGGCGCCGTATCGGGCGAGAGTATCTTCCGCTCCCTGTGGCACGCTTTACGCAATTTCCTTTCCTACGCTGCGATTTCGCTGCTGCTGTGGGCCATCGGCGCGGCTCTCGGGCTCGTCGTATCCAGCCTGTCACTGCTATGGGCCGGTCTGTTCGCACTCATCCTGCATCAAGGCTACCATCTTGTACGGACGCTAATAAAGGTATGGACGATTGCCTCGCAATTCGATTACCTGAAATCCAAGCGTGCTTAGCCGCATAACATCCGTTTTCGACAAAACCTTCAACATGATAATGGGCTGTCCCTTAAGGTCGATGACCTGCAGGGACAGCCCTTTTTCGCATGTAAATTTTCTCATATTCCTTCCTCTTATTCGCTAAAATCAGCGATTTGCGGGACTTTAAGCTTGTCTCTGCGTCCTGGAACGGAAAGGACAAATCGGTATATTTTACTGCGGCTACACATAATTAATGAAATTGAGACTTGGCATTTAGTTAATAAGAACTAATAAACAGTGTTTTTATTACACAAAAAACGTTTAAACGCATCGAATTGTCAAAAGGTTACATGAGAATTATTAGAATTTGACAACAAAGGCAGGAGATCAATGAAAAAAATCGAATAATTCTCGAGTGCAAGTGAAACGGCTGTCGCTATTTTTGTGGCAAAGCTCGTTTCGCGACGAATGATAAGCAAATTATAAAGGTTAAACTTATAATTTCTTATCATTTAATTAAAAACTGCCTAAATTCCTAACGGAATACGGGGGAACCACTTTGGGTGAATTGATTCCGACGTCTGACTAGGCGCCTGTGGAATCATAGGGGACCTTCAACCGAACCCCACAGCTAACCTCGTCGGCATTGGAAGGAGTTTCACAATTGAAAAAGGTTACCGCAGTGCTTTTGGGTCTCGTGCTTGTACTCGCGTTTCAAGCGGGAAGTGCATTCGCGAACTCCAAACTGAACGGATATGTCGATGGCGTTATCGGCAGTCCGTACAAAAGCGGTGGAATGTCAACGAGAGGCTTTGATTGCTCAGGTTTTACGACCTATGTGTTCGATAAAATGGGCATTGAACTTCCGCGTACATCCGCTTCGCAAGCTAAAGCAGGAACGAAGGTCGCTAAAGCTGACCTCCTACCGGGAGATCTCGTGTTCTTCGACACGATCGGCCGCAATAACGGCGCCGTATCCCACGTTGGCATCTACATTGGAGACGGCAGGTTTGTACACGCTTCCTCAAGCAGAGGCGTAGTTACAGACAAACTTGACTCCTCTTACTTTGAGAACCGTTTCGTGACCGCGCGTCGCGTTTTGGACTCGGAATCTTTCACTAAGTTTGCCGACGAACAATAGAGCAGCCTTTGCCCACCTTCTATCCGGAGAGAGTAAGGGTACGCTCATCCAGCAAAGCCGCAGTTGTTTGTCCGCCTACGACAAACCGCATGCGGCTTTGCTGTTTCCACTCCATCCGTGAATGGAACAGGTCGTCGCCGCGATATAGGAAAGGAGCAGGACACGATGTATTTGTTTATTCATCGCAAGGATTTGCGTACTTCCGATTTGCGCGCATTCGATTATTTACGGGGAAAGGATACGGAAGGTATCCATTTGCTTATTATAGATCCGGTGTTAACCGGCGGAGGGCGGCTTAATAGCCATAGCGGACGAAATTTTGCGGAGCAGGTAGCTTCCCTCCTTCACAGCTATGCGAATGCCGGCAAAGAGCTGCATATACTTTACGGCGATCCCGTGCAGATTACAGAGGCGCTCCTTCAAGCGCATCCGATCGACGAGGTCGTCGTTCACGCAGATTATACGCCATACTCGCGCAGCCGGGACGAGCGGCTCCAGCTTACCGTACGAAACATGGGACGCCATTGGAAGCCGCTCTTTGATGTGCCGCTTGCCGACTTAGAAGCATTTCCTGCTTTTTCGCGGCGATCTGAGCCTTACAAGGTGTTTACTCCATTCTACCGTATGTGGAGCAGCTATATGCTGCAAAGCTATAGCCCGATGGGCGATGCCGCTGTCGATCATCTGACTACCGTTCGCGAAATTAACGGCAAGCTCGCATCGCAGTTCGCCTTGCCCGAGCCCGTTGCCGGTGCGCTCGGCGGGACAACCAGCGTTGGCGGCGCCATGAAGTCCACGGACGCGCTGGAGCGCTTCGTTCGCGAGCGGCTCGCCGCTTACGCGGTTAGCCGCGATGCTTACGCCGAGGATCATACGAGCGGCATTGCCCGCTTCTTGAATACCGGGGCGATATCCGCCCGCCAAGCTTACGAGGCCACGCAAGGCCTGCCGGGCGCCGAAGCTTGGCTGCGGCAGCTCGCATGGCGCGATTTCTATCTGTACCAAGCGATGTATCATGAAGACTACTTTCGTTACGAGCAGCTGACGGATCTATCTCCGCTTACCGATGCTTATCTGGAAGCATGGGCAACCGGGGCAACCGGCATCCCGATTATCGATGCGGCTATGACGCAGCTTAACCGGACAGGCCAGATGCCGAACCGCCTGCGAATGGTAACCGCCATGTTTCTGACGAAAAATTTACTTTGTCCCTTTATGCTTGGCGAGCAGCATTTCCGTATTCATCTAAGCGATTATGACAATACGCTCAATCGCGGAGGCTGGCTGTGGTGCTCCTCGCTCGGCTATGACGCGGCGCCTTATTTCCGCATCATGAATCCGTCGACGCAATCGCGGACGCATGATCCTGACGGAGACTACATCAGGCGCTGGCTGCCGCATCTGGCGCATCTGTCCGACAAAGAAATTCATCAGCCGCTTAGCAATGCCATCGTCGATCTGAAAGCGTCCCGTGCCCGCGCGATCGACGTCTACAAAACCATTCTAAAATAACGGCCTGCCTATCCTTTATTAATAATAAACCTCCACTAACGCCTAGAAACGGCGAATGTGGAGGTTTTTTTGTTAGCCTCGCTTTAAGCCTTTTTGCGGTTGCCTGCTGCCAAGCACAAGCATCGCCGCAAGCAGCAGCAGCATAAGAAGCACGAGTACGCTTATAAACCATAACGTCGCCTGCACACCCGATTGGTCCATGAACCACCCGGTCACCCGCGGAAAAACAGCTCCTCCAAGGCCGCCGCACGCAACAAGCAGGCTCGTTGTCCGCTCGGTCATACCCGGTATGAGGACATTCGCATACACGAGCGCAATTCCGAAGATGCCGGAGAAGAACAAGCCGCTCAGCCCGACCAAAGCGAGCATCCAGCTTAATTGGCCCATCAATGCCATCATTACAAATACGGCCGACGCTCCAACGGTTGCGATAAACAGGTAACGGGAATACCCCATCCGATCGGCAAGAACACCTGCAAATATACGTCCAAGCACCATCATTCCCCAAAATAGGCTCAGCGCAGCGGCCGCACTCGACTCTCCCACGCCGGATCTTACGATGAGAATCGAGGGCAAATAATGAGAGAAGCTCATTTCCATCCCGACATAAATCATAAAAAATAAAGCAGACAGCAGTAAAAACGGCAACGCTTTGTACGGATAACCGAAAAAGGCCGAAGCGCCCGCCGGACGGGCGCAAGACGAGGTGTCAGACCCGGCCTGTTCTTCTGCAGCGCGAGGCTGCCATCCAAGCTGATCATCCAGCGCGCCGAATGACAGGGTCAGCCAAAGCATGAACGTAATACCTGACATTGCCGCCAAAATCGGAAAGGAAACCTGCCAAACGTTTTGCTGAATCAAATAGGCGGCCGCAAGCGGAATCAACAGCGCGCCTATGCCAAAAAAGGTTTCCAGGCGACTCATGGCCGAAGCTTTGCCATCCTTGACCAGATCGATGATCATGGCGCCAACGACAGCTTCGGTCATACCGAACCCAAGGCCGGCAAGCGGAGCGAAGGCAAGCATCCACCCCCAAGGCAGCAGCAAGCTGTAGGCGGCTTCGCTAACGGTCAACAATCCGAGTGCCAGAAGCACCGTGCCTCTCTTTCCAATTCTCGCCGTAATGGACGGCGCAAGCAGCACCCCTACCAAAAACCCGAGGAACTGGTTCATAATCCATTGCCCGCCGTCCTTGTACGTCAAGCCGTAATGCTCGATCAGCTGCTCCAATATGGCTCCGCCCACCACATGCGCAACTCCGATGACTAAATAGGAAAAACAGCCAAGCCAAAGTAATCTTCTCATGTCCATGATTCTCCTTATGTACGCACGCTCTACTATGCCCATCTGTTATAATAAATCGAATTCATTCGTTTTCAGCTCAGTAATAAGAATACGGCAAACGGAGACGACTAACCATTGACGTACAAACAAAGCTCCAATCATTATAAACGACTGGCAGCTGTAATGACTATACGCCCACTCGAAATCCAGCATGCCCGCGAAATATGCGGGTGGCGTTACGACGCGCCATTCGATATTTATAATTGACCCGCTTGGGAGCACATGCAAAAGGACGAAATCGAGTTTGGCGATTCCGTCCTGCGTGAAGAGCAATATGCCGCGGTGCTTGGCTCCGGGCGGGAGCTAGAGTGGAAGACTATCAAACGAGCCTGATGATCTGAGTCACCTTTTCGCCCTGCGTTACCTCAATAATATGATGCTTGCTGTTATGCGTGATGGTCCCTTTGCCCACTTCGATAACGGGATCTACCCCTAAGCCGAAAAAGACATCATCCGCCAGCGCCTCCATAACCTCATGACGGTCCTCCGAAGCCAAAGCCGCCCACTCCTCCCGCTCCATTTCAAAAAAAGTGTAGCTCTCTTCAATTTCCGCCACGGCCTCTGTCAAATCCTTCAATATATCCGCATATTCCCTTCCATGTCTTACACCCATCTTCGTAAAACCACCTTTGCGAATTCTATTTTGCAAGCCTCTTCCTACTATTCTACCGCATTTCACTAATTTTTAACGCGTTCGCCTTCAAATCGTTCCATTTACTCTAACTTCAGAATACCCATTTGACGATAATAGAAGAAGTAGAGAATTGTCGAAAATGGATTAGACGGGGTGTATGATGAAAAATTCAACTATTATCGGTCTGGTGTTAGGTGTTATCGCTATATTTGGAGGTATGGTCGTTAAAGGGGCAAACCTCTCGTCTCTTCTTAATCCTGCAGCTTATATGATTATAATATTAGGTACAGCAGCCTCTGTCATGGTAGCCTTTCCCATGTCCGAGTTATCCAAGGTTGGCAAGCTGTTTAAGATGGTGTTCGCAGGACAGAAGCTGCCGCAGCGCGATGAGCTGATCACTCGTTTCATGGAATGGGCGTCGATCACGCGTCGCGAGGGTTTGCTTGCTCTCGAAGCAAAGGTTGATGAAATTGAAGATCCCTTCCTGCGTAACGGCATGCGTATGATTATTGACGGCAATGACCAGGATTTCGTACGCGACGTCCTGCTAGAGGATATCGCGGCTACGGAGGAACGCCACAAGGCTGGCGCCCTGATTTTCACTCAGGCCGGTACCTATGCACCAACGCTGGGGGTACTTGGAGCCGTTGTCGGCTTGATTGCGGCACTCGCGGATATGAGCGACATGGAAAAGCTTGCACATGCGATCGCCGGAGCTTTTATCGCGACGCTGCTCGGTATATTCACAGGATATGTATTATGGCATCCGATTGCCAACAAGCTGAAACGAATGTCTAAGCAAGAAGTTCAAATCCGCCTCATGATGGTTGAAGGCCTTCTTTCCATTCAATCCGGCGTCTCGACCATTGCGATTAATCAGAAGCTTTCGGTATTCCTTACACCAACGGAAAGAGTGAAGATGAGGGAGAAGGAGGAAGGCGCCGTTGAGCAAAAAGCACAGACACGAGGAGCATGAGGAGCATGTCGACGAATCCTGGCTCATACCTTACGCCGATTTGATGACCCTTTTGCTGGCGCTCTTCATCGTACTGTATTCGATGAACTCCGTCGACGTTAAGAAATTCGAAGAAATGTCCCAAGCCTTCAGCATTGCGCTTAGCAGCGGCTCCGGCGTGCTGGATCAAACCACGATCGTGAAGATCGGCGAGGATGACGGCAAGAAAAGGGAAGAGGAAGGCAGCAAGGAAGAAGAGAAGAAAGATGAGAGCCGGCAGGCGCAAACCGAGGAAGAGAAAGTCCTTGAAGCGCTTATCAAGCAGGAGCAAGAGGATCTCGAGAAGCTGAAGAAGCAGATTGACGCCTATATCGAGAAACAAGGTTTAACGTCCGATCTGGAAACGAAGCTGAATCAATCCCAGCTTATGATTACGATCAGCGATAATGCCTTGTTCGCTCCGGCTCAGGCATCCGTGAAACCGGAATCCAGAGAGCTTGCTGTCGCCATCGGCAAAATGCTCCAAAATTATCCGAATTACCAGGTCGTTGTTTCGGGGCACACGGATAATAAACCGATCTCTAACGCTTTTTTTAAGTCGAACTGGGATTTAAGCTCCATGCGTTCTATTCGATTCATGGACATTTTGCTGGAAAACAAGCAATTGAAGCCGGAACGCTTCAGCGCGATCGGTTATGGCGAGCATCGCCCGATCGCCGACAATAAGACGGTCGAAGGCCGCGCCAAAAACCGCCGTGTCGAGGTGTCGATCCTTCATTCCTATATTGATCCCGTCAACGCGCATAAGCTGACCTTACCCGACAAGTAAAGGTACACGGCTGTGACCGTCCCAGCGCTTAAATAAATCCCCTCAACTGGGCTTATAGAGACCAGTTGAGGGGATTTTCCTTTATGTACGGGATAAAGCTTTACCTGTTTATACAGGCTTATAGTTTAACGTCTCGAACAGCTTCTCCTTCTCATCCTCCGTCAAATCCCGCCACTTGCCGACCTGAAGTCCTCCGAGATGAATATTCATGATCCGCTGCCGCTGCAGCCTCCTTACATGGTAACCGAAAGCCTCGCACATTCTGCGGATTTGCCGGTTTCTGCCTTCAGTCAAAATAATCCGGAATACGCGGTCCGTCACTCTTGTGACGACGCAGGGCAGCGTCATGCTTCCGAGAATATGAACGCCGCTCGCCATTCCCGACAAAAATTCGGCCGTTGCCGGCCGATCTACCGTAACTAAATATTCCTTCTCATGCTTGCCTTCCGAACGGAGAATCGGATTGACGATATCGCCGTCATTCGTGAGCAAAATTAAGCCCTCCGAATCCTTGTCCAGTCTGCCAATCGGAAAGATTCGTTCGGAATGTCCAATGAAGTCGACAATATTGCCTTTCACATGAAGCTCGGTCGTGCTCGTAATGCCAACCGGCTTATTAAGCGCGATATAGACATGACGCTTCTGCTCCCCGATTTGCTTCCCATCCACGCGAACGTCGTCTCCGGGCTCGGCTTGGCTGCCAAGCAGCGCGGTGATTCCATTAATCGTTACGCGCCCGCTGTCCACCAGCTTATCCGCCTCGCGTCGGGAGCAGAAACCCGTTTCGCTAATAAACTTATTAATTCTCAAAGCCGCTTCACCCCGTAGTATGTCATGCCAAATTGGCCGTTTTAGCCCATGAGATCATCAAATCCCTTATTTTAATATCCTACCCTAATAAAAAAGGATATACAATATAACGCTGCCTTTAGGCTTCCAGCCTCTCTCTCTCGCCACTCTCTTTCAAAGCTGGAAGCATAATATTGACGGTCGTTCCGACATTGACCTGGCTCTTAATATCCATCGTGCCTTTATGGCTGTTAATAATACGTTGGCTGACCATGATTCCGAGGCCCGTACCCGTCTCCTTGCCCGTAAAGAAAGGATCGCCAATATTCGGAATTATCTCATCCGGTATGCCTTCCCCTTCATCTGTAATGGAGATGGAGATATGCTCCCGTCTGCATGTAATGTGAATATGAATGAAGCCGCCGCTTGGCATCGCTTCGATTGCGTTCTTCAATAAATTAATGAACACCTGCTTCAGCTGATTCTCCTCGCATGAAATACGGCAGCTGTCATCCGTAAACGAAACACGAAACTCGATATTGTGAAGAATCGCTTCGCTATTCATAAGGGCAATAACATCCTGAAGCACGTCCCTTACATCCTTCGTAACGAATCTGGTTGCCTGGGGCTTGGCCAAAATAAGAAACTCCCCGACAATTAAGTTAATGCGATCGAGCTCGGACAGCATGAGGCTCACATGGGTTAAGGTGAGCTTCTTGCTCTCCTGCTGCAGCTGCAGAAATCCGCGCAGCGTCGTCAGCGGATTGCGAATTTCGTGTGCGACGCCTGCCGCCAGCTGTCCGACGGTCGTCAGCTTCTCGGAACGGCGCAGCAGCTCCTCCATCTTGTTCCGGCTGCGCATGTCCCTCGAAATGCTTGCGAAAGCGCGAATCGATCCGTCGGAATCCCTAATGGGCGATATCGTTACGCTGACTGGTATCAACTCGCCTGATTTGGTCATCCGCATCGTTTCCTGCGCCTGCAGCACCTTTCCGGCTAACAGTTGATTGAGCATCTGTTTCTTCTCCGCTTTATGGGACTCCGGCAGCGTCGGATTAATCAGACCGATTGCCTCCTCTTCTTCGTAGCCGAAGAGCAAATCAAAGGCGCGGTTTACTTGAATGACCTTTCCGTCCAAATCAGTGAGATGGATCGCATCGCTTGTATGATTGATAAACGACTCCAAATGCTCCTTCATCCGGCGGTTTTCTTCAAACGCCCTGCGCAGCTTATTCATATAAATGCTTAAGTTTTGCGACATGGCATTGATTTTTAGCGCCAGCAAACCAAACTCATCCTTGCGTTTAATTTGAATCGGTTGATGAAAGCGCGCAGAAGAAACCTCGTTCACCTTCCACAAAATATCCTTTAAAGGCCGGATCATTGCCCCAACCAGCCAATAGCTGATGAAGAGGACTAGCAGCATGGTTATGCCCGTGTACATTAATGTATCATATCGTTCCCTGCGTATCAGCTCATTGATGCCTTCCCTATCATACACAATGCTAATGATATAATTACCGGGGCCCTCCATGGAATAATAGCTTCGAAAATATGGCTTGCCGTTTATTTTCATTTTGCGCAACATGAAATCTTTTTTCTCTGCTGCCCCTGCAACGGAATTATCGCTGGTCGAGTCGAGATACGTGTAGGTGCCATACGGGACCTTGAAAGTATCTTGATCAAATACCGTTATTTCCTTTATATTGGGGTTTAATGACTTGACGATGTCGAAGATATGATCAGGCTCTAAGCGACCTTCCCCTATAGACGGCGAATCGGAAGCAAGCTGCTTCTCATAATCGGCAACCGAGCTTGCAACATGCACGGAAGTATCTCGCATCGATTGTCGCGCCTGCTCCCGCATCTCCTGCGTCATCGAATATTCACTTAAAATATGGTGTAGAATGAAAAACGTCAACACTATAAATGTAAGCAAGAAGGAAAACTTCATCTTAATCGACAATGCACGACACATCCTTTTAAGCAAACGCAGTTTATAAACAGGTTATTAACATTACCAACAAATGTTGTGCACAGGTCTTAATAAATTGTGTACAAATATGTGAGTATCATTAAAGTTATCCACAATGTTATCCACCACATGTTAACAACAGAATATTTGTTCGTTGTATAATGATGATTTTCGAAAGGGGTAGGACTCATGTTAAGAGAGCAAGAAGACCGGAAATGGATGCTGGAAGCCATCGCAAATGCCAATAAAGCCGAACAAATCGGGGAGGTCCCCATCGGGGCAGTTATCGTTAGAGACAATGAAATTATCGGGAGAGGCTACAATTTGCGGGAGACACGTTTTGATCCGACCGCACATGCCGAAATGGTAGCCATACGTGACGCCTGCGATCGCATTGGCGCTTGGAGATTATTAGACTGTACCCTTTATGTCACGTTGGAGCCTTGTCCGATGTGCGCGGGCGCAATTGTACAGGCCCGGATCAAACGCGTCGTATACGGAACATCCGATCCGAAGGCCGGCTGTGCCGGGACGCTTATGAATTTACTCCAAGAGCCCCGTTTCAACCATGAAACGGAGCTCACCAGTGGAATTCTGCAACCTGAATGCGCATCGTTGTTAACCCAGTTTTTCCGGCGACTGCGAGAGCGTTAGAAGTCTCTACAAATTGTCGCGGCGTAAAGAGATATGTGTTAGCTCATTTCGTTGTATATGCTGTAACGCAACAATCAGTTGATCGGCCTCTTCGCTAATCGCCAGAACATCCGGATCTGTCAAACTGCCGCGTGCGTCGGCTATTTCATGAAGCTTTAGCCGCAGCGACTGCAATTGTTTAAGCAAGTGATTTTTGTCCATGGCTCGCTTCGGGGCACGCTCCTTATCTAGCACTCGTGTGGTAATAGTTCTATTATACTCCCAGCATAATAAGGAGTTTGTAAAAACGTGTCGATGAACGTAGACAATTTTCAGGCATTATTCGACAAACATATGCTAAATCTTCTAGTTCATAGTTCTTTTTTACTAGTAAAATGAGTAAACATTTGGTAATTATAGATCACCACATCCATTTGCTAATGATAAAATTTGAGCCTCAATCATTACTTTTCAGCATGGCATCCATTCCGGCGACTTGTTCAACGTTCCAAAGCCCGCTAATGTCGAAATATCGAAAATAATGAATGAAAACCTAATAAATATTGCCATAATTTCGCCATGGGCTTTCATGCAACGCCAAAAATCCGACTCCAGATTCAGAGGCTGTACCTAGAGGTTCTTGTCCCCAATAATAGGGGATATTAATTTGTATTATAGGTAGGTATGAAGTAAAATTATTTTAAACATGGCTTCTATTTATGGCGAAATGAACTTAAATTCATAGATCGGGATGTGCTTTTGTGAACGCTCCTAATTGTAAAGAAGAAACAACGGCATTTATCCAATTTGAACCAGGCATATATACGAATATGATGAATAAAGAAGTACTACAGATCGAGTTTAAGAAAGATGCCGAAACCGGAAAATACCTTGTACCTCCTAAGGCCGTAAAAGAAGATACGAACCGCGTGTTCTGGTACGGTTCACTAGAATGGAGCTGATCGTATGTTATTAAACGCCGTAGTCAAAAATCTTTCTTACGAGCTTGTGAAAGGTGATTTACATATAGAGGTGAGCTCCATCGCCTGCGACTCAAGAGAAGCCGTGCCGCATGGCGTCTTTGTCGCGATATCCGGATTTACGGTCGACGGCCATTGTTTTATTGATAAGGCGATTGCACTCGGTGCTGCGGCCGTTATCGTAGAGAAGGATGTCCCTGTCGAAGCGGACGTTACCGTCCTTAAGGTTGCCGATACGCGGGAGGCGCTCGCATGTATAGCGGCCAACTTCTATCATCGCCCTACGGAACAAATGAATCTGATTGGGATTACAGGAACGAACGGCAAGACGTCAACGACTTATTTTCTGAAATCGATCTTCGAGCAAACCGGCACGACCATCGGCATTATCGGCACGATCGGCACGGTCATTGGCGACAAGGTCTTTAAAAATAAAAACACGACGCCAGAGTCGCTTCAATTACAGCACATTTTCTCCGAAATGACGAAGTCGCATATGAAGCATTGCGTGATGGAGGTTTCCTCGCACGCATTAAACCTTAACCGCGTTGCGCATTCCAGCTTTAACACGGGACTGTTTACGAATCTGACGCCCGATCATCTGGAGCTTCACAACACGATGACCGAATATTTCGAAGCGAAAGCCAAGCTTTTCGACATGACCACGGACTATAACATCGTCAACGCAGATGATGAATATGGCCGGATTCTGATCGATCGGCTGCGCGGCAGGGAAACAAAGCTGCTTACTTACGGCATCGAGGAGGCAGCGGATATTTACGCGACGGATATCGATTATTTTGCCGATCATACACTTTACACCGTTCATACGCCAAGAGGCAGCACCATGATCAAGGTGAATTTGCCGGGCGCCATCTATGTATACAATAGCTTGGCCGCTATTGCGACCGCTTATTGCAATCAATTCAGTTTACAGCAAATTGCCGATGGCATCGAAGCGGTGGAAAGCATTAAAGGCCGGCTTGAAGTCGTCTATCAGGATGAGGATACGAAGATCATCGTTGACTTTGCGCATACGGAGGATAGCCTCGAGAAGGCGCTGACGACGATCAGACCTTTTGCCAAAGGCAGAATTATTCTCGTATTCGGCGTATATGCGGCGGATGGGGAGTCAGGCAGGGAGAAGCGCAGAGCGATGGCTCAGGTCGCTGCGACTTATGCGGATTTTGCCGTCGTTACCTCCGACAACCCGAAGGAACAGGATAACAACATGATCATACGGGAAATCGTGGAAGGCATCGAAGCGCATAACGGCGCCTACGAAGCCATTGTCGATCGGAGAGACGCTATTGCGTTTGCCATTGCTATCAGCAGGAAGGATGACGTTATTCTGATCGCCGGCAAAGGCCATGAGACGTCACAAATGATTGGAAAAACGGAAATTCCATTCAATGAAGCTGAAATCGTGAGGGAAATTAAGGGAGACAAGGATAAACGGGCACTGCGTTAAACAATGTTTGACGATGAGGATGCGTTAGCCTAGGCTGCGAGAAATATGGCATGGCTATCCTGCATTCCGATTCGCGCGGAGATAGCCAAGCATTGCGTAGATTCCATGGCCTGAAAAATAAGTATTAGACTGACCTCACAAAAGAAACAGCGGCAGACTAGGATGGGAAAATAAAGTACTAGTCTGCCGTTTCCACTATTCGGCTTTCGTGTACCGTCAGCTCAGCGTACCAAGTTTAACGGACAGAGAATACCTTATTTGCTCAAAACGACATAGATTGATGGTGCTAACGGAACAAGAAGCCGCTATTATGGAGATATGGATGAAATCATGATGGTTTTGGTCGAAATAGCGGCTCTGGTGTCCGTCCCTGCATTTTTATGTAAGAGACCGACTGAATGCTGCCCGTTATCTGAAAAGGCTACCGTTATCGTGGCAGTCATTTAAATACCGGATTCCCGATCTCTAACTTCCAGAATACGCGGAAGCTGCTCCATAAAGACGTTAACGACCTGTGGATCAAAATGCCGTCCGCGCTCCTCGTTCAACAGGGACAAAATCCGATCCAGCTCCCAGCCCGGTTTGTATACCCTAGAGCTGCCCAAGGCATCAAACACGTCCGTTACTACGGTGATGTGCCCGTAAATATGAATGTCTTCCCCTTTGAGGCCTTGGGGATAGCCGCTGCCATCCCATTTCTCATGATGCCGCTCGGCCACAATGGCAGCGGTTTGCAGCAGCTGGCGCTTGGAACTCCGCAGCAGCTGATACCCTATGCGTGTGTGGATCTCGACGATTATCCACGCAACTTTTTCGACTTCCTTCGACCGTTTCGCCTTTTGCTGCAGTGCTTCTTGTCATGCCAAAAGCACACATGCTATAATTGTCTTTACTGCGCGTCCGTAGCTCATCCGGATAGAGCAAACGTTTCCTAAACGTTAGGTGGGAGGTTCGAGCCCTCTCGGGCGCGCCATTTCTTTTCAAACCTTGTTATGGCAAGGAGGTAAAATAATGAAAGCAGCAGGCACCCTGTTAATGATTACAGGTATTTTCGAAGCTGTTTTAGGTATTCCCGTCTTGGGCGGAGCTATTGTTCTATTATCCGGGTACACGCTATTATTTGTCACATTGGTGCTTCATATCGTAACACTGGTCCTTTGTTCGCAAAATAATCGGCCAATCGCAGGCAGCATTCTTGGCATTGTTACATCTGTGCTTGCTTGGATTCCGATTCTTGGCATGATTATGCACATTGCAACCGCCATCGTATTACTCATCGCAGCCTCCAAGAAGGTAGAAAATCCGATGCCGCCATTCCCACCCGCTCCAGGCAGCTTCTAAAACATAAACAGGGCTATGAATCAAGCCGATCCCAACCATAATTGAAACTACGCTAATCAAGCTCCATTCCATAACCGGCTTCCAATACGATTCCACCTGCTGCTCAATCTTAAGCGTATGTAGAATGGGGTAAAGTGTACCTCCCTTAAATTGTTTATACCCTGTATATTTCAACCGCCCTTAAAAAGAAGATTGCCAGATCCAAAATTCGCTGATATATTTATGCATATATTTCAGTAGCTCTAACGTATAAGTACATATGTATGTTTAGAGGACTGTCATTACTATTAGGGGAGGCAATACAAGATGAACCAACAACCTTATGGGTTGCAGAAAGAGGAAAAAACGTACGGGATGCTTTGCCATTTGCTCGCTTTCAGCGGTTTAATCATTCCGTTCGGCAACATTCTAGGTCCGCTCATCATTTGGCTGCTGAAAAAGGATCAATCGCAATACGTGGATATGCATGGCAAGGAATCGCTTAATTTTCAAATCAGCAATGCTATCTATGGCATTGTTTCCGCCATTCTAATGCTCGTCATCATTGGATTTGTAACTGCAATTGCTTTGCTTATCTTCTGGATCGTCTTCACGATTATCGCTTCGATTCGTGCTTCTGAAGGGAACAGCTACCGTTATCCGCTAACCATTCGTTTCTTCAAATAAAAGGAGGAAAGGAGCCGGGACATACAAGTCACGGCCCCTTTCCAAAATAAAGAGCAGCGCCCCTTTCCAAGGCACTGCTCTTTATCGTGTTCTTATGAACCTCTTTACAGCCCAACCGGCAGCTCGAACATTTGCGTCAGCTCATCCAGCGTTATCGCATCGGCAGGAATTTCCTCGAACGTCACTTCTTTATTGATATCCGAGTAACTAACGTCAAAGTGAAGGCCCAGCTTCATCTTCTGTCCGCTTTCCTTATCCGTTGCTTCGAGGTTCATTTGGCCATCCTGATAGACCAGATAATCATCCGCAATCGCACCGGTAACCTTCAGCTTATTCACCTTGACATCGTTTTTCAGCACGTCGAGGATCTCAGCCTTATTCGTTTCCAAATCGTTCTTGAATTTCTCGACATCCGCTGTTTCAAGCTGCAGCGACTTCAAGTAAGCCTCATTTTTAAGCAGCACGTCGATAAGCTCAGGCAGTACTTTCTCTACAACGGTATCTACCGTCTGAGCATAATTGCTCTCATTAACTTCAATGGCGACAACCTGATCCGCCTTCAAATCCTCAGGTAAACCTGCTTCCTCAGCCTTCGGCTCGCTGAAGTAGGTCTTCTCGTCAAAATGCTTCAGCAGCACCTCTCCGAGCTCCTTGCCCAGCTTCTGCTGCGCTTCTATATCGATTTCAGCGCCGCCTTGCTGACCAGCCAGCTCCTTCAGATCTATTTTGATAAACTTACCTGTAATGGTCTCCGGTAATGGCAGCATTGGAATTTGCGGTACTTTTACATACAGCGTTTCTTCTGCCATAATCATCGGTATCGTCAGCTTCATTTCCATATCGCCCGGTATAACGATCTCCACATCCATATCGGTGCGCATCGGGTTCTTCTGATAAACCGCATCCACCGTTATCGAGGCATCCTTGAGCATGCCTACGATCGCCGCTGCAGCAGCCGCATCGCCTTGCATGGCTGCATCCTGCGGAATCTCCAACTCGTTAAGACCAAATGACATTTGCATTGCATATGAGTCCGCTTCTGTAATCTTCGCCATTGCCGCTGTCAAAGCTTCCTTCGGTGGTTGACTCGAGCTGCAGCCTGCAATGACAACCAAAATAACGGCTAATATAAGAACCGCTATTTTTTGTACTTTTTTCATGAAAGTAGTTCCTCCCCTATCTTTGTATAAGCACCTCCATTCTATACTAAAAAGCCGCCTTTTAGAAGTAACATCCAAAAAATCCCGTTTCAGCATTCTGAAACGGGACATTTGTTCTATTCATTTTATAGACCTTTCAAGAAAACCATCGTTGGAGTCTGCTGCGAGCCCTCAACCCTCACGGTTAAGATGGCTCACGTGATTACGCTGCTTCGTCTTCTTGGAGCCGGATAACGGCTCTTGCTGCCTGCTGCCGTTGAATCGGTTTTTCTTCTCATTATGAGGAATGCTTTCCGGCACCGGGTAACTGTCTGGTTTACTCATTCAAGCCCCTCCTTCTGCCCCATTAAATCATTTTATATAAGTTCATTAGTTTCTTTGGTGCTCTAAATCTGATGGCTGATCGAAGTTTAAGGAGTCTTGATGACGACGGTCATTTTTATCCTGCTGCAGCTGCTGCGCGTGATGGCTATTGACCGCTTCTGTCTCCAGAGCTTCAACAACATTCGTTAGGTTTTTATCGGCGCTGCCTTTTGCCTTTGTCATTGATGATCGTCTCCTCTACGCATGCGTCAATTGTTGAAGTGTTTGTGCGCATTCGTGTAAATGTCTCGTGTAGTCTTGAATAAGCTGCTGAATAATGTCTCCTCGCTCGTCGACGGACACGTTTTCCTTTTCCACATCGACCAGTTCAACCCTCACTTCGCGACTGTCCACATAAGTAACCTTGAAATCAAAGGAATAGCCTTGATGTCCTGCCGTGTCAATCGTAACACGAAGAGACTTAGCATCGGATTCGTCCGGAAGCACCTTGCTGCGATCTGCCTTATTCATAACTTCCGGCAGCGTTTGCCGCCATGCATCTGCCAAGTTTTCTTGATTCATTTGCAGCTCATCTGATTTACCCATGTTTGAAGCACCTCCACACCGTTTAAGATGCGAAGACTGACATCATTTTATACGATCGCATCTATACAAAAAAAGCCCAAACGCTGAGCGTCTGGACTTACTCTTATGTAGGTTAAAATAAACTGGCGGAGAGGGTGGGACTCGAACCCACGTGAGCTTGCGCTCTAACGGTTTTCAAGACCGCCCCGTTATGACCGCTTCGGTACCTCTCCAAGATCTAATCGTCACAAATCATATTGTACCACAAGCCAAAATACAGAAGCAAGTACATTTTGGCTTGTGGTAAAAATTGGACTTATCGGGCTTCGATCGAGCTTATACCGCCCATATAGGGACGCAATATCTCTGGAATCGCAACTGACCCGTCCGCTTGCTGATAGTTCTCGATAATCGCGGCAAATGTCCGTCCAACCGCTAATCCTGAACCGTTCAGCGTGTGCACGAATTCCGGCTTGCTCTTCGCATCTCTGCGGAATCGAATACCTGCGCGTCGAGCTTGGAAATCCTCGACGTTCGAGCATGACGAAATTTCCCGGTAAGTGCCCGCGCTTGGCAGCCATACCTCGAGATCGTACGTTTTCGCGGCTGTAAAGCCCATATCGCCCGTGCAAAGCGCCAGAACGCGGTATGGAAGACCGAGCAGCTGCAGCACTTTCTCCGCATTGGCAGTCATTTTCTCTAGCTCATCGTACGATTCCTCAGGCTTCGTCAGCTTGATCAACTCTACCTTGTTAAATTGATGCTGGCGAATTAACCCGCGTGTATCGCGCCCTGCCGAGCCTGCCTCTGAGCGGAAGCAGGAGCTGTAAGCGACGAAGTACTTCGGAAGCTCTTCAGCCGTCAAAATTTCATCGCGGTGCAGGTTAGTAACTGGTACTTCAGCCGTCGGGATGAGATAATATTCCGAATCTTTCAGCTTGAATAAATCCTCTTCGAACTTCGGCAGCTGTCCTGTTCCGAACAAGCTGTCGCGGTTAACGATATATGGCGGCAATACTTCCTCATAGCCATGCCGGTCACTATGCAAATCCATCATAAAGCTAATAAGCGCACGCTCAAGACGCGCGCCTAAACCGCGGTAAAACGTAAACCGCGAGCCCGTTACCTTCCCAGCGCGCTCAAAATCCAATATACCGAGCGCTTGCGCAATTTCCCAATGCGGCTTCGGCTCGAATTCAAAGCTGCGAACGTCGCCATTACGGCGAAGCTCCACGTTGTCTTCCTCGGACTTGCCGACTGGTACGCTTTCGCTCGGAATATTCGGAATCGACTGCGTCAGTTCGTCAACTTGAACCTCAAGTAAACGAAGCTCTTCATCCAGCTCCTTAATCCGGTCGCCGACTTCTCTCATCTCGATAATGAGCGCATCTGCATCGCCGCCCGATTTCTTAAGCTTGGCTACTTCTTGAGATACCGTATTGCGGCGGTTCTTCAGGTTTTCCGTCTCTTGTATCAGATCGCGGCGCTTAGTATCCAGAACCGGGAAATCAGCAATGAGATCAAGCGATGCTCCGCGATTGTGAAGCGCCTGCTCAACCTTCTCAAATTCGTTTCTTAACAATTTAACGTCTAACACGTTCAGTGAGCCCCTCTCTGAAGGGAGTAGTATATGTTTTTTTATATCCAACTAAGCTTTACTCACAGCAGCTTCCTTCACCATATCGACAAAATAAGCATGCAAGCTAAAATCATCCGTCAATTCGGGGTGATAAGAAACAGCAAGCAAATGCCCTTGTCTTGCAGTCACGATCTCATCGTTATAGGTTGACAATACATCTACGGTCGAACCAACCTTCTTGATAAGCGGCGCACGAATGAATACGGCCCGAACCGGCTCGTCAATACCCTCCACCTGCAAATCGGTCTCAAAGCTTTCCCGTTGGCGGCCGAAAGCATTTCGGGCAACCGTCATGTCCATAAGACGCAAGTGCGCTTCCTCTTGTCCTTCAATTTCGTCTGCCAGTACAATTAAACCCGCACATGTGCCAAAGAGGGGTTTTCCTTGTGAAGAGAATTTTGCAATAGCATCCATAAAACCGTACTTCCGCATCAGCTTGCCGATCGTCGTGCTTTCACCGCCCGGTATAACAAGCCCTTGCAGCTCATCAAGCTGCTCCACCCGCTTAACGGCGACCGCTTCCGCACCTGCCGCCTCTAAGCTTCGTATATGCTCCGCTACTGCGCCTTGGAGCGCTAGAACGCCTATCTTCATCGCAATATTCGCCTTCCTTTACGGGCAAGAGCCGGCGGCGCTAATCGCGCTGAGCCGGCACCTGCGTATTACAATTATTAGATACCGCGGTCTTGCATACGCTCTGCAGCATTAAGCTTGGAAATTTCGATACCCTTCATCGGTGCTCCCAAGTTTTTGGATACTTCAGCGATCAATTTGTAATCATTGTAGTGAGTTGTCGCTTCTACGATCGCACGGGCGAATTTCTCCGGGCTATCCGATTTAAAAATACCGGAGCCAACGAATACGCCGTCCGCACCAAGATGCATCATAAGCGCCGCATCAGATGGTGTTGCTACTCCGCCCGCTGCGAAGTTAACAACCGGGAGCTTACCTGTCTCGTGTACATTCAAAAGCAGATCATAGTTCACGCCTAGAAGCTTTGCTTCATGATACAGTTCGTCCTTGGACAAGCCTTGAATTTTGCGAATTTGTCCGTTAATCAGACGCAGGTGACGAACCGCCTCAACGATATTTCCTGTTCCAGGCTCGCCTTTCGTACGGAGCATCGCAGCGCCTTCTTGAATACGGCGCAATGCTTCGCCAAGATCCTTCGCTCCGCATACGAACGGAATTGTGAATTCGTTCTTGCTAATGTGGAACACTTCGTCCGCTGGCGTCAGTACTTCGCTCTCATCGATATAGTCAACGCCCATCGATTCCAGCACTTTCGCTTCTACATAGTGGCCAATACGAGCCTTCGCCATTACGGGAATCGAAACAACCTTCATAACCTCTTCTACGATAGTCGGGTCAGCCATACGAGCCACTCCGCCTGCTGCGCGAATATCGGAAGGAACGCGCTCAAGCGCCATTACGGCCGTCGCCCCTGCTGCTTCTGCTACCTTCGCTTGCTCTGCGTTCATAACGTCCATAATGACGCCGCCTTTTTGCATTTCTGCCATGCCGCGTTTAACGCGCGATGTACCTGTTTCCATCCTGCAAATCCTCCTATTATCATGCGTGAAATGGTCTATTACCGCAGTTGTTCTAACCATTGATTTTACAGGAAGCCCGTTTAATCGACAACCCTTGTTTTACGTTATTTCCTTGCTTTCTGCTCGGATTAGAACAAATTGACGATTCCGTTAAACAATCCGGCAAAAAAGTCGCCGATCGCGCGGAACATGAGGCGGAACCAGCCTGCTTTCTCCGCTTCCTCCGTCGTGATCAGGTTGACCGTATGCTCAAGCGTTTGATTCGTTTCCGCGTCGGTGTAATTATAGGTGACTGTTCCAACGACCGTACCGACCGCAATCGGAGCCACGAGCTCATCCTCTGTTTTCACTTGGCTCTTAACAACCTCGATTTTCGGCTCTACACCCTTCTTTACCATAAAGGTAATATCGTTTTGGGTAACAACGGGAACGGTTTTCTTCTTCCCCTTCTTAATCTTAACCGATTGTACCGTTTCTACCACAGTTTTTGGCGCAAGCACTGTCTTTTTCTCAAACGTGTTGAAGCCGTAGTCATAAAGCTTAGCCGTTTCGTAAAACCGGGTATGCATGGAAGAGGTATCCATAACGACGCTTATGAAACGCAAATCACCCTTCTTCACCGTACCTGTGAAATTATAACCGGCCGAATTAACAAATCCAGTCTTCATGCCGTCTACACCCTCGTATGCCAAATCCTTAAAGCCGGATTTATTCGTGTTGGTGCCAAGCATCCAGTTAAAATTAACCATCGGTTTTGCGTCGCGTTCACGGAATTTATAATCTTGCATTTTGGAGTAGTCCAGAAACTCAGGATACTCGGTCAAAATAAGTCGAGCAAGCTTCACCAAATCAGATGCGGATATCACTGTCGTATCCTCAAAGCCCGTTGCGCTTGCGAAAACGGCTGATTCCAGACCAAGCTCATCTGCCGTTTCATTCATTTTATCTATAAAGGCTTGCTCTGTACCCGCTATTTGGGTCGCAAGCGCTCTAGTCGCATCATTCGCAGAGCCTACTGCCATCGCTATATATAAGTCCCTGACCGTATGAGTATCGCCTTGCGCCAAAAAAATTTGCGACTCCTCGGGCAGCGTATCAGCTGCTTCAGCGCTTACGGAAATCGTTTGGTCCCAATTTAATCGTCCGTCCTTAATTTCTTTAAGTACGATATATTCCGTCATCAGCTTCGTCATACTTGCCGGAGGAAGCGGCTCGCCCGAATTGACATCATACAATACCTGGCCTGACTCTGCTTCAATTAAAATTGCTGATTTAACCTGCAAACCTAGTGGATTTTCCGTACTAGGTCTATTATCGTAACCTACTGCGAGCGCCGTCGTTGAGCCAAGCGCCAACATCACCATCCAGATCACCAAGCTTGCAGCGATGACCGTCATCAACCGTACCGGTCTTACAAATACCTTCAACGTCTTCTCCCCTTTTCCCACATGAATTGTCCGTTTTTAATTGTAACATATCGTACCGTAACAATTAAACCTCTTAAAAGGTTACAAGAATGAGTATTCTTTCATATAAAAAACAGACAGAAATGAGCGATTAAATCGCTTATCCCTGTCTGGTCATGAACTCGTATAATTGATCTTACCCTATAACGAGTAGTTAGGAGCTTCCTTCGTAATTTGTACGTCATGCGGATGGCTTTCGCGAAGACCGGATCCAGTAATGCGCACAAATTGCGTATCGTTCTTTAATTCCTCAAGCGATGACGTACCGCAATAACCCATGCCTGAACGCAAGCCGCCGAGCAATTGATGAACCGTATCGGCTAGCGGCCCTTTGTATGGAACGCGGCCTTCGATACCCTCAGGAACGAGCTTATTCTCATTCTCTTGGAAATAACGATCCTTGCTGCCTTCCTTCATCGCACCCAACGAGCCCATGCCTCTATATACTTTAAAGCTCCGGCCTTGGAAAATTTCAGTCTCGCCCGGGCTTTCAGCAGTTCCCGCGAACAAGCTTCCGATCATAATCGCACTTGCGCCAGATGCGATTGCCTTTGTAATATCGCCCGAATACTTAATACCGCCGTCTGCAATAACCGGAATATTATATTCGCGGGCAACCGATGCGCAATCATAAATCGCTGTAATTTGCGGAACACCGATACCTGCGATGACACGTGTCGTACAAATCGAGCCTGGTCCGATACCAACCTTAACGACTGAAGCGCCTGCTTCGATCAAATCACGGGTAGCATTACCCGTTGCAACATTGCCCGCAATGATCGTTAAGTTAGGATAAGCCGCGCGCAGTTTGCGTACCGCTTCAATGATATTAATATGGTGACCATGCGCCGAATCGACTACAAGCACGTCAATGCCGGATTGCATGAGCGCTTCTGCACGATCCATCGTATCCTTGGAAATGCCGACGGCCGCGCCGCAAAGCAAACGACCATGTTTATCCTTAGCCGCATTCGGGAATTGAATCGCCTTCTCGATATCTTTAATGGTTATTAGACCTTTAAGCGTGTTGGTCTCATCCACTAACGGCAATTTCTCAATTTTATGCTTCTGCAATAACACTTCCGCTTCCTGCAGGGTTGTCCCGACTGGGGCAGTCACGAGATCTTCATGTGTCATGACCTCATGTATCTTTATCGAATAATCATGTACGAAACGCAAATCACGGTTTGTCAAAATACCGACCAGTTTCTTATCTTGGTCAACAATCGGTACGCCTGAGATGCGGTATTTCCCCATCAGCTCTTCTGCGTCATAAACATGATGTTCAGGCGTAAGCGAAAACGGATTGGTTATTACACCGCTCTCCGAACGTTTAACGCGGTCCACTTCCTCCGCTTGCTGTGCAATCGACATGTTCTTATGGATGATGCCGATACCACCCTCACGCGCTATTGCAATCGCCAAAGCGGATTCGGTTACGGTGTCCATGCCTGCGCTAATAAGCGGAATGTTCAGCTTTATGTTCTCGCTTAATCGAATCGAGATGTCAACTTCCCTAGGCAGCACTTCTGATTTGCGCGGAATAAGCAGGACGTCGTCAAACGTTAGCCCTTCTTTGGCGAATTTCGTTTCCCACACGAGTATGTTCCTCCCTTATTTTCAGTACGTCTCACGTATATTATTGCAATATTAGCAGAGGGGGTATAGGCTGTCAAGGCTGAACAATTGCTTTAACAAATCCACTTTATACCCGAATTAGGAGATTCAAAATTCGTAATTTCTTAGAAAAAGTCCGGCAAATACGTTGTTCGTTCGGGAATACGATCTTGTAAGCGTTTGATTGCATGGGTATCTCCATCAATACGTGCCAATTGTGCGAATTGAAGCGGACGAAGATAGCCTAGAAGCATGCAAGTTAACGACCCGATATCCATCTTAATGGTCGCAGAACTATCTCCCATATTATCCAAACGTTGTAACGATGCATTCCCTGAAGCTTCTATACGCAGTAAATAGCAACCGCTGTTCCATTCCGCATGCTCATCCTTTATTTCTATTTGAAGACGGTCCTCCTCAGTCGATGATAGAAATTCATAATGCTTTACGAAGGCTTCGACATCAACGATACGCGCCATAAAATAAGGTATAATCTCTTGCTTGATCCGGGGATTGGTTAAAGAGAAGGGCAGAAGGTCATCGGAAGGTGCCGTTATCGTTACCTCATTAATCATAGAATCATGTTGCCCAATGAACGACCACAATGCTGCTTTCGCCTCTTCGTTCAAATAAATGAGTTCGTGAACACGAAGCACCATATCCTTTACTTCATAAATAATATAACCTATCGCTTGGTTCTGTTTGTCATAATATACAGCTATTTGCCCCGGTTTACGCTTGCTAATACGATACTTCCACCATAGCTCGGAACGAACCAATGATCCGTTATAATGGGAGGCGTAGGCTTCATAAATAGCATCAAGAAAATCATAGCTGCCCGTATACTTTTCGACACGACCCACATAAGTGTTACGTGTCGGCAAAAGCTCTACCTTAATTGTGTAAGCTTTATGTTCGGTATACGTCTCCCATCCGAATTTCCGATAAAAACCGAATGCAAATGGATGAAGAAAAGATATCGATTGGCCTTTCTCCTTCATCTCCATCAGCGAATGAACAAGCAGCTTTGCAACTAAACCCTGCCTCCTGTACTCCGGCCACGTTGCTACACCTGCGATGCCGCCCATCGCAAACCGCTTGCCATTTATGTAGGTTTCCAGCTCCAACACGGTTGCCTGCGCTGCAAGCTGATCATCGATGTAAGCGGCCCATCTTACGGCTGGCTCTGCTTCTAACTGCTTCTTCGTATGCTCAAGCTCCTCCGCCGTCCTCTTATATTGAAAGGCAAACTGTGATAAGGCCATACTTTCATCAAATTGCTCCTTCTCCAACTGTTTAATTACAACTTCATTCTTGTTCATTTATCTATTCCTCCTAACTTGTATTTGTTTATAGCATACCGTAAATTGCACAAAAAAACCTACCGCATAACATGCGATAGGTCTCTCGTGCTTGGCGACGTCCTACTCTCCCAAGACCCTGCGGTCTAAGTACCATTGGCGCTGG
>NZ_JAKGAP010000075.1 GCF_021532375.1 Paenibacillus alkaliterrae
CTCTCAGGTCGGCTACGCATCGTCGCCTTGGTGAGCCGTTACCTCACCAACCAGCTAATGCGCCGCAGGTCCATCTGTAAGCGACAGATTGCTCCGTCTTTCCCGAATCGATCATGCGATCCATTCGCGTATCCGGTATTAGCATTCGTTTCCGAATGTTATCCCAGTCTTACAGGCAGGTTACCTACGTGTTACTCACCCGTCCGCCGCTAACTAGGCGTTTCCGAAGAAACGCTTAATCCGCTCGACTTGCATGTATTAGGCACGCCGCCAGCGTTCGTCCTGAGCCAGGATCAAACTCTCCATGTTGGTTGTTTGACTTGCTCATTACTTTTTTATCGCTTTTCTTACAATCCGTTAGAATTGCAAGGGCAGTTTCACTCGTTGTTCAGTTTTCAAGGAGCAATCTTTTCTTTCGTTTGTTTCGCTCGCCGTCCGCTCGTTTCTCTCGACCGGAATTAGAATATATCATGTATTCGCCTAATTGGTCAAGCACTTTATAAAAAAAGATTTAAAATCCATTTACTATCCCCATTTTTTTACGATCACTAAAGTTCCAGCCACTTCCGGTATGTATTGAATTCCATTCTCACCAAGACAGGCATTAAAAACCGAAGAGAACTTACCGTAAAAAGGTCCCGTGATATCATTGGGACCTTTCTTGGTATTTATATGCTTACGCAGAAATCAGCTCTGATTGCGGTTAATGAACGGAACCGTCGTTTCTTCCGGATGATCTATGTCCGCAGCTCCGTAGAATTCTCGATCCATTCGAATGTTTGCTTGTTCAATCTCCGTCTTGTCCGATAGCCGGCGTTCGTTAGCCGGCTCTTTCGCACGATCCATCTTCAACACTCCTTTCATGCGGTAGTATGTCCGTCATGTGGGCGTATATTCATAAAATCAATAGAGTAATGCAGGAGTCGTCCTGCTCACCTCCTAGGGACGCTGATCTATTAACTTCACGTTTTTGTTTAATACAAAAAATTGCTCCGCTTTCTCGCGATGTTCATCCGTAATTTGCCCGCTAATGGACTTGTAAGCGATTAAGACGGCTGTTGCATCATCAACGAATCCAACTACAGGCAGAAAATCGGGGATAAGATCAATCGGTAAAATCCAATAGGCTAATGCCCCCACAGCCGTAACCTTTGCCGATATTGGTGTTTTTGGATCGATTGAACAATAGTAAAGCGTTACGACCTCCTTAGTGAAAGGCACTTTCGCCGCATAACGTTTTGCCTTAGCCCAAAAGCCTTCCTGGACGTACTTGGTTTGCTTCTCGTGGTCTCCGATTTTCATGATCCATTTATTTATATCGACTTCCTGTTGCGGGCCGTTCTTTTTAATCATCTCCAAAGAGGCCTCCAGCTCCTTTGTTGCCATTCATCCCACCTCCTGAAATTTTCATTCAAGCAGCAAAATGCTGCGTTATATACATTTATACTCCGTTGCCAAGAACTTATAAAAGTCTATAAATCCTTGTTTGCTTCCTGCTTCAGCGTGTCCGCTTTTGCCAAGGCTACTTGCGTTTGGTCTAACACTCCACAGGCGTAAATTCGGATGCAACGAATCCTACATATCGGCGATGACGTTTACGTGTCAAATCGCCAATTTCGATAGGTTGATCGCCGCGTTCAAATCGCGGTCAATCTTTAATCCACAATCGCATTCGTAAGTGCGGTCAGACAGCTTCAAATTTGTTTTAACTTGCCCGCAGCACGAACACAATTTTGATAAGGGAACCATTTGTCGGCTTGCAAAAACTTTGCCCCGATCTTCTCACACTTGTATTTCATCTGCCGGACGAACTCATAGAGTTTCTGCCCGGCAATCGCTTTGCTCAAGTGGCGGTTCTTCATC
>NZ_JAKGAP010000076.1 GCF_021532375.1 Paenibacillus alkaliterrae
CCTTCCATCACAACGGCGCTCGGCTTGGTTTTCGCGATTGCGCTAGTCGCTTGGTGAATATGATTGGTACGGATATTCAATGCCGCTGCCAATATCGGAAATCATCTCAAAAGAGTATCCTTTGGCAAGCATGTACATTTTGATGTTTTCAATCTGTCGCTCAAGATCATCTTTCTGTTTTGGACTGGATACGCGGGCATAACCCACGATCATTCTTTGAGCTGGTTCTTTCTTGCGCAGAAGCTCGTTTAGCTGTGTCTGGGAGTAATACCTGTATCCACTATCGCTGACATGATGAGGCTTCAGTTTTCCTAGCTTGTCCCAGTTCCTTAATGTTTGTTGGGTGACTCCGACCATCTTGGCAAAATCACCAATTCCGTATAGTTTCATTCCATCACCTCTATAACATTAGAACATTTTTTATAGAGATTATAGAAGTTTAATAGATATTCACTATCTGTTATTCGCCCCCCATCATAAAAATAGTTGCAAATGTAATTACTTATTAAAGGTGTATGAGCGCAAGGGTTTCCCCGGCATTGACGACAAAACTGACATCGCTTATTGTAGAATCGCGTCCCTCATAGGCAAAGGATACACCCTTGAATTCGACGGTTCCATCCACCTGTTCCAGCTCACGGGCATCCGCCTCATCCGTACGCTCCTCCTCTTCGTCCAGTACGTCGAACACCCGCTCCGCGCCTGCCACCGCCGAAAGCAGCGTATTCCACTGATTCGCCAAATCATTTAACGGTCTCGTAAACTGTCTGGAATATTCCGCGAAAATGACGATAACACCGACCGTAATCGCATCTCGGCATCGTCGCCTCTGTCAGTCGAAGCGCCGCAACCGTCCGGTCCATTAGCTGCTCGCTTGAGAACCCGAACCGTCTTGTTTCATGCTTCATACGCACGAATACTCTAATCATTCTCATTCCGATCAAATTTTGCTGCATGACACCGTTTACCCGATCGAGCTGCTGCTGTACTGAACGAAATAATCGCTCACCCTTCCCCAGCACCCATATGAAGGAGCTGAATATGCCCACTGCGAATGCCAGGATCGAGCAAGCAATCAGTACGCCGCCCCATTTGAGAACAATTGATAAATCATCCTGGCCGATATAGCCTTCCTACCCATTATATCTGCTTGTATGGGGATTGGCATATATGATGAACAAATAATAGTTAGAGCCATGCTTTCTTATGTGCTGCGCACATCCTCGTAAAAAACCCGAAAAATAATATCATGATTGTAATTGCCGAAGCCTTTGCCATATAAGGTTAGTCCGCCGACATGAACAGCATTCTCTTTCACCCCGATACGGAAGCTCCAGAAGTTGCGATCGAGACCGATCTCACCGATTCCGACGACTGACATTTGTTGACCGTCGATAAAGGTCCCGTCCTCTTGAATGCGAATAACCTTCAGCAAGCCATATTGATTAATCCGGTCCTGCCACCAAGCCGGCGAAAATCTGCCTCTGACCTCTCCGTAGTCTCCCGGGCTCGTCCACATGCCGATATCCATTCCATTCAGCGAAAAATCAATGTCCGACGGCCAATTCTCATTCACGCCCGGCGCTTCCGATCCCAGCTCCATCGTAATTTCCAGCGCAAGGGGACGCTGGCCAGACAGCAAGTAATTCGGAACCTTGTACTCAACATAGCCTTTGCCAAACCACAAAATACCCGCATTCATCCGCTCAGGCTCCAAGAAGAAACGAGGGTCATCAAATTGTCCGATCATTTTCTCGGCCGTGGCAATTCCGCATGTAGGAAATACCTCGAATTCCGTAAAATGTCCCACAGGCACGCTAACCTCATGCACCTTCTTCACATCCAGCATATGCGGCAGCTCTATAGAAATGGAACGTTCCGCTAACGAGCAAATTTTATGAGTGCCCCCTTGCTTGCGAACCATTTTCGTTTGGACGAGTCCCGCCTTCTCCAGCTTGCGGATATGCATCGTAACGATCGCGCTGCTTAACCCGATCGACTCGGCCAGCTCCTTTACATTCATCATGTCGGCAGCTAACAAATTAATAATCGATAACCGAACCGGACTTGCCAGCGCTTCATATAGAGGCAGCCACGTTTCATCTGTATTCGCATGTATCATGTTTGTTCCCCCTCTCCTTATATTATAACAAGAGAAGGGCATCTCAAAAGCCGCAATTGCGGCTTTTGGACACCCTGTCCGATAATAATTAGTTCAGCTAGTACATCAAAGACTAATCCGGATAACGTTCCACGATGCTTTTCCAAGCGTAGCTTGAATTTTTCCGCTATCGCCGATTGTCGCGTTTCCAGATGTATGCGGCTTCACGCGGTTAGGCGCATCTGCTGTATTCGTCATTTTTAGATCCTCATGCTCAAGCACGATGTGCTCGATAATACGGAATTCGCCAAAGCTGCGGAGATCGATTTCAAAAGCTAACGCTTCTTCAATGTTGCGGTTAACCGCGAAGATCGTTACTTCTTCCTTCTCTTCATTGTGTACGGCTACCGTTTCCAAATAAGGTACATCTGTAAATTCCTTTGTATCATATTTAGGCGATTTCACAAGCGGTACCAGCACCGTTCCGCGTCCGAACAAGCTAGCGTGCATGTAAGGGTAATAAATCGTTTGCTTCCAAGCAGGACCGCCGTTTTGAGTCATGATCGGAGCGATAACGTTAACAAGCTGCGCGATACAAGCCATTTTTACGCGGTCGGCACGCTTCAGCATACTAATAAGCATACAGCCGACAACGAGCGCATCCTCCTGGTTGTATACATCTTCTAGCTGAGGAGGAGCGATAGTCCAAGGCTCCAGCTCTTTATCCTGAGCATGCGAATGGAACCAAACGTTCCACTCATCGAAGGACAGATTAATTTTTTTCTTTCCGCGTTTTTTCGCTTGAATGTAATCGCAAGTCGAAATAACGGTATTAATATAAGAGTCCATGCCCATGGATTGCGCAAGAAAATTCATCGTGTCGTTTTGCGAGTTGCCATAATATTGATGAATCGATATATAATCAACCGTATTGTAGGTTAGATCAAGCACGGTCGACTCCCATTCCGGGAATGTCGGCATGCCGATGTTCGAGCTTCCGCAAGCAACAAGCTCGATCGAAGGGTCAACCCAGCGCATAGCTTTTCCTGTCTCATTCGCCAGCCGCCCGTATTCAACCGCCGTTTTGTGACCAATCTGCCAAGGACCATCCATTTCATTGCCAAGACACCATGTTTTCACATTGTGCGGATCCTTATAACCGTGCTCAATCCGCAGATCGCTCCAATAGGAGCCGGATGCTTGGTTCGAGTACTCGATCAGATTACGCGCCTCGTCAATGCCCCTTGTCCCGAGGTTTACCGCCATCATTGCTTCCGTATTGGCTTTCTTACACCAGTCCATAAATTCATTGAAGCCGATCCAGTTCGGCTCGATCGTTCTCCATGCAAGCTCAAGCCTTCTAGGGCGCTTGTCTACAGGACCGACGCCATCCTCCCAATTATAACCGGATACAAAATTCCCCCCCGGATACCGGACGATTGGTACGTCAAGACCCTTAACAAGCTCAAGTACGTCGGAACGAAACCCCTTCTCGTCTGCTTCCGGATGATCCGCCTCGTATATTCCTCCATAAACGGCACGCCCCAGATGCTCAATAAAAGAGCCGTATATCCGTTTATCAACTTCTCCTATTTGAAAATCCTTATCCACAATCATTGATGCTTTGTTTGCCATGTTCATACACCCCATCTTAGAATTAATAAATTCATTAATTAGTTGGTTAAGCATTAATAAAAGTTCTTAGTTTCATTTAACTACAGGTTCGCAATTAATTCAAGCATTAATTTCACTGCATTTGAATTAGTGTTTTCATTAATTCAATGATTTGAATCGATTTCTTTTATTTTGTCGAGGCAATCGTTTGTTAGTTCTATTAAAAATAGTTCAAATTTCCCAGTAATATATGAGTTCTCCCTTGAGTTAGTTCTCTGTTTCGACTACTATGGAACTATAATGTAATTCTACTGTTTCAACACTACGGCAGGAGTTGAGATCATGAGCAGCCGGATTCGCTCACTAGAAGATGCAGCCGAACAGATCATAGACACCTTGAAGCATTTTCTTCAAGTAAACACGTTGTTTATAACAGCTG
Source organism: Paenibacillus alkaliterrae (assembly GCF_021532375.1). Classification (GTDB taxonomy): domain Bacteria; phylum Bacillota; class Bacilli; order Paenibacillales; family Paenibacillaceae; genus Pristimantibacillus; species Pristimantibacillus alkaliterrae. Next base: position 4,155 of record NZ_JAKGAP010000076.1, read on the forward strand.
ACAATGGATATGCAAACCGGGTGATACAAGCATTTAACCGTCATGAAGTTGTGATCAACAATTGCACGCGCCTGCCATTGCTTCAAAGCTATTCGAGTCTCGCAGCAGAGCAGCCGGGTACCTTGCTGGTTATCCCTAACACGCTGGAATATGAGAGAACGGCTGATTTACCGATCACGAAGCAGCTTGGAGCATGCTCATTTGTCGGTATCGCCTTGAGGACAGCTGACGATCAATCGTACGGAACGATTTGCGCGCTGAACCGGGAGCCCATTAGGTTGAAAGAGAGGCAGATTGCTTTCCTCGAGTCTATGGCGCATTTCCTTGTTTATATCATAGAGCTTGAGAACTCGAGCGTAACCGATAGCTTAACCGGATTATTCAATCGAAGATATTTGTCGCATCTTTATACAGGCGGATCGGACAAGCGATATAGCGTGATGTTTATAGACATCGACGATTTCAAAGAGGTTAACGATACGTTCGGTCACGACTTCGGAGATCATCTTCTGCTGGAAATTGCCGCTAGGCTGAGGCAAAGCGTCCGCAAAACAGATATAATTGTACGATATGGCGGAGACGAATTCATCATCTGCTTTCAGCATTTGGTAGAAAATCAAGATACGGCCTTCGTTGTCGATAAGATAAAAAATGCAATAAAACAACCGTTTATTATTGATGGCAAGGAGATTCATATTTCGGCAAGCCTCGGCATCAGCGCTTCCCATGGCTGGGGCACCAGCCTGAAGGAGCTCATCAGCGACGCCGATCATGCCATGTACGAAATTAAGCAAAATGAAAAGAACCCTTGAGAAAACCTGCTCCCTCTCGAGTAAGTGCACGAGCTGATGATGTGCCGGCTTGTTATTGGGCGCGTCTATTTATCCAATATCAATCTTAGCTCGATAGTTAGGTTATTTTCCATATCCATCACTATCGTATGCGGATTGTTCATCCCAAAATCGGCAAAGGTAACAACAGTGTTCGCTTCAAGTTTGAGAGCGCCCTGATCATAGGTTGTTTGGCCGTTAAAATCAACCTTCCTCGTTATCCCCTTTACCGTCAAATCGCCCGTAATCTTCACGTCATACACGTCGCCGCTTATCCAATCGCCTGGTAATCCTTCAAAGGAGGAAGCTTTAAAATTAGCGGTCGGATATTGTTCAATATCCATATATTGAGCCTCCGATATATGCTTGTCTCTCTGCGCATTACCCGAGTCCATGCTCAAGAGGTCAACCGTTCCTTCGGCCTTTGTTTGCGAAGGATCCCTCGTATTAATGCTCCAAAAGCCTGTAACCTGATCCATTTGATAATTCACGGTCTCTCTTGAGGTTGTCACTGAAAAATACACCTTCGACTCCGGCTGAATGTTCCATACTCTATCGGGTTCAGCCATTTCTTCCGCACCTTCGGTTCCCAGGAGTTCTGCGCCGGCTCCGTTCAATTCCGCAGGAGTCTGCTTGATTACACTCTCAATTTCCACTTGGTTACCGGTTAATTCTCCTACTGCCCAGTAGAGCCCTCCACCCAACATAACTGCGATAGCGGCCATGGTGGCAATAATTTTGTTCTTGTTCATTTTGGAACCTCCTTGAATCGCGCTTTAAGTAGCTGTAGTTTACTGGAGTTCAATGAAATCCAGCCTAGCTGAAGCTGAATGCTGCGTTAAAAATACCGCTTTTTCAGGGAGAAAAGTATTATCGTCATAACCTTGGCCACCTCATCATACATATGGTATGAATCGTATTTTCGAATGCGGAGGGATGAATTGTGAACTCTGATGACATGCGTGCATTAGAACGCTCCATTGATGAAATTACCGAAATTGCCAGCAGTTTTGGTTTAGATTTTTATCCGATGCGTTATGAGATCTGTCCTGCCGATATTATTTATACATTTGGCGCGTACGGTATGCCGACGAGATTTAGTCATTGGAGTTTTGGAAAAACCTTCAATAAAATGAAACTCCAATATGACTTTGGTCTAAGTAAAATTTACGAGCTAGTCATTAATTCCAATCCGTGTTATGCCTTTCTTCTGGAAGGCAACTCCCTCATTCAAAACAAACTAATTGTCGCTCACGTCCTGGCCCACTGTGATTTTTTCAAAAACAATGCCCGCTTCGGTGTCACGAATCGCAATATGGTCGAGAGTATGTCCGCCACCGCCGACCGCGTCCATCAATATGAAATGGATCACGGAACGGAAGCCGTTGAGAAATTTATCGATGCCATTCTTGCCATCCAGGAGCATGTCGACCCTACGCTCATTAAGCCGTATCAGTTGGATAAGAAGCGTTACATTGAAATGGCCAAAAAAGATAATGACCGGTCCGCAGGGATGTCGGGCCACTCACCCTATGATGATTTATGGAATCTCGAGATCGATACTAATGCTGACGCAGACGCCGCGGCGAAGGCCGCGGATGCTAAGCGCTTCCCTCCTCGTCCGGAAAAGGACATCGTATGGTTCATTGAAGAGTATTCACCGATATTAGAGGATTGGCAGCGGGATATCTTATCGATGCTCCGCGATGAGATGCTCTATTTCTGGCCTCAGATTGAAACGAAAATTATGAACGAAGGCTGGGCCTCTTACTGGCATCAGCGAATAATTCGCGAGTTGGACCTCACCAGCGATGAGACGATCGAATTTGCCAAGCTGAATTCCTCCGTCGTCGTGCCATCCAGACATACATTGAATCCTTACTATTTGGGGCTGAAAATATTCGAAGACATAGAGCGTCGATGGGATAATCCGACCAAGGAGGAGCAAGCACGCTTCGGGCGGGTGCCGGGAAAAGGACGGGAAAAGATTTATGAGGTGCGGGAGCTTGATTCCGATACTTCCTTCCTTCGCAATTATTTAACGAAGGAATTGGTGAACGATCTAGATCTGTACATTTTTGAGAAGAAAGGCCCGGAATGGAAAATTACCGATAAATCATGGGAAAATATTAGAGATCAGCTTGTATACTCCAAGGTCAACGGCGGCTTTCCAAGCCTCTTGGTCAAGGATGGCGATTTTAACCGCGTTGGCGAGCTTTATCTCATCCACGAGTACGAAGGGATGGAGCTGGATCTTAAGTACGTGGAACGCACTCTTCCTCACGTCGTGCAGCTATGGGGTAAGAACGTGCATCTAGAAACGATAGTTGAAGATAAGAAGATCGTGTTCAGCTGCGATGGGAAGAAGACGAGCCGGAAGTTCATTTAGTTTATCTATATACAGTAAATTTAGGAGCGTGATTCCTGTTTATGGAATCATGCTCCTTTTATATCTTCTCATGCATAATTGTCAAATCACCAGAGAAGGCTACGGATAATGCCGGAAATGATGAAAGGACTGTGGGTCTGTGGAAAAAGAAAGCATGATTAGTCGCAAACCTGAAGATTGATAATGGATGGCTGGAAGAACCGCCTCAAGCGGATAATCGAAAAGAATTGTCCAGCGTCTGAGTATGGATGAAAAACAGAGAACTCGAAAGGCTGCTATGGTGTGTTGCATTTCCTGGCTTCGGACAGTTTTTAAATAGAAAATATTTCAAAGGCATCGTACTCCTTGTGCTTGAATTTTTAATCAACATTCGTTCGAGTATGAACGAAGTGATCATTCACAGCTTCCGCGGCGACGTTGAAAAGGCGATTCAGACAACCGATTTTGAATGGCTTATGTTTTACCCGTGCGTATACATGTTTGCAATCTGGGACGCATACAAGGACGCGGGAGGGGGTACTCCTCCTCTTAGCTTTTTACCATTCGTTATTGCGGCATTTTTTGGAACGATTGGGGTCATTTATTCAACCGATGTCCGAATTGCCGGATTTCTTTTGGGACCTGTTTGGTTGCCGTTGTTGTCTTTTTTCGCGGGCATTTGCATAGGGAAGATATTGCAAAAATTAATCAAAGTGGAAGATCCCGATAAAAGCAGTGCTTAATTTAGATAAACGATTTGGACTTTTTTGGCGGATGCGAAAGATGAATAAATGATTACAAAATGACAGAATATAAGCCCGTATTCCAATCTAAATGAAGTGGGGTAAGAAAATGAAGAAGGCTTTAATGTTGTTCAGCTTAGTTGCATGCATGATGTTGTTCTCCGCGATTCCTGCTTTCGCCGATAACATGAATCGCAACAACACTCCGGGCGCCGAAATGCGAAATGACGTCAATCGCGGCATTACCGAAACCAATCGCGCACTCGGAACCGACTTCGATCACATCGATGGTCGGACAAACAATCGCACTAACATGAATGCAAACAACTTCCGGGCAACCACCGCAGCTGATCGCGGTGGCATCGACTGGGGTTGGTTGGGTCTACTAGGTCTAATCGGCTTGGCTGGCATGAGAAACCGCGATCGTGAACGCGACCGCGCTTAGACCCATCCTTACGGAAAAACGATAAGCTAGCGAGATAGCAAAGACTAAACACCCTGTTCAACCTCAGGGTGTTTAGTTTTTCAATATGCCTAAAAGAGCAGGAGGCGACGGAATAGTGGAGGCTGTTCATGAAACTTCTCAAACAAATGGCCTATCGATATTCGCATTAGGCGGGGTACATGAAATCGGTAAAAACATGTATGTAATCCAATATGCCGAAGATATCGTTGTAATCGACTGCGGCTCTAAATTTCCGGATGAAAGCTTATTAGGAATTGATTTAATTATTCCGGACATTTCCTACTTGCTGGATAACAGCGAAAAAGTACGCGCTTTGATTGTCACTCACGGGCATGAAGATCATATTGGCGGTATACCTCACATCATAAAACGTTTGAATATCCCTATTTATGGATCAAGTCTTACTTTAGGCCTAATAAAAGGGAAATTAACGGAAAACGGACTAATAAAACAATCTAAACTCAATCAGATCGATTCGGATTCACATCTTGAGCTTGGTAAGTTAAAGATTGGTTTTTTCAAAACGAATCACAGTATTCCGGATTGCCTAGCTGTCGTACTCCATACCCCCGAAGGTACTGTAGTACATACGGGGGATTTCAAATTTGACTTAACTCCCGTAAATAACGCTTATCCAGATATTCATAAAATGGCAAGCATAGGCGAAAATGGAGTCTTGGCATTGTTATCCGAAAGCACGAATGCGGAACGTCCGGGCTTCACGCCATCTGAACGCCTTGTTGGCGGGCATATTGAAGAGGCATTCAAAAAAGCACAGAATCGCGTATTTATTTCCACCTTTGCATCCAATGTACATCGTTTGCAGCAGGTGATCGATGCGTCTATCGCGACAAACCGAAAGCTGCTTTTGCTTGGAAGAAGCATGGTGAATGTCGTCTCGGTAGCCATACAGCTAGGTCATCTAAGGATGCCCGAGGGCATGCTTATCGAAGCTCAAGAAGCCAACGAATTGTCGCGGGACAAGGTTGCCGTTTTATGTACCGGAAGTCAGGGGGAGCCTATGGCGGCATTGTCCCGACTTGCAAGCTCAAGTTATCGGCAAATTCAAATTTTACCTGGGGATACAGTCATTTTTGCAGCAACGCCTATTCCGGGCAATGAACGAAATGTGGCAAAAACAATCGATCATTTGTATCTGCTGGGGGCAAACGTGATTTACGGATCAGGCACGGAAACGGGAATGCATGTATCCGGGCATGCCAGTCAAGAAGAGCTTAAACTCATGTTAACTTTAATGAAGCCGAAATACTTTATCCCTATTCACGGAGAATACAGGATGTTAGTGAAACACCGGTTATTAGCCGAATCCGTAGGGGTAAATCCTGACCATATATTTATCGTTAATAACGGGGATGTCGTTGATATTCACGGCCAGGTTGCCAGCCAAAGCAGAAAGGTAGACGCAGGCAATACTTTAGTAGACGGCTGGGGAATCGGCGATGTAGGAAGCGTCGTATTGCGTGACCGCAGACATCTAGCCGAGGATGGAATCATTATTATCGTTATTACCATGTCTCTTACAGATGGAACGATCCTTACCGGGCCCGATATCGTCTCCCGCGGTTTTGTTTATGTGAGGGAATCAGAGGTCCTCTTAGGAGAAGTCAATCGTTTAGTACGTCATACGATCGAAGATCTGCAGGAAAACGGCAGCCTTACGAATTGGAATATTTTGAAGCATAGAATCAAAGAATCGACCGGCAAATTTCTATATGCCCGGACCAAGAGAAGACCCATGATACTTCCAATCATTATCGAGGTATAGGCGCACATAAGTACCCCCCTGTTACAAACAGGGGGGTTCTCTTAATGAATATTCCGATCCACTCTCCCCTATAAAATTCCTAATGTAAGACGCTTATTCCAGTCTAGGCTTAGCAGGATCGCATTTTGGAGAGACAATCGCACCGCTTTGGGATAACTTTAACAAGTAATAGCATTCCTCCCGGTACATATGGTCTGGCACAAGCGGATTTAATCGGCTTAACAGCTCCGCGCTTAAATCCAGCTCTTCGAGCTCTTTCAAGAATGCCATGAACACGGCCATTTCGACGTTTACATCTGTATGAAATCTTGCTAACGCCGGATAATGCTCCCGCATCGTTCTGAAATAGCCTGTCAGCTCAATCGCTTTCAAATAAAAGGCATTAAAATGCTTTTCAAATTTCTCGCTTTTCTTAATCATCCGCTGCTCGACGGCATCCAAATCCATCGCTATGGAAGCGGCATGCCCAGCCGCATCCGGCAGCCACAGCAAGTCGTGATGCAGTGACGGGAACTGCGGAACCGGTTTGCCATCCAGTAAAGCATGAAGGATCTTCAAGTATTCTTCCAACTCGTTCACCATGTGGTTAATGAAGGTCGGCGTCAAGCCGATCGTTACTTTCCCAAGCAGCAGCCGATCCAACAGATTCAGCTTAAATGTTCGCAGCTTCTCCGTTGCCTCGAAAGCCAGTTTGTTCAATTCAGATAATCTTACGGAAGCATCATGCATACGCGACATATTAAGTAAATGGTCAAAGTGACTTATGAATTGCGATGCCGCCTCGGTATCCTGGGTCTCCTTTGGCGATAATGTATTATAAATAAACCTGGAATGATCCCCTAATATTTGCAGCCAAAACCGGTGTTCAAACAACGCTTGCTCCTCCATAACCTTACCCCTCCTCAAAAAAAGTACCCCATACCTACAAATTTATGTTCGAGAGAATCGCAAATATACTACCTTGAATGTCATTTTTTCGAATATATTTTCTTATTTCGAACAAATTAAAGAAGCAGCATTTCTAGAAGGAGGCCATTCATGACGCATTCAAATTCCTTGCCCCGTTTTCCGGAGTCTTATTGGACCGATTCAACGGCCAGCCTCCCCTCTTTTCCCAAGCTCGAGAATAATAGGGATGCCGATGTTGCAGTCGTTGGCGGGGGCATATCCGGCATAACAACGGCTTATTTGCTCGCACAAGCGGGACTCAAAGTCGTTCTTTTGGAAGCAGGCAAGCTCCTGAACGGCACAACGGGCCATACGACCGCGAAAATAACCGCACAGCATGATTTAATTTACGACGAGCTGATTAAACGCGAAGGCAAGGATAAAGCATCGCTCTATTACGGCGCTTGCGACGAAGCACTCCGTTTTATTCAACGAACCATCGATCATTTAAATATGAATTGCGGGTTCTCCGTTCAAGACGCTTATGTGTACACCAATGCGGACAGCTACATAAGTAAATTGGAAAATGAAATGCTTGCTTATTCCAAGCTTGGCATACCGGGTTCTTATATGGACCATATCCCGTTACAGGTTCCTGCCAAAGCCGCAATTAAAATGAATAACCAGGCTCAATTTCATCCTCTCCATTATTTGACTGCTCTCGTAAAGGAAATTGCAGATGCGGGCGGTGACATTTACGAGAACACGACCGCTGTAGATGTTGAGACCGGACCTTTGCCGAAGGTGATTACAAGCGATCGGCACCAGATTTCGTGCAAGCATGTCGTTTCATGCACGCACTTCCCCTTCTACGATGGCCACGGCTTTTATTTTGCGAGGATGCATGCAGATCGCTCCTATGTGCTCGGGGTTAGAGCCCGGGTGGAATATCCTGGCGGCATGTATTTAAGCGCCGAGGATCCTAAGCGATCCGTTCGCTGCGCTCCGATGGAGGATCAAAACGAGCTGATTATCATTGGCGGGCAAAGCCACAAGACAGGACAAGGCGTTTGTACGATTAATCATTACGAAGAGCTGCAGCGCTTTGCCAAAGAACATTTTCAATTGCAGGAAATAGCTTATCGATGGTCAGCTCAAGATCTTGTCACGGGCGATAAAATCCCTTACATCGGACGAATAACCGCCTCCTCCCCGAATATTTTCATCAGCACCGGCTACCGGAAATGGGGAATGACGAATGGTACGGCGGCCGCATTGCTCATTAGAGATTTGATTATGGAAAAACCGAATCCGTACGAGGAGCTCTATGCGCCATCCCGTTCCATGTCCTTGAACACGATAAAAAATTTAGTCGTAGACAACGCGGACGCAGCTAAGCATCTTATTGAGGGCAAGCTTGAAATGATACATAAGCAGCCGGATGACTTGGCGTACGACGAAGGAAGCGTCGTAAAGATCCGTGGCTGCAGAGTCGGAGCCTATAAGGATAAGGAAGGGCAGTTATATCTCGTAGACACAACCTGTACCCATATGGGCTGTGAAGTGGAATGGAATGACGGGGATCGTACATGGGATTGTCCTTGCCACGGCTCGAGATTCTCGGTTAGCGGCGAGGTTATCGAGGGGCCTGCGGAGCGGCCGTTGAAAAAAATATTTCAGTAGTTCATAGCCCCCATGCTAAATGCATGGGGGCTATGTTTAATTGCCTAACCTTAGTGCTGGGAGTAACCCGAGAAACCCGTTGTTTGGTTGTTCATGTTCATATATGCCGGAACTTGTTGAGAAGCGGTGTGGGCCATTTGATTGCAAATGCCGGATATTTGCTGAAGTTGTTGAATAGCCGTTTGATGGCCTTGCAAGGCTGTTTGGATGATTTGAACAGCCTGCTGCTCGCGTTGAGCGATTTGCTCTAGAAGAACGGCATTATTTTGCTCCTGCTTCAACAATTGTTGATACTGCCCGGATGCTTGCTGCGTTTGATGCACCATTTGTTGAATGAGCTGTTCGGCATGAGCCAGCTGTTGGGAAATCTGATTATTCGGTTGAAATTGATTCATAGTAACTCCTCCTGATGTTTGGGATTTTGTGACTATGCTATTATGATTCAAGATCAAGAATTATATTCTTCATCTTATGGCCTGGATGCGGAACGTCCTATATTGCGGATTATGACGGTAATCGCCTAAGATTGGTTTAATTGCTGCAAATCCTTCGTAACTTTGTCTACCATATGAACGAACGAAGCCAGCTCCTGCGAACGAGCTGCTTGGTTGCGTGCTTCTGCGGAGGTTTGCTCCGATTCGCTGCGAACGGCAAACAGTTTCTTGTCAATCTCCGCCAGCTTCGATTGGATTCCCTCAAGCGCGTTCCGGGACGAGGCGGCAAGCTTGCGCACTTCATTCGCAACAACCTCGAAGCCGCGGCCGTTCTCGCCGGCTCTTGCCGCTTCTATGGCTGCATTCAGTCCCAGCAAATGCGTTTGATCCGATAATCCGCGAATCAACGTGCCCATTTCCGTGATGCCGTCCAGCTCATCACGGAGCTCTCCTAACAACGTATCCGTCTTATCCTGGGATTGCGAAGTCGAAATGGCGGTGGCTGCAATAGATTGCGCACCCTCGTCCAATTCGACCATGAGCGAAGCAAGCTCTTGAACTGCGTTCGTTACGGTAGAGAGCATAGCTGAGCGAGTATCCGCAAGCTCTTGAATTTTTTGCTGTTCATGCTGGTTGTAGGCTTCCAGAACGAATTGAGAGTCTAGATTAAACATCTTCGTCAACGCATGCACAACTTCCTGCCACTGCCCGGGAATTATGTTTTGAAGCACATTTATCGCAATATCCAAATAGGTCATATAGGTACCCAAATACCAGTCCGTCGTCAAACCGATCCGGGAATGAACGGCCCCAATTTTTATCCGATTCTCAATATACGATTGGTCAATGATTCCTTCGGTGAGTGACATCCAATACGATCGTTGCGTTTCTTTCAGCCTATCAATGCTGCTTACCCTCGCGATGATCGCAATTAGCTCCGGATGCTGGCCGACGCTATCGTAAAACCGGTCCACCACTTCATCTACAACTTTCGCAAAAACGGATTTGCAATCAGCTAGCCGCTGTAAATCCCGTTCCGTAATCCCCGTATATTCAAGCTGCCTTTGACGTTCTGGCGTAACCTTAATCAATATGCCCGACCCCTTCGACGTATAGTAAATATAACACTATCATCTATTATATCGGAAAACATTGCGTATTCATTAATCAAAAAGGCCGATAGAATTTTTTCTACCGGCCATTCAAAGCTTATATCGCTGCTTTATTGCAAATATGCGTGGCGAAGCTGCCAATAGCAGCATTCGCCACGCACACACAATCCTTAACGATTCAACAGACTTCCCACATAACGCAACAATTCGTTCGAACAGGTCGGACAATAGCTATGCTCATCCATCAGTCGTTTTGTGACTTCATTAATACGTTTCAATTGACTCTCATCCGGCGTCTTCGTAGAGGTCGTAATTTTGACGATATCCTTCAAGTCAGCGAAAAGCTTCTTTTCAACCGCTTCACGCAGCCGCTCGTGGCTAGTGAAATCGAATTTTTTCCCTTTGCGCGAATATGAGGATATCCGAATGAGGATCTCTTCCCGGAACGCTTTCTTCGCATTCTCCGAAACGCCAATCTGCTCCTCGATCGAACGCATAAGCCGCTCGTCTGGATCCATCTCCTCGCCGGTTAACGGATCCTTGATCTTGGCCCAATTGCAATAGGACTCGATATTATCCAAATAATTTTCAAACAGCGTGCGGGCAGATTCCTCGTAGGAGTAAACGAATGCCTTTTGTATTTCCTTCTTCGCAAGCGTATCGTACTCTTTGCGTGCAACGGAAATGAAGTTTAAATACCGCTCGCGCTCTTCCTTCGATATAGATGGATGCTGGTCCAGTCCATCCTTCAATGCGCGAAGCACGTCTAGCGCATTGATGCACTGCGTATCCTGCTTAATCAGCGCGCTGGAAATACGATTAATGACGTACCGCGGATCAATGCCCGTCATCCCTTCCTCAAGGTATTCGTTTTGCATCTCCTTCAAATCCGCTTCCTTGAAGCCTTCAACCTCTTCCCCGTCGTACATGCGCATTTTTTTGACTAAATCCATGCCCTGCTTTTTTGTTTCCTTCAGCCTTGTAAGTATGGAGAATATAGCGGCAGCGCGCAGCGCATGCGGCGCAATATGAATATGCCTCATATCACTTTGGGAAATGAGCTTTGAATAAATCTTTTCTTCTTCCGACACCTTTAAATTGTAGGGAACCGGCATGACGATCATCCTGGAATGAAGCGCCTCGTTCTTTTTGTTGCTAATAAATGATTTGTACTCCGATTCGTTCGTATGGGCAATGATGAGCTCGTCGGCGCTGATGAGCGCGAAGCGACCGGCCTTGAAATTTCCTTCCTGGGTCAGCGAGAGCAGGTTCCACAAAAACTTCTCGTCGCATTTCAGCATTTCCTGGAATTCCATTAGGCCGCGATTCGCTTTGTTGAGCTCGCCGTCGAACCGGTAGGCGCGCGGATCGGATTCTGAGCCAAATTCCGTTATGGTGGAAAAGTCGATACTGCCCGTCAAATCAGCTATATCCTGCGATTTCGGATCGGAAGGACTGAATGTTCCAATACCAACGCGGTTGTCCTCCGAGATAAACACACGCTCGACAAGTACATTTTCAATATTTCCGCTATACTCGGTTTGCAGCCTCATCTGGCAGGAGGGGCATAGATTGCCTTCGATACGAACGCCCAGCTCCTTCTCAATCTCAGGACGAAGCTCATTTGGGATTAGATGAAGCGGATCCTCATGCATCGGGCAGCCTTTAATCGCGTACACAGCGCCTCTCTGGGTTCTGGAGAAACGTTCGAGACCTTTCTTAAGCATCGTAACGATGGTTGATTTACCGCCGCTGACGGGTCCCATTAGCAGCAATATCCGCTTGCGAACGTCCAGCCTGCGGGCAGCCGAGTGGAAATATTCCTCAACCAGCTTTTCGACCGCACGATCCAAGCCGAATATTTCCTGATTAAAGAACTTATACTGCCTGTGACCTCCAACCTCTTCTACCCCGTAAGATTCGATCATTTCATAAACGCGAGAATGTGCGGTCATGGCCGGGGCAGGATCCTTCCTGAGCAGCTCAATATATTCCTTGAATGTCCCTGTCCATGCAAGCTTCTCACTCTCGGCCTGATAATCTGATATTCGCTTGAAAATGTCCATACCGTGCCTCCTCCCATCGCTTCCGCATTCCACTAATCTTTCTACGCCCGGGATTGGTTTCTAGACGCTCTATCGAGTGGTGCCAACTTTTATTGAGATATATCATTTCTATGCTTATTCGGCTAAGAAATTGCCCACTATTTTTGTCCATCATCCAGCAATTTACGACAGGCTTACAATTTCCTTTGCTATAATGAATGTATGCAGGCAGGAAAGACCGCATGGAGAGGAGAACGGAAACGTGGCTGTTGCACGCGAGGAAGAGCTTTACAATCCAATAAAGAAGTACTATGAGCAGCTCGGCTTCATTGTAAAAAGCGAGGTGCTGCACTGCGATTTAGTCGCGGTTCATCCCGAGCGCTCGGAAACGATTATTGTCGAAATGAAAAAAACGTTCAATCTCGCCTTGCTGCTGCAAGGGATTGAACGTTTGCGTTTAAATAGTCATGTCGTGCTTGCCGTTGAACGAAACCGCAAAAAAAGCGGTGCCCATAACCAGCGGTTCGGCGATCTCACGGAGCTTTGCCGCATGCTAGGACTTGGCTTCATGACGGTAACGTTCTACAAAACGAAGCCCCCGGTCATCGAGCTGCTGTGCGGACCTGGAGACCCCCCCCAGCGCGGCGTTAGGCGCAGGAAGCAAGAGCAGCTGCTCTTGGAGTTCAATGAACGGAGCGGCGACTATAATATAGGAGGCAGCACGGGCCGCAAGCTTGTTACCGCCTACCGCGAGAAGGCTCTGCGATGCGCGCACGCCCTGCAAGCATCAGGCCCCCTGGCTCCCCGCGAAGTGGCCGCTATCACGGGCTATAGCCGAAGCGGCCAGACGCTTCGCAACAATTATTACGGCTGGTTCGACCGCGTCGAGCGCGGCAAGTATAAGTTGCGCCCGGAAGGCGTGGCTGCTTTAATCGAATATGGCGACGTCATTGCGGAGTGGGCCGCTTCGATCAGCTCCGCGCCGTAAATTCTCCGATCGCTTCCACGAAGCGCTCAACGCCTTGCTGCGTACGTGCTCCTGTATTGTACGTATAATTCAGACGAGCCGTATTCCGCTTTGGATGATTTGCATAGAACGAGCTGCCGGGCACGAAAGCCACACCCTTTTGAACCGCGCAGCGAAGGAGAGCCTCGGAATCGAGTCCTTCAGGCAGCTCAAGCCACAGGAACATTCCGCCCTTTGGTTTCTCCCATGTGACATTCTGCAGCGATTGCCGCTTCAGAAGCTCATGCATTTCATTCATTCTTTCGCCATACGATTTCGCTATTAGACGAATATGGACGTCGAGGTCAAATCCGCTCAGCAGCTGGCTGAGTATTTGCTGGTCCATTGTACTGGAGTGAATATCGGCTGCCTGCTTAGCCTTGGCTGTCATAGCAATGACGCCGCTGTCACCGATCATCCAGCCCGTTCTAAGCGCAGGGGCAACCGTTTTAGAGAACGTGCTTGTATAAAAGACAGTTCCCTTCTCCGCTTGCCCTTCAAGCGAGAACAGCGTAGGAAACTGCTCCTGATCAACGAATTTAATATCTCCGTAAGGATCGTCTTCTATGACCGGCACCTGATTTTGCTTACACAGCGCTAGCAGCCTTTGGCGTCGTTCCAGGCTCCATACACGCCCCGTCGGATTCCCGAAGGTCGGTACTGCATAAAGCAGCTTTGGCCGATGCTCACGTATGAGACGCTCTGCATCCTCTGGTATTATGCCGTGCTCATCGCTTTCTGCGGCTATCACCTTTAGACCGTGCAGGGCAAAAACCTGCAAACCGGCCAGGTACGTCGGCTTCTCCACGAGAATCACATCGCCAGGCTCCGTCAGAACGCCAACCAGCAAATCGATCGCCTGCTGCGAGCCGGTCGTCAAAATCATTTGGTGCGGCTGAACCTTCATTTGTTTAGCCGCCATTCGTTCGCACAGCTGTTCGCGCAGCGGCATATAGCCTTCCGTCACTCCATATTGGAGAACGCCCGGTCCCGCCGTAAATACACGGTCCGCCGCTTCACGCAACGCCTTTACCGGGAACAGCTCCTCAGCCGGTAGCCCTCCAGCGAAAGAAATCATATCCTTCCCCTGCGTCAGCTTCAATATATCGCGAACGGCAGACGATTGCAGCTGGAATACTCTTGATGAAAAACGATAATCCATAAATTGCGCTCCCCCTTGCCGCAGGCCTAATGGACTGCATAGCTCATACCTTCTATGTTAACAATGTGTTCACAACTTTTAAAGTTTTCTTTTTGCGGATCGTTGGTTATAATAAAGAAATGTTATTGGAGGTGCAGGGCATATGAACTTTATTATTGTCATGACTGTGTTTGTGTTGTTCATTACGGCGATGCTTACCAGCTCCTACAATGAAGACAAAACAAAAGGTCTATAAGCACAGCGTACTTGCAAGCTTATATTCAAACAAAATGAAGCTTCCTTAGGAGAGCATTAGCTCACCACGGGAAGCTTCATTTCGTTAAAACGACGGGCTGGCGCACAAATTAGTGCTGCAGTTCCGCCATTTCCTCCAAACATACTCCGCATACGTAACGTTCTTTGAAATCACGAACATCAACCATTGAGCCGCAAAATACGCATTTCGGACGGTAACGCTCTAAAATAATATGGTCACCTTGGACGAAAATTTCAACGGGATCGCCCTCGTTCATCAGATAACGTTTACGTAACGATTTTGGAAGCACAATACGGCCAAGTTGGTCCACTTTCCTTACTACACCTGCTGGTTTCATCATTTTCACCTCTTCTGTGTCTGGTTTCGCAAGCCATTCTGAGAAACCCCTGCATTATAGTCTTTCGCTGGTTCTCGTACATTTCCTTCCTAAATGAATAATTTCTTAAGATCCTGCAAATCTAATGAAGTTCTGGAAAATGATTTTGCCGAAGTGCTTCATACACAATTATGGCTGCTGAATTGGACAAATTAAGCGATCTAACCTTGTCTGTCATAGGCATTCTAATGCAAGTATCCAAGTTCGCATCGATTAAAGGCTGCGGCAGCCCTTTCGTTTCTTTGCCGAATACGAAGAAATCGCCGTCCTTATACTCGAAAGCGGAATAGGCCTTTGATGCTCTGGTGCTTGCATAAAAAAAACGGCCGCGCGGATTTAACGCGAGCACCTCGTCGAAGGAATCATGATATTCCACATGCACGGAATGCCAATAATCAAGGCCTGCCCGCTTTAACGTACGGTCATCCGTATCGAAGCCCAGCGGTCTAACTAAATGCAAATGCGTTCCCGTTGCTGCGCAGGTGCGCGCAATGTTACCTGTGTTTGCCGGTATTTCCGGCTCTACTAATACGATATGGAATGGCATAGCTCTCTATCTCACCTCTCATTTTGCCTATTATACACGAAAATCGTTTACATTTTTACATCCATTTTACGTACCGTTAATCTTAAGCATAAGGTCTTCCTTCATAATAAGGCTAATAACAGGCGGAAACACATGAAGGAGAGTTGAACAATGCGAAAAAAGATTTTGGTCGTGGATGACGAGCCTTCCATTTCGATGTTGATTGAGTTTAATTTAAAGCTTGCAGGCTACGATGTCAGATGCGTAGGTGACGGCGAAGCTGTATTCGACATGCTGAAGCCTTATCGTCCAGATTTGATTGTTCTTGATCTCATGCTGCCCAAAATGGACGGAATTCAAGTTTGCCGCGAGCTGCGCAAACAAAGCAACGCAGTACCGATTGTTATGCTCACCGCGCTTCAAGACGTTACGGACAAAATCGCCGGTCTTGACAATGGTGCAGATGATTATATGACGAAGCCATTCAGTCCGCAGGAGCTCGTATCCCGCATTCAAGCCATATTCCGCCGTGTACAATCGTTGCCGGGAACAACCGAAGAAACGGTATTCGATATCGGCAGGTTAAACGTAAAGGTGGAGCAGCGTGAGGTATTTATAGACGGCAAGCCCGTTGAGCTTACGCCAAAGGAGTTCGAGCTGCTCCTATTTCTATGCCGCCACAAAGGAAAAGTCCTTAGCCGCCAGCAGCTTCTGCATGGTGTTTGGGACTACCATTTCCTTGGTGACACGCGAATCGTCGATGTGCACATCAGTCACTTGCGTGATAAAATCGAGAAAAACGCCCGTACTCCGGAATATATTATGACCGTACGCAATGTCGGTTATAAGCTGCATGGCCCTCAGTTAGCGGAGAGCTCCTTCGCTTAACGACCGAAAACCGCCCTTCCCTTCAGCTAAAGAAGGTGAGGGCGGTTTTTTTGCTGCTCTTGCTTCTTATTAGCCGTTCCGTTTTTGGAAATCAGCCATAAACTTTGCAAGCGCTTGGCAGCTCTCCAGCGGTACAGCATTATAGGTCGAGGCGCGAAGCCCGCCTACATCACGATGCCCTTTCAAGCCGACAAAGCCTTCCTGCTCGGATTCTTTAATGAATTGCTTCTCGAGCTCTTCGCTGTGGATACGGAAAGTAATATTCATGAGCGAGCGGCTTTGCGGCTGAGCGGCACCCAAGTAGAAGCCGCCGCTTTGATCGATCGCATCGTAGATCAGCTTTGTTTTATCACGGTTGTATTGCTCTATCTGAGCAACGCCGCCCTTGCCCTTGATCCATTGAAGCACCAAGCTTACCATGTACACCGAGAAGGACGGCGGCGTGTTGTAAAGCGACGACGTTTTAGCGTGTGTTTCATACCGGAACATCGATGGAATTGTCTTTGGGCTTTCTTTGACAAGATCATCGCGAATAATAACAACGGTAACGCCCGAAGGACCGAGATTTTTTTGCGCGCCGGCATAAATGACGCCAAATTTGCTCACATCGATTGGACGGCTCAAAATGTCGCTCGACATATCCGCAACGAGAGGAACGCTTCCTGTATCCGGAAACTCGTTGAACTGGGTGCCGCCAATCGTTTCATTCGACGTAAGATGCAGATAAGCAGCGTTGTCAGGAATGACAATCTCCGACAATGTCGGCATACGCATAAATTTGTCGACTTCTGTAGAAGCGGCGACAACCGTCTCACCGACAAGCTTCGCTTCCTTCAGCGCTTTATCGGCCCATGCTCCAGTCATGACGTAAGCGCCCGGCTTGCCGGGACGAAGCAGGTTTAATGGAAGCATTGCAAATTGGGTGCTGGCCCCGCCTTGCAGCAGCAAAACATGATAATTTTCAGGAATGCCGAACAATTCGCGAAGCAGTGCTTGCGATTCGTTATTCACCTGCTCGTACAATGCGCTTCTATGGGACATTTCCATAATGGACATGCCCGCGCCTTTATAATCTGCGAATTGCTCCTGCGCTTGCTTAAGCACCTCTAGCGGTATTGCTGCTGGTCCTGCATTAAAATTAAATGCTCTTGTCATAACGGATAACCACCTTCGATTCTTTATTCATAATATGGCTATGATAGCAATTTTACAGGGCTGCATCAAGTGTATTTGGCATTTAATAAAAACAAAAAGTCGAACATATGTCGATTAGCCGACTTTAAATATTCGGTTTTTATGGGTGTTTTTCATTGTTCAACAAGAAAACAGGCCCTTGAAGGGCCTGTTTTCTATCAAAGGTAACGATTGGATTAGCAATCGTAGTATAGGCTGAACTCGTGCGGATGAATACGGATTGCAACAGCTTTTGCTTCTTGGCGTTTAATAGCTACGTAGTTCTCGATGAAGTCCTTGGAGAATACGCCGCTTTCAGTCAAGAAATCGGAATCAGCTTCAAGAGCGTTAAGCGCCTCGTCAAGCGTTCCAGGAACGCTGCGGATTTCTTTCTTCTCTTCTTCCGGCAATTCGTAGATGTTTTTGTCGAAAGGACCGTATCCAAGAGCAACAGGGTCAAGCTTACGCTTGATGCCGTCCAATCCAGCAAGCAGCATAGCTGCGAATGCAAGGTAAGGGTTAGCTGTGTTGTCCGGCGTACGGAACTCGATACGGCAGCCTTTAGGCGTTACAGCGGCAATCGGGATACGAATCGCTGCAGAACGGTTACCTTTGGAGAATACAAGGTTTACCGGTGCTTCGTAACCAGGCACTAGACGTTTGAACGAGTTCGTGCTTGGGTTTGTGATTGCGATCAAAGCCGGAGCGTGGTAAAGCACGCCTCCGATGTAGTGCATTGCCATTTCGCTTAGGTTAGCGTAAGCGCCTTTATCGTAGAACAAAGGAGTGTCGCCGTTGAAGATAGAAGTATGAACGTGCATACCGCTGCCATTGTCGCCGAATAGCGGTTTCGGCATGAAAGTAGCCGTTTTGCCGTATTGGCGAGCCGTGTTGTGAATCACATATTTGAATTTCATCAGATTGTCAGCTGTTTTGGTCAATGTATCGAAACGGAAGTTAATTTCCGCTTGACCAGCCGTTGCAACTTCATGGTGATGACGTTCAACGCGAAGGCCCGATTCTTGCAAGAGCCGAACCATTTCGCTGCGGATGTCTTGTTGCGAGTCAACCGGAGCTACTGGAACGTAGCCGCCTTTAACCGGAATTTTAGAACCAAGGTTTCCGCCCTCTTCTTTACGGTTCGTGTTCCAGCCTGCTTCTTCGGATTCAACCATATAAGAAGAAGAATTCATAGTGCTTTCAAAGCGAACTTCGTCGAAAATGAAAAATTCAGGCTCAGGCGCGAAAAATGCTGTCGTACCAACGCCGGTCGTTTGAAGATATTCTTCAGCCTTCTGAGCGATGCTGCGCGGATCGCGGTCATAACGCTCGCCTTCAGGTGTATAGATATTACACATCACGTTTAGTGTAGGGTGATCTGTAAAAGGATCGATAAATACGGCTTCGGTATCTGGCATCATAACCATATCGGAGTTCTCGATACCGCGGAAACCGTGGATCGAAGAACCGTCAAAAGCTACCCCGTTAACGAAAGTATCAGCGTCAACCTCAGCAGCCGGAAGAGTGATGTGGTGAGCATGACCTAGAAGGTCCACGAAGCGGAAGTCTACAAACATGATGCTGTTTTCTTTAATATTGTCCAAAACATTTTGAACTGACATGAATAATTTCCTCCATTTCCGAACATTAGCGTAATGATGAACAGATATTGTTCAATTATTGCTCCAAATCCATGTCGTTATTATAAAACTACGGTTTAACCTCCGTCAATAGCTATGTAAGGTATTTTTTATGGGGATGTGAGGTATACTTACAAGTTTGAACAGTTGTTCACAATTGCGCCTCATGAAACAAATAAAAACCGTGCAGCCTTGATGAACAAAGGCCGCACGGCAATTTCTCAGCTTTACATTTTCCATTCCTTGAAGGCTTCAGCCGGCTCCTTCGGCGTATCGAACTGTTTGCCTACAATTGGCGCAAGCAGTTCTAGCTGCTTTAAGAGATTGGCAAATTGATCCGGGAACAACGATTGAACGCCGTCGCCTGTCATGGAGTTGTCTGGATCCGTGTGCATCTCTACGATTAGCCCGTTCGCACCGGCTGCTACCGATGCTTTAGACATGGGCTCTACTAATTCGCGGCGACCGGTTCCGTGACTCGGATCTGATATAACCGGCAAATGGCTGAGAGATTGCAGCACCGGAATCGCAGACAAATCAAGCGTGTTGCGAGTGTAAGTCTCGAACGTTCGGATTCCCCGCTCACAAAGCATAACGTTTGGATTTCCGCCTGCCAAGATGTATTCCGCTGCATTCAAGAACTCGTCGTAAGTAGAGCTGAAGCCGCGCTTCAGTAAAACTGGCGTCTGTATTGTGCCAAGCTTACGAAGCAAATCGAAGTTCTGCATGTTGCGTGTTCCTACCTGAAGGATGTCCGCATACTCCGCGCATACGTCGACGTACTCCGGCGTCATTACTTCCGTAATCGTCAGAAGCCCGTGCTTCTTGCCTGCTTCGGCCATCATCGCGAGTCCTTCAACACCGACCCCTTGGAAGCTGTAAGGACCTGTACGAGGCTTAAAAGCGCCGCCCCGAAGCACTTGACCGCCTGCCGCTTTTACCAAGCGCGCAATCTCGTCGATTTGCTCGGGAGTCTCAACTGCGCAAGGTCCGCCCATAATGACGAGGTTGCTGCCGCCGATTTTAACGCCTTTAATGTCGATAACGGTATCGTCCGGATGAAAGTCGCGGCTGGCAAGCTTGTAGGATTTGGATATTTTAATGACATTTTCGACGCCCTTCATCTGACGAAGGTGTTCGGCAAGAGTCGGCTCGGCTTTGCCAATAATGCCGATAACGGTACGATCCGTTCCTCTGGATACATGTGCCTGCACGCCCGCTCTCTCAATATGGGCTACGATTTCTGTGATACGCTCTTCCGCGATGTTTGCGTTTGTAATGACGATCATATGGATCACTCCTGGTTTTGTATTTTAAAAAATAAAGGACTGGCTATTTCATTTCGCGCTTCAACGCTTATACGCTTTATAGCTTTTATGCTTTGTGGCTTCTATGCTTTTAATCACTAAAGTAAATATACAAGAGAAGACGCATCTCGTCAACCCATGTGGTAAAATTTTTTAGCTGCTTTTTTGCGGAACAAATTATTTGTTAGATCTCACAAAGAATGCCAACCGGGTGCCGCGGGAGCGAAGTTAGTGGATAAATCCAACATAGCGACGATTGGCAGCTATAAGGAACAAATTACTGGATAAATCCATCATAGAGCGACGAATGGCGGCTAAAAGGACCAAGTTTCCGGATTAATCCATCATAGAGCGACGCAGTCAAGCCAACTGTGAGCTCAATGCAAAAGTCCGATTACCAGTAAAGTATACAGTTAATATATATATAATTGAATCTTATAATTTCTTATATATTGAAAGCCATTTAGGCCGATAAAATCGGCCTAAATGGCTTTCTTGCCTCATATTTCAATAGGCGTCCAGTTTACTCCGCCTTTTCCGCTTTGGCAGTAGCTGCAGAGCTATCCGTCGATTTCACACGGATGTTAGGCAGCAGCTTATTCACCTTGACGGTACGTCGGATTTCCCAAGTTTCCGGATTATTATGATCGTATTGCTCCAAATAAGCAATGACTTCCTTCGTTAGAGGCGTAGGCGTCGATGCCCCTGACGTAACCGCAACCCGGTCGATGCCCTTCAGCCATTCCAGCTGAATCTCGGAAACATCCGCTATCCGGTATGCCTTGACGCCAGCGATTTCCTCGGATACCTGCGCAAGACGATTCGAGTTATTGCTGCGCGGATCGCCAACGACGATGCAAAGCTGCGCTTCGCCTGCTTGTTCAGCAACCGCCTCCTGACGGACCTGAGTCGCCATGCAAATTTCATTATGAACCTCTGCGGCAGGATATTTCTCCAATAGGCGATTAATAATATGACGGATATCCCACTGCGACATAGTCGTTTGATTCGTGATTATCGCAGGTCCTTCCGGAAGCTCAAGCGAAGCGATCTCCTCTTCGCGTTCAATCAAGTGGACACGTTCCGGAGCTATGCCGATTGCGCCCTCCGGCTCGGGATGACCCTTTTTGCCAATATAAATAATATGATAGCCCTCCGCAGCCTTCGCACGTATTAAGTCATGCGTTCTCGTAACGTCCGGGCAGGTCGCATCAACGACGGACAGACCCTTTTCTCTCGCGCGCTCACGCACTTCGGGCGATACGCCATGCGCGGTGAAGATGACCGTACCCGTCTCGATTTGATCCAAAATTTCCAGGCGATTCGCGCCGTCGAGCGTAATGACGCCCTCCTGCTCGAAAGCTTCCGTTACGTGAGCATTATGGACGATCATTCCCAAAATATAAATAGGCCTTGGCAGTGCCAAGTTTTTTGCCGTTTGCAAAGCCAGCACCATCGCGTCGACGACACCATAGCAGTAGCCGCGCGGTGATATTCTTACAATTTCCATCTCTTGCACCTGCTTTCTGACCGGGTATGCGTATTAACCTCTAATTCGTCATCCCATCCGTTGACTCTATTATAGACGATGGAAACGCGTCCGAAAAGGTTATCGGCAGCCATATCGTAAACTTCGTTCCGTCACCCTCGCGAGTCGTAACCTCGATGGAACCCTGATGCTCATCTATTATCCATTTTGCAATCGACAAGCCGAGGCCCGTTCCGACCGTAACTCCCCTTGATTCGTCAGCCCGATAAAAACGGTCGAAAATATGCGGAATCTCCTCAGGATTCATGCCAATACCCGTGTCCTGGATAGCGATTCCGATTTGCCGCTCTCTTCGGATCGCGCATAGCTCGATATGCCCTTGCGGAGTATACTTAAAGGCATTTTCAATAAATATAAACAGTAGCTGCTGCAAATAATTGTGATTGGCGTTAACGCGGACTCCTTCTAAAGCGGTTAGATCGCCAATTCTCCATTCCGCCGAACGCGGCAGCAGCTGCGCCCTGCGGACAACCTCCTCCGTTAACGGAAGAAGCTCCAGCGGCGCTTTCTCCATCGTATAGCCGGCATCGGCTCTGGCTAAAGAGAGCAAGTCATTGACGAGCGTGCTCATCCGCTTCGCTTCCGCCGAAATATCGCTCATTGACTCCTTCGATAGCTCCCATCGTTCTGCATCCAGCGGCAGCCACTCACCGGAGCCGCTGCTCAAATTCGTTTCTCGCACCTTATCCCACATCCGCTCCAATAAATCAATATTTCCCCGGATGGTTGTTAACGGCGTCCGCAGCTCATGAGAAGCGTCGGATACGAAACGGCGCTGCGCTTTGTAGGCATCATCCAGCTCATTATAGGCCATTTCGAGACGCGAGAGCATCACGTTCAGCGTGCTTACCAGCTTTCCAATCTCATCCTTCGGTCCCATTGCGGGAATTCGGACGCTAAGATCGGATCCTTTCTCGATTTGCTCGGTTGCACGTATGACACGTTCGATTGGACGTAGAGCTTGACGGGCTATAAACAAGCCGACAGTAAAAGCAATAAGCACGACTACCATTGAGGAGAATATTAAAGCTGTACGAACACCATTGAGAAACTTTTCTTCCTCATAAGGAATCGCTCCAACTTGTAAAAGTCCTACTAAAGTGCCGTCACGCAAATAAATAGGCCGTTGATGAATCAGCATATTATATTTTTTTTTATTTACTTCTACTTGAATCTTAACGATTCCTTTTTCGGGATTAGCAGATGCATCAGGGTACGGAAAAACAAATTCCAATTGTCCTAAATTAATTGATTGCTTAATTGCCCCTTCTTTATAATTGACAATCTGAATATACATATCTTTTTCTTCAATCCTTGAATGCCTATCTAAATCTAAATCCAATTGATCAAAAAAATTCGTTAAACCCGTTACTATGATATTTCGATCCTGATCACGAATCTGTTCTTTCAAGTCTGAATAAGTATTCCAATTTATAAACAAGTAAATGGTTATGCCAAATGCAAGAAGCGTTATAGCCAGCAACCCCGAATACCAAAGCGTCAGCCGAAGCCGAATGGACATATGCTTAACCCGCCTCTCCTCGAAGCACATAGCCGGTGCCGCGCACCGTTTGAATGACTCGCTTCTTGCCGCCTTCCTCTACTTTTTGGCGCAGCATAGCGATGTATACCTCCAGCACGTTTGATTCGCCGCTGAAATCGTAACCCCATATTTTCTCCATAATCGCATCCCGCGTTAATACTCGCCGCGGATTTTGCATAAACAGAAGCAGCAAATCATACTCCTTGGACGTTAGCTCGATACGCTGCCCCGCGCGAATAGCTTCCCTGGCATCCATATCCAGAATTAAATCCTCATAGACGAGCTGATTGCCGGCTTGCTCGATTTTGTCTGCCTTGCGGCGGAGCAATGCCCGTGCGCGTGCAAGCAGCTCCTCCAGCGCAAATGGCTTAACCAAATAATCATCCGCGCCAAGATCAAGTCCCTTTACCCGGTCAATAACGTCGTCCTTTGCCGTCAGCATCATGATCGGCACCGTGCTGCCTCCCTCGCGCACGCGGCGGCAAACTTCCCACCCATCGACCTGCGGCATCATGACATCGAGAATAAGCAGATCCGGCTCCTTCACGAGCAGCGCCTTTAAGCCCTCCATTCCGTTGGAGGCCGTTGTCACCTCATAGCCTTCAAAGGCTAAGCTTCTTCGAAGCAAAGAAATAATTTTATCATCGTCATCGACCACTACAATATGCTGTCTCATCTGCGTATCCCCCTTAATTTGCAATCGGGTAGGAGGCTACTCATTATTTGAGTAGCCGACCTCCCACACCACCGTACGTACCGTTCGGTATACGGCGGTTCCCTAGTTTACGC
>NZ_JAKGAP010000077.1 GCF_021532375.1 Paenibacillus alkaliterrae
CAGGATGTGCAACACAAAGAATGGACAGCCCAGGTCAAAGAAGTCTACGAGAAATCACGTAAGCTCTACGGGAGCCCAAAAATCACACAAAAGATGGAGGAAGCCTCTTTAATAGACGGATGTACCCGCAGACAGACCTTCTTTAAAATTGTTCTGCCGATGCTCGCACCGACATCCATGACCATCGCCATTTTGAACGTTCTGTGGATATGGAATGACTATTTGCTGCCATCGCTGATCTTAAATGATGAAAAAAATTATACGATGCCGATCAAAATGAAAGTGTTCAACGGAACTTACATGAATAACTGGGAATTGTTAATACCAGCCATCCTGATGACTATCTTGCCTATTCTAATTACGTACTTGATTGGTCAAAGGTTTATTATCAAAGGGATCAGTCAGGGAGCAATTAAATAAAAAACGGGATAGGAAACCATACAGAGGAGTCGAGTACAGTGGGGAGCAATTGGTGGAAAGAGGCAATAGCTTATCAAATTTATCCGCGCAGTTTTATGGATAGCAATGGGGATGGAATTGGCGATTTGCAAGGGGTCATTTCCAAGCTGGACTATTTAAAGGATCTCGGAATTGACGTCATTTGGATCTGTCCGATGTACAAATCCCCAAATGACGATAACGGCTATGATATATCGGATTATCAGGATATTATGGATGAGTTCGGTACGATGAACGATTTCGACCAGCTTCTTCATGAGGTGCATCAGCGGGGAATGAAGCTGATTTTAGATTTAGTGATTAACCATACTTCAGACGAACACCCTTGGTTCATTGAATCCCGTTCCAGCAAGCATAATCCGAAAAGGGACTACTACATTTGGAGTGACGGGAAGGACGGAGCCGAGCCCAACAACTGGGAAAGCATATTCGGCGGTTCGGCTTGGGAATACGACGAGCTTACCGAGCAGTATTTTATGCATATTTTCTCCAAAAAGCAGCCTGACTTGAATTGGGAAAATCCAGAGGTCCGTCAAGAGCTGTACGCAATGGTCCGCTGGTGGTTCGAGAAAGGGATAGACGGTTTCCGTATCGATGCCATTACTCATATCAAGAAAGTTCCAGGCTTTCCCGACCTGCCCAATCCGGACAAGTTAAGCTTTGTGCCTTCGTTCGAGGGGCATCGAAACCGTGAGGGCATACATGAATTTCTCGAAGAGTTTAAGCGCGAAGCTTTGGATAATTATGATATTATGACTGTCGGAGAAGCAGGCGGGGTAACGATTGAAGATGCCGAGCTGTGGGTAGGCGAGCAAAACGGAAAATTCAATATGATTTTTCAATTTGAATGCAATGGACTTTGGGAGAAGAGTGTGGACGGCGGCTTGGATCTCTATACCTTCAAAAAAACTCTTACCCGGTGGCAAAAGGGGCTGGAGGGGAAAGGCTGGAATGCGTTGTTCATGGAAAATCATGACCTGCCTCGTTCTGTTTCTATCTGGGGAGATGACCAAACCTACTGGGACAAGTCTGCAAAAGCGCTGGCCACCATGTATTTCCTTATGCAGGGAACCCCTTTTATTTATCAAGGCCAAGAAATTGGGATGACCAATGTGAAGTTTGAATCAATTGACGATTACAACGATGTCTTGGCGAAAAATATGTATCGGATCGAAATTGAGAATGGAAAAAGCCACGATGACATTATGCAGGTCATTTGGAAGAACGGCCGGGATAATTCCCGAACTCCTATGCAATGGAACGATCGAGATGAAGCAGGCTTCACAGCAGGGATCCCTTGGCTTGCGGTAAATCCGAATTATAAACAAATCAACGTCCAAGAGGCATTGCAAAATCCGGATTCTATTTATCATTACTACAAAAAACTGATCCACTTGCGGAAAACGGATCTGATTGCTGTATACGGAACCTACGATCTCATTCTGCCGAATCATAAGAAGATCTATGCTTATACCAGAACTCACGGACTTGAAAAACTGCTTATTATTGCAAATCTATTCCCGGAGGAAACCGTTTTTAACTTGCCCGGAACTTTTAAATACGCTTCTTCAGAGCTGTTAATTTCAAATTATCCGGTTGACCAAGAAGAGAAAATCCAAAAAATTCCGTTAAGGCAATACGAAGCCAGAGTTTATCGGCTGCAATGCAAGTAATGGTCGGTTACGGAACAACGGTAGTAATACGCATAAACATGCGATGCATACTTATAAATATAAAAATTCAAGCAAAAAGGGGTGAGAATTTGAAGATATATGTCGCTGACAAAGGAGATACGCTTAGCTCGCATCTTCACTCCCGATTTGCTCCTTAATGGACGCCCATTCATACCATTCCTGCCTGGGTGGCACGGGGAGGAACAGAAAATCAGGATGCTCCCTTAGCTCCTTCATGCTTAGCTCTGCATTTTCACGCGACACAGGAATGCCTTCCAGCGACTTTTGCTGATAAGACACTCCCAGTGCGGGAACAACTCCGTTTGCCGTTCCACTCGGCCAGCCGTTCTCATCATAGCACCACGCTTCCAATCCTTGCGCTAGCGCTTCATCTGCTGCCACTTCAACAGCGTCCATGAACTGCTCCCCCATATAGGGCATGCTTAATCCCTGCCGCGTATGCATGAAAAAGCCGCCCAGCCCGCCCTTCTTCATCTCGCTAATCTGGCGGCGCAGCTCCTCCGGCTCCAGCTCGTCATTCCACGACCAGAACGGCGCGCTTCGATAAGCAGCAGGTGGATTTATAAAGGTTGACTCCTCAAATGGATTAGATTTATGGATAGTTTTCAGGTAAGCTCTCTCCTTTAATGGGTCTCCGGCTTAAAAACATAAATTTCTGCGAGGAGGTCATTGTCATTATGTTTAATAACGTACTCATTTGATATGCTTATTAATGAAGCTAATGGCTTTATCCCATTTGAAGCGAACTATGCCTACTGCTCTCTTTTACCTTATGGATTATAAAGTGAAATGAACGTCAGCGTAATTATGCGCAGCAACTAAATCTAATACAGAAACAACTTTGCCCATACGCCGCCTCTACAAAAAATCCATTTATTATTTATTCTGCCGTTCACTGTAGATGGCGCACTGTATAAGCCACAGTTCCTTCCTTGTAGAAATGTAAATTATTGTTGATATGCGATATCGCATATGCTATAATTAACTAAATTCAAAGGCAATGAAACCTAGGGTTCAACCTCGTTCAAGAATGAGGTTGGGCCCTTTTTTTCATGCCTTTTATCTATTTTAAAGGAGCGATCAAACCATGCAATTAGACGTCATGTATCACAGAATGAAACAAAACTGGTCCTATGCTTACGATGAGAAAACGCTTCATATTCGACTGCGCACAAAAAGGGATGATGTTGATACTGTCGTCCTACATTGTGGGGATAAGTATGGCTGGGATCATACGAATTCCTCCGTTCCCATGGCGATATTTGCGTCAGATGAACTATTCGATTACTGGGAAGCAGCTATTCAGCCGCGATACCGCAGAACCGTCTATTATTTTGAAATTCGCAACCAAGAGCAAGTCGTGTATATGCTCGAAAAAGGATTTTTTGATGAGGCCCCTGATGTTATTTATGAAGGATTGTTCGATTTCCCTTTCTTGAATCCTATCGATATTATTTCTCCTCCAGCATGGGTTAAAGATGCGGTATTTTATCAAATCTTTCCTGAGCGCTTCGCTAATGGGGACAAAAGCAATGACCCAGAGGGTGTGTTGCCTTGGGGCGGAACACCAACTCCTACTAACTATTTTGGCGGCGATTTGCAAGGCGTACTTGATCATTTGGATTACTTATCCAAGCTTGGCGTTAATGCCATCTATTTCAACCCATTATTCCAAGCCACTACGAATCATAAATACGACACGCAGGACTATTTCAAGGTTGATGCACATTTCGGTACAAATGAGAAGCTCAAAGAGCTGGTTGAAGCCTGTCACCAAAGAGGCATTCGCGTCGTGCTCGATGCGGTATTCAATCATTGCGGCAATACGTTCCCTGCGTTTGTTGATGTTGTCAAAAATGGACCTAAATCAAAATATGCCGATTGGTTCTTCATTCGCGAATGGCCGCTGGATGTGAAGGACGGCATCCCGACCTACGATACGTTTGGCTTTGAACCGATTATGCCGAAGCTGAATACTGAGAACCCAGAAGTACGGGATTATTTGCTTAGTATTGCTCGGTACTGGATCGAAGAAATTGGAATTGACGGCTGGCGGCTTGACGTTGCTAATGAAGTCGATCATCATTTCTGGCGTGAGTTCCGCAAAGCTGTTAAGGAGATCAATCCTGAGGCTTATATTTTGGGCGAAATTATGCATGATTCCATGGCGTGGCTGCAAGGCGATCAGTTTGATGCCGTTATGAACTATCCTTTCACAAACGCACTTTTAAATTTCTTTGCTTATTCTCGGATTGATGCAAATGGCTTTGCTGATGCCATTCAGCGGCAGATTGCCAGCTACCCGCGCCAAGTCAATGAAACCTCCTTCAATTTACTCGGCAGCCATGACACGACTAGGCTGTTGACGTTGTGCCAAGGCAATAAAGATCGGCTTAAGCTTGCGTATTTGTTTGAATTAACGTTTGTTGGCGCTCCTTGTATCTACTACGGTGACGAGATCGGTATGGACGGCGATCATGATCCTCATAACCGCAAATGTATGGAGTGGGATGTCAACAAGCAAGATCAGAACTTGCTTACTTTCTTCCAAAACATTATCCATCTTCGTCTGAAGCAAGAAGCGCTTCGTACAGGAAGCATCCGATTCTTGGCTCAAAGCAACAAGCAATTGCTTACCTACGAAAGAGAGAATGCCGATGAACGCTTCCTTATCGCGATCAATAATTCGGATGCTGTAGCAGCTTACTCACTTAGTGAGAGCAACGAATATGAATGGATCGATGCGCTTTCCGGTGAGTCTATCAAATCCGGTACCAAGCAATTAAGCTTGCCAGCTTTCGGATACTCGATTCTTAAAGCTAAGGTTAAAGTTAAAGCTGGCGTGTAATGATGGGATCGTCTTAAAATGAACAAAAAAAGGTCGAGATCAGGGTGATAACCCTGGCTCGACCTTTTTTTCTCAACACGAAAACTAACCTACTATCCTACTCAACAAGTAAAAATAATCGCCTGATACGGCTGAAGCTTCACCTTATTCGCTGATAGAGCGGCAGATGATAGCTGTTCCTGCCTGAAATGGCTATCAATTCCCACCTTCCAAGCCGCATCAACATTCCGGAAAGGCGCCAATGACAGCTCCACAGCCTGATCTCCACTCAGATTAAAGCAGCAAATCAGTCGTTCCTCTTCGTCCATATATCCATACATAACAACATGTTCTGGAGATTCGGCGACAAAAAACTTTTCTGCATCCATCAGATTTCGCTTAAGGCTTTTGAATTCATGAAGCTCAGATAACAACGGAATCATCGATTCCGACTTTGACCAATCAATTTGCATCCGGTTGAAGAACGCCCGCGGAATGTCAGCTCCATCTGTATTATCGCCTAATCCGCAATTCAGCGGCAGCTCTTCGTTCATTTCAAATCCAGTCGTAATATATGGAATAGCATTCGGCAAAAACCCATTTAACACAGCGATCATTCGTGCCAGCGCTACGCCTCCCCTGCTCGTAATACGCGGGGTGTCCGCCGTCTCTGCGCAGGCAAATACATGAATGGCAAGCTGCGGAAGCTCCCGCAAGTATTCGGTTAAGTTGTCTTTGGTAATGTCAGTCATAATGTTCCAGCCACTGCCGAGCATAATGTTATAACCCACTGCAGCCGCTTTCTGGTGATTGCGATTAAATAGATCCTCGCTAATGAGCAGCGCTTCCGGCTTGATTGATTTTACCACATCAAACATCTCATCAAGCAGCGGAACCGGCAGCACATGCCCAATATCGATGCGGAAGCCGTCAATGCCGTACGTGTTTAAATTGAAGCGCAGCCCTTCAATGAGCAAATCCCATAATTCACGGTTCGGCTTCTTTGCCGGGTAATAGTTGCATTTGATCGTATCAAATAATACATAAGGTGCTTGATCCGGTTTAATTAAATGCTCCACAAGCGGATTGTTATCCGCATACAAGCGCAGGAACGTAATGTCCGTCCATATTGGCTGAACATCATTGATCCAGTCCGAATGAGCAGGGGCCGTCGTAATCCCCATCTCCTCTTCAATTAAATGAAGCAACTCCTCGCCTGTCTCTTGGGAACGATGCTTCAACTGCAACCAAAGCTCCTCATTCAGATCATTAGGCGGCAACGAAAATTTCGCTAAAAAAGCTGCCGTTTCTCCACTTCGATACACCGTCTCAAGCTTGTCCGGTTTGCATTCCTCGAAGAAATCAAGCTCAGGAATTGGCGGCGGCGCGAAGCCCTCCAAAGCTTCGTTGTGAATCCAATACACCCACTCAGGATGGTTACGAATCAAATCACTGTTTCTTGCAGTGACTCTAGGAATAAAGTCCACCGTCACTTTAATATCAAGGAGATGGCATGCTGCTACAAGCGCAGACATTTCATCATTAAGCGTTATTGAAGTCATATCATCCAACAATGGATCATGAAGATTTGGATCGAGTTCGAACATCGATTGTACGGCGTACGGTGATCCGATATCACCTTTTAAGTTAATTGTGCTGTACCGTGTCACCGGGAGCATGTACAAAATGTTGACGCCCATTTGCTTGAGCAGCGGAAGCAGCAGAATCATTTTTAGAAAAGTTCCAGACTCAATGTTTCCGTCATGATCAGTGTCCCAAGCAGTAGAATAACGAACAAGTGAGGAGTAGATTACACTTTCATCCAGATTGGTTGCTTCCTCCAAGTGGTAACGATGTGCGTCTCTGCCCAGCTGCTCCAAATGAGCATCCAGAAACGGATATGCTGCAACCAATATTTCACCTTGCTTCACCTCCAAAATATCCGCATAGCCACAAGTGTTCCAGACAGCTGGCAGCCATACTAGCGTTGTGTTATCACTAATGCGTGAGCGTATAAATGAAGAAATACGAGCCAGCGGGGACAGGTCCTCTAGAACCATTGCTTGTTGCTCGGATGGATGATTATGGAGTTTCGTGTTCATTTCCACCTTCACCTTCCCCATCGTAAAAGATAATTTCGGTAAACTCTGTTTGATGATCTGTTGGCTCCCATGTTTTCGAAAATAAACCAACACTGATGACCGGCTCGCTTATTTTAAATGAACAAACTAGCTCCCAGTCCGCTTCACATTCATGCTTGACACGGAAATACAGCTCGTCACCACTTGCTTCGATACACAATCGATGTTTTTCTTGCACATCCGGTCTAGCAAACAACTCGTAGTTGTCCGTTCTCTCCGGGTAAAATACACCTAGCAGCTTGCGCCGGGCATTGCCAAACATAATTTTGCTATGATCCTTGAACTTGACGATTAGACCGCTATGGTAGCATGGGCCGTATTTGTTGCGATTTACCACAGTTGCTTCCATGCGGAATTGCTCCTTCGTCGGTGTTGCGAGTAGCTGAGGTGCTTCATCCTTCACGATCCACGTATCGTCGATTCGGGCTGTCGTATGAATCATGGTGAGGCTGTCCCCTTGCCTTACTCCGTTTTGTGCATTCAAATTGAATTCCGCAAAATTACCGATTCCCGCAGAAGCTTCCTCGTTTAACGACCGTTCATGCAAATTAGCTCCTGCCAGCAATTGTCGAAGTGTATGGAAAAACATCGTCTCCATCTGGGCTATCCGCGTTGCTTCTATTTTAAGGTCTTTCACCTCATACCTGCGATCAGCTACCCGATCAAATAGTGCCAGTCGGAATTGTTCCCATTCCTCGCCGATGGCAATGCTGAGCAAGCGCAATTCATCAATACCCGACTGTTCCACCTGCAAAGATTCCATGAAAGAAAATAATTGATCATAATAGACTGACTTATAGTTAGTCAATGGTATAAGCTTTGTAAGTCTGGATGTATCCCTGCGAACCTCGATTTCCTTCAGCATCTCTTCTTCTAAATAAATGATAAGTGAGCTGTCCTGCGTCCAACGCTCCAGCAGCTCCAAATGCTCACATAATAATGAGCGCTTATTCATTACTTCTTGCACGTCAGCCCGTTCTTCCAGCGATAACAAATACGGAATCGAACCTTCTGGGCACCAATGCTGTGCATAAAAGCGGCTCATGCTGACTAATTGCTCCGTCTGAATGACGAAGTCCTTATAAACCGGCAGCGCCCCTCCTTCAATATGCATATTGTCCATCACATAAACAAGGTCACGCTTCGCGTCGTAGCCTTTTATAACAAAATAATGCGTATGCGGCTCGCCTAAATAATGATTGGAATAATAGAGCCCATACAAATCCCCGGGAACTAACATCCGCTGCCCGTTCCTCAGCCCTTCCTGCAATAATGCTCTTAGCTCATTAGCATCGTTGAAGGTGACTTTACTTATATCCAATTGAAAAGCTTCTTTCAGCTTTTTCTCATATAAATCCACAAAATCCGCATTCGGCTCCGCCTCACGTTCAAACGGACTTTCTTTCCACTTATCTGCAAAAAAGGTCATATAAAAATTGTAGCGGAACAGGAACAGCTCAAAATATCCGCGTTGAAACGACTCAAACAATATCGCCATCGGTTTCGTAAAGCAGTTAACCTGCTCCCAGCGATAGGCGTCACGATTCGTTGTTATCGCGCCATTAATGGTAATGGTGGAAACTACCTCTTTGTTCACCGAAGTGTCTTGCCATGGCTCGAATACAAAAGCTCCATGCCGCTTTCGCAGCCGTTCCGCAAGTCCGCTCGCGGTTGGCTCGGCATACATATCCGATGCTTGTACCGGAATTCCGCGATCCTTCATAACAGAAATAACTTTTAATACATGAAGTGAATGCCCGCCTACTTCAAAGAAGCTGTCGGAATGACTAATATCATGTCCAGCCAAGATGGACAGCCAGCAATTCACAATCGTTCGCTCGAGCGAATGTTCAACAGCTGCTGCTCCATCTTCCGTTTCGCCAGCTTCCGGCAGCGATACAGTCGCATGCGACGTTGTTAAACGCTTAGCAGCTTCTACGGACATTGCCTCTTCTAACTTCACTACTTGGGTTTTTGATGTTTGCGATTCAGCCATTAAAGCTGCTTGAGCTTGCGATACTTCTGTCGTTTGCGGGTCTGGCAACGCTTTACGATCCACTTTGCCATTTGGAGTAAGCGGCAATTGCTCCAATTGAATATATCGGGAAGGAAGCATATATCCCGGCAAATGTACCGCCAATTGACTTCTTAGCTCAGAAGACTCAAGCGGCCGATTCACCTTCACATAAGCAATCAACTCTTGAATGCCACTTGGGCTGATCCATACAACGACAGCGGCCATATGAACCGCTTCAAGCATCATCAGACAGCTTTCAATCTCACCAAGCTCAATCCGATATCCACGAATTTTGACCTGCTGATCCATCCGGCCCAAATGCTGCAATTGCCCGTTTGGCAGCCATTTCGCCATATCGCCTGTACGGTACAGCTTTTGCCTAGACTCGAACGGATGCGGCACAAACTTCTCATACGTCAGCTCCGGCCGATTCCAATATCCCCTTGCTAAGCCATAACCCGAAATACAGAGCTCACCAGCCATGCCGATCGGCAGCAGCTCCTGATGTTCACCTAAAATATAAACGGAGGTATTGGCGATCGGTCGCCCAATCGTAATAGCTTCTTCGCTTGTTAGCTCCTGCATCGTAGACCAAACGGTCGTTTCTGTTGGTCCGTACATATTAAATAATCTTGCATTTGTAATCTGCGTAAGCTGCTCACGCAGCACAGCCGGAAATGGTTCTCCGCCGAGCAAAATATAGTTCAAACGGCCAAGTGCCTCTGCCGCTCCCTCATCCGCAAGCAATAACAGCATTCGGGATGGGGTCGTTTGCAGCCATTGTATCCGCTCGTTAACGATTAGCTTATTAAGCAAAGCGCCATCCACTTGCTCAGCCTCGTCTGCAATTACAATTTTCATGCCAAAAACAAGGGGGGCTAACGTTTCCAATACAAAAATATCAAACGATATCGTCGTCACGCACAGCATGATTGCCCCTTCTTCAAACGGCAACTGTTCCTTCATCGCCGCTATGAAATTAATGAGGGAATGATGCTGAATCATTACGCCTTTTGGCTTTCCGGTAGATCCTGACGTATAGATCATATAGGCCAAATGGTCTGGTGTATTAACAAATGACAACTGGTCATTATAGCGATCACCGCCGTCTATCGATTTATCTAACGGCTCATCAATAGATACCTCTAGACATTTCATCCCTAGCTCTGCCATTGCCTTTTGCTGGCGAAGCCCTCGCTGAACAAGCATCGTCTGTGCGCCGCTATCCTCCAGCAAATAAGCAATTCGATCACGTGGATATGCAGGATCAATCGGCAAATAAGCGCCGCCCGATATTAAGACGCCATAAATAGCGACGATCATCTCTATTGAACGATTCGCCATTATAGCAACGATACGATTAGGACCTACACCAGACTCACGCAATTGCCAAGCGATTTGATCCGCTCTTTTATTCAGCTCCGAGTTCGTCATCTCTTGATCCTTAATTGCAAGAGCAATGGCGTCTGGCCTTTGCGCAGCCCCTTCCTTCAACCATTCCACAATTGACTGGTAACGCGGCAGCTCAAGCTTTGTCTCATTGAATGCATAGAGCTGCTGCCGCCTTTCATCCTCAAGAACAACAGATAAGGAACTTATTCGTTGCTCAGAGTTATTAAGTAATTGCCCAAATAGAAGACGCAGCACAGCAATCGTTTTCCCAATTGACTCATCTGTAAACAGACTAGTCTTATATTGGATATCGATGGTATAGTCATTCTCGCCATTCCAATCATTGATGACAAATTGCAGCGCATTGCCCTGATTACCGCTATATACTTCGCGATGTTTTACAGCCATGCCATCCAGCTCTGTCAACAAAGTTGTATTAAACACGTTAACGGAAACTTGAAATACTTGCTCCAGACCAATCCTGCGCAGCTCAAGCTGCTGAACAAGCAGATCATAAGGATACTTCTGATGAGAGTGACTCCGCCGAATGATACGATTAAGTCTCTCAAAAAACTGAGATACCTGCTCAGTTGCATCCATCTGTACTCGCAATGGCATCGTACTGGTGAATACCCCAAATATTTTCTTCTCCAATTTCCTTATGCGATTAAATACTGGCGTCCCGATGACGAGATCATCCCGCATAAGCGTTCGTTGCAAATAAAGCAGGACAAGCCCCGTCAGCATCGTATTTTCCGTACAGCCAAGCTTCTGCGCCAGCTTTCTGAGCGCCCCCGTATCTTCTTCCCCTAATCGGAATGATTGCCTCGCGCCTGCAATGTAGCTGCTGCTGTCCTCTGGGAACATCGGCTCTGGCAAATGCTGAAGACTTTCTTGCCAAAATAATTGATCACGCTTGGCGCGGCTGGAAGCCAAATACGTTTGCTCCTGATGTCGCCAGCTCAAATATCCGATAGCCTCTTCATCAAGAACATTCTCATCCTGCAGCAATAGCTGCTCATACCTCTTGCCAATACCATCAATAAATAATTGCAGAGACCAGCCATCCCCGATCATATGATGAAACAACGTCAAGAAACCGCAATGTTGCTCACTAATACGGAACATCGTAATCCGAAATAAGCAGCCGTCCATGAGGGGAATAGGCGTATTCTCCTCACGGTTTAACCATTGCTGCATGGCTTGCTCGGGATCATCTTCTACCGAGAAATCCATAAATGCTGTAACGTCTTCTGCAAGTCCACTCTGTACGAATTGCTTCAGCTCGCCGTCCTCCTGTACGAATCGAAGCCGAAACGCTTCATGCTGATGGAGAACCAAACGAATCGCATGCTCCAGCAACTTAAAATCCACTTCGCCCTCGATCCGGCTTAAACAGCCAACGACATGAATAGGGCTTGCTTCATACCGTTGCTCCACGTAACTAATCCGCTTCTGAGGATGTGTTAAAGGAACTAGCTGCACCTCATTTAACACAGATTCCACATTTAATCCCTCCTTTGCGCATCATGTTAGCGACATCTATGCAGATATGCTTTCCTCACTAGTCGTTAAATTCCGTACCCACTTACCTGAGCGGAGCCGCTGCCAGCCAATGACGAACCGAACTAATTCTTCTAATGAGAGGAAAAAATATACCCAGAAAATCGGCTGCTTCCATACAACGGACAGCAGTAAGCCAAGCGGTACGCCGACCAGCCACGTAGCGGTCGATTCCATTGCAAAGACGAATTTGCTGTCGCCTCCACTTTGCAACACGCCTCCAGCCATAATCATATTGGCAACCTTCACCCAAATAAATGCTGCGAACACCCACAAAATATAAACGGAAAGCTGATCTGCTTCTGCGGATACCTGGAACAATTTCGTGTAAAGCGGCGCAATTAGAGCAATCACCACACCTAATACAAATGCGGCAGCAATACCAAACCGAATAAGCCGCTTAGCATATTGTTGCGCAATTACAGGTTCACCAGCTCCGAGCTTATTGCCAACCATAACAGCAGCAGCCCCGCTAATACCGGTCAATAAACCAATCATTAATCCTTGTAACGGGAACGTAATCGTCATCGCTGTCATTTCAACCGTGCCCATGCGGCTATAAATAATCGCATAAACCGCCTCACTTAAAACCCATACCAATTCAGTCAGTACAAGCGGATACATCGTAATGAGAAACTTGTTTGCGAGCGGCCTTGAAATGCTAAACAGATCTTTAAGTGACGTGCCGCCAGGCAGACGATATTTGTAGACGGACCCAATAATAAGCATGCTTTCAACTACACGTGAGATTAAGGTGGCATAAGCCGACCCTGCCAGCCCTAATTTCGGTAAGCCCAAATGACCAAAGATGAGCAAATAATTCAACACAATATTCAAAATGACCGTAAATAAACTAATATACATAGGAAACTTCACATGCCCTGTACTCCGCAGCATTGCAGAGTACAACATCGTCAGCATGGCTGGAACGAAGCTAATTGCAATAATTTGTAAATAAATGCGCCCATCGCTAAGAATGCTGCTATCCTTCGTAAACAAGGACAATAACAAGTCTGGTTTGGCAATGATTATTGCCGCGAACACTAGCGATAATGCGAGACCAACAGCTAATCCAAGGCCAAGCAACTGCGAGATGCTTTTCCGATCCTTACTGCCCCAATATTGCGCCACATAAATCGAAAGCGCACCAGCAAGGCCAGCTAATACAACCGATACAACGCTGTTAATTTTGCTCGCAATACCTACCGTTGCAATAGCGGTATCGCCAAGCTGTCCGACCATCACCTGATCCGTCATAAACAGCAATGACATCACTAAGCTTTGAAGCGTAATCGGAACAGCTAGCTGGAGAAGTGTTTTATAAAAACTATTATTTTCGGCTTTACCCATGTCTGTGCCTCTTTCCTAACAAGTTAACTTATCAGCTTATCAATTCATTCGCTGCTTCTGATCTTACATAACGCATTAACGTATAATTTCTTTTTATTTGAATATCTGCTACTTCAAATTTTTTCGTATACGACAAATCATTGTAGCCTTGGCCGTCTACGAGCGAAATGTTCGAGGCACCGCCGATAATGATTGGAAGCTGCATCAAAATAATTTCATCAACTAAATCAAGATCAAACACATGCCAGTTCAGCATGCCTCCCCCTTCTACCATCAAATGACGGAATCCATAATTCTTTTCTAGTAAAGGGAATAATTTACCGAAATCGACAAGCTCTTGACCGCATACGATCACCTCTTTGCCCCGGCTCCGAATCCATTCCTTCTTTTCTTCGTCTGCTCCTTGCTCTGTCGTTATCATAATGGTACGTTCATCGTCCATAAAAATATTGCTGTCGAGCGGCAAATCCATCGTTCTTGTCGGCACGAGACGAACCGGATTTTTTCCCGTTTCAAAACGATTCGTTAGAAAGGGATTGTCTGTGCAAATCGTATTTTTGCCGACCATTATCCCGTCCACTTGCCCACGAAAGCGATGAATGAACTCCATATCCTCCTGCGTAAACAATTGAAACAATTCCTTGCTTGAATACCCACTTCCGAACGTTAATTTGCCATCAATGGACACTTGGCTGAACACTGTTACTTTCATTCGTTTCATCCTCCCCATTTTTTTCATGCAAAAACTGCTCGATCTGCGCCACAACTTCCTCCGACACATCCACCATCTTGCGACAAGCGCCCTCAGCATTCCCCTGCTCTAGCTCCGCTAGACCTGCCTCCATACCTACCCAAGCTGCAATCATGAACGGGCTGACCGGAATCGGTCTACTCGCGTTCGCCATCACAATTAAGTTTTGTCTGTTCGGGTCTGCGGTCGCTTGCAGCTTCTCCATCGCTCCCGTCCGTACAGGAATTCGCTGTGCCCGCTCTGCCCAAGCAAGCTGGCTCTCATCCTCCAGCAGGAACGCAGCAAACTTGCGAATATCGTCGCCAAGACTGGAGTTAATGGAATCGTTGGGGAAAATAAGTCCAATTGAAGAGGACATCGAAAAGGAAGCTTTGCCAGCAATCGCAGGCAAATGTGCAACTCCCAGCTCATCGCCCATCTCGCGCTGCAAGTAGTTGTAAATCCACTCGCCCGTAATAATTGCACTGATTTGTCCAGCTAAAAACTGCTCCAGCAGCTCGGTCGCACCGTCAAAGCTCTTTAATACGCCTTTTTCTCGTTGACTTTGAACGTAGGCGATAGCCGCCTCCATCTCAGGGGTACCTAGACTCGGTTTATTGTTATGCATCGGCCAGCCGCCAAACGCTGTCAGCAACGGGATGAAGCTGTACGACTGCTTGATATCTATTCCAACAGGTGTAATTCCTTTGTCATTCAGCTCCGCAGAACGCTCGCTCCACTCCTGCCAATCCAGTGGCGGATTCGTATACAACCCGCGATTATAATACAAAGCTAGATGGTTGCCTGTCAGAATAGGCAATCCTGCTTGATAGCCGTCCACCAGCATCGATTGCAAAACATGCTCACCAATAATCCCCTCATACCAAGCAAGCGGAACCGCAGACAACAAAGCACTTTCCTTGTATGACGCCATGTCTGAAGGGACGATTGCCATATGAGGCCCTTCTCCTGTCCGATGAATATGCTTTATTCGCTCCCCCAGCTCCGTAATGCTCATCGACTCCAGCCTAATGTGTACGCCATGCTGCTCCTCGAAATTTTCACATAGCTGCTCAAGCACTTCAATAGACGTATCTCCTTGCCCATCAAATTCATGCCAAATAACAAGCTCCGTCAATTCATCATCCCCTTATCTTTAATCCATTTGTATCTCAAGGAATAAATACGGTTTTCA
This sequence comes from Paenibacillus alkaliterrae, assembly GCF_021532375.1. Lineage (GTDB taxonomy): Bacteria > Bacillota > Bacilli > Paenibacillales > Paenibacillaceae > Pristimantibacillus > Pristimantibacillus alkaliterrae. Next base: position 15,369 of record NZ_JAKGAP010000077.1, read on the forward strand.
TCGTTTCCTTCACTTGCCCGCTCTCTTGTGCTTTGTTTACGTTCAGCAGCTCCGCAATTGCTATTTCATGCTCATCAAGTCGGTACCTCTTCGTAACCATGCCGTCTAGCTCATTCAATTCCGAAGCAAGCTTTAGCGCGTCTTGAAACGTATTCAGATATTCACCTGCTCCAATCACCTTAATCCCTTGCTGCAAATAGCTCGTCGGTTTGAACGTATGCTGGAAGCCTGCGTGAATGCCAAACGGAACAATTCGGCCACCCCTGTCAACAAAACGTTCTGCGGTATGAAATTGATTGCCGACAGCATCAATAACAACGTCGAATTTACGCTCACCTAACCATTTGCTGACAATCGCTTCATTCAACAGCTCCGGGTGAATCGTAACGTCAGCGACAGAAGCTGCTTGCTGAAGACGGTGGGGATTCACCTCCGTAGCTGCTACGAAGCCAGCCCTTCTTTTGCCTACAATTTGACATAGCAGTCCCATTGGACCAGAGCCAAGCACGAGTACAGCATCGTCATTACGCACTTGCGCCTCATTGTAATTGTGCAGAACACATGCCAAAGGCTCAATGAATACCGCTTGTTCCCAGGTCATATGATCCGGTATAAGATGTACAAACTGCTCATCAGTTACGAAAAAACGCGCAAACGTTCCTGACTCTGTGATGCCGGATATAGCCATTCCATCTCCATTTACCCCAGAGCATAAATGTGGTTTGTCCCTTCTGCAAAATCGGCATTGTCCGCAGCTTTTGTTCGGGTCAATGACTACCCGGTCGCCTACGCGTACGCTAGTAACCTCACTCCCGACTTCAACGACAACACCAGCCGCTTCATGCCCTCTAATGACGTCATAATCTCCCCTCTCCTTGCCTGCAGCCACAGCGAGATCTGTTCCACATATTCCAGTCATCGCAATTTCAACCTTTACTTGCCAAGGTGATCCGATCTGAGGCTCCAGAGCGGTGATAAGCTCCAGCCTATTACTGCGTGACCACACAATTGCTTCCATTCGATTACGCTCCTTTTCCAGTGTTGTGCACAGCGTTATGGGTCGTGTGACGTCGGAGCAGCCGATAACCAAATGCAGGCAGTTCCATCGCAAGCATCCTCGCTTTCGCAATCAGCACCTCGCCTGACCACACATCCACCCAATGCTCATCAGCATTCGTATCCTTTACCGAAACGGACAATGCTGCGGCTTGCTCGGATACATTCATCGCTACGATAAAATGCTCGCTGTCATCCCATCGCTCATAAGCGATTTTGTGATCTCCCGCTTCCGCATGCAAAAACCGATATCCACCATAACGAAGTGCTGAATATTGCTTGCGCATAACGATCATTTGTTGATAGAACTCAAATAATTGGCTGTCTTGACGATCCTCATCCCAAATCATGCAGCGCCGATTATCTGGGTCATCTCCCCCGCTCATCCCAATCTCATCACCATAATAAATACACGGCGCACCGTAATACGTGAATTGAAACAATACGGCCTGCTTTAGCTGTTCCGTATTGCCTTGACACAGAGTCAGCATTCGCGCTGTATCATGACTCCCTAGCAACTGGAAGGACGCCTCCACTACTTGCAGCGGATAAGCAACCATTTGGGCGCTTACGGTATCAGCAAATTCCTTGCCATCGATTCGACGAGCAGCAAAAAACTGAATAGCGCTATAACGAACAGGGTAATCCATCACCGCATCCAGCTGGTCCCCTTGCAACCAAGCCATCGCATCATGCATCATTTCACCAACCAAATACACATCCGGCTTAATCGCTTTTACCGAATCTCGAAACGTTCTCCAAAACCGATGATCAATTTCGTTCGCAACATCGAGCCTGAATCCGTCAATATCACATGTTTTTAGCCAAAACACTGCTATATTAACTAAATATTCAATTAATTCTGAATTTGACGTGTTGAACTTTGGTAAGTTAGCTTCGTAACCGAACGTTTCATACGCTGGTGTGTCGCTCTGCTTATTCCATTCATCCCTCCATATAAACCAGTCCGCATAAGGCGATAGTCGATTATTTTTCATCACATCGACAAATGGCGGAAACGTATGTCCACTGTGATTGAACACAATATCAAGCAGCACTCGAATGCCTCGTTGATGGCACTCATCCACCAGCTTTTTTAACAATTCATTATCGCCAAACTGACGATCTACGTTATAATAATCTGCTGTATCATACTTATGATTCGTCTCCGCCTGGAACAATGGAGTAAAGTAAATACATGTAATGCCAAGCTTCGTCAAGTAATCTAACCGATCAAGAACACCTTGCAAATCACCGCCGAAAAAATTAAGTTTCGTAGATGTCGCTTCCCATTGCTCGGTCTGCACTGGATCGTTAGCATGATCACCATTAGCAAATCGATCAGGGAAAATTTGATACAATACAGCATCCTTCACCCAATCCGGTGGAGTGATCCTGTCCCTCTCATGTGCATAGGGGTATTCAAAATTACCAAAATCATATTCTGCCGCATATTCCTTGCACCAACGCTCCGCATAATACAGCGATTGATCTCCTGCATGCAGCAGAAACCGGTAGCTAAGCCTGCCGAATATTGGCTGTACTTGTACTTCCCAATAATCATAAAGTGCATCAGACAGCAGCTTGTACATATCAGCCTTTTGTTCTGTCTTGTACCAGTTATACTTGTCCCCATAACAGACCTGAACACTTTCGACATCATTTTTCATCGTCCGCAGCCTTAAATAAACGACATTTTGTTCATAAATAAACGCCCAATTTTGCTTGTGTCTATGGTACAGCGCCTCTACGTTCAATCCGTTCACCTCTTTCTTGAAACAAAAAAAAAGCACAACCTCGACTTAGCCGAGGTTGTACTTTTCAGTAGCATTGCCTGCATTTGAGATTGAGTATAGCATCAAAAAATTGTAAATTCAATATGTTATTACTAAAAAAAAATCCACACGGGCTATTGACAATCAACGCATTTCACTCATAAAATATTAGGCATAACCACGAAATTTTCCAAAAATAAGGGCTATGCCTTTTTGAACCGTTATGCGGTTTAAGAACAACCCCGGATCTCTTTTTTTAAGAGAACGCTCCGGGGTTGTTTTTGTTTTGGGAACAAAATCAAATAAGGGGGGGAATAATAACGGCTCCAAGCAACATCCATCAAAATTGTAAGCGAATACAAAAAAGAAAGGTGTGTTCTTAGTGGCTCAAAAAATTTCGAGACCCGTCATTTATTTACTATTTGCTCTATTGCTATCACTTGCCCTGCTTACGCCTATCGGCAGTAAATCTATTGTTGAGTCAGCACCAGCTACATCTGTTCAAAACAAACAAAACTTCTCTACGGATGTCATTTATCAGATCGTAACCGACCGTTTCTCTGACGGCAACGCAGCTAACAATCCGACAGGAAACGCTTTCTCTGCAGGATGTACCAACTTGCGCGTCTATTGCGGCGGAGACTGGGCTGGTATCGTAAACAAAATTAACGACAACTATTTTACCGATATGGGTATTACAGCACTTTGGATTTCACAGCCGGTTGAAAATATTTTTTCTGTTATCACAAACTCTGGTGTTCACAATACTCCATATCATGGATATTGGGCACGCGATTTTAAAAAGACGAATCCTGCTTTTGGCAGCATGACGGATTTTCAAAATCTGATCAATGCAGCGCATGCCAAAAACATCAAAATCGTCATCGATTTTGCACCAAATCATACCTCGCCTGCATCAGAAGATGATCCATCGTTTGCCGATAACGGCAGGCTTTACAATAATGGAACATTAGTTGCAGGCTACACAGGCGATACTAACGGCATCTTCCATCACAATTTAGGAACAAACTTCTCGTCCACAGAAGATGGCATTTACCGCAATTTGTACGATCTTGCCGATATTAGCCATAACAGCAACACAATCGATACTTACTTTAAAGATTCCATTAAGCTTTGGCTGGATATGGGCATTGACGGCATTCGTGTTGATGCAGTAAAACATATGCCTTTCGGCTGGCAGAAGAGCTGGATGTCTTATATTCATAATTACAAGCCTGTATTTACTTTCGGGGAATGGTTCCTTGGAACTAACGAAATTAGCCAAGAGAATTACAGCTTCGCTAATAATTCTGGCATGAGCTTGCTGGACTTTGAGTTCGGTCAGAAGGTACGTCAAGTGTTCCGCGACAATACAGCAAATATGTATAATTTGGACACTATGATCTCTGGCACTGCGTCTGCTTATACGCAAGTAGCCGATCAAGTTACTTTTATCGACAATCATGATTTAGACCGCTTCCAAGTAACAGGTGCATCCGGCCGCAAGCTGGAACAAGCGCTTGCATTCACTCTAACTTCACGCGGCGTTCCTGGTATCTACTACGGTACAGAACAATATTTGACAGGCAATGGCGATCCTAACAATCGCGGCATGATGAATTCCTTCAGCAAAACAACAACGGCATACAATGTCATTAAGAAGCTAGCGCCGCTTCGCAAATCGAACCCAGCAATGGCTTATGGTTCGACGCAGCAGCGCTGGATCAGCAACGATGTATATGTTTATGAGCGCAAATTCGGCAACAATGTTGCTGTGGTTGCTATTAACCGTGGCGGCTCAAGTGCTTCCATCAACGGATTGCTTACTTCTTTGGCAGCAGGTACGTATGCCGATGTTCTTGGCGGAACGCTGAACGGCAACAGCATAACAGCTGCAAGCGGTGGTGCAGTTAATACCTTCTCACTTGCTGCAGGCGCAGTTGGTGTATGGCAATACACAGCAGCATCTGCTGCTCAAATCGGAAACTTCGGTCCAGAAATGGGCAAAGCAGGAAACACTGTGACAATCGACGGAACAGGCTTTGGCGCAACAAAAGGAACAGTATTCTTCGGAACAACTGCTGTAACTGGCGCTAATATCACTTCATGGGAAGATACACAAATTAAAGTTATCGTTCCAAGCGTAGCAGCGGGCAAATACAATGTGATGATTCGTACAGCAGCGTCTGTAGACAGCAATGCTGTTGCTAGCTACAACGTGCTTACAGGCACTCAGGTAACCGTTCGTTTCGTAGTAAACAACGCTACAACTGTCCCTGGCGAAGCCATTTATCTTGCTGGAAATGTAGCAGAACTTGGCGGATGGGATACGAATAAAGCGATTGGCCCTATGTACAATCAAGTCATCTATTCTTACCCAACTTGGTACTTTGATGTGAGTGTACCAGCAAATACGACTTTAGAATTCAAGTACTTCAAGAAAAACGGTTCGACAGTCACTTTCCAAGGCGGAGCGAATAAGACATTCGTTACTCCAGCAAGCGGAGTTGCTACAGTTACAATTGGATGGTAATAGCTTAACATCCTAATCAACTAGAGCCGCAACAAAAATCCCGCAGGACTCATCTATTCGAGATGATGTTCCTTGCGGGATTATTTTTTTAATGATTAGGCTCAGAGAACCATCTTTTTATAAAGCTCCGACCATTCATATATGCTTACCGAATCTGGAAAGTCATCTCGATCAGCGCAAACAGACAGCTTGAAATGGGGATCAATTTGATATTGCTGAAAGCTAAAAGCTTGGTCTTCAACATTTTGATTAACCGCATAACGTCCTGCTAATTCATCCCACCGAATCACAAACGAATCAAAAGGGATTGACAGACCTTTGCCAACTGCCTTTATGAAGCTTTCCTTTAATGTCCAAAGGTCGTAAAAGTATGACAGCCCTCCCTCTTCTCCTTTTGCAACTAAATCAGCGTATTCTTCTGGGGCAAAAAATCGTTTGGCTACGTCGTTCTCAATTGGGCGAACTTCTTCAATATCTATTCCGACTAGCCCTCCGTTCCCTACAATGGCAGCAACCCACGTTCCTGAATGAGAAAGATTGAAAGAAAAGCTCTGATCCAAAGCCAAGGTTGGCTTGCCATACGGATTGTATACAAAGGTTATCTCTTGATTCTCCACACGGTACTTCTCCATAATGATTGAACGAATTAATAGATCAGCCAACAACGCTCTATATGCATCAGCTTTCTGCTTAAACCGACTAATCCGCAGCTTTTTGTCCTCCGAAACAGCATTCAATAGCTTTGCAAACAGCTCAGGATCTATTTGGTCAGGAACTTGCAGTGCGTATACCTCTAACATGTTTACTCCTTTATTACACGTAGTACTGTGCCTGTGCTTCCCACATTTCGCGTTATTTTCCGCACTTCATCGTCAATAGCTCTCGATGAGAGCCGTATTCAACAATTTTCCCGTGATCAAAAACAGCAATTTTGTCGTAAAACTTACATGATGATAGCCTGTGTGAAATGTATACTGCCGTTTTCCCGTCAATCATTTCATTGAACTTCAAATAAATGTCATGCTCGGCGTAAGGGTCAAGTGCGGACGTAGGCTCATCTAATATGACGAGATTAGATTCCCGGCACATGGCTCTCGCAATCGCCAGTTTTTGGCTTTGACCACCAGAAAACTCAGTTCCATTCTCATCAAAAATTTTGTAAATCGCCGTATTCATGCCTTGTGCCAATTCATCCACTTTACTTGATAGTCCTGACTTTCTTAACACCTCTAATAATACCTCATCAGACACCTGTTCGGCGTTCTCAAAGGCGATATTCTCCTTCAGCGTAAAGGCAAAAAGCTTAAAGTCCTGAAACACGACCGCTAATACCTTCATGTAGTCATCATCACTAGCGTTGCATTTGTTCTCAGAATCTTCATAAGATTCTGTAGATAATCATACGCTATTTTCTTCATTTGCTAAATGGCTTGCACCGATTTGTACAAAAACGTTCACAACCGCCGTGGCGGACGCCCAGCAGGATAAATACACGAAAAAGCTGACGACTACCGCCTATCTCAAGCTGTTTCTGCTTGCACAACTGCAAAACCGCGAAGGCTTGCGTTACATTAATGGGCCGAGTTCCGCAAGACGAAGGCGGGCATCAAAATCCACATGCGACTGGCTTATCTGGACGCGGACGAGGTCATTCCGGAGAAAGCCACGGTTACCGTAGCGAAGAAAAATGATCGCACGCAAATGGAGGAACTTGTCCATGAGCCTGGTGTAACCTACATTTTTAATCGTGGCTACATCGACTACGCCGTATTTGACCGCTACTGCCGGGACGAGATTTTCTTCGTAACCCGCCTGAAGAGCAATACGCACATCGAGCCTCTGGAGGAGATGGAAGTGCCCGCAGGCAGCTTGTTATCGGCCGATTGCCTCGTCCGAATCGGCTCCCAGCAGAAGAAGATGAAGCATGCCCTGCGAATGGTTCAGACCGAAGACTCGCAAGGGAACCTGCTCTTTCTGGTAACCAACCGCTTCGACTCCTGAGTTGTGATGAATGGGTGATGATCACCTGCGATCGAAACGAACGCCTCTTCATTTCCATCTGAGCCAACCAGCACTGCAATAGGAAAACGGCTCACATATTCCGGTGCAAAAGACCCCACTGAGAAGCTTTTCTCCATCCGATTACTGAGCCACTCATCCGATATGGCTTGAAGACGATTCAGGAATGAATCTGAATAAGGCGGTTCTTTCCGACCGAACGATACACGATTAATACCTCATGCTCAGTATCCCAGAACATTCTTTATCCCCGAGATAATATAAATGAGTGTGTGAATTGTGACCGCATGTTTTAAGCAGATGAAAAAGACGTTTTTCAGAAATGCTATCAATCACGAGAAAATCCTCCAGTCATGTAATAGCTAAGCTGTCATTAGTATCGAATTATGATTATTAAAATATTTATCGGCGCTTTCTTACTATATAAGTTGAACTAATAATTGTATAGTTTTTTTCAGGTCCTATTAAGCATGTTGACAAAATAGCGTCGCTCCTGCGAGATGAAAGACGAATCTATCCCTCTATCACATAGAAGTGACATACATATCACATATTTACGTTAGATGTGTGATGATAAATGTATCATATGTAATTAAAACTTACATAACTTGTTCGGAAAACTAAATATAATCCTTGACTTTTCTGAAAATTCGAATAGAATTAGATCTAAAGTAACAGTTAAACGCGTCATATTCAAATTTTATGTTACATAACCTAACGTATACTGTGTTGAATGACAAAGATGTCATTCAGACCTTAGGGCACTAGAGCCCTGCAGAATCTGATCGTTTCTTATGCTATTCATTTGTGTGTGCAAGGACCTTTTTTACTATGACACGATGATGTGTCCCTTGGGCAAAGCCGCCTATCTCACAGCAGTATCAAGATGATGAAAACCGATTTCTTCGGATGCATCTTGTTGCGTGCATTTTGTGAGATAGGCGTTTTATTTCTAGATAAAGTCTTTATTTAACGGAGGGGTTTTATTGGGAACAAGGCAAATGAAATCATTAGTTTTATGCATGTTCAAAAATAATGTTAACAAGAGGGAGGGAATCCGATGAAAGATTCGATGTCGAGACGAGAATTTTTGAAAAAGTCGACCCTTGCAGGCGCTGCAGCATTGATCTTGCCGAGTACACTCCTTGCGGCATGCAGCAGCAACAGCAGCAGCAGCAGCAGCAGTAACGACGGGGCCGCAACGAAGAAAAATAAAATCAAAATCGGCTTTATCCCTCTGACAGATTGCGCTTCGGTCGTCATGGCCAAAGAACTCGGCCTCTTTGAGAAGTACGGCGTGGATGTGGATGTCACCAAGGAAGCTTCATGGGCCGCGGTACGTGACAAATTAATTTCCGGCGACCTGAATGCGGCGCACTGCCTCTTCGGAATGCCGTTCTCCGTATACACAGGGGTCGGCGGCGCTGCCGGCACCGAGCTGCCAATCGCTATGGTACTTAATGCGAATGGGCAGGCCATTACACTCGCCAATAAGTTCAGTCAAGCCGGCTTTCGGGACTTGAAGGCGGCCAAATCCGCCATCGAAAAGATAATGGCAGGGCGCGAGACGACTTTCGCCATGACCTTCCCCGGGGGAACGCATGATTTATGGCTTCGCTACTGGTTGGGTGCGGCCGGAGTCGATCAGACCAAGCTGAAGATCATCACGATCCCGCCGCCGCAGATGGTGGCCAACATGAAGGTGGGCAACATGGACGGTTACTCGGTGGGTGAGCCTTGGAACGGAGTCGGTGTCCGCGAGAATATAGGATTCACCCACATCTCCTCTCAGGATATCTGGAAGGATCACCCCGAAAAGGCTCTCGTTCTCAACAAGGCTTGGAGTTCCCAAACCGAAGAGGTGAAGGCCGTCATGAAGGCTGTCCTGGAGGCATCGAAATGGCTCGACAATTTGGATAACCGCAAAGAGGCTGCCAAGGTGATCGGCCATCAGGCCTACGTCAACGCTCCGGCAGAAACGATCGAGAATCGCCTGCTCGGCAAGTACGATCTCGGCGCCGGCTTGGGCGAACATGTCTACACGGATGACTACATGCTCTTTCACAAGGACGGCAGCGTGAACTTGCCGCGCAAGTCCCATGCCATGTTCTTTATGGCCCAGTATGTACGGTTCGGATTTCTGGATCAACACCCGGAGTACGAGAAGATTGCCGACAAGCTGATCATGAAGGACCTGTACCGCGAAGTCGCAGGCGAAATGGGGATCTCCCTTCCCGACGACGATATGAAGCCGTTCCAACTCAAATTGGATGGCGCTGCGTTTGACCCAAGCGATCCGGTTGGATCGCTAAAACAATACGGAGGTTGATCTGATGAGTGAGCAAATGGAACAGAGTGTCAATCGCACGGTGTTATCGGCGAGGCGCCTCGCTCTGCCCTCCCACTGGATGAACGGCCTGATGAACGTTTTGCGCAAATCCGGTTACTTGGTCGGGAGCATGGCGCTCCTCATTCTGTTGTGGGAGGTGGCGAGTCGGCTCTCGGGCCAAGTTCTTCCTGGTCCTGTTATTACATTAGGTATCTTCTGGGAACTCATATCTAATCCGTTTTATAATTATGGACCGAATGATAAAGGGATTGCGCTCCAGTTTACAGCTTCGTTGCAGCGGGTGTTCGCCGGATTTCTATTGGGCGCGATCGTCGCGGTGCCGCTTGGGATCGTTATGGGTGCGGTGCCGTTCTGCAGGAAGCTCTTCGATCCGATCGTCCAAGTGCTGAGACCGGTGTCGCCGCTCGCCTGGTTTCCCATTGGATTGGCAGCATTTCAGTCGGTCGGACCGGCCACGATCTTTATTATCTTCATCACTTCGCTCTGGCCGACGGTCGTGAATACAGCATTTGGAGTTTCGTCGATCCCGAAGGACCACCGAAACGTCGCTGCCGTCTTCCGTTTTTCGAAATGGAAGTACCTGACGAAGGTGCTGTTTCCCTACACGCTTCCCCATATCCTCACGGGCCTGCGGCTGAGCCTTGGAATCGCCTGGATGGTCATCGTCGCTGCAGAAATGCTTTCAGGCGGAACCGGCATCGGTTTCTTCGTCTGGGATAGCTGGAACGCTCTCAGCGTGGAACGGGTCATCGCTGCGATTGTGCTCATCGGTTTAGTAGGTCTCCTTTTGGACCGAGTCTTTTATTACATTGAGCAACGATTCAAATATGGAGGGTGATGGCATGTCCTATTTGGAAATTGAGAATATGAGTAAAGTGTATTCAACCAAGAAGGGCGATTTCCAGGTACTGCAAAATATCAACTTATCTATCGAAAGAGGCGAGTTTGTCTCCTTGATCGGACACTCGGGATGCGGTAAATCGACAATTCTCAATATCGTCGCCGGATTGGAGAAGGCAACGACCGGTCAGGTTATCCTTGACGGGGCGCCTGTTACCGGTCCAGGCCCCGACCGGGGCGTCGTCTTTCAGAACTACTCTCTCTTGCCATGGTTCTCGGTATGGGAAAACGTCTACGAGGTGGTTGACGCTGTCTTCCGGGATCGTTCAAAGGATGAAAAGAAGGCGATCGTCGAGCGTTATCTCACCGTGGTCGGATTGTGGAATCATCGGCATAAGCGCCCTGACGAGATATCCGGCGGAATGAAGCAGCGCGCGGCCATTGCACGTGCTTTCGCGGTTGGCCCGCAGGTGCTACTGCTCGACGAGCCCTTTGGCGCGCTGGACGCACTTACAAGGGCAACCCTTCAGGATGAGCTTGTTACCCTGATGAAGCCGACGGAAGACAGCAGCGTAGATGGCGGTCCGAACAGCGGTACGGATACCGTCATCATGGTGACCCACGATATTGATGAAGCGATCTTTTTATCCGACCGTATCGTGGTGATGACCAACGGTCCTTCGGCAACAATAGAGACGATCATTAACGTCCCGATTAAACGTCCGCGTGTTCGGCGCGACGTACTCCACGATCCCGTTTATAACGAGTTGAAAGAGGAGCTGCTTGAGTATCTTCACGGCAGCCCGGTCATTAGCAGGTGAGGATATCACATTTTGAGGGGGAAACACTATGATTGGGAACATCGGGATTCCAGGACTGATTATAATACTCATTATTGCGTTGGTCATCTTTGGTCCGCGCAAGCTGCCTGAGATTGGCAGTGCTTTCGGAAGAACATTATCGGAGTTTAAAAAAGGAGCGCGTGAGATTACCCAGAGTCTTGAAGAAAAGGAAACAGAAGGACAGACGTCTAACTTAGTTGTAGTGTCCAAGAAAGCGGATGGTACAAAGAGTTGAGGGAGTGACATATGATGAATCAGAAGAAGTCATTGCCACTGGTTGAGCACCTTGAAGAACTTCGTAAACGTATTATCATTAGCGGCGTTGGCTTTCTTGTATTCTTTCTCCTTTCTTTTTTGTTCGTGAAGGATATTTATCAATATCTTATAAAGGATATCGACCAACAATTAACGATTCTCAGTCCGGGCGATGTGATCTGGGTAAATATGGCAATTTCCGCTATTTCTGCGCTGGCGTTGACGATTCCATTACTCTCCTATCAATTGTGGGGATTCATGGCACCGGCGATGACGGAGGATGAAAAAAAAGCTACGCTTGCGTTTATTCCCGGTTTGTTCTTCTTATTTATCATCGGGTTGTGTTTTAGTTTCTTCATCATCTTTCCAATGGTCATGTCTTTTTTGACGGGGCTCGCAGAAAGCCAGTTTCAAACCATGTATACCGTGACCGGATATTTTACTTTCTTGTTTAGACTAACGGTTCCCATAGCTGTCGTATTTGAACTTCCGGCAGTTGTCATGTTTTTGACGCGCCTTGGACTGCTTAACCCGCAGCAGTTAAGAAAATCGCGGAAATATGCGTACTTTATACTTATCGTTTTATCGGTTGTATTGTCGCCTCCCGATTTTTTGTCCGATGTGCTCATCATGTTGCCAATGTTATTGCTGTATGAAATCAGTATCCTGTTATCTGCATGGGTAAAACGTAAGCAAACCAAATTGAGTCTAACTCAAAGTTAAGAAACAAAATACGGTGGTATTCACAGTGCTGTTAATGCTGTCTTGGGCAATGGGGCCTTGTATAACCTTTTGATCAAGCTGATAGACAAAACGTTTTTTGTCTGGCTTAAAAAGGTTTGCAAGGTTTTTTGCATTGCGGTTGTGAAGCGAACACTATGGGGGAATATTGGATGAAGCTGTTCCGGTCTTTTACAAGTCGCTGGATGGAAGAGCATTTGGCGAAAATGGCAGTTGGCGACTTTAGTATGAATCTGTTATCCAACGGCAGAGATCATTTGTTAATGGTTGCGCTCAAAAAAACGATAAGCAGTTTAAAGGCTTTGATTCGTTTGGTGGATCGATCATCCAAACATTTGGACAAAAAAATGGTAGATATGAGGTCTAAATCCGAACTGATTACCGAGCATGTGGAAGGAGTCACATCCACAATCCGGGAAATTGCGGTCGGCATGCAGGATACATCAGAGTATGCCCAGAAGATGGCGGATGACATGGCTCAAATTCACGTTGTTCTAAAGGATGCAGGCGAAAATAATGCCTCGTTGGTTCAGGTGTCGCTGGGCTTTTCGGAAGAAGTCGCTGCCGGCAAACAAGAAATGATATCCACGAAGGAGCAAATGAACCGGATATCTAATGAAAGCGCGGGAATTCATGAAGGGATGAACGAATTAAATAAAGCGCTCGGTCAAATTACAGATATTGTCCGGCTGATTGAGGAAATCTCGGGCCAAACGCAACTGCTCGCTTTGAATGCGAATATTGAAGCGGCGCGAGCAGGCGAACAGGGAAAAGGCTTCGCAGTTGTTGCCAGCGAAATTTCGAAGCTGGCGATTCAGACGAAACAGGCTACCCTGAGCATTAATGAGCAGATCCAGTGGGTAACGGGCAACGCTCAAGGTTTAAAAGCAGGAATCGACAGCATGCAAGAGGCAGTGGGCGTAGGCGTACAGACGATGGAGGCGTCCGTAAACAAATATGAGGAAATGGAAACGTTCCTCGGCCGCATTCTGATCCAAATGAAGGAAGTGGATGGCCGGTTTGGGGTCATTACGGAAAGCAGCTTCTCCATCGCCGATTCCCTCAATCAAACGTCAGCTATGATCGAGGAGGTTGCTGCGGGGTGTGAAGAAGTACTCGCTTCGACCGAAATTCAGCAGGATAATATTTTGCAAATAAACGAGGATATTCGGGAAGCCACGCGCAGCAGCCTGTCGCTGCGTTCGATCGTATCTCAGTTTAAGCTTCCTTCCCGAAGCGAGTCCCATCCTCTGCAGAAGGAATTGGACCGATGGGTGGAATGTTCTTTGGGTATTCGATCCGTCATGGTGTCTATGATTGACTCGCGGGACGCTGAGCAAATTCGCTACTGGCATCGGGAAAAAGCAGCGATGGAGAGTGAGCTGGCAGCATGCTTTCAGCATCTCGGGGAGAAATCGACCGACAAGAGTAATAAGGCATATTATGACTCTTTGAGAAGCGCATGGCAGGAATTCAGCGTGGTGAAAGATCAAAATGCCAAATGGATGCTGGAAGCCGAGTATGATAAAGCCAAGCAGGGTCTAATCAATAAAGGCAGAGAACGTTTCAAGCGGGCATTGGATATCGCCAATGAATGGATGGAGACTGACGGGGATGAATAACTACTTGTTTTCCTTGTTTCAAAGAGATTTGGTAAAGAAAGAAAAAGAATTTTTAAAAGTGATTAAGCAGTTGTCCGATACCAAGCTTGATTTGGATGATCAGGTGATCGCAAATCAACAGCTGGTGGTGGGTTTTGTAGAAGCGTTAAATAACGCTTTAGAAGTAAAGGATCCATACACCCTGGGTCATTCCCGGCGCGTTAGCGAAATGTCCTGGGAAATTGCCAAGAGTATGGGCTTATCCTCATCCAAGTGCGAGCAAGTGCGCTTGGCTGCTCTTTTTCACGATATCGGGAAAATCGGCATCCAAGACTCTATTTTACTCAAAAGCGGTCCTTTGACCAGCGAGGAATTTATGGAAATCAAACGGCATCCCGTCGTTTCATTCAATATTCTTAAGCCCGTCGACCCGTTCAATAAGTTATTGGGCGGGGTCTAAGGTGGTGGAGCAATTTTATCATCTCAGTCGAGGAGACTCCCTCTTCAACATAGTAAGGGGGAGATGAATCGATTTCTTTTTGGTTTATGAATGCGAACATATGTGCTATAATTTGGGTGAGGGGGTGAT
>NZ_JAKGAP010000078.1 GCF_021532375.1 Paenibacillus alkaliterrae
TATAGCACGTATGTTCGCATTCATAAACCAAAAAGAAATCGATTCATCTCCCCCTTACTATGTTGAAGAGGGAGTCTTCTCGACTGAGATGATAAATTTTACACAAAGAAAATGTAGAATTCATAAAATCCCCCAAGTCCTTTTATATACTTAAATTGTTTGATATAGCGTATCAAAGGGACTAGGGTGGAGATATAATGTTAAAAAAACGTGATTTGCACGAATGCCATTCACTGTATAACTTAATGATGGATCCTGCAGTTTTTCCTTACGTTCGTTATAAATGCCAATCTTATGAAGAATATATATTCATAACCAAACAGTTGATCGTTGAAGAAGAACAGGAGACATGTATTTCTAGAACGATTCTTAACGAGATGGGACATCCCATTGGTACCATTGATCTATATGATATTGTTAATAAAACAGGCTTCTTAGCCACATGGATTGGAGCTCCTTATTTTGGAAAAGGTTATAACCAACGAGCGAAGGAATCCTTATTTTATAAACTGTTTCTTGAATATAATATCGAAATGGTATTTTTGAAAATCCGAAAACAAAATATTCGATCGAAGAAGGCGGTAGAAAAACTACCTTATGCCAAATTAGCAAATGATATAAATCAGCAAATATATAAATCTATAAATAATACGCAACAGATCTATGATTTGTATCAAGTGGAACGGTTAGGCTTTTTAGAAATCAGTAAAGTCATATAACATGAGGTTGTGCAAAACAACTGTCTACAAGGAACTTTTGGGACAGTATTTTTCTATGATGAAATGGTTCCTTGCTGATAAACGTCACACTAAAATTGAAAAATTAACTCCTAATGGATTATAACGGGGATTGTCACATTTATCGCCATATATTCAACGGACACGATAGTTCCAATAATGGCAGCGGCAGTCTAGGACTATATTTTCCTGTCCCAGGCTGCCGCTGCGTTTAAGTTGCGGATTTCATAGCTTGTACGGCAACTGTTTTCAAGACAATTCCTTTACCCGGTCATGTCTTCCACATATGGACTTATACGCGCTCAATCATGAACTCAAAAGCCAGATCCTCATCCGCTTTGATCGTGTATTCCTCGTGTACCGGAGCGCCCCAGCTGTCATCGCCGCCTACGCCCATCTGCCGCCCAGCCACCGTAATGACGGTGTAGTGCGCATCAGGAAGCTCGTAATGATGCTGCGCGCTTTCCAGCTCGAACGCTGTGTACGGGGATATGCCGCATTCCACCGGCTCTTCCAAGGCTGCGACCCGGATGCCGCGTCCTTGCCTGTCAAGCACTTTCACGCGGCGAACGCCGGTGCGGTTGCCCGACTCCTGGGGAACGACGTAGCCGGATACGTTATCGGCTGCCGTGTTCCGGAACAAGCCAAGCCTCGCCCCCCTTGCGCGGTCCGCGTAGTTTTCCTCCGGCCCCATCGCATACCACTCCAGCTGGTCGTAATCGGCCGGCACCTTGAACGAAACCGCGAAGATCGGCATGCGGGGGAGGCCCGCAGCGCCGCTGTAATTCGCCTGAACGCGAATACTGCCGTCCGGATAAACCGTGTAAGCTAGCTTCGCCTCGGCCGTCTCGCTAATCGGGAACCGGTAGCGGTACGCTACTGTCATGCTGCTTCCGTTCTCCGCCTCCGTCACATCGATGCCGATGCATTTGCGAGTCAGGCTGGCTGCGAACCAGTCGCAGGCGTCAAACCCTTGGGCGAAGCCCCTGTCGTTGTCGGTTGTCGCCCGCCAGAACAGCGGAGCAGGCGGTGCCGCGATCATCTCTCTGCCCGCATAGTTCAGAGAGATCAGGCTCATCGCCTGCTTGGAGAACATGATGCTGAAATCATGTCCCTTCACGCCGATATTGACATCGCCGTGCACGACCTTCAACGTATCGAAAGAAAGAGTTTGCTTGTCCGTCGCAGCACAAGCTACCCGGAACACATGTTGTCCGAACGCGACCTCATGGCCGGCTTCTGCCCAGAGCGTGTTTTCCTTCAGCCTAAAGGAGGCGTGAAGGGCATATTCGCCTGGCGCATTCAAATCATCCGATAATACGATCGGGATATGCTTCTCGCTTCGCGGCGCAACGACCGCGGTCAGCTTCAAACGTTCCCGTTCCCGTCCCTCATGATAGAGGACAACCTCCAATTCAAGATCAGCGGTATCCGCGAACAAATTGTCGTTGCGGACCGAAATGCCGTTGCGATCAGGCGTCAGCTTGATGTTCTGATAGAGGAACTTCACTTCCTGCATCTTAGGAGACAGCTTCCGATCGGCATAGACGATCCCGTTCGTGCAGAAGCCGTAATCGGCAGGACGGTCGCCGAAATCTCCGCCATAAGCAAGAAACTCCTTGCCGTAGCGGTCCTTCTTCACGATGGCCTGATCGATGTAGTCCCATATAAAGCCGCCTTGGTACATCGGATATTTCCGCTCCAGCTCGGTATATTTATGCATGCCGCCAAGCGAATTGCCCATCGCATGCATATATTCGCAGCTGATATAAGGCTTGTCCGGATTATCGTCAAGATATTGCTCAATGTCCGCAACCTTCGCGTACATGCGGCTCTCCATGTCACTCGCCTCACTGAACCGGCGGTCATAAAAAACGCCCTCATAATGCACGAGACGGCCCGAGTCCACCGACTTGAAATAACGGGTGACGTTAACCAGCACATCGCCAATGTACGACTCATTGCCTAAAGACCAAATGACGATGGACGGATGGTTTTTGTCCCGCTCGTACATCGATACCGCCCGGTCCATCACGATATCCTGCCATTCCGGCTTGCTGCCCGGAATGTTCCACGACGGCTCGACCGCCCCCATCTTCTGCCACGAGCCATGCGTTTCAAGATTCATCTCGTCTATAACATAAATGCCGTATTCGTCGCACAGCTCATACCAGCAGCTCTGGTTCGGATAATGCGAAGTACGGACAGCGTTCAAGTTGTTCTGCTTCATCGTCGCGATATCCCAAAGCATATCCTCCTTCGTAATCGCGCGGCCTCTGCGGCTGTTGAATTCATGGCGGTTCACGCCCTTGAAGACGATGCGTTCGCCGTTGATCCGCATGATTTTGTCAACCATTTCGAAGCGGCGGAAACCCGCGTTATGCGGAATCACTTCCACCAAACGGCCCGCTCCATCAAAGATTTGTATATATAGCTTATACAAATACGGCTGCTCGGCGCTCCATAGCTTAGGCCGTTCTACAGCCATCTCCGTCGACGCCCGATCTGCACCGGAAGGCTCCGCCGAAGCCGATACAACCAGATTGCCTTCGGCATCATAAAGCTCCATAACAGCCTTTGCCCCCGCAGGGACGCCGGAAAGAAATGAAAGGCCAACCAGCAGCGTCCCTTTCCCGAAAGTCGAATCGAGCTCTACCCTCACATCGAGATCGCGTACATGAACGGCAGGCACCGTATACAAGTAAACATCGCGAAAAATACCGGAGAACCGCCAGAAATCCTGATCCTCCAGCCAGCTTCCCGTGCTACGCTGGTACACCTCTACCGCTAGCTTGTTTTCGCCTTCCCGCAAATAAGGAGTCAGCTCGAATTCCGAAGGCGTGAAGCTATCCTCGCCATAACCGACGAATTCGCCATTCAGCCATACGTAGAAGGCAGACTCAACACCCTGGAAAGAAAGGAAAACAGGGTTTTCCTGCATCGATTCCGGCACAATAAACGTCTTCACATAACTGCCGACCGGATTATGATCGGTCGAAATATGCGGAGGGCGCAGCTCCTCATGTCCATCCCACGGATACATCGTATTGACGTATTGAGGCTGTCCATAGCCCTGCAGTTGAATATGTCCCGGCACCTGAATGTCATTCCATCCGGCGCAGCTGTAATCTGAACGGTAAAACTCGGCCGGACGGCTTGCCGGATTAACCGCGTAATTAAATTTCCACGCTCCGTTCAAATCATGGCGCATAGGCATTGGAGCCCGCCGCTTCGCTTCTTCCAATGTTGCATAATAGACATGATCCGAATGCGCCGGCAGCCGATTCACCGCGAATACGCTCACGTCGCTTAACCAGTCCAAGCTGGACACTTTCGCTTTCATTGCTTCCTCTCCTAACAACCTGTATTCCTTACTTGATATATCTGCTTCTCTACTTGACCGAACCAGTCATTCCCGCGACGAAATGCTTCTGCATGAGGAAGAAAACGATGGCCGTCGGCAGCGTCGCGATCAGAATAACCGTCATGATGACGCCGTAATCCGGCGAGTAGCTGGAGCCCAGATTAGAAATGAGCAGCGGTATCGTTCTTTTCTCCGGCGATTGAAGCACCACTAACGGCCACAGGTAGTTATTCCAGCTGGACATGAACGTAATTATAGCCGCAGCCGCATATGTGGTCTTCATCGTCGGTACATAGATCCGGAAGAAAACGCCAAGCTCGCTCAAACCATCCATTCGTCCCGCTTCAAGCATATCCCGCGGGAACATTTTCGTGCTTTGACGGAAGAAGAAAATAAGAAACGCCGTCGTAACGGTCGGCAAAATAACCGAAGAAATCGTATTGATCCCGATGATCGGAACGGTTTGGGTAATGCTGCCGAACATGCGATACAACGGCACCATGAGCGCCGCGAACGGAATCATCATGGACAGCAGCAAAATGCTGAATATCGTATCCTTCGCCTTGCTTCTGTAAATTTCGAAGCCGTAGCCGGCCAAAGATGCGATCAGCATCGCAAGCAGCGTCGTCGTAATCGAAATTTTCGCCGAATTGAGCAAAGCAGGGATAAGGTCGACCGTCTCCATCACCTTGCTTAAATTTTCGCCTAAATATTTGCCGGGAAGCAGCCTTCCCTGCGTAACGTCCACCGATTTATTCGTCGAGCTGATGATCATCCATAGAAACGGGAAAATCGAGACGATAGCCGCGGCGCTTAGAAATACATAAATAAAAACACGTTTGAGACTAGCCATTTTTATCACCTGCCATTTTGAACTGAAGAACGGAGAAGATGACGATCAGAATGACGATGGCATACGACACGGTCGCCGCATAACCGAAGTCCGGCGTGTATTTGAACGACAGATTGTAAATGTATTGAGAGAGCGTCATCGTTGCGTTCCCCGGGCCGCCCTTCGTAATATTCATAACCTCGTCGAACAGCTGCAGCGTACCGATCGTCGACGTGATGGACGTAAACAAAATGATCGGCTTCAGCAGCGGCACCGTAATTTTGGAAAACTGTTTGAAGGCGGATGCACCGTCGATGCGGGCCGCTTCATAGATGGAATTGTCGATATTTTGAAGCGCCGATAAATAGAAAATCATATTATATCCGGTCCAACGCCAAGTTATGGCGATAATAATCGTAATTTTAGCCCAGAACGGGTCCGTGATCCATTGGATCGGAACCGAGATGAGGTGCAGCTTCAATAGCATAACGTTAATCAACCCGTCAGCGCCGAATAAGTATTTGAAAATAACCGAATAGGCTACAAGCGATGTTACGGCTGGCAGGAATATCGCCGTGCGAAAGAAACCCTTAAGCTTCAAATTTTTGTCGTTAAGCAATACCGAGATAAATAAAGCAAGCAGAATCATGAGCGGCACTTGCACAATCAAATATATAAACGTATTCGTTAATGTCGTTTTGAAGGTGGAATCCGTAAACAATCGCGTATAATTGTCGATGCCGACAAAAGAAAGATTCGTTCCCGTACCCGATTGAAATGACATGATAAGCGCCTGAATCATCGGGTAGAAATAGAAAGCGCAAATCATAATAACCGCCACCGCAATGAATGACCAGCTTACGGCGTTCGTTCTTGTTTTAATATTCATTCTTGCCTTGGCTTCTCTCACAATGCCGTCAGCTCCTTCCTTTTTCTTTCCTTTCAAAATAAACCTCGGGACAAGCCGCCTGCCACCGGATTTCGTCGCTGGCAGGCGGCTTTCCTAAGGTCTTTCTTCGTCTGGCTCGCTTTATTTAATTTGGGAATCCGCTTGCTTCTGCGCATCGGTCATTACTTGGTCGATGCTCTTGCCGTTCAAATAGTTCTGCATTTCAACAATCAGAATATCCTCGACGGCGTAAGTGTGCATGCCGTAGTTCACGTTAGGAATTTCGGCTGTCCACGATGCAAAGTCGGATACGATCTTTTGTCCGCCGAAGAACGGATTGGCTGCATTGTAGGCTTCGCCTTCTGCCGCCGGCTTATAAGTTCCGATAGCGCCAATTTCCATAACCAGCTTCTGATAAAGCTCAACATTCGAGCCTAACGTAGCGCCGAGGAATTCAGCTGCCTTCTCCTTGCCCGGAACGTTCAGCACATACCAGGAGCTTCCGCCGAGGTTTGATGCGTTAACCGAGGCCGGGTTGTTTGTCAGCTTAGGCAGCGGAGCGATCGCCCATTTGCCGGATTGGTCTGCTGCAGCCGTAATCGATGGCGTAAACCAGTTGCCCGTAGGCACGGAAGCGACATCGCCGCTATTATAGTTAGCTACGAATTGGCTCCAGTCGGCATGAATTTTGACGACATTGGCATCCATCAGCTTTTTGTACGTTTCGAAAGCTTCCTTCAGTGCGGCATTACCTGACAGATCAGCCGTCTTGCCATCTTCCTTCAAGTACCAGGAGCCTGCCGACTGGGCCATCATTCGAAGAATACCGAGGTCGTTAGGATCAAGCGAGATCCAATCCTTACCTGTTTTCTCCTTCACCGCTTTGCCGATTTCAATATATTGGTCCCATGTGATGTTCTGCATGTCTTCGATCGAGTAGCCTGCTTGCTCCAAATAGTCCGTTCTAACATACAATCCTGTTACACCCGAATCGAACGGCAGGCCAAAGTTTTGGCCGTCTACGCTAGTCGGTCCGATCTTATACTCGGCAAAGTCAGCCGCTTTGAACGTATCCGTCAGCGGATAGAACGCGTCAGGGTAAGCTTGCAGAAAGCTTTGCGCGCGATAGTCCTCGATCAATACGATATTCGGCAAGCCCTTTGTCGTACCGGAGCTCAATCCCGTGTTGAGCTTCTGAACGATATCGTTCTGCGCGTTCTCGATGATATCGATGGTAACGTCTGCGTTATCCGCCGTATAAGCGTCCTTAGCGAGGTTCAGCGCTTTAATGTTAAAGTTCGGATCCCAAGCCCAAATCGTAATTTTACTCGTTTCCGCTGTTTCGCCGGCGTTATTGTCGTTGTTCGTCGCAGACGAGCAGGCTGACAATATCATGATGCTGACAAGCAGCAAGACAATTATTTTCTTCATTTCAAGACCTCCGTATCTGTTTTGTCTATCCTGTAAGCGTTTCCCGGCTTACTGCATTCATATTAGCATTCTGAAGATTGGGGACGTTAGAATTATCTTTACCTCGACTTGTCAAATTATTATCGATTTAGTCGAATTGCTTCTTTATGGTTGGACGATTTTTGGAAACTATGACGATTTTTATCCTTTCAGCAGCGGAATTCGAATTTTCACCCTCGTCCCTTCTCCTACCTCACTTGTAATCGTTACCCCGTACGCTTCGCCGTACAGCAGCTTTAGACGGTCATGCACGTTACGCACGCCTATTCCAGTGAATAATTGCCGTTTGCTCTTCGGGCCTGGAAGAAGGCTGCCGGAGGAAGTTTCCATGCCGTCGCCGTCATCGACGACCTCACAAATCAACGCATCCGCTTCTTGCGCCGCCATAATATAAATATGTCCCTCGGCTTTGCGATTGAAGGCATGAAAAAACGCGTTCTCGATAAAAGGCTGGATAATCAGCTTCGGAACGTGGTAACCCATACAGTCGGGCGCTATAAAATAGTTCACTTTGATCCGTTCTCCGTACCTGACATGATTAATGAACACGTAATTTCTCATATTGACCAGCTCCTGGCTCAGCGTGATCGTCTCGCTGACGTTGCCGATCGCATTCTGAAGCAGGGAAATAAGCGCGTTGATCGTTTCGGCCGCCTTCTCCTTACTGCCCTGCTGCACCATGAATTTCACTGACGCCAGCGTATTGTATAGAAAATGGGGGTTAATTTGCTGCTGAAGCGCCTCCAGCTCCGCATTGCGCTGCTGCTGCTGCGTTTGTACGAGCTCCTTGACATATTCCTGCAGCTCGTCCAGCATCTCGTTGAACGCCTGGCCTAATTGCCGCGTTTCGTAGCTGCCGCCGACCGTGACATAATGATCGAATTCATATTTGGAAATCGTGGAAATTTGCTTGACCAGTCTTGTTAATGATTTCGTCAGCCGGCGGGAAATAAGAAAGACGATTATAACTGCGGCAGAGACGATAGCCATCACGATAAGCACGATCATTTTCGTATCGATTAATTGGCCGATGGCCGTTTCTTTATCGATCAGGTTCACCACGTACAGATCAAACGAAGCTAAATATTCCGACAGCACGATTTGATCCTTGCCCATGATGCCCACATTTTTATAATCAAGTGATTGCTCGTCAATCTCCTTCGCATAACGAAGCAGATCGGCCGAAGGCTCGCCGATCCATTCCTCGCGGTTGGCCGATACAATTGTGCCCCGTTTGTCGAGTACAACAACATCATTGCCTAAGCTTGTATAGCTCTCATAAAACCGCTTGAATTCCTGCTCACGTATCGAAAAATACATCATGCCATACACAAAGTCCGTGGTCCGGTCCATCAGTGCCTTGGAAGCTATGATTGTCGGCTCATTCCCAGGCGTGCCGGACCGCTTCGCATCGTCATATTGATAAATTAGCCTGCGCGGCTCCTTGAGCGTACCTAGCGTAATCGGGTGCTGGCGCAGCTCGTTATCGGAAACTGGCCAGTATGGGCGATCGGTCGCGAAGGTTCTGCCGTTTACTCCCGTCACCGTAATGCCTACCTCGTAGGTTTCCAAGCTGGATTTGATCCTTTTTATCTGTTGGCTCATATTGTAATAAGCATTGGACATCGACAGCGATTCTCCATCTCCCTCAGTTAAGAAACCCCGGATCGAGCCGCTCTGCGAAATATTGTTCGACGCGATTACGATCGAGTAATGAAAAGAATCCAGACTGCTTTTGATTTGCTCGATGACCTTGGAATTCGTAATGCTGAACGTTTCCATGAAGACGCGCTCCGACATGTTGATCGTCGTCCACGTGGTCGTCACCGACACGGCGATGATGCTGACTACCATAATAATAAACATTTTTACGAACAGCCCGTTATATTTAAAACGATCTAATAAACGTCTCATATCCATCTCTTCTCTTATTTCATATATTGTCTGCGGTAACGGCTTGGCGAAATGCCGGTGTGCTTCTTGAATACCTTGCAGAAATAGCTGTGTTCCGAATAACCGACCAATCCGCTTATTTCCGAAATGGTCGCTTCCCCTTTGCGCAGCAGCTCGGCCGCCTTCTCCGTTCGGACCCGGTGCAAATATTCGATAAAGCCTTCATTGTTGTGGGACGTGAAATAGCTGGACAAGTAGGACGGATTAAAGTGAAAATGCTTGGCCATCTCCGTCAGGTTAAGCGGCTCCGCATAATGCTCATCTATATATTCGAGCAGTTTCTTCATATTCGCATTACCGGGTTGGGCTGCTTTGCCTGCTATGCACTTGTCCGCTTCCGCGATAAATTCATCCAGACGCGCTACCGCTTCGTGGACGTGACGGGATTCCTCAATCGCTTTGAAATACGTATATTTGTTTTTCTCCAATTCCTTGGTGCCGTATTCCATATTGCCGAGCAGCACCGTTATATTGAAGATAAGATTGCCCAGAAACGACTTGAATTCGAAAACATCGGTCGTATAGCCGGCAGCCAAAGCCTCCACATGCTCGCGCAAATACCGGAACGCCGATTCGAAGCGCTCGCGCTTGATTTCCTCGGTAAACCGGTTCAAATGAAACGTGTCCGCGATTGGCATTGGGCTAGGCAGCTCATTATAAATCAGAAGGCGCTTACCGGGAAAATAAAAGGAGTAATCCAGCAGCCTAAGCAGACTTTCTTTGTACATATGGCCCGTTTGAGCAAAATCGGTAAACGGCTCACTGACGACAAAGACGATGTCGTCCGGGGATTCTATGAGTTCGGCCGTATCCTTGGCCCAACCGGGCAAGGCGGCCAGCCCGTTTTGATCCACGTTCAGCAGCACAGCCCTAATATGGGAGTCTGTCGGCAGCAGGCGGCAGGCCGCATCCGTCAGCCTCGTATTTATCTCCGCCTCAATCTTCTGCTTTAGGCTGTCGAGACGATGCTTTGCTTGATTTTTGCGACCTCTCAAGCCCGCTCCAACCAGACAGAAATAGCGGTGCGGAAAAACAGCGGCCACGTCCTTGGCATCATACTCCACCTCATATCCGGAAAGCATTTTCTCGAAAATCTTCTCCATGGAAAGACGGTATCCGCCTGCGGCTTCCTTAGCGCGAAGCGACGGAATTTTATCCGCTGTCACTTTCAGCACGGTTAGCAAATGCTGCAAATCCAGCTTCGGCTTTAAAATATAATCCGCCACTCCGCTCTGGAAGGTTGACCGGACATAATCGAATTCGCCGAAGCTGCTTAATACGATCACTTCAATATCGGGATGATGCAGCTTAATGAGCTTCGTTAACTCCTCCCCATCCATCACCGGCATAACGATATCCGTAATGACGATATGCGGCTTAAGCTCGGCAATTAGCTCGAGCGCCTCCTCCCCGTTCGACGCTTCTCCTACGATGTGAAAGCCTTCCTGCTCCCAATTCATAAAATGTTTGATTCCCTGTCTGATTAATACCTCGTCATCTACGATCAGCACCCTGCAATATTCAAACGTCGTCAAGACGATCCCTCCCATGCAACATCAACGATACTTTGCCTCATTATAACCGAAACGCTTCTAGCATAATAATTAGCAAGCGTAAACAGCTATCGACTTCACTTGTGAGTATAGCTAGTTTCGCGGTGAAATATAAGCATAGTTTTAAAGTTGGATTTATACATCCTCATATATTAAAAAAGGTGCATACCCTCTTGGGCATACACCTTTTTTCGCTACTTATTCGTTCGTCGTTCTTACCTTC
Organism: Paenibacillus alkaliterrae; assembly: GCF_021532375.1. Taxonomy (GTDB): domain Bacteria; phylum Bacillota; class Bacilli; order Paenibacillales; family Paenibacillaceae; genus Pristimantibacillus; species Pristimantibacillus alkaliterrae. The sequence continues at coordinate 11,022 of NZ_JAKGAP010000078.1, forward strand.
CACCCCATCGTGCTGTTCACCGATTGCTTCCAGCCCGAATAAAGTTCGGCACGTCTTCCCTCACTCATCAAAGACGAATACAATTTGTCGATTGTTCTATTTCCTGCAATTTGCTCTCTATGATCCCAAAACTTTACGGCGAGACCGGCCAAATAAGCCGCTCCAAGAGCTGTCGTTTCCATAATGACTTGTCTCTCGACAGGAATATCCAAAATATCAGACTGAAATTGCAGAAGCAGATCATTTCTCGTTGCGCCACCGTCTACCTTTAAGCTATTCAAAGCGATATTCGAATCCTCTTCCATCGCAATTACGATATCTTTCGTCTGGTAGGCCAACGATTCAAGCGTTGCCCGTACGATATGTTCTTTCGTCGTTCCCCTTGTTAAACCAAACATTGCTCCTTTAGCCTGCATATCCCAATAAGGTGCGCCTAATCCGACAAAAGCCGGAACGACATAGACTCCCTCAGAGCTCTCTACTTGCCGTGCAGCCGTTTCAGAATGTTCGGCGCTCTCAATGACTTGCAATCCGTCTCGCAGCCATTGAATGGCGCTTCCCGCAATAAAAACGCTTCCTTCCAAAGCATACTCCACTTTCCCGTCGATTCCCCAAGCAATCGTTGATAATAAGCCATGCTTGGAATGAACAACCCGCCCGCCCGTATTCATCAGTAGAAAACAACCGGTTCCATACGTATTTTTGACATCGCCCTCCTGAAAGCAGGTTTGTCCGAATAAAGCCGCTTGTTGATCTCCTATGGCGCTTGCAATCGGTATAAAGCATCCATGAATGTTTGCGTGCCCGTAGACTTCGCTCGATGGACGAACCTCAGGAAGCAAGGAACGAGGGATATGAAACAGCTCCAATAATTCATCATCCCATTCCAACTCGTGAATATTAAAAATCATACTTCTTGACGCATTGGAATAGTCGGTAACATGTATTCCGCCCGATAAATTCCAAATTAACCATGTGTCAATCGTACCGAATAACAGCTCTCCATTATCAGCCAGATCCCTGGCACCGGGGACATGATCAATAATCCAGCTTATTTTGGAAGCCGAGAAATACGAATCAATAATAAGTCCAGTCTTCCGCTTCACTGCCTCGCTGATGTCTTGATCAATCCATTGCCTGCATAAATCATTACTTTGCTTACTCTGCCAAACAACGGCACGATAAATCGGCTGCCCGTTTTTTTTATTCCAGATGACGGTCGTCTCTCGTTGATTGGCAATGCCGATGGATGCAATTTCATCCGCTCGAACAGCGCAATCGGAAAGTAAGAGATGAATCGACTCCATTACCGATCTCAAAATTTCATGAGGGTCCTGCTCCACCCAGCCTAAATGTGGATAATACGTTGCAATTTCTTGCTGCTTCACCCCAATAATCGTTCCGGAATGGTCAAACAAAATAGCCCGTGAGCTTGTTGTCCCCTGATCGATGCTTAAAACATACTTTTTCATCATCGTTCTCCTTCAATTGATGAAGTTGAATAAACCCGATTACTGCTATTAAACCAGCGAAAAATATAATAAAAAAGCAACGCTAACGGATGCTGGAGAAGCATCGCTATCAGCACAGGAAATCCAACAATCGGCTCGAAAAAAGCCGCCGCCAATACGACACCTACGGTATAATTTCTGACTCCTCCAGAATAAGCGATTGCTATTCGTGTCTGATTATCGGTTGCGAATATTTTTCCTAGTAAATAGCTTATAAGATAACCAAATACCATCGTGCACATAACAGCAAGCAATAATTGAACAAAATGACCCTTCACGACAGAAAGCTGTCCGGATATCGAAGCGGCATTTAACAAAACGATGACATACAGACACCCTTTGCTAACGATGGCAGCACTTGGCTTAAACCAGGCAATTGAATGAGCATCTTTGGTTCGCAGCCATTCACCGAGCAGCATTCCGAGAATAGTTGGAAGGAGAACCAGCTTGACTAAACTTATAATTAAGCTTTCCGTATCCATGCTGACTTGCGATCCTAATATAAAGGAGAAGGTCAAAGGCACGATAAAAGGACTTAATAGAGTATCCAGCGATACTAAAGACAACGTCGTTTCCAAATCTCCTTTGTTATAGGACACCCAAAATATGGATGTTACTCCCAGCGGAAGCAGCACGGATAAAGTGATTCCTGCAACTAATCCTGGCTGAGCAGCAAACACGGCATGAGCGGATTGAAATACGACCAGCGGTATGAGCATATGGATGACGATCAGAAAAGTAACAAGCAGCAACGGCTTCTGAAAAAGTTTGAAAAACTTGCGATAATTCGCATTTATTGCAGACACAAACGTTAATACCATGAAGAGAAACGAAGTCCATGATGTCAAGTGCGAGAGGGCACTTCCTAGAAAGATGCCCGTCACCATAATTAAAGGCATGATAACGGCAATCCATTTCTCCATAAAGCCATTCGTTTTATGCATGACTCCCATATTCGGTCCCCTAGCATATTTTAAGAGCTTCAACTGCTTCTTCTAAATACTTGTTTATTTCCGCTTCTTCGCGTTTCTTCGTTTCATCGTCCATCAATAAATCAAATGGTTGGCCCGAAACATCGTTGATGAGTTGCTGTCTCTGCAGTCCGGATAATGGAGTGTCCAACCTATTCATCCTCCGTGTTATAAATTAATAACAATGAGCTTTTCTTCCGTCATTTCCTCAATTGCGTAGCTTGGACCTTCTTTTCCTGTACCGCTATTTTTCACGCCGCCATAAGGCATATGATCGACCCGGTATGCTGAAGCATCATTGATGATAAGTCCGCCGACTTCAATCTCCTTAGCCGCTTTCATTGCAAAAGCCAAATCATTCGTAAATAAGCCGGCTTGCAGGCCGTATTCGGAATCGTTGACCTTATGAATAACCTCATCTATTTCCTGATAGGTATCTATCGAAACGACCGGGCCGAAAACCTCCTGGCGGCATACTTTCATCTCAGGCTTAATGTCCGTCAAAATGGTAGGGTAATAGAGCGCTCCGTCACGTTTGCCTCCTGAAATCAAGGATGCGCCTTGATCAACGGCCTCTTGCACCCAGCCTTCAACGCGCTCAGCTTCCTTCAAGCTGATCATCGGTCCGATGTCGGTTTGCTTATCATGCGGGTTGCCGACTACAAACTGCTCTGTCCGTTCCTTTAAGCGCCGGGCAAATTCAGCTTTAATGTCCTCATGAACAAACACCCGCTGAACCGAGATACAAACTTGTCCGGAATTGTTAAAGCTTTTGACGGCTACCATCTCCACAGCTTGGTCCATGTTGCAGTCTTTGTGAACGATAGTCGCCGAGTTGTTACCCAGCTCCAAAGCCACTTTACGAATACCCGCCTTCTGACGGATCAATTGTCCAACCCGCAAACTGCCTGTGAAAGAGAACATCCGCACCTGCTCATTGTCCAGCAGCCAAGTTCCAATTTCAGGACCGTCTCCGGTTACAACCTGCAATCGGCCGCTAGGCAGTCCCGCTTCGGAAAACAGCTCCGCCAGCTTGAGAGAAACAATCGGCGTTAGATCGGACGGCTTAAGAATGACGCTGTTTCCTGCGGCGATAGCCGGGCAAATTTTGTGGCAAACCAGGTTTAACGGAACGTTGAACGGCGTAATCGCTGCGATTACTCCAACCGGAACCCGCATCGTGAAAGCGATACGTTTCTCCGAGCCGGCTGCAGCCTCCACGGGTACTCCTTCGCCATGAATCCGCTTTGCTTCCTCGGCGGAAATGATCAACGTTTGAATCGCCCTATCGACTTCACCCAACGACTCGCGAATAGGCTTGCCGACTTCCAAAACTAAGGTGTTGGCGAAATCTTCACGATGCTCCTGAAGAAGCTGAGCTACCTTGGACAGTACCTTGTATCGCTCAAAAGGTGAAAAAGGGGTCTTTAAAGCTGCGTGTGCGCTTTGCACTGCCGCTGTTACATGCTGCCGCCTAGCTTTGGCTATAGCAGCAAACGGCTTTAATGTAAATTTATCGATGACTTCCATCGTTTGATCCGCTTGCTCCCATTTTCCGTCAATGAAAAGCTTGTATTGTTGTACCGCTCCCACAAACATCACCTCATATATATTATAATGTTACTACCTTTTTAGCCCTAATTAAGCTTGAAATCAGACGCTTTGCCTGCACTGCCAAACAATCTTATTTTCTCCTGCACCTTGGCTTGCATAAAGGCACGGCCTCGTCCAAGCGAAACAGCCAAATGATATTCCTCTTCATTCGTCTTCAAAATATCCAGCATGCCCAAAGTAAACGATTGGCGCAGTTCCGTATCTACATTAATTTTCGCAATGCCTAGCGCAATAGCTTTACGTATTTGCTCATCCGGTACGTCAGAGCCCCCGTGAAGCACGATTGGGCGTTTCACCGCTTCGTTGATTTCCTGCAAACGTTCGAAGGCAAGGTTTGGCGGATTTTTGTACATGCCGTGCGCCGTTCCAATCGAAACAGCCAAATAATCGACATCGGTCTCGTTAACGAATTGTACCGCATCCTGTACCGATGTAATCATCGCGTCTTCTTCATCGACAGTAATATCGTCCTCCGTACCGCCGATCTTGCCGATCTCACCCTCAGTACCGATGCCAAGCACCCTCGCAACCTCTACAACTTTCCGCGTAATTGACGCGTTTTCTTCAAAGGGCAATGCTGATCCGTCGAACATCACCGATTGGAAACCGAGTTGAATCGCTTCAATCGTCTGATTATATTGACGGCTGTGATCCAAATGAATACAGATCGGGACAGTCGTTTTCTTAGCGAACGTATCGATCATCACCTTCATCTGTTCAAGTCCCATGTGATGGATAACCCGTTGACCCACTTGAATCATGACAGGCGCTTGCTCTGCTTCTGCCGTCATAATAATCGCTTGAATCGTTTCCGCATTATGTGCACTGAACGCTCCTACCGCATACCCGTCCCGCCATGCTTGCGTCAATAAATGTTTACCGGAAATAAAAGACATGAACATTCGCCCCTATCGTGTAAGTTCAATATCATAACTATATTGATCACTTCTAAACTTCGTTCTCGTAAATTCCATCGGTAGCCCATCGATGCCATAGCTTAAGCGGGTCATCTCAAGCAGCGCTTCTCCCCCGCGTATGCCAAGCAGGTCGGCTTCATGCAGCGTGGCGTTGATAGCCGATATTTTCTCATTTGCTTTCTTCAGGAAAACGTTGTTGCTTTCCAATATTTCATAATATTTGGCGGAGTTTAAATCGTATTTCATCAAAACCTGTCCGATTTTCTCCGGCCAACAGCTGCGCTCGATCGCAATAGGCGTGTCGTTCGCAAAGCGAATCCTTTCGATAAGAAGAACGGATTCATTGTCTGGAATTTGCAGCATGGACTTCTCATAACTAAGCATCGATATAAATTCGGCTCTGATCAATTGAGAGCGGGGAATAAGACCTCTCTCCATGACTTCTTCTGCGAATCCCCGTAACCGCCCAAGGTTCCCAACCAGCTTCATAGGGAGCACGATTGTACCTTTTCCTTGACGTTTCTCAAGCAGGCCTTCCTGTACAAGCATCGTAATCGCTTGACGAATCGTCGTGCGGCTGACATTGAACAGCTCCATCAGCTCTTGCTCCGTTGGAATGAGCGTGTGCGCTCGCCAAGTTTGATTCTGAATATATTTAAGCAGCGTATCCTTTACCTGAAGATACAAAGAAACATTTTTGTTCGGATCAACTGCATTTGGGACAAAGTGTTCATTACTCATTAAAAAGCACTCCTTCTCCACATGGGAGGATAAGTCATAATGGGCTCTCCGATGATTTGCTCCAGCCAGCCGTTAAAATCTGCCCGATTCGCAATAAATGCTGGAGGCACACGCCTCTCTCCGCCGTTGACTACGCTTGTGAGAGCTACATCACTTAATAAGTAATTATATCCTAATGAGAGTCGTCTTTGTATACTAACCATGACATTCGTCTTCTCTTGCTTCATATAAAGCGCCGCCTGCCGACCGACCTCGTACGCTTCCAATTGATCTTGCTTTGATACAGCCCAGTAGGCGCTTCGCTGATTCATTCCCATGTTTTCTGAACGAACCGTCAGTCCGAGCTGATCTCGAATCATTTGTTCCATATAGCCGGATATGCCGCCTAGTACGGACCTGCCGTTAATGACCTCCCGCTCTACCTTGGATGAACCGGCAAAGGTAAACCCTTCGCTCACAACGATAGTAGCCATACCAATGTCATTTACGCATTGCTGAATGTCCTTAATGAATCGATCTTGCTCGACAGGCACTTCCGGTATATAAATGTAATGGGGTCCATCTAACTCGGATTGCTTTAACAATCCGCTGGCTAATGACAACCAGCCTGCATTTCTGCCCATTGTTTCAATAATCCGCACCTGTTCGAAATTTCGCATAGACTCTAAGTCTTTGCTTATATCTCTCACTGACGATGCGACGTAACGGGCTGCGCTTGCGTAACCGGGGGCATGATCAGTTCCGGCCAAATCATTGTCGACCGTTTTCGGTATTCCGATCGTTTGCAGATCATAATTCATCGTCTTTGCGATACTGTTCATTTTCTGCAGAGCAGCCATCGTTCCGTTCCCGCCAATAAAAACGAGAGTATGAATATCATTTCTTTTCAAATTATGAACGGCTTGGATCATCAAGTCTGGTGTGAATGGATATCTTCCTGATCCCAGGCAAGCTCCCGGAATGGTTTTGTGTTGTTTAACCCAATCATAAAAGGGGCCTTCCAGCCGTTCAAAATCCTCATTAACCAAACCTTGATAACCGTTCAGTACAGCGAAAACCTCTGTATTTTCGGGTAATCCGTCTATAAATCCTACCAGACTTGCGTTAATAACAGTGGTAGGCCCTCCGGCTTGACCGACGGCAATCTTATGCATACCCTGTCATCCTTTCAAATCAAACATAAACAATCGTTTCGATCCCAAGCTGTCGTCCCAGCTCCATCAATGCATCTGACACATCGTCGTATACGATGGCATAGTGCGGCTCAAAGCCTTGCTGCATCAAGCTGTTCAAGGTGCTCGTCACATCCGTTGACAGCTCTACCTCTACCGAAGTTCCGCTGAATGCTTGCGGGACATCAAGTGCGGTACCTTTCATGACTAACAAACGATAGCCGTCAGGTGTATTGCTGACTCTGAAGATCGTGACGCCGCCCGGCTTCAAACCAAAATCCATCGTAAAGCCCATTTTCCGGTTAGGGTGTACACCGGCTTGCGCGCCCGTAGCAGGATGAGCCAAGGAATAAGCGGCAGCGCCGCAATGCCAGAACACGGCTGAATTCCGTTCTTCATTAATATGAACCAAATCGCCAAGATAAGGAGCGTTTCCATTGCTGAGCTCATACAGGATGAACATCGATATTGATCCATGTATGTCGGACTCGCACGATGACACGATGCCGCCCTCCGTAAATTGGGAAAGCGTTGAACAAGCAGCCGCTCCAAGCTCATTGAAGAAATCCGGCCAGCAGCGGACAGCCAACGCTTTGATTTGGTTTTCGTTTATATAATCCTTCACATACGTGTAGAACTGTGCAAATTTCTTGACGGCTTCGTCCGAACGACTCAATCCGACTACCTGCTGCTCAGCGCGTTCAACAGCTGATAAATATCGGCTCTCATCCAGCTTTACGCATTCACGGAACGCCTGCTGTAAATCCATCTTATGAATCGTGACGCCTAGCTGGTTCTTCAACAATTGTTCATTCGCTTCGGAGAAGAAAAACCCGGGCGGGTGATCGCCAATAACGCCAATCGACAGCTGACCCAGCTTATCGATAACCCGATTAACCCGAAATTGCCGGAGAAGCTTCTGCTGAACTTCCAGCTCCGACGGATTGCCGAATACGAATGAGAAAGGATGGCGGTAATGCATTAATACGTTGCTGGTACTGTTGCCGCCCGTTAACGAATTCAAACGAAGCCGGCCGCCAACGCTTGGTTCTCTAACGGACCAGACAATGAAGGGAACTTTAAAGTAATCAAGCGCCTTCACGACAAACTCGCCATCCGCAAAGGTTACGCTTTGATAAACAATCGAATCGATTTGCTTGCCTTCCAGCGATTGAAGGAACTGTTCCAATTCTTCAACGGAGGTCATGATTTGCTCTGGCTCATACAATGTCTCGCATTGGCTTTGCAGCCAATCGGACGTCTCCTTCCAAACCACTTCTGCCGCTGTTAAATCAAACGTCTTTCGGCCGATCGGCAAGTATATCACGGATGTAGACAACAATGCGTTCACTTCCCCTTTACGTCGCTTTATACTTCTATTAAACCATACATCATGATCTTTTAAAATATATTATAATGTTTTATTTTTTAAACAGCTCCGTTATCGCTTTAAACAACGGTGCGAACTCTGATTGCGTGCGGTAAAATACCGGAGGACAGCCAAGCGGCGCGCTAACGGACACCTTTTCACCGCCGCCATAAGTTTCACCGCTCCATAAATGCACCCACTCGTCTTCCGGCAAATAAACATTCCAATTTGTCTGTCCGTCCAGATACACCGGGGAAACAAGCAGGTCTGGCCCGTATAAATATTGATATTGCGTTTCATAGCAGCTTTCGTCTGTCTCATAATGCATGAATAACGGTCTTTGAAGAGGAATGCCTTTCTGAGCATTGAGCTTAACTAATTGCTTCGTGTAAGGAGCCAGCTTCACATAAATATCGGTCATCCGGATTAAGTGCTCAAGCGTGTCATCATCGCTGTCGAACTGCCAGCAATCGTCGGGACGGTTGCCTTCATGCGTCCTCATAACGGGAGTAAATGCGCTCATTTCAGCCCATCTCATGAACAGCTCTTTACTGCGCTTGTTGCCATGAAGACTTGTATAACCGCCAATATCACTATGATGCAAGCCATTGCCGACCATACCCGATGATAGAGCAGCCGGAATAACCGAAGCCAGTCCATCATCCATCGACCAGTCTACACTTTGATCGCCCGCCCATAATAAGGTGCAATATTTCTGAATACCCGAATATCCTGCCCTCATGAAATAAACGATATCGCCGAGCTTGCCCGCTTCGGAAACGGCTTCATAATTTATTTTGGCCCATAGTACCGGCCAAGCGTTGTGCATGATTTTAGCCGATACGCCGTTATGAAGCTCAACGTCGGTAGGTAAATATTCGCCGAAATCCGCCATCCATCCATCAAGACCGAAATCGATTAAATGATCTTTAATCACACTCTTATACCATTCACAGGCATCCGGATTCGTAAAATCGACAACCCCGCAATAAAATTCGCCAAAATCGACTAAATAAATTTCCCCCTGCTTGTCGTGAGCTAAATAATGCTGCTCCTTAGCCGTCTGAAATAGATCGCCTTCAACGGCTACATACGGATTAATATAGCCAAGAAACCGGATGCCTTGCTGTTTCCACTGCTTCAGCTTCTGATCAAGGCCCGGGTATTCCTGCGGGTTCCACTTCCAATTCCACATCAGCCGTTTGCCGAAGGAAGTAATCCGTTTCCCTTGCCAATCCTGGCACCATACTCCGCCTACTTTCAAGCCCTTGTCCAGCACATGATTAAGCTTGCTCTCCACCACCTCGGTTCCGCCCTGTATACCGAGCCATATCCCATTGTAGGTCCAATCCGGAAGCTCAGGCTGACGCCCGAATACATCCGTTATTTTCTGCACTAATTCCATATAGGAAGGCGCCGACTCGATAAGGATGAACCTCGGAACATCCCAAACTTGAAGCTCGTGGAACTGCTCTTGGCGAAAATCAAAATCGGCATAGGCCGTCGTCTCCACATGACAGAAATATTTCTTGCTCGACACAAACGTAGGTTGAGGATAGTTCGTCGTATAGTAATCGCCGCCGGCTTTATCATGTACGTCCGCCTGCCAGGTTGTATACGTGTTCTTGTTTCTTCCGACGCCGGGCTCCGACGTCCACAGAGGAAAATGCTTGCCGCGCAAGTTGAAATGCGAAAGCTGCTCCCCGCATCCAAACACCTTTTCATGCTTATCTGCTTCCAGCCTTACCCACACTCGATTAATCGCCGGCTTATAGTCATCAAACGCAAGCTTCATTCGATCTCCTTCAAGCGTTATTGAAATGGTAATCCAAGCTTCGCCCCCTAAAGCATTTGAACATTTTATTTTAATCGCACCGGAACTATCGGATAGCTCTGTATAACGAAGGGGCGTTCGTTCAATGACATAATCTTTAATATCAAAATTGCCCCTGTACATTTCAATGGACTCTTCCCCGTAACCTGCAAACAGCATCGGGGAAGCAATCGTATGCTTGATTAGCGTTTCGCCGTTCATCACGACTTCAAACCCGTCTTCAAGCTTGTTGAGAAGAACCCCGCTATTATTTGTTATCGTTTTATCCGTCATCGCAATCACTCCTTAAACTATGCTGCTCAGTCGCTGACCGCTCTTAATAGTTAACTCTCAGGTTTGGACCATCTATACCCGGATATGCACCCTTGTCGATAAGAACTTGTCTCTCCGGATGTGCAAGCAGCCACTTATTTCTCATAAATAACAGCTTGTCTTCCTCTGTAACATCAGCTGCTTTATGCGGCAAGGGCTCATTCGTTCCTTTAGGTAAAATAACGATACATTTAAATCCGCTTTCCGAAACTTTACAAGGAGCAAAATGCAATGTCGTTTGGTATAACTCAACAGCCGTACCCTGCGGAATATAGAAGCCCTGCACTCCCTTTACAGAAAACTGATTATGCACAATGTCCTGTACGCTTCCGAGCAAAAGAACGAGGTCTGTCACCGCGACATTAATTTCACTGCCTTTGTGATACTCCAGGCCGTTCAGATTGGAGTTCATTCCATTACAGTATCCGATCTGAATATCCATACTGCCGTATACGCCCGACTGTACCTGCTCCTTAACCGCCGTTGCTTCCAGTTCATTAACGGAAGCGATATAACAATTTCCGTCTTCCGGAATCGAAGTATTATTCATGACGGCTATGATTTCCGAGAAATCGTAGCCCGTCAGTACTTTTCCAAACGAACGAAATGCTTCATCATCAATATAATGCAGCCGGATTTCCGAATTAAGCTGTTGAATAGACCGCAGCCTGTCTCCCATATTTGTTGTTCTCCTCTCTTGTACGTTACAAGACCCTATCTAAACGACGGTCTGATCCCATGCGTTTCGGAACACGCCTAAGCCGTAATCGGTAAACGGATGATAAAAGCTGCTTTTATATACATCAAAGCCGCATGTTACTATATGCGCTCCTGCTTTAGCTGCCTTGACAATTTGCGCTCCGTTGCGTAATGCCGCAACAATAATTTCTGTTTGATAGCCATACGTTTTATAAATTTCCGCAATGTCTCGAATATAAGGCTCGGTGTCCTCGCCGCTATTTTCTTTCCAGCCTACGAATGGAGATACAAACGCCGCTCCTACACGAGCGGTTTGCAGCGCCTGCGAAGGCGAGAACACCAGCGTTACATTTGTAGGAACGCCTTCTTTGCCAAGCTCCTTGGCCGCAATTATTCCTTCTTCCGTACATGGAATTTTAACAACAAAGTTGCTCGATTTTCTTGCTAGCTCAATCCCCGTCTTCACCATTTCTTTGGCATCGTTCAAATGCGGATTGATTTCAACCGAAATGGGGAACGACTCCACGCCGGCAAACTCAGCAGCTAATTCATCTATCACTGTCAAGAACGGCTTGCCGCTCAATTGAATGTGTTTCGGGTTCGTCGTAATCCCATCGATAGCCCAGTTCTGATACGCGTATCTAATTTCCTCGATTTTTGCGCTGTCCAAAAAGTATTTCATTCAAATTCTTCCTAATGGATTATAATCTGATAATGAAGCTGCTTATCCTTTAACCGACCCTGCCGTTACACCTTCAACAAAGTATCTTTGGAGCGCTACATAAGCAATAACCATTGGAGCTGATGCGATAATGACACCTGCAAATATCATCGGAAAGTTCGTCATGAACTCTCCTTGGAATTGAAGCAGCGCCAAAGGCAATGTTTTTTTGTCGCTGGAATTAATAAGCAAGAGCGGGAACAGCAGGTCGTTCCATACCATCACGCTCAAAAAGATAGCTGAAGCAGAAAGCGACGGCATCGAGATTGGCAAAACAATCCGGCAATAGGTCGACCACTCGTTAGCCCCATCTATCGATGCTGCTTCAATCATTTCTTTCGGCATCGATTTCATAAAGCCAGAGAGAATAAATACAGCAACCGGCATAAATATGGAGATCGAAACGGCAATCAGCCCCGTCAGCGAGTTCGTTAAGCCAAGATCGGAAACAAGCGAATATATAGGGATCATGTTCACCTGCGGCGGAACCATCATCCCTGCGGCAAACAGGCCGTAGAGAATGACCGCTAACCAACCTGAGAAGCGAAAGATTGCATAGGATAACAGGCTGGAGAAAAACAAAATGAACAAGATTGTCGACAACGTAACGAGAGTACTATTTAAAAAATATTGACCAAGCGACTGTTCACGAAACATTTCAATATAGTTGCTGAGCGAGAATTGCTCAGGCCACCCGATCGGATTTTTAAACAAATCAGTCATTTGTTTAAAGGATGCCAGAACAACAATCGACACCGGCACTAAAATCAATAAGGCGTAGAATATCAGAATGAACTTTTTCAGTACAACTCCCGTTAAAGCTTCCTTGCGTAAATGTTTCACAAATCATTCCTCCTCTCCAGCCGGCATTTATGATGAACGGCCTTTCAGCAACTTAAATTGCCCCATTGTAATAAGGGCGATAATGACCATAAAGCCCATCGATTGAGCAGCAGCATAACCAAATTCAGATCCCTGGAATGCCGTGTGATAAATATAAGTGGACAATATTTCTGTCGAGTAGATCGGTCCTCCGCCAGTCATGGCGAATATCAAATCGAACGCCTTGAACGATTGAATCGTCGTATAAGCGACTACTATAGTTGCAGCTGGCGCAATCATTGGCCAGGTGACGTTCTTGAACGCTTGCCAATTTGTCGCTCCGTCTAAATATACTGCCTCATAAAGCTCTTCCGGAATCGACTGCAGTCCGGCCACGAAGATAACCATCATTTGTCCGGCATGCGCCCAAACTTTTACGAAAGCGATCGAATAAATCGCGAGCTTCGGGTCACCCAGCCAATTTTGCGCCAACGCCTCCAGCCCAGCTTTTCCGAGTAAAAGGTTCAACACCCCAACATTCGGATTAAAAACGAACGCCCAAATAAAGGCAACGGAAATGGAAGAAATGATTGTCGGAAAGAAATACAAGGCCCGAAAGAACACATTGCTCTTCGAGTTTTTCAATAACAAAATAGCGAATATTAGTGAAATGGATGTCTGAAATATAACGACGACCAGCATGAATTTCAAATTGTTTGTTAAAGCAGTTTGAAAAATATCGTCATTAAATAGCATTCTCTTATAATTATCGAAGCCAACCCAATTCCAATGAGATGAAATCCCTTCCCAGTCAGTAAACGAGAGGACAAGGCCGTTCAAAGTTGGGTAAACGAAGAAAAGTAAATACATGAATAGCCCCGGCAATACAAACAAGTAAAGGGTTTTACTATGCTTCATACAGCACCTCCGCGAATAAATGGAGAGGGGGGCAGATCGTAACTCCCCCCGCATTCAACTTATTTCTTTATATTTTGGTCAATGAGAGCTTGTGCATTTTTTGCAGCTTCCTCAGCGGTTTTACCTGCAATGACCGCTTGTACAGAAGTCGTAACCGCCTTCTCGTTAGCTGCGTTTGCTATTAGATAGCGTGGTTGAAACCTTGTTTTCTTATCCATCCATGTTGCGGAATGTTGAAGCTCCGGTGTCTTATAGCTTACGTCTTTCACAGTAACCAGCTGTCCGGTTCCATTCGCATATTTCTCTGCGTTTTGCTTTTCGCTTAAGAAAGCTAAAAACTTGATTGCTGCATCTTTATGCTTGGATAGCGCATTCACGCCTAGCATGAACGTAGTCGTATGAATACCTTCGTAAACCGCTTGATCCGCTGCAACAGTAATTGGAGCAAGCAAGCCCAGTTCAATATTCGGATTTTGTTGCTTCATACCAGACATCATGTAGGAGCCTGTTGCCAGCATCGCCGCTTTCTCTTGGGCGAATAAAGAGCCGGCGATATCTTTGCTCGTGCCTAAAGAATCTTTCTGGAAGTACTCTTTATCGTTAAGCTCTTTGAATTGCGACAGCGTTCGCACAAACCATTCGTCTGTCAGTTTCGCTTGTCCCGACTCTACCTTTGCCCATATATCTTCGTCCGTATTGTTATTCATCATCATGGAGTTTATAAACTGTCCAGGACCGATGTCCGCTCCAGGGAAAGCAATTGGGATATAACCGTTTTTCTTCAGCGTCTCACAAAGCTGCAGAAATTGTTCCCAATCGTTTGGAGGCGTTAAATTCAATTTCTCAAAAATCGTTTTATTATAAATAGGTTGGTTATAAACAAGCTGATAAGGGAATGCCAATTGCTTGCCGTCTTTCTGGCCAGCGGCTAAAAGGTTCGGGCTGTAATTGGCGGCAAAGTCTGCATCACTCAGTTCAGCGTACAGCTCCGCTTTCGAGATACTCCCGAATTGAGCGCCCGGAAATGAAGCAAAAACATCGCCCGAAGCTCCGTCTAATAGTTTAGCCTGTGCATTCGCCAAATACTGTTCGGAAGGAAATACATTCATCTCCACTTTAATCGTAGGATTTGCTTTCTCAAATTCAGCAATGAGTCCGTCGAACACTTTAACATCCTCGCCACGCCAGTGTATAAAGCTAATCTTTGTTGTTTTACCTGAGCTCTCCCCCGCTTCCTTCCCGCTATTGGTACTCGAATTTCCGCAGCCAGCTACAACTAAAGCACTGATCAAAAACATGAGAATAGTAACCGTTATTTTTTTCATGTTTACGCCCCGTTTCATTTGTTTTTACAATGTTCACCTTATTTTGCGTTATCTTTAAAAATGCTAATCAACCGAAAGGATATCAGCCCCTTACAAACATAGTGATCTTATAAAACATTATTATGATTAATACAAACGCTTACATAATGATGTTTGTCTTTATTGTAATGACCTTTATACTTTTTTGCAAGCGCTTTTTTCGAGAAAAATAAAAGAACCTGCCATGGACATAGTCGTCCAAGACAAGCTCTGTAAAATTTAGCTTGTTGCTTTATTTCAGGAAACCAAGCAGCATCTCGCGTATAACCTTCGCCGCAACGATTTGCGTTTGCTCCGTCGGGTCGTACGCAGGCGCTACCTCAACGAGGTCAAAGCCCACGATGTTAACGCCTGAACGGGCGATGGCGTGAACCGAATCGATGAGCTCCTTCGACGTAATGCCGCCGGCTTCCGCCGTTCCAGTGCCTGGCGCTGCTGAAGGATCCAGCACGTCGATGTCGATCGTCAAGTAAACCGGACGGCCTTCGAGCTCCGGAAGCACCTTCTTAAGCGGCTCCAATACCTCGAACGGATGGAAGTTAATGTTTTCGCGCGCATACTGAAATTCCTCGCGCGAGCCCGAACGAATGCCGAACTGGTAAATGTTCTTGCCGCCCATGAGACCTGCCGCCTTGCGCAGCGGTGTCGAGTGGGACAACGGCTCGCCTTCATATTGCTCGCGCAGATCGGCATGAGCGTCGAAGTGGATGATCGCAAGATCAGGATATTTCTTGTACACCTCTTGGAAGATCGGCCAAGACACAAGGTGTTCGCCGCCGAGGCCAACCGGGATTTTACCGTCGTCCAGAACGCCGCGCACGAATTCGCCTATAATCTCCAGGCTGCGGGCCGCATTGCCGAACGGCAAGAGCAGATCTCCGGCATCGAAATATTCAATGTCCTCAAGGCTTCGATCTAAGTAAGGGCTGTATTCCTCAAGTCCGATCGATACCTCGCGGATGCGGGGAGGACCGAATCGCGAGCCCGGGCGGAAGCTGACGGTGAAATCCATCGGCATGCCGTAGATAACCGCTTTGGAAGCTTCGTAATTGTCCGAGCTCAGGATGAAGACGTTGCCGGAATATTTTTGATCCAATTTCATGGGGCTTGTCCCTCTTTCCCTAGCAGCGTTGCCGCTCGTTTACTTAATCAGGTCTTCCACGAACTTAGGCAGCACGAAAGCTGCTTTGTGAAGACGCGGCGTATAATATTTCGTATCGATTTCCGGAATGGCCGTCTCGTCAACGGCAGTCGGGTCGTACTTCTTGCTGCCCATCGTGAATGTCCACAGACCGCTAGGGTAAGTCGGGATGTTCGCGCCGTATACGCGCACGATCGGAAATACTTCCTTCACGTCCTTGTTCACGCTTTGGATCAGATCCGCTTTGAACCACGGGTTGTCCGTTTGCGCAACGAATATGCCGTCTTCCTTCAGCGCTTCGTAAATGCCTTGATAGAAGCCGCGCGTAAACAGGTTGGCGGCCGGGCCGACCGGCTCCGTGGAGTCCACCATAATGACGTCATACGTGTTTTTGTGATCATGTATATGCATGAAGCCGTCGTTCACAAGCACCTCAACGCGCGGATTGTCGAGCTCGCCCGCGATCGTAGGCAAATATTTCTTCGAGTATTCGATAACCTTGCCGTCAATGTCGACAAGCACGGCCTTCTTCACCTTCGGGTGCTTCATAACCTCGCGAATAACGCCGCCGTCGCCGCCGCCCACTACGAGCACATGCTCCGGGTTCGGGTGCGTGAAGAGAACGGGATGCGCAACCATCTCATGGTAAACGAATTCGTCCTTCACCGTTGTCATCACCATGCCGTCAAGGACGAGCATCGTTCCGAACTCTTCCGTTTCGATCATATCCAGCTGTTGAAATTCCGTTTGCTCGTTCACATAAGTTTTAGTAATCTTCGCCGTAATGCCGAAGCTGTCCGTTTGTTTCTCCGTATACCACAATTCCATGTCGCAAGATCCCTTCTTTCCTTCAATGGTTCAACCTGTATTATAGTAAAATTAAAACTTGAACACAAATGGTTTATTCCATATACAAATTCAATCTTTTCTTGTGCGTACAAGCGAATTGAAGAAACAAATCTTTGTAGCGGTATTACATGGGTTAAGTGTGTTATTGGTTGAATGATGGGTTCATTCGGTACTGGGTAGCCCCGCCGTTGCAAGGGAATTCAT
Source organism: Paenibacillus alkaliterrae (assembly GCF_021532375.1). Classification (GTDB taxonomy): domain Bacteria; phylum Bacillota; class Bacilli; order Paenibacillales; family Paenibacillaceae; genus Pristimantibacillus; species Pristimantibacillus alkaliterrae. The sequence goes on from NZ_JAKGAP010000078.1 coordinate 28,181, forward strand.
AGTTTCATGACTGTGAAAATTATGATTCAAATGCAGTTCTTTCTGGGAACTTACCCCCCTCTTTAACTAGGCAAACCACCAGTCTTTGAGCCGCTCTATCAAAATAAAAGTTGTTCGGAATCTTAGGGTCAGGTAAAGACTCTAACTCAGAAAACTTCTTAGTAACCTTATTCAATTCAATTTTCCCCATAACATCTTCATTTGGACCAAATCTGTAGACAACTGTTTCATCATCTTCATGTTCTTTTAGCAGTAATACATACGAAGCCAAAATTTACTCCTCCTCAGGTGGATACCACGGGCGACCAGAATCAACTGTTCTATCGTGTGCGGTCCTATAATCTGTTTTAAATATACCTTCAAATTTAGATTCAAAAAGTTCATGATTCAATAAATCAATGTCCTGTTGTTTATAAGTCCCTTTTTGAAGTCTATCCCATGCTTGTGCAATTTCATAATCTGCTTCAAAACGTCCAACACCATGTTCTTTAATATGCTCTTTAAAAAACAAATGGTCCTTTATTATTTGGATTCTATTTTCGGAAACACCTGTATTTTTAGCAATATCCTGAACATCAACATTCGATTTTCTAAAGGATTCATACATTGCATCAGCCGTATCAAGCCTCTTTAGATATTCATCAACTGAAAGTTCTCTCCCACCAGTCTGAACTGTTCTCGAACCCTGAACAGTTGTTGTTCCGGAGGAACCGGGTTTGGTAGGGGAAATGACTTTCGCTCCTCCGGCTAGCGCAGTGGCTAAACCGAAGCTGTTGAGCCAATG
>NZ_JAKGAP010000079.1 GCF_021532375.1 Paenibacillus alkaliterrae
ATTGTATCTGGCCTGCTTTTTCACTGTCCAATACGGGTAGTATACCGGTCGTTGCGGGCAGGCGGGTGCCGCCGTCGGAACGCTTTATCTTATTAACTTGACTCTTGCGAATTCGCTATCAGAGGGCGTTAATAGGCAGACCTGTAGTAGGCGCTAGATAACAGCAAGTTAGGCGGGTATCTTGAGATGCTTTAAGATGTCGAATAACGGCTTCTTCTCCAAGGCTTGTTGGTACACATAGACGATGATTTGCCCGAAATACTCTTGCCGAATGCGATACACCACATCTCCAAGCGTGAGATGCCTATCGTTCTTCTTCCAATCCTGGCGCTGTGATTCTAAAAAGTTCTGCGTCAGAAACTGAATGGCCCAAAACCGCTGAATACCTACAAATGAGAGCAACTGATATTGGTCAAAGCCTAGCCGTTCTTTGAAATAGCGATAGCCGGTTTCGATATTCCAGCGCACGTGATAATAGCGTTGGATGGTAACGAGATCCAAGCTTAAATCCGTGCATAGGAGACAAACCTGGGGTTTGCTCGAATCGACATATTCATCTTTCCAAGACAGCAAAGCTTTAACGTTTTCCATTTCACTTAATGGACCTTCATATTCATAAACCCAGTACGTTCCCAAACTTTCCACTGTAACGGAGCGTAGGTCAGACTTGCGAAGGTACTGGACAGCGAAGTCAGCCATGGAAATGGTTATGCCGCTCACGCAGATAAGACGGTTCGTCTTTACAGCGGCGATGACATGAAATCCCTTGCGATTACAGGCATTGATGACCTTCTCACTGGTATACCAGCTATCCATAAGAACGTAAACCTGCTGATCCTGTGTAGATGGGAATGCTTCGATCATTTCAATGGCGAGATCGTTCTTGCTTTTGAATGATAGACGGTGTGCATCGCAATATTCTTCGCGGTAATAATGGCGAAAATCCCAAGCATAAGAGCATTCTTGGCTTACAACGTGAGCACTGACAACGCAGTGGCACCACACTGATTTTCCAGCTTCGTGTGAATATTGAAAGCTGAGGGCTTCCATCTTCTTCGTTGAAGTTTCCTTCTTACAGCATGTGTCGTCCACGATGAAGAATACAAGTTGCCGAGAGTCACCGCTCTTTGCTCGCTTCGTGCGAATCTTATCCATTACGAATTGCATACGTCTACGCTGCATACGATTGACGCACCATGGCGAATGATTCAAAAAATTCGTGACATTGCTGAGGTGACGATCTCCTCGGGCAGCTTGCTGAATTTGTGTAATATTTTTATGACCGGCACAAAGAATGATGCCTTGAACGAGAGTAAACAGATGACCAAGCTGCGGTTTAGAAAATTCCAGCTTCAAAGCTAAAATGAACTTGACGATAGGCAAGTAGAGGGATACCATGAGAGTGGGACATCTCCTTTTTCTTGGAAATTGTGGTTTGTGGTGAACAACAATTTCTCTATCCAAGGGTGATGTCCTTCTTCTGTTTATTCATTCGACGAAACATCTCAATTTATTGCCTTATCCGTTGTTAGTCGACAGCAATATTTTCGCAACACTCAAGTTATTAATCGTCGACGACGAATGGATCATTGCGAACAGCTTGAGCTCTATGGAGGAATGGGACGAGCGGAACATCGATGTCGTCGCAATCGCCCACAATGGTTACGACGCCATACGATATTTGGAGGCTGAACCGATCAGCCTCGTCATATCAGATATCCGCATGTCGGATATGGATGAACTGCAGCTGCTTCAATATATTTATGAAGAAATGCCGAATACGCAAGTCATCCTGATTAGCGGTTCGAATGGAGAAAACCTGTGAGCTGCTAAAACATTCGAGACTGAAAATATACGAAATCTGTGAGCAGGTCGGCTATGTCGACCCAAAATATTTTTCCAAAGTATTTCAAAAGCATTTTAGCATGACCCCTAACGAATTCCGGTTAAAAAATGACCGTGCAGGCATTTGAAAGGTGCTTCATTAATAGAGCAATAGAAAGAAATTGCGAAGAGGCTATCCAACAAGCTCTGTAACTTGGGATAGCCTTTAATCTGACACATTAACGGCAAATGCTCTCTTGAATGCAAGATCTTATCAGCAGTCTCAATCTACGTTATAACCCACACTATAAAATAGATTATCAAGAATCATATTTCCGCTGCCTCAAGCTCTCATACAACAAAACCGTCCCGGCCATTGCCACGTTAAGAGATTCTGCTTGCCCTGCCATAGGAATAATAACCGATTCGTCGACCTGCTCTCTAACCGCAGGGGATAAGCCCTCCGACTCATTGCCGAGGAGCAGCCAGGTAGGATGGGTCCAGTCATAGCTGTAACAAGTATGCTCCGCTTGCAGACTTGTCCCGACCAGCTTCACGTTCCTTTCCCTGGCTTCAGGCAGCAGCTCCATTAAATCCGCCTCAATAATCGGCAAATGGAACAAGGAACCCATCGTCGAACGAACCGTCTTCGGATTGTATAGATCGACGCAGCCTTTGCCAAGCACGACAGCGTCCGCACCTACCGCGTCAGCGCTGCGAATAATGGTGCCGGCATTCCCTGGATCGCGAACCCCGTCCAATACCACGACGAGACATTTGTCGCGGTAGAGCGCCTTTTTATCCGCGGCAATCTTGGACAAAACCGCAAATACCGGAGGAGGAGTATCCGTTCCCGTACATTTGGCCATCACGGCACGTGAGGCTTGTACCCATTCCACTCCTAGCGTGACCGGCGTATCATTCGTTTCCCGCTTATATTTAAGCTCAGCAGGGATACCGCGTTCGTTATCGTATACGATTGTCGCGATTTGAGTCGTTCCTTTCAGCGCCTCCAAAACGAGATGAACGCCTTCAATGAGGAACTGTCCGGAGCGGTCCCGGTATTTCTTGTCCAGCAACGATGCCCACTGCTTGACCTTTTCATTTTGTACGGATGAGATCAGTTGATCAATTTGTTCATTCATAGTTAGCGTTAACCTTCCGAATAAGCGATTTCTAAGTTTTGTAAATCCGAATTTTTACCTACGATAACGATGACGTCCTCAGGGTTGATTAGGTCATCCGCATAAGGAGCGATATTCATTGTGGAACCCGTTTTGATCGCCATGACATTGCATTTATGCCTGGCCCTGATATCAAGCTGCTTTAAGCTTTTCCCGATCATCTGCTCAGGCGCTTTGATTTCAATGATACTGTAATCATCGGAAATCTCGATATAATCAAGAATGTTCGGTGAAACAAGATGATGCGCTACACGAAGACCCATATCCCGCTCCGGGAATATGACCTTATCGGCGCCAATTTTATGAACGACCTTGCCATGAAGTTCATTTTGCGCTTTAACGATGAGTGTCTTTACACCAAGATCCTTTAAGATGAGCGTCGTTAGAATGCTCGACTGAATATCCTGTCCGATTGCCACAACAACGACGTCAAAGTTCCGAATGCCAAGTGCCTTGAGCGCTTCCTCGTCGGTCGAATCGGCTGACACAGCATGAGTAACCGTATTAACTACCTCTTGAACGCGCTGCTCGCTTGAATCGATTGCCAGCACTTCAAAGCCCATCTGCGTTAGCTCTTTAGCTACACTGGAGCCAAAACGTCCCATACCAATTACCGCATATTGTTTCTTCGCCATCGTTATGAAATCCTCCTTACAGGATGATTTTTGCAGTATCTCCACAGTATAACATAGCCGGCTTATTAGGATGAAAAACATGGCCAGTGGACAAAGTAAATAAGTAAATTCGAATGCGGCAGGAGGTTATTCAAGATGCAAACTATAGATTTGCGGCAAGCGATCGTTATGCGAGTGCAAGAAAACTCAACCCAAGAGCTGTCGGAGGTCATCGAAGAATCAATTGGAGCCGACGAGCGAGCTCTGCCTGGACTTGGGGTGCTGTTTGAAATGATCTGGCAGCAATCATCCGAGCCGGAGCAAAGCCGTATGGTGGATTCCCTGTATAAACATCTTCACCACTCCGAGAACGCTAATCCGTCTCAATAACGAACTGCCGCTGCATAAACAGGTTTGCCTCCAACAATGGCAGATGTAACCCACGGCAGATTATCATAACGACCCACAACGATAAGATCGGCCGCTTTGCCTGACTCGATGGAGCCAAGCTCGCTATCGGCGCCCAATGCTTCCGCCGGGTGCAGCGTCGCCATGCGAACAGCCGCAGGCAAAGCAGCCGTACCTTCGTCAAACAGCTTAAACACGGCTGCAAGCATCGACGAAGGATGATAATCCGAGCACAAAATATCCGCTGCTCCCGCATGAATGGCATCGACTGCCCGCATATTTTTATCATGCGACACGCCTCTTACGACATTCGGAGCGCCGACACATACGCGCAGTCCTTTGCTGACCGCATGGATCGCGGTCTCTAAATTAATGGGGAATTCGCAGACGGAAACGCCGAGTTCAATCGACTCCTCAACCTGTTTCACCGAGTCATCGTCATGCGAAGCGATTGCTATGCCATTCGCTGCTGCGAGACTGCTCAGCCGAAGCAAATGCTCACGGTTCACCTGCTGCCTGCGTTCAATAAGTTCCTCCACAATGATGCGTACCTCATCTGCATTCACGCCCTGATTTTTCATCACGTAACGTTCGAATGAGCCCGGCTCACGATATTGTCCTTGCCCGGGAGAATGATCCATAAACGATAAATAATCGATAGTCTTCTCCTTCAAATATCGTTCTACGATAGGCATCCCAGCCAAATGAGACATCTCGAACCGCAAATGGATTCGATTGCGAATCATGGAACGCCTGCTGCGATAACCATGTATATGCTCGACCATTCCCGTTAGCAAATGATCGCCGCGCAAGCTTAATCCAACGCCCAGAGACAGGGAGTGATACATCGTCGTAATGCCATGTACCGGCAGCTTCCTTTCGAACTCAAGCAATGCCATATTTAACGGAAACAGCGTATTCGGCCGCGGCTGCACTTCTTTCTCAATGGCGTCGCAATGGATATCGATCAAGCCTGGCAGCACATAACGCTGCTGCGCATCCAGAATCGTTGCCTTCGGATGAATCCGGAGCCATTCCTCAATATCCGCAGCATCGGAAAGAACCGCCTCAATAAGACCGTCTTTTACAGCTACCGCAGCCTGAACAACCTCATTCGGAAGCACTACATTTCCGTTTAATACGATCAAAGGGTCAATGCTAGTCAACATGTGGTCACTCATCGATTCGGTCGTCCCCTTACCCATTTGTTTTATGCTTCTTCTTTCGGAATAAAACGATATATTTCGCCGGTTTCGAACGAGTCAATCAGCCGTTCCAGCCAGTTGTAATACTTCAACGCTTCATCGATCTTTTGCGTATCGCTATTTAAAATCTGCACGAAATCAGTATCGTCGGCATATTGCTGCTTAAGCTCAACGATCTCCTTTATAGAACGAGACAGCGCGCTCATGTTCTGTTCAACGGCCTTCCTCCACTTGATCGTGAAATAGTCCGCGAAATTTTTATGCCAGTCCGGCATCACCTCGTACAAATCCTTTCGCGAGTCCTTGCCCCATACTTTATTAATCATCTTCAAATCATGCAGCGTCCTCATACCCGTGCTCATCGACGTCTTGCTCATGCCCATCGTCTCGCTCATCTCGTCGAGCGTTACCGGCTCCTGATTAAAATACATATTTCCGTATAAATGGCCAATGGATAACGTAATGCCGTATAAATCCATATTTTTACCAATTGATTCAATAACTCGTCTGCGCGTGTTGTGCAGCTTCATTCTCTGCTCGTCTGTTAAGGCCTCAAGTTCATTCATATCTTTCCTCCCAAGGAGTGAAATACCACTATCAATGCTGCTACAAGTATTGTAAACAAATGCTTCGCTATATGTAAAGAATACTGTTTGCATGAAAAAGGGAGTTATCACGAGAATACGGTATATAAAGTACGTAAAGTTAAAACTGTACAAAGTATACGACAACTCACGCCTTTTGACCTTTACAAAGATAACCAGCTAGACTTAGCTCGTCGGGTTAAAAGGCTGGGAGAACAGCTGTCCCGATCAACTAAGCGGCGGCATGCAGCAGCGTGTCGGACTCGCTAGAGGGCTCGCAAACGATCCGGATGTGCTATTAATGGACGAAGCATTCAGCGCGCTCGACCCGCTTATCCGCAAGGATATGCAGGACGAACTGCTTGAGCTGCAGTCGAAAATGAAAAAAACGATCGTATTTATCACTCACGATTTAAATGAGGCATTGCGAATTGGCGATCAAATCGCCCTAATGAAAGACGGCAGCATCGTCCAAATCGGCTCGCCCGAAGAAATATTGATGCAGCCCGCCAACAAATATGTGGAGCGGTTCGTCGAAGACGTCGATTTGTCCAAGGTGCTTACCGCTTCGCATGTCATGGTGAAGGCCGAGACGATAACGCTGGAAAAAGGACCTCGCGTTGCCTTGCAATTTATGCGGGACCGCGGTGTTTCCAGCTTATACGTGGTCGACAAGGGAATGCGCCTGCTCGGCGTCATTACGGCGGATGATGCTTCAAATGCGATTAAGAACGGGCTCAAGCTAGAGGAAGCGATGGATCGGGAAGCGCCGACCGCTGTGCCGGAGACGCTGCTTCATGAATTATTTGAACTAATGAGCAATTCCAGATTCCCCGTCTCCATAACGGATGAGAGCGGCCGGTTAAAGGGGATCGTGATCAAAGGCGCCGTACTTGCGGCTTTATCGGGAAATTCGTTGTTAGAGGTTGGTGATCAGCATGAATCTGCCTAATATACCGCTCGCCGACTGGATCGAATGGCTGGAGAGCTGGCTTGAAACAAATTTTGAGCCGCTGTTCCAATTGATTCGGCTTGTCGTCGGCGAGACTGTTAACGGACTCGAAGCGGTACTGAACTGGATTCCGGTTCTCGTTCTTATCCTATTATTTACCGCTCTCGCATGGTTTATCGGCAAATGGAAAATGGCGTTATTCACACTCCTCGGCCTGCTGATCATTGAAAACCTGCGCACGCAAAAACAGCATTCAGAAAATTGTGACGCCCGTGCTCGACTTCATGCAGACGATGCCGGCATTCGTTTATTTGCTACCAGCCGTCACCTTTTTCTCGCTCGGTGTTGTACCCGGCGTCATTTCATCGACCGGAGGCTTACGCATTTCTCGATAAGTTCAACTGGTCGACGGACGATATGGCCGCAGTTATGATTCAAATATAGGAAGGCCAAACGCCTGAAGCGGCGGCTAAAGCATGGGTGGAGCAGAACAAGGACAAAGTAGATGCTTGGCTCGAATAATAATAGAACAAAAAAAGCAGAGCGATTCCCGCTCTGTTTTTTTGTTCTACTTAGAAAGCTTTTCTATTTCATTAGTCTAAGCAAAATGGCTGCAAGCCAAGCGGCAACGGAGCAGGACGCTCGCATGTGCTCTTCATCGTATAGTGCACGCCTTGCTCCGAAGCGTCATGGAAGCCGTGCATCGCTTCAAGAACATGATAAGCAAGCTCCCCGTTCGCGCGATGCTTGCGGCCGGTTTGAATCGCTTTGGCCATATCGGCTGCTCCAACGCCGCGGGCATTTTCCGTATATCCGAAAGTTAGAGGAATATCCGACCATTCCTTCGAGCCGGCGCGGCATATACGGATCGGGCCGCCAAAGGTGTTAGGGTCCGGCACCTGCATTGTGCCCGCGCTGCCGTATACTTCAATACGCGGCAGCATTGACCCGCCCTTGACATCAAAGCTTGTGAGCAGCGTGCCGATCGGGCCGGATGCGAAATCTATAACGCCGGCTATGTGCGTCGGCACCTCAACCTGGACTTTCTGTCCGTACTTCGGCTGGCTTGTAATCATTCTCTCTGGATATGAAATACGCGCCGAGCCTGTTACACGGGTAATCGGTCCAAGCATGGCCACTAAAGCCGTCAAATAATAAGGTCCCATATCAAACATCGGGCCGCCGCCCTTTTGATAGTAAAAATCAGGAGCCGGATGCCAGGACTCGTGCCCGCCGCTTACCATAAATGCGGTAGCGCCGATCGGAGTGCCGATCCAGCCGTCCTCGATCAGCTTAATGCTCGTCTGAATGCCTCCGCCTAGAAACGTATCCGGCGCGCTGCCAACTAGCAATCCTTTCTTCTCCGCAAGCGCCAATACCTCCTGCGCCTCCTCGCGCGTAACCGCGAACGGCTTTTCCACATAAACATGTTTACCCGCTTCTAGCGCGCGTAAGCAAACGGAAGCGTGAGCCTGAGGGATCGTCAAATTAATAATCAATTGAATTTCCGGATCGGCCAGCAGCTCCTCCACTGAGCTACCGCGAACGCCAAACTCCTCGCCCTTCGCTTTCGCGCGGTCCACGTCCAAATCTGCGCAAGCTACAACATGAAGCGCATCGAAGCGATTGCCGTTATCAAAGTAAATGCCGCTAATATTGCCTGTCCCAATAATGCCTGCTTTTATTTTTTCCATGTTTGTCAGTCCCTCGTCCTATAATTGATTATCCGCCATGCCGCTGTAAGCTGCTACGCCTGAGCCTGCTGCTGCAGCCTTAGCTTTACCCTCCGCACACCACAAGAAGCCGCGCCGCATAAGCTCCTTCACTGTCGCGATCTCCATAATGTCCGCATGATGGCCCAGTGAGTTGTAATAAACCCGTCCTACTCCCCAACGTTTGGTCCAAACCACCGGCATATCGACCGCTTTGTTCAAGGAATGAGGTCCCGGCGTTAAGGGAAAACGAGTCGTGGCAAGCACTTCAACTGCAGGATCGACATGCAGATAATATTGCTCCGAGCTCACAACAAAATCCTCGATCCCTTCAGTGAGCGGGCTTGATGAATTGTTAATATTAACGGTATACTCCACGCCGTCATTGCCCGGATGCGCGACCCATTGGCCGCCGGTCATAAATTGCCAGTCCACGTTTTCGCGGAATGAATCGCACATGCCGCCATGGCAGCCCGCAAGTCCAACCCCGCTTTGCACGGCAGCGGATACATTATCCACCAGCTTCTGATCGATACGGGCCATCGTCCATACGGGAACGATCAGATCCAGTCCCTTTAGTTTTTCTGCATCGGCGAAAGCTTCTAGCGTGTCAGACACCTCCACCTCGAAGTCCTCTGCAGCGAGCACCTCGCGGAATATTTCCGCGACCTCTTTAGGCTGATGGCCGTCCCAACCGCCCCATACGATTAAAGCTTTTTTCATCTCATCTACCAGCCTCTCCGCTAACCGATTTATTTTATAAGCTGACTAAGCTAATTCGTTAATGGAAACCCAGCGGCGCTCCTCGATTGAACGTTCTACCGCCTCAAGCACCTCTTGGCACTTCACGCCGTCCACAAAGTTCGGCACTGGCTGGCGGTCCTCCGCGAAAGCCTGCATCAGCTCATGAATCTCATGAGTGAACGTATGCTCGTAACCGATCGTATGTCCGGCAGGCCACCAAGCGTCCATATACGCATGCGCCGGATCCGTCGCAAGCACGCGTCGGAAGCCTTGAACATCCTCAGCATCGTCCGTAAAATAAACCTGAAGCTCGTTCATGCGCTCGAAATCAAACTTGATGCTGCCTTTGCTGCCGTTAATTTCGAAGCTGTTCGTACAGCGATGGCCCGCAGCAAACCGCGTAGCCTCGAAGCTGCCAAGCGCGCCATTCTCGAAACGCGTCATGAACAAGGTCGCATCATCGACAGTAACCTCCCCGCGCGGCGCATCCGCGCTGCCCTTCGCGCTAAGCCCCGTCATTGCCGAGGCAATCGGGCGTTCTTTAATGAACGTCTCGCTCATACCCATAACCTCATTGAACTCGCCAACCAGGAAACGAGCCATATCAATTAAATGCGCGCCAAGATCGCCATGCGAGCCGGAGCCTGCGATTTCCTTCTGCAGACGCCATACGAGCGGAAAGTTCGGATCAATGATCCAATCCTGCAAGAAAACAGAACGAAAGTGATAGACTTTCCCAATACGCCCATCTTCCACAAGCTTCTTCGCAAGCTGTACGGCTGGAGCGAACCGGTAATTAAAACCAACCATATGCTTCACGCCGGCTTTCTCTGCCGCCTCGAGCATTTCGCGGGAATCCTTAAGCGTTAGCGCAAGCGGCTTCTCACAGAACAGATGCTTGCCTGCCGCCGCCGCTGCAAGCGCAATTTCCTTATGCGCGTCGCTCGGCGCGTTAATATCGATCAAATCGATGTCATCCCGTGCAACAAGCTTCTTCCAATCGGTTTCCGAGCTTTCCCAGCCGAATTGCACGCGCGCCTTCTCCAGGCCTTCCGGGTCGCGTCCGCAAATCGCTTTCATTTCCGGCTTAATCGAATCCGGAAAAAACATCGGCAGCGCGCGATAGGCGTTACTGTGCGCTTTGCCCATAAACTTGTAACCAACCATACCAACTCTAATCTTATCCATTAAATAACCGCCTCTCATGTTTTAAGATGTTTCCCTGTTAATAAAGCTGACGGGCAGAATATCGAGATTCGTATCCGAGGACGGATTCCTGCTACTCGAGTCAAGCAGCCGCGCCGCGGCAATTCTCCCCATCTCGTAAAAAGGAACCGCTACCGTCGAAAGCCGCGGGCTAATAATTCGCGAGCCATCGGAGTCGTCATAGCCAACGAGAGCATAATGCTGGCCCGCTTCAAGCTCAAGTTCGCGTAAGCCCTGTATAAGCCCGATCGCCATTCGGTCATTCCCCGCAAAAACCGCATCAATGCAGCCTGCATGAATTCCCTCCGCCATGCGCCCTGCCAACTCATAGCCGCTTTTTCTACTGTAGTTGCCCACATAAACAAGCTGCTCCTCGTATGGTATGCTTGCCTCCGAGAGCGCTGCCTTATAGCCTAGCAATCGATCAGCGCTATTGGAATATTGAGCGGGACCATTTACGAATGCTACTTTGCGCTTCCCTTGTTCGACCAAATGGCGGACCGCTTCCTTGCTGCCGTCAAAGTGATCAGCATCGACCGTTTCGTATTGTTCCTCGTCATAACGCTGGTTAACCAGACAAAACGGGAAGCCTCCTTCTTTGAGCTCCGCAAGAGCTGCACGCTCCTCAGGCACATTTTGCGAGCCAAGTACAATACAGGCGTCGATCTTCTGCGTGCGGAATAGCTTTGCGTAATCTCTCGCCCCGTCCGGCTCTCTGAAAATAAGCAGCAAATCATAGCCGCAGCGCTTCGCCGTCTCACCAATTCCGCTCAATATTTCCGAGAAGTAATAGGTCGAGAATAAGTGGACCTTCGGCACGAACGGTAAAACAACCCCGATATTGCCGCTTTTCCGCCTGGCGAATTGCTGAGCGAGCGCATTTGGCACGTAGCCGAGCTGCGCTGCCGCCTGCAGCACGCGCTTGCGCGTCTCCTCTTTCATCGGGCCGACATTGTTCAGTACTCTGGACACAGTCGCCTCAGAGACACCGGCCAGCTTCGCAACTTCTTTCCTGCTAATAATGGATTGCCTCCTGTAATGCTTTTATTCGCTAATGTCAAAATATCAGTTTAATGTACACGCGTACATTATGGCATGAAAACGGTTTAGCGTCAATAACGGATTCACCTATTCTTTCCCTCTCATTAAAAAAGCGATCCTGAACGCTGCAGATAACGTTCAGTACCGCTTTTTCTTATTTGCTATTTAGACTTGCCCGCGCTACTTCCTGGCGATTTCATTAATCCACTCGAATACGGCAGCTGATGCATCCGTATCCTCACTCAGGCTCATTCTCTCGACAAATGCCTCCCGATTATCATAAAGGCGCTCGACGCCCTGAATCAAGGTGTCGGCCGTTAGCTTCTCCTCATATAAAACATTGCAGTAGCCCAATTTCTCGAACGATTGCGCATTTAGTATTTGATCTCCCCTGCTTTGTTCCTTCGTAAGCGGAATGAGCAGCATCGGCTTTTTGAGCGCCAGAAATTCGTAGATCGAATTTGAGCCCGCCCGCGATACGACGACATCGGTCATCGCAAGCACATCCGGCAGCTGCTCGTTGACGTACTCAAATTGCTTGTATCCAGTCATTGTAATCGATGGATCCACCTGATTTTTGCCGCATAAATGTACGATTTGATAGGACTTAGACAGCCGGGTAAGCGCATGCCTAACCGTCTGGTTGATCTTGCGAGCGCCAAGGCTGCCGCCCATGATCAGAATAACCGGCTTGCTCCTCGTGAAGCCGCAGAACGTTCGGCCTCGATCGGCATTCCCCTGCTTCACTTCCTCGCGAATGACCGCGCCGACGTGCCGGCTCTTTCCGCCTCTTAGCATGTCTCCCGTTTCCGGGAAGGTTGTGCATACGCCGGACGCGAAAGGTATCGAGATTCGATTCGCCAGCCCTGGCGTTAAATCCGACTCATGAATGAGGAGAGGCACCTTGTTAAGCCAAGCGCCAATAACAACCGGAACGGAGACGAAACCGCCCTTTGAGAAAATAACATTCGGTTTGTTCGTCTTTATCAACCGGTAGGCTTGATATAGCCCTTTGACCACCTTAAACGGGTCCTTGACGTTTTGAATATCCATATACCTTCTAAGCTTACCGGTCGAAATCGGGAAATACTTCACCTCTGGTACGGAGGCGATAAGCTTCCGTTCGATACCGTTCTCCGAACCGATATATTGGACCGTCCAGCCCTCTTCCAGAAATCGGGGGATCAGTGCCAAGTTAACGGTAACATGACCGGCTGATCCTCCTCCGGTGAACATAATTGTTTTCATGGATGCCTAGCCACCTATTCATCATTTATCCATTTATTATACGAGTAAAGCTATAAATTAGCACCATACGCAGCCTGTATAATCAAAAGGCATCCCCTGCTGCAAGCGTTGCTTCGCTTTTAGCTGAGGATGCCTGTTCAAATCCGTTATAGCCTCACCCTTAAGGAGCGGTTTCCAAAAACTTGGACGTCGGATTTTTGTCAATCGCCGTCCGCATCGCATACTCATTTTCGAACAATACGACGTAATTGCCCTTCTTGTCTTTCACGAGCGTCGTATTGATTCTAAATTTGCTTGGGTCGATCTTGTCATCGACGATCCAACGCGCGAATTGGAATTGCATCCGGTGCAGCTGAATGTCTACGCCGTACTCCGCCTTCATGCGATGCTCGAACACCTCGAATTGAAGATGTCCGACTACACCTAGAATCGTCTCGTCGAAGTTGCCCGTCGAATGGAACACCTGAATGGTGCCCTCCTCCGTTAGTTGATCGATTCCTTTCTGATACTGCTTATGCTTGAGCGCGTTCTTAACGGTCACCTTTGCGAAAATTTCCGGAGAAAACGTCGGAAGCTCATCGAATACGACCTCCGAACCCTGCGACAATGAATCCCCTATGCGGAAAATACCAGGGTCGAACAATCCGATAATGTCGCCTGGATAGGCGGTATCGACAATGTCCCGGTCCTGTGCAAGAAATTGCTGCGGCTGAGACAGCTTAATGTCCTTGCCATTTCGTACATGACGCACGCTCATCCCCCGCTCGAAGCGGCCGGAGCAAATACGAAGGAACGCAATCCGGTCGCGGTGCGCCGGATTCATGTTCGCTTGAATTTTGAAGACATAACCGCTGAACTTCTCGTCCGTTGGCTGAACGACGCCTGTCGTACTGACGCGCGAAGTCGGCTTCGGCGCCAACTGCAGGAAATTCTCAAGGAATGTCTGCACGCCGAAGTTGTTCACTGCGCTTCCGAAGAAGACCGGAGTCAGCTCGCCGGCTTGCACCTTTTCGAAATCGAACGGATCGCCCGCAACGTCCAGCAACTCCAAATCCTGAATAAGCTGGTCGGTCAAATAATCGCCTGCCATCTCACGAATAACCGGATCGTTATAGTCGCTCACAGGCTTCACTTCGATTATCGAATGATCGTTGCCCTGGAACAGCTCCACTTGGGTCTTCATGCGGTCGTATACGCCGCAAAGTTCTCTGCCCATGCCGATCGGCCAATTCATCGGTACCGAACGGATGCCGAGCACACGCTCAAGCTCCTCCATGAGCTCAAACGGACTTTGCCCTTCGCGGTCCAGCTTGTTTATAAACGTAAAAATCGGGATGCCGCGCTTGCGGCAAACCTGGAACAGCTTGATCGTCTGCGCCTCGACGCCTTTGGCGACGTCGATAAGCATGACCGCGCTATCCGCGGCGGTCAACGTCCGATAGGTGTCCTCACTGAAATCTTGGTGACCGGGCGTATCGAGAATGTTAACGCGGTGACCCAAATAATCGAACTGCATTACGCTCGACGTTACCGAGATTCCCCGCTGCTTCTCGATTTCCATCCAGTCGGATGTGGCATGACGGCTCGCTTTGCGCGCCTTGACGGACCCTGCAAGCCGAATGGCTCCTCCAAATAGGAGGAGCTTCTCGGTCAGGGTCGTTTTCCCTGCGTCAGGGTGAGAAATAATGGCGAACGTACGCCGCTTCTCTACTTCCTGTTTAATTTCTTCACTTAAAGTTTGGCTCATGCTTGTCTTCCCTTCATTATGCAGAGCATACTCCGGCGCTTATTTGCCGCTGTTCGATACCCAAATAACGTTATCTTCCTCTTGTCCGTTAACCGGCCACCAGTGGAAGCCGTCTTCTGCCAGCAGCTGGTTCGCTGCTTCAGGGCCCCAGGATCCTGCCGGATAATGCTTCAAATCGCTTTTCTCTTCGCGCCATGCCTGCGCAATACGATCCACGAACGCCCATGCCTGGGAAACCTCGTCCCAGCGCGTGAAGTATGTGGAGTCGCCGCGTGCCGCATCATGAATGAGACGCTCGTAAGCTTCAGGCGTATTCAAGCCGATTTGGCAGCTTTGGCAAAATTCCATGGCTACCGGCTGTACAGAATTGTTCTCGCCCGGCGTTTTTGCATTTACTTTAATATATATGCCCTCAAGCGGGTTTACGCGAATGACGAGCAAATTCGGAGCCAGGTCATGACGCTGCGCGAACAGTACGTTTTGCGGCATCGACTTGAATTCGATGACGACCTCGGTCGTTTTGACCGGCAGACGTTTCCCCGTACGAATATAGAACGGCACACCTGCCCAGCGGAAATTATCGACGAATACCTTCGCGGCAAAATAAGTTTCCGTCGTCGACTCCTCATTGACGGAATCCTCTTGGCGATAGCCGGGAAGCTCCCTGCCCCTTAGGCTGCCTTCGCTGTATTGACCGCGCACGACCTTCGCGCGAACATCGTCGCTGGACGTGTAGTTGCGCAGCGAACGAAGCACTTTAACCTTCTCATCGCGAATATCTTCACCATGCAAACGGCTAGGCGGCTCCATCGCAATCATCGTGAGCATTTGCAGCATATGGTTTTGGCCCATATCGCGCAAAGCGCCCGATTTGTCGTAATAGCCTCCGCGATCCTCGACGCCTACCGTTTCGGACAGCGTAATTTGTACATTTGCAATATGATTATTGTTCCACAATGGTTCAAAAAATGCATTGGCAAAGCGAATGACTTGAATGTTCTGAACCATTTCCTTGCCCAAGTAGTGGTCGATCCGATAAATTTCCTCTTCCTTGAACACTTGATTAATTTGCTCGTTCAGCTTCTGGGCGGACGGAAGATCGTAGCCGAAAGGCTTCTCGATGACTACGCGGTGCCAGCCGCTGGATTCCAGCAAGCCTCCATCGCGCAAATTAAACGATACCGGTCCGAACAGGGACGGAGCGAGCGCCAAATAAAATAAACGGTTGCCGGGAATATTGAACTTCGCGTCTAATTGCTCCGACAAGCGGCTGAGCTCGCGGAAGCCCTCGACATCGTTAATATCCAAGGACATATAAACGAAATGCTCGGCAAAACGATTCCAAAGCTCGGCATCGCCCGCTTTGTAACGACAAAATTCAACGATTGAATCGTACAAATCTGCACGGAACTGTTCATTCGTCCGCGGACGGCGAGCTAGGCCGACTACGGCAAAGTTTTCCGAAAGCTTGCCTTCTTTATATAAACTGAAAAGGGCTGGAAACAGCTTGCGCCGTGCCAAATCGCCTGTTGCTCCGAACAGGTAATAGACTGCGCCCTCTGCGGAGACGGATTCAAAATTATTAGTGTAGGTCATTTGCCTCATTCTTTCCTGTGAATTTTTATACATCTATACATGATATGTAGTTTAGCATATTCATCCTTAATTCGCTATTCAACAGGTCATAAAAATTACTGATAAGGAAAGCAAATTCTTCTGATCACAGCGCTTAAGTTTAAGGCTGATTGGCAGCCGCGCTGCTGTAATCGCCTGTAATAACAGGTATTCCGATCGTCAAATCGGCATAATCGGAATTTGTCACTTTGTGCAGAGCGATCTGCAGATTCGCTAAATTTCCGCTACCCGTGTCGATTGTCGAACGAAGCATGCCCGAATAAAAGGTTTCGCTTACCGTTCCGCCGTCCTCGTAACGGTCGATCGATTGGGCATTTGCCAGCTTCCTCAGCTCCTGTACAGCCTGGCCGCTTATCGAAGGTCCCTGAACCTTCATACTGCTTGTAAACGACGCGCCGCTGCTTACCAGCTCCTCCGAGATCGAGGCTGTCGCCTCAAGCAAATTTTTCTTTTCCAGCGGCTGCGCATGAACCGTTTCAAGCAGCAGCATAAGCTGCTCGCGGTCTTCGCCCTCTTCAACGATGCTAATCGAAATACGACCTCCATATGCCGGAACTGTACCTGTAACCGTTCTGCCTTCATTTTGCAAAAGCTTGTCCACGGATTTCCCTTTCTCGTCCGTAAGCAGCTTGCTTGCCAGCTCCATCATCGTTCCGCTCTTGCCGGTCGCATTCCACCGTACTGTCCAGTCAGCGCCCATAGAGCCGTTCTTTAACTGATCATCACTCCATGTCCATAAGGCCTGCAAATCGTGTTGAAGCATTTGCTCGGCCGTCGTGGCATCTCTTGGCGCCCGCTCCGCCTCCCATACTCCCCATGCAGCACCTATAGCAAGGACGATAAAGGCAAGCCATACGCCGGCTTTCGTTCGTTTAGAGCGCTGCTGCGCGGTTAGCCGTTTTTTGACTGGCAGATGTTCCTTTGGAACGTACATGATTTTCACTCTCCTATTCTCTCTGAATGGGTAAACATCCATACACGTTAGCCTGTAGGTGAATACACTGGTTGCAGGATTGAATAAACGCATAAAAAATTTAGGAGGTATCAAAAGACGTATGGAACAAATCTATCCCATGCAAGAGGATGTCGTGAATCAGTATTGCGGGCTTCCGGTATGCGTCATCATGAACGACGGTTCACGTCACGTCGGCATACTCAGCTCCTGCAAGAGCGGCAAATTGCTGCTTAATGCGGAAATGGGCGGCGGAGCAGAGGCGATGCTGAACAAGGTTCAGCCGCAGGTTTCAAAGAAGAAAAAAGGCGGTAAAGATAAGAAAGGGGAGAAACATAAGTCCGGGCAGGCGCAAGCGGAAACGCAAGCCTATCCTTACGCCCCCTACTATTATGGACCGCAGCCTTATTACCCTTGGGGCGGAGCGCTGGCGCTCGATATTGCGCTAATCGCATTCCTGTTTTTATTGCTGTAATACACCAAGCGGTTCATCTCGGCGGAGAGATGCCGCTTTTTTTCTTTGAATTGAAAAGAGGTTCATCATCCTGACAGGTTTCGCCAGTCTTTTCGATAGATATATAGTATGCTGACGCTGAACTCATTCCTTTTATTCAGGGAGGGCTTTAATGATGAATACAACCATTCGCTCGATTAGAGCCATTGAACGGACAAAGGTGTACGCGCCGATTCAGGCCGTGACTCCCTATGCCTATTTCCCGTATCGCAATGGTGAAGCCCAGCTGCCTCCTGAATGCGAAGATGAGTGGATCCGGTATTATCGGCAGGCCGCAGACAGCGCGGCAGCATGGGTGTGCCATGCCAAACAAGCACAGTATGAGCTGGACCGGATGACTTGTCAGCTAAGCAGGCAGCTTCATTTAGAGCTCCCGATCGAGGACAGCTTGCAGAAGTTGGCTGATATCGTTAATCGGTTAGACCACCGGTACAAGCAGCATGCCGTTGATTTGAAGCCCGAGCTATGGGCAGCTGTCGAGCTTGCGCTGTGCCATCCGGCCGCAGCCGAGATTGGTTTGTACAGGGATCATAAATATGAAAAATGGATCATCGATTCTGTCAAGGCTTGTCCGGCAGATGCAAAAAGCTTAGTCGACGTTCAAGCATCTCTTCCCTCGCTGGAAAAACCGGCCGGGACCCAGCGCCTGAAGCGGCTGCTGCTTGGATCTGACGGATTTCTTACAGGTCTCAAAAATGCTCTTGCCTATTCCGATCCGCGCAGAGCCGTTGATCTACTCCAACTGCAGCTTTCAACCACCCTTCCTTACACGGCCTATTATGGTGCTTTGCAAGCTTACATGCCGCTGCCTTATGTGGGGCTAATCCTCAACCGGTATTTATAAAGGTCGAAATTGGAGCTACACATGACTGATGTATTCGGCTATCTCCCCGTTATTTCCTGCTATATAAGTATAAATACTTCGAGCTTAAGGGATAAGGATAACCTCGATCCTATCACCCGCATCGGCACCTTTTGCCCCTGCCGGAATAACGGCCAGACCGTCGGCATCGGCGATGGATGCCGTCATGCTTGATTTTGAGAAGGCAAGCGGATCTGCGGATAAGCGTCCATCCGGCTGGGAAAGTAACCGGGTCCGAACAAAACGGTCATGCGGACTAGGCTTGTCTATGGGTGTAAGCAACTGAGCAGTGACGGTACGCGGCAACGCGTCCGAGGCTCCCTGCATCCGCAGCAGCGCCGGCCTGACGAACAACTCGAACCCGACGAAGCAAGCTCCAGGATTACCCGATAATGCGAATAGCAGCTTTCCCTCGAGGACAGCCGCCGATGTCGGACTTCCCGGTCTCATCGCCACGCGATCGAAGAGCAATCGACTGCCAGCCTCCTTGCCAAGCTGAATAGGCGTTGCGACTTTATCTGTCTGCGAATGCAGCTCATCATCCGAATAGCTGTCGGTCGATAGAGGCAGGTCGCCGGAAGCTGCTTGTCTCATGCTAGCCCAGCTTCCGTTCTTGATCGTCCTGAAGATAACGGACATCACGTCGAAATCTCCGACGGACACTCCGCCGGTCGTAATGATAAGATCGGCGGATTCCCACACACGGGCGAGAGCAGCCGCGACCGCATTCGGATCGTCGGGCAGCGTGCCGCATAGGATCGGTACGGCGCCGCTTTGCTCTGCCATGGCCGCGACCATGCAGCTGTTGCTGTCGCGGATCTGCCCCGGCGCCAGCGACGCCTCAACCGGCAGCAATTCGCTGCCGGTCGCGAACACCGCTACGCGCGGCTGCTTGTGCACCGGCACATCGGCATAGCCGAACGTGCCGAGCAGCGCAACATGGCCCGGCCGCACAACCGTGCCGGGCAAAGCCAAAGCGCCCCCAAGGCGAAATTCCTCGCCTTGGGGCGCTATGTTCTGGCCTGGCAAGCCGGCGCGCTTGATCAGCACCGCCGCCGAGCCATCGGCCAGAATGGCGTCCGCGGTCTGCTCCAGCATGACGACCGCGTCCGCCCCGGCAGGCACAGCCGCGCCGGTCATAATGCGCACGGCAGTGCCTGCCTCCACGGCCGCGAGGGCGAGTCCGCCCGCCGCGACCGAGTCAACGACGCGCAGCGTCGCCGGCTGCTCCGGCGTTGCATGCGCCACATCCGCCGCGCGCACGGCATAGCCGTCGAGGCCCGAGCGCGCGAAGGGCGGCCAATCGCTTGTCGCGTGCAGCGTCTGCGCGAGCCTTCGGCCGCCGCTGGCCCGCAGCGGCACAAGCTCGCTGCCAAGCCGCTGCTCATCCGCAGCAGCAAGCACCCGCTGCTGCGCCTCGCCCACCTTCACGGCCCGCCGATTAAACCGGCCAAGCCGATCGTCTGCCACTCCTCCACCGACCCTATCCGGCTCCTCCCGCTTCTCTGCTCCGCCAGCAGCCTCTCCCGTCACCTTCAGCATCTCCGCTCTGCAAACATCAGCCTTGTCCGTATCCGTCAACATCTCCGCTCCGTATACATCGCTCTTTTTCTTCTCCATCGGATTCTCCGCTCCGCCATCATCAGCATTCCCTTTCCACATCAGCTCATCCGCACCGCTTCCCTCACCCAGTTCCTTGACCACCTGCATCACCTGCTCCTCTAACTTCAGACTCATCTCGCACATCAGCTTCTTAAGCATTTATTTTACAATGTATGATAAACTAATGGCAATCACAGTAAAGCCTTCGGCAAAGGAGCTCGCCATGCAGTCAACGCACTTACTAACCCCGATAGTCGTTCAAATCGTCGGATACAAAAATACCGGCAAAACCACATTGGTTTGCCGGTTGACGGAGCGCTTTAAACAAGCTGGATATAAAGTTGGTACAATTAAGCGCGACGCGCATGATTTTCAGATGGATACGCCCGGAACCGATACGTGGAAGCATCAGGCGGCGGGCGCTGAGATGACGGCTATCACATCATCGAAGCGAACCGCAATCCTGAAGCAGCATACGGAATCGCTTGATCGTCTGATCGAACAAATGAAAGAGTGCGATGTTATTCTTATAGAGGGCTTCAAAACTGCTGCCTATCCTAAAATCATTATGATCCGAACCGCTGCCGACCTTGAACTTCTTCAGCAAGCCACCAATGCGCTCGCTGCCGCGGCATGGTCCGAAGCTGACTTCCGTACCGATCCAAGCTTTGCCACTCCAGTCTTTGATATCAATCAAATTGATCAGCTGTTTCAAAAGGTACTTTCCTTATCCAAATCAGGCGATCAGTCCCGATAATCGGCGGCCGCCAATCGTATACCGTTAATCCGCAATCCCTTGCTTATGTGCGTAAATCGCCGCCTGCGTACGATCATCTACCTCAAGCTTGTTGAAAATATTCGTAATATGGAATTTTACCGTCTTCACGCCAATAAACAGCTCATCGGCAATTTCTTGGTTAGAGCGGCCTTGGGCCACCCGCTTCAGCACATCCATCTCGCGTTCCGTCAGTTCCTTATGCAGTGGGGCTTGCTCCTGCTGCTTAGGCTGTCGGAAGCGATTCATCATTTTCGCCGCAACCTGCGACTCCAACACCGATTGTCCGCGGGCTGCAGCACGAATCGCATCGGCGATTTCGGTAGCTCGTGAGGTTTTTAACAGATAGCTGAACGCACCTGCTTCAATAACCGGGTAAAGCTTACTGTCGTCCAAATAGCTGGTCAACACAATTACTTTACATTCGGGGTGAAGCTCGAGCAGCTTCGCCGTTGTCTCGACCCCATCCATTCCATCCATGACCAAATCCATCAGAACAACGTCAGGTTTGTACGCCTGCGCTAATCGAATGCCGTCCATGCCGTTGCTGGCTTCGCCGACAACCTCAATTCCATCCTCAGTGTCCAGCACCGCCGCAAGTCCTATCCGCACCATCTCATGATCATCGACAAGCAGTACCTTTATTGGCTGACTTAAATGCTCCATCGCCTCCACGCTTTACACCGCCCTTATTTTATCGAATATCTATATCTTATGACCTTTTCCATCATTTCATTTCACAAAACCATCCATTGGAACCCATATTTGTATGAAAGTTCCATCTCCAACTTTTGAAGTCATTTGCAAAGACCCGCCAAGCTCATTGACCCGCTCTTCCATCGTCAGCAATCCATAGGACGTTTGCTTCTTCGCTTCGAGATCAAATCCGATCCCGCTATCCTGTATGCTCATATGGGCTTGATTTCCGCTGCGCAGCAGTCTGATGTCCATTCTCTCCGCCTTCGAGTGCCGCAGTGTATTCGATAGCGCCTCCTGTGCGATTCTGAAAAGATGATCCTCAGCCTGAGGCTGCAGCACAATCGTTTCATCCACCTCGAGCGTAATGGTCATCGGCACCTTCTGTTTCAACTCATCCACCAATATCGTGAGCGCCTGCCCCAGATTTTTGCCGTCCAAATGGACCGGCCGCAGATGAAGCAGCAAAGCGCGCATTTCCGATTGCGCGACTGCTGCCATTTCCTCAATAAGCTGTACCTGGCGCTTCGCCCGTTCCCAATCCCGCTCGATCGTCCGGCTTACCGCGGTAGCCGTCATAGAGATTGCGAATAGCTGCTGGCTGACCGCATCATGCAGCTCGCGCGCGAGACGCTGCCGCTCTTCGATGACCGCAGTGAATTTCACCTTCTCGGTCCAGGTCGGATCAGCCTGCTCCTGCTCCGCGATCTCGTCGTCCGCAGCCTCTCCATTATCCAGCGTAACCGTATACCGGCGTTTCTTTGGCTGCTCCGATAGCCGCTTTATCGCTTCCTTAAGCCTCGAGTTTTGCAAATAACCGTTAAACGCGGCTGCGGCTAAACCCGCTCCTACGATGGACAGCCCAATTACCGCCCATTTACCTTGCAGAGTAAACAGCTCAACATAACCGATTCCTTGCAGCACGATTACGACTAAGCTGACGATAATGATTAACCATAATATCGTTTCATTCACATTCCGCCTGCGGGCCGCATGATTCGGTTCATCGCTCGGCTTGCCTTGCGCCATACGGCTCACTTCCTTCTATGTATCCATTTATTTCGAATGAACTGTCTGTTTTATTCAATAAACGCATGAAAGAGCAGACCGTCAAACGGTCCGCTTCTTCCATCCTTCGCTCTTCTATTCTTCCGATGGAGTCTTGCTTAAGGAAGGGGTTGGGCTCAGCTTATTCATGAGCGCTTGCAGCTGCTCATCGATCTTGCGCTGCTTCTCTGCGTCTGCTGCATTAAATCCGCTTGTTGTACCGCTGTAGGAGTACGGCGTGCGAAGCACATCAGCCTCGGCCTCCATTTGCATGATTTTCTCCTCCATACGGTAGAAGCCGCGTGAAGCAGTGCCGCTGTCAATCGTATGGTTCGACGATAATTGCGCCATTTGCTTCTGTGCTTTCGCTACCTGAGCACGGGATGCAAGCTCATTGCGCTTGTTGCGCAATTGGTAGAACTCATCCTTCATGCCGTGCAATTGCTGCAAAAGCTCTTCCGCTTGCGTCTTCGACTGTGCATGCAATTCAATATATTCCGTTACCTTTTGGTCAAAATAGAGCTTTTCCTCCAGCAGCTTGCGGGCAAGCTCCTCTTGGCCGGCTCTCAAAGCCGCTTCTGCCTTCGATTCTCGATCTGCTGCGCTGCTTACGGCTTCCTCAAGGCGCTGCTTCATGCGGCGCTCATTGGTCATTTGCTTCGCTACCGTTACTTCAGCCTGATGAATTTCTGACTCCATGTCGCGCAGATACTGATTAAGCATAATAATCGGATCTTCTATTTTGTCCAGCGCCTCATTTACCGATGCCTTTGTCATATCCTTCATGCGTTTGAAAATTCCCATATCATAAATCTCCCTTCTCGTATTTAGCAATTTTGGCTTTCAATTCTTCAATTTCACGTCGCAGTGCTTTTTTCTCCAAATCATCCATCATACTATCGAATTGCGTTGAAGTGGTATGTGCAGCTTCCGGTTGTGCGGATCCCCATGCTCCAGGAGCTTGCGGCGCGTTTTTGTACGGCCCCCCGAATTGCGATTGTTGTCCACAACCGGGGTTGTAGCCTCCGCCGTATCCGTTACCGAAGCCGTTTGGACCAAAGTTTGAATAGAGCGGCGGTTCCTTAGGAACAACCAATCCGGCAATAATATATATCAGAATGACGGCGCCGCTTGTAAAAATCGTCACTACAATAAGTAAGATTCGCAGCAGTGTTGCGTCTACGTTCAGCATCTCCGCTAATCCTCCGCAGAGGCCGAACAGCTTCTTGTCGCGCGAGGAACGATATAGTTTTCTCAAGACGACCATCCTTCTTTCTCAAGCTTTCGCTTCAATTGCTCAAGCTCTCTTTCTATAACGGATTGTACGGTGCTTCCCGCCTCCGATACGAATTCCTGACCCATTCTGCGAATATCTCGCAGGCTCTTGGCCTCATGCTCCATGCCGCTGATGCGATCCTCCAGCCTTCTGAATACCGCTCCCGGCTGTACGCCTTGCTCGCCAAAGGCGTTATTGTAACGGCTGTTCATGCGCTGCTGAAGTCTTAGTGACTCCATGCGTGCCGCATAATATTCACGCTTGTCATAAACCGATTGATACTCACTTCTCATCTCACGCAGCTGATCCTCGAGATCCAGCGTATTTTGTCTGCTTTGCTCATAAAGCTCGCGGTATTGCAATGAGCGCTCCTCGCAGGTTGCCTTCTCATGCAGGGCGATTCGAGCCAATTGCTCCTCACCCGCTTTGAGCGCGGTCAGCGCTTGATTCTCGCGGCGTTCCTTCTGACTTTCTGCCTGTAGCCATTGCGCCTTCAAATGATTGCTATGGCCGGCATATTGCTGATAAAGCTTTTCCGCTTGAATAATATCTTCTCTTGTCGACCAGAGAAACTGATCAATCATGCGAACCGGATCTTCCGATTTCTCTAATTTTTCATTTAATGTCGCGACCGTAATGTCACGCACACGTTTCATGATACTCATCTATTATCCTCCGATCTATTATCACTCACATCCGCTAGTAAGCTCTGCGTTTATCTTTCTTGAAAAGGCCGATTCCAACCACGATCAATCCGATTGCAAGCAGCAGCATAATGATACCGCCTAGCTTGCCCAGCAACATAATCGCACCAATTACGATAAGTATACCACCGATCCATTTCTTACTGTTCACCCATCCGACAATACCTAGTCCGATCAAGATAAACGGTAGCAAAAATCCAAGTACGGCGCCGAAGTTGATTCCGATAAAATTAAGTAATGCGATGCCGCCGACTATGACAAGCAATACACCTAATGCGCTTTTTCCATTCATGTCTATTTTCCACTCCTTTCAACAATTAAAATTCTTTCTTTTTTGTTTGCAGTGCAGTTGATGTTGCTCTTGCTTATGTACTTAGTTTAGAGCAATTTCCTCTTTGTTAAAACGGACTTTTGGCGGTTTCTGCACTGGACTTAGGTCGAGTGAAAGACCCGCCTCCAGGGGCAATGCATACATAAGCAGTATCATCGTCTAGCCGTTACTCATGTCGGTATCTAATTAAGAAAAAGCAAAATGCTATATACCGAATTCCAACGCCAACGGCGGCGTCCGTGTTGAAAGCATTGTCAAAAAACACTAGGAAATACGATTTATTTTCGGCGGAAGCGCTATCTATATAGGTTGAACTAAGATTGCATAGGTTTAACCTAACTGGAATTTGTCCCGCTATTGTGGTCAGTTTGACACTAGGAGCGATTATTTTCGTGAATACCGCCTGATTTTCCCGTTAAATGCTTTAATAGAGCCTGTCTGAGACAAATTAGCTGCAGTTTTTCCAGTTCATACTGCCGGTGCAGACTTGATCTCGTATGATTGATTAGTTTAACTTATATAGAACTAGGGTATCTTGATGAATTCATTTTGACCTTTCAATGTATAATCTCACCGATATCGGTGCATCATATTATTGACGGTGTGAAGAGAGGTATGGTTCCGTTGGACCATTTGGTGCTTGGACTACAAGAGGAATTTATTTAATCACTTAGCTAAAAAGAAAGCGAGGGGTTGTGTCGCAGAGCATCTCTGAAACACACACGCCAATTAACGATCCGTTTACTCGGAGAGTGTACAAGCGGTGCCCAAGTTATTCTAATGATGTGAAGTGTGATATTTGAAGAAACTCAACGATCAAACACCGTCAAAGAAGAGCCCCTAAAAAGGCTCTTCTTTTTCCGTCTTTTTCTAAATGTAATTTCAGTAGACACAAAAAAACGCCTTCTGCAGAACTCTACAGTTGCGTCATGTTTTTGTATTATGGTGCCGGTGAGAGGACTCGAACCTCCACGGTTTCCCTCACGATTTTGAGTCGCGCGCGTCTGCCATTCCGCCACACCGGCATTCAGAAAAAATATGGCGTGCCCTAAGAGATTCGAACTCCTGACCTTTTGATTCGTAGTCAAACGCTCTATCCAGCTGAGCTAAGGGCACATATTTTCTTTTGCAAAATCTTTGTGGAGGCGCCACCCAGACTCGAACTGGGGGTAGAGCTTTTGCAGAGCTCTGCCTTACCACTTGGCTATGGCGCCAAATTACTGGAGCGGAAGACGGGAATCGAACCCGCGACCCTCGCCTTGGCAAGGCGATGCTCTACCGCTGAGCCACTTCCGCATATAAATGGCTGGGGATTCAGGGATCGAACCTGAGAATGACGGAGTCAAAGTCCGTTGCCTTACCGCTTGGCTAATCCCCAACAATTATTTACATCTTAATTTGTAATAATGGGGCGGACGAGGGGAATTGAACCCCCGAATGTCGGATCCACAAACCGATGCGTTAACCACTTCGCCACGACCGCCACGTTTAAATATTCAATTGGCAGGGGCAGCAGGAATTGAACCCACACCAAAGGTTTTGGAGACCTTTGTTCTACCTTTAAACTATGCCCCTAAGGTAAACTGGTGGAGGATGATGGATTCGAACCACCGAACTCAGAGAGAGCAGATTTACAGTCTGCCGTGTTTAGCCACTTCACTAATCCTCCATGTGGTGCCGTCGAGAGGACTTGAACCCCCAACCTACTGATTACAAGTCAGTTGCTCTACCAGTTGAGCTACAACGGCATATTCACTTGTTCAAAAATAAATGGTGGCTCGGGACGGAATCGAACCGCCGACACGAGGATTTTCAGTCCTCTGCTCTACCGACTGAGCTACCGAGCCTGATGTTTGAAATGGCGGAGCTGACGGGATTCGAACCCGCGGTCTCCTGCGTGACAGGCAGGCATGTTGGGCCACTACACCACAGCTCCACATCATATTCTCGGAAACTTCCGAAAGGTAAAGAATTGGTTGCGGGGGCAGGATTTGAACCTGCGGCCTTCGGGTTATGAGCCCGACGAGCTACCGGGCTGCTCCACCCCGCGTCATTATTAATTGAATGGTGGAGGATGACGGGATCGAACCGCCGACCCTCTGCTTGTAAGGCAGATGCTCTCCCAGCTGAGCTAATCCTCCATTGTCTTGAGCGACCTTTATATCTTACCATAAGTCCATTTCTAAAGTCAAGCTCTTTTTTCTTTTTGGTGACCCGTAGGGGACTCGAACCCCTGTTACCTCCGTGAAAGGGAGGTGTCTTAACCACTTGACCAACGGGCCATATACTGGCGGAGAAGGAGGGATTCGAACCCTCGAGACCCGGTTAGAGCCTACACGATTTCCAATCGTGCTCCTTCGACCACTCGGACACTTCTCCAGTAAATGGCTCCCCGAACAGGACTCGAACCTGTGACAACTCGATTAACAGTCGAGTGCTCTACCAACTGAGCTATCAGGGAATATAAATCAGTTCAAAGCTAATTGCGCCTTGAAAACTGGATACGAAAGTCAGGTTTGCTGAAACCTTATTAGCTGTTGTCTGCCGGATGTATGGGTCCAGGCAAACTTATTTAGGA